>CBCTJT010000024.1:0-80784 GCA_965147305.1 uncultured bacterium
GCCGCAACGTTATCCGCTGCGGCCTCCATTAAGATCTTAACTGACAAGCATTATGGCAAGCGCCATCCTTTTCATCACATCAGCGTTATGCCAGATCAGGCATACACAGGGAGACGCGCACAGATATCGAGTACTTTCTGCTTGGTGCGCTCGATGGTCGCTTCGTCGTTGATGTTGTCCAGCACGTCAGCAATCCAGCCAGCCAGTTCGCGCACGTCTGCTTCTTTGAAGCCACGGCGGGTTACCGCTGGAGTACCAATACGCACACCAGAAGTCACGAATGGGCTCTTCGGATCGTTTGGTACGCTGTTCTTGTTAACGGTGATGTTGGCACGGCCCAACGCAGCATCCGCCTCTTTACCGGTCAGGTTTTTGCTCACCAGATCGATAAGGAACAGGTGGTTATAAGTACCACCTGAAACGATGTTGTAGCCACGCTCCAGAAGAACCTCAACCATTGCTTTGGCGTTTTTAGCCACTTGCTGCTGGTAAGATTTGAACTCTGGCTCCATCGCTTCTTTGAACGCCACCGCTTTACCCGCGATCACGTGCATCAATGGACCACCCTGACCACCCGGGAATACCGCGGAGTTCAGTTTTTTGTACAGATCTTCATCACCGTTTTTCGCCAGAATCAGGCCACCACGTGGACCCGCGAGGGTTTTGTGGGTGGTTGAGGTCACGATGTGAGCATGTGGAACCGGGTTAGGGTACACATCAGCAGCAATCAGACCGGCAACGTGCGCCATGTCAACGAACAGGTACGCGCCCACGCTATCAGCGATTTCGCGCATTTTTGCCCAGTCGCACACGCCAGAGTATGCAGAGAAACCACCAACGATCATTTTTGGCTTATGGGTTTTAGCCAGCTCAGCCAGTTCGTCGTAGTTAATTTTGCCTGTTTCGTCGATGCCGTAAGGGATGACGTTATACAGTTTGCCAGACAGGTTCACTGGGGAACCGTGGGTCAGGTGACCACCGTGCGCCAGGTTCATACCGAGAATGGTGTCACCCGGCTGCAGCAGCGCAGTGTAAACCGCGAAGTTAGCCTGTGAGCCAGAGTGCGGCTGCACGTTGGCAAAGTCGGCGCCAAACAGCTCTTTCGCGCGATCGATCGCCAGCTGCTCAACGATATCAACGTATTCACATCCGCCGTAGTAGCGTTTGCCCGGATACCCTTCAGCATATTTGTTGGTGAGCTGTGAACCTTGCGCCTGCATAACGCGTGGGCTGGTGTAGTTTTCAGAAGCAATCAGTTCAATGTGCTCTTCCTGACGCACCTTCTCTTGCTCCATAGCCTGCCACAACTCGGCATCATAATCGGCAATGTTCATATCACGCTTTAACATCCGGCATCTCCTGACTAGCTAACTTTTTTAACGGCAGTTTAGGCCCCGGCAAGGGGCGAAGGCCAACAGTGTAAACGGTTTTGACAGGTGACGGTAGCGCCAATCCCCTCTTTTTACGCAAACGATTGGCACGGCGCTGGAACGGGTTTTTTACGCATTTTTGCAAACCTGTAAATCACGATATTTGCTCATGCTGGAGAGGAATATTTTTCAGGTTTGTGGGCCAGCTTCCAGCTTCAGTACCTAACCCGCAATCAAAACAGGGGATTTACAGGCTAGATGAACGATCATAAGATGCATTTAAAATACATGTTTAAATTCACTGTGAGGCATTCACCATGCTAGATGCGCAAACTATCGCTACCGTTAAGTCTTCCCTGCCCGCTATTGCTCAGCTTGGCCCGCAACTCACTGGCCATTTTTATCAGCGTTTATTAACGCAACATCCCGAACTGAAAAACGTCTTTAATATGAATAATCAGCGCAGCGGCAATCAGCGTGAGGCGCTGTTTAATGCCGTTGTCGCGTACGGCAGCAATCTGGAGAATTTAGCGGTGCTGCTGCCGGCGGTAGAGAAGATTGCGCAGAAACACACCAGCCTCAATATTCAGCCAGCGCAATATGCGGTGGTGGGTGAGACGTTGCTGGCGACCATCGAAGAGTTGCTCAATCCCGGCGATGACGTTTTGCAAGCGTGGGGCAAAGCTTACGGCGTACTGGCCGATGTTTTTATCCAGCGTGAAGAGGCTATCTACCGCGAATCGGAAGAGAAAGTCGGCGGCTGGCGTGGCGCACGTGACTTCCGTATCCGCGCCATCAAGACTGAAAGCTCAGTGATCAAAAGCTTTGAACTGGTACCCAATGATGGTCAGCCAGTCGCTGATTTCTTACCCGGACAATATCTGGCTATTAGTCTGCGACCTGAAGATAACGAGAATATCCAGCATCGCCAGTATTCACTCACCCATTTACCCAACGGTAAATCCTATCGTATCGCGGTGAAGCGCGAGGAACACGGCAGCGTTTCCGGCTGGTTGCACGCCCATGCGAAGGTCGGTGATATTGTGCAATGCGCGGCACCGGCGGGAGATTTCTATCTGCAGACTGAAGCGACAGCGCCGATCACGCTGATTTCTGCCGGTGTGGGTCAAACTCCGATGCTGGCGATGTTAGCCAGCCTGGCTGAGCAGCAATATACGGGCGCGATTAACTGGCTACATGCGGCTGAATGTGGTGCACAGCATGCTTTCGCGAATGAAGTACAGGCTACAGGTTCACGCCTGCCGTACTTCGCCAGCCATATCTGGTATCGCCAGCCGGAAAGCCAGGACAGTGGCCGCTATGATGCTACGGGGTTCATGGATCTCGCGGGCATTTCCAGCGAATTGAATCAGGCCGACCGTCAGTTCTGGCTGTGTGGACCGCTGCCATTTATGCAGTTCGTCGCGCGCCAGCTGGTGGATGCCGGTGTCAGTGCCGATCGCATCCATTATGAAGTCTTTGGCCCACACAAGGTGCTGTAAACAAAAAAAGCCTGCGCAATGCAGGCTTTTTAGCGGCTAACGAAGGGGCTTAGATTGCCTCTTCGTCCTCTTCACCGGTACGAATACGCACCACGCGTGCCACGTCAAACACAAAGATTTTACCGTCGCCGATTTTGCCGGTCTGCGCAGTTTTCATAATGGCTTCAACACAGGTGTCGACGATGTCATCACCTACCACCATCTCGATTTTCACTTTTGGCAGAAAATCGACCATGTACTCCGCGCCACGATACAGCTCAGTGTGGCCTTTCTGACGACCAAAGCCCTTCACTTCACTGACCGTCATCCCGGTGATGCCTACTTCAGCCAGAGCTTCGCGCACATCATCGAGTTTGAATGGTTTAATAATTGCATCGATCTTTTTCATGACAGATCCTTTTTTCACTCCCTCCATGATGGACGGATAACAAATAGTATATACCCGTCCTACTCCAGGTTGCAGAGGGATTGGCGGCTCTCTTTCTCCCGAATCACTTAATTGAGTAAGCTCACCGGGATGTTTTCGTTTGCTGCCTTCCTGCAACGCGAATTATTTTGGGTAGTCATTGGATGAATCAATAAGCCGCAGCAAGCTACTCTTTAAATTCACTGGCGTCCAGCTCATGGCGTGACAGCAGCTTATAGAATTCGGTACGGTTACGTCCAGCCAGACGCGCGGCGTTGGTGACATTTCCTTTGGTCATCTGTAGCAATTTGCGCAGATAATTCAGCTCAAACTGATTACGCGCCTCTACAAAGGTCGGCAGCGCGGTGTTTTCACCCGCTAACGCCTGTTCAACCAGCGCATCACTGATCACCGGTGACGTGCTCAGCGCGACACACTGTTCGATCACGTTCACCAGCTGGCGTACGTTGCCAGGCCAACTGGCCCCCACTAAACGTTTCATCGCATCCACAGAGAAGCTGCGCACGAAAGGTTTATGGCGTTCAGCCGACTGGCGCAGCAGATGATTCGCCAATAGCGGAATATCTTCAGCGCGTTCATGCAGTGCGGGAATCTTCAGATTCACCACATTGAGGCGATAGTAGAGATCTTCGCGGAAGCTCTTTTTCTCCATCGCTTTTGGCAGATCGCGATGAGTGGCCGAGATGATACGCACGTTGATATCGACATCCCGATTGCTGCCGAGCGGACGTACTTTACGCTCCTGCAAGACGCGCAGCAGTTTGACCTGCAACGCCTGCGGCATATCACCAATTTCATCAAGAAACAGCGTGCCGCTCTCCGCCGCCTGGAACAGCCCTTCTCGCGCACTCACTGCGCCGGTGAAGGCCCCTTTGGCGTGGCCAAAGAGTTCAGATTCCAGCAGTTGCTCTGGCAAAGCACCGCAGTTGATGGCAATAAACGGCTTATTTGCACGTGGACTGGCGGCATGAATCGCCTGTGCCAACACCTCTTTGCCGGTACCGCTCTGGCCGTTAATCAACACGCTGACGTCAGATTGCGCCACCATGTGCGCCTGATCCAGCAAACGCAGCATCAGTGGATTACGCGTCACCACCGCTTCTCGCCAGGTGTCGTCGCTGACGGGTGCACGCTGGGCTAACGCTTCATCAATGGCTTTGTATAGCGCGTCACGATCTACCGGCTTCGTCAGGAAGCTGAATACGCCTTGTTGCGTGGCGGATACCGCTTCAGGGATAGAGCCGTGAGCCGTAAGAATAATCACCGGCAATCCTGCGTGGCGTTTCTGGATTTCGCCAAACAGCGCCAGTCCGTCCATTTCATCCATGCGCAGATCGCTGATCACCAGATCAACCTTCTCTTTTTGCAGCTGGCGCAACGCGTCCGGGCCACTTGCAGCAGTGGTCACCTGATAACCTTCACTGCTTAAACGCATGCCAAGCAACTTCAGTAGGCCAGGATCGTCATCCACCAGCAGTAAACGTGCAGACTGTTTCATGGTTACTGATCCTCACTTTGTGCATCACTGGCACCGTGCGATGTGTCGCTGCTGTCCGCTGGTTTACGTGACGACAACTGACGTTCGATGTCGGTCAGGCGCTCAAGCTTACGCTGAGTATCCTCCAGTGATTGCCGCAATTTGGTTTGCTGCTGGCGCAGGCTATCCAGCTCGGTATCGTGGCTTTGCTGAAGTGCAGCATAGCGGCTGCGTTCGCCGCTGAGCGCCAGCTGGGCCGCCTGGTTGCTGCGCCACAACATTAATAACGGGCGCACGGTAGCAGGATAGGAGGCGCTGTAGCCATCTAACGTATCAACGAACTGGCGGCGCTCAAACGGCGTCACATTACCATTTGCCAGCAGAATGCCTTGTTTAAAAGCACGCGACCAGCCTTGAACCGGCCAGCGACGCGCCTCAGCCCGTGCTTCCGTAGGCGATAAACGCTCGCCGCAGTCGATAGCACGCTGCCAGTAAAGGGGGTTACTCATCGCTGCTGGCGTTTCAATCTTCCATACGTTTTGACAATCGGTCGCCAGATAATCTGGCAGCCGCACTTCTGGCTCAGGAAGATTGGTGCCGTCGTGCAATGCGCTGCCCGTCGGCGCGGTCTGGCAGGCACTCAAGCCGAATGCCACCAACGCGCAGCTAAAAAGTTTAATCAGGGTGTGTTTCATTAATCAGGCATTCCCGGCACTGGTCGTCAAAATGATTCGAAAACAGACATCCGCATCCTTGCGCGTTACCAATTGCAAATCGCCCTGCATCCTGCGCACACAATCTTTGGCGATGCTTAAACCCAGCCCGCTGCCCTTAACTGGCCCTTTGCGCTGCTGGCTGCCCTGAAAAAAGGGCTCAAAGATCATCGCCTGCTCATCAGCCGGAATCGGTGTGCCGGTGTTCGCCACCTCAATCCACACCTGGTTGCCTTTCTGTTGGCTCTGCAGCCAGATGTTACCGGATTCACTGCCGTAGTTCACGGCGTTCGAATAGAGGTTATCAATGACCCTTTGCAGCAAAGTCGCCTCTGCCAGACAGTACGCCACCTGAAGATCAACATGGGTGGTGATCTGGCGCGCACTGGCGGGCAATGAATGAATTTTAACGACCGAATCAACGATGTCATTTAGCGCCACCGGCTCGAGCGCCATCGGGCCATCCGCCAGTTTGCGGTTGTAATCCAAAAGTTGTTCGATAAGACGCTGTAAATGACGGCTACTGGTGTCGAGGATTGCCACCACTTCCTGTTGTTCTGTATTCAGCGGCCCAGCCACCTGATCGGCCAATAATTCCGTTCCTTCACGCAAGCTGGCAAGCGGGGTTTTCAGTTCGTGCGAGAGATGCCGCAAAAATTCATGACGCTGCTCTTCCAGCCAGCTCAGGCGCTCGCTCAGCCACACAATGCGCTGGCCGAGTGAGCGAATTTCACGTGGACCACGAAAACTGACGCTGTCGCCGAGCGCTTTGCCTTGCCCAAGTCGGTTAATCATCCGCTCTACGCGTTTTACCGGGCCGATAATCATCCCGGTAAATAACAGCACCAGCGCCAGACTGATCAGAAACAGAATCAGTGCCTGCCAGCCGAAGAACTGGCCGCGATCGGCAATTTCCCGCTGGAGCTGCAAGCCGCGAGAAAATACCACCTCACGCGTAGCCTGCACCATCTGCGCATTCGCATCAGAAAAATGTTCGAGAGCCGTGGCGGCTTTTGCCACTGGGTTACCGTTATCGCACTGCACGCTGGCGAGCTGCGGCAAGGTTTCCTGCAGCGCTTTGAAGGAAGGAAGATCCGGCAGGCTATCTGCATGGCTGGTGAGCATCTGCCCGTACCGCGTCCACTGCGTCTGATAGAGCTTTTGCAAGGTGGCATCACCTAACACACAATATTGACGATAGCTGCGTTCCAGCTCGATCGCCGTGCGCGCCATCGCTTCGCTGCGGCGTACGTCCGTGAAGGTATTGCGGTTGGTATCCGCGGCCTGATTACTGAGCGCAGACAGACTTTCCCAGGCTTGCCAGGCCAGCACCAGCAATGGCAGCAGAACCAGCAAAAAAGCCATCAAAACCAACTGCCGCAGGGATCGGGGAAACAGACGCCATCTCTTCACTACCGCGCTTCCTTAAATGTGAGCTGCTGGCATGCTAACGAAGTATCAAAAGGGAAGAAAGTACAGAAAGGAAAACGGCAGCCCATTTGGGCTGCCGTGAGAGCGACGCCGCAGCATCGCTTGCAAAATAGGTGGAGCCTAACTCAACGTTGCGTCCGATGCTTGATAACGTTGCAAAGCAAGCGATTATCGGTTGGGTGGACGGCAGGCTCCGTTTGGTGCGTCATTCGAATTTTATGAGCTCAACCGCAATGCGGGGCAATCATAGACAGGTGAATGAGCAACGCTGTAAGTATAGCAAGTATCGTGCCAAAAATTAAATAGCATTGATTATCAGAGTAATGCGAGGCGTAACGCAGAATTTATTGAAAAAGCGGACCGGCTGGTCTGATGAAAGTGTCGCTGATCAGCAACGAGTTAAAGGATGAAAAACTGAGGCATTACAAATCAATGAGTTAAATGTCACCATTTAGCGACACTCTACCTACGCATTTGTCGCCAATTTCAGACAGTTTTCGCGAGCCAGCCGAAGTGCCAGAGTGAGTGAGCCTGGACCAGGCGGGCAAAAGAAAGGCCGCCTTGCGGCGGCCTCTGATGCGACTGGCTAATTTAGCCCAGCTGCTTACGTGCGTTACGGAAGATACGCATCCATGGGCTATCCTCGCCCCACTCTGCCGGATGCCACGAGTTGCTCACGGTACGGAACACGCGCTCAGGGTGCGGCATCATAATGGTGACGCGACCGCTTTCGTTGGTGACTGCAGTGATACCGTTCGGCGAGCCGTTCGGGTTCGCTGGATAGCTTTCGGTGACTTTACCGAAGTTATCCACGAAGCGCAGCGCCACCAGACCTTTGCTTTCCAGCTGGGCCAGATGCGCACCGTCACGCACTTCCACGAAGCCTTCACCGTGCGACACGGCGATTGGCATGTGAGAACCCGCCATGCCGTCCAGCAGCAGCGATGGGCTCGCAGCCACTTCAACCAGACTGAAACGAGCTTCAAAGCGCTCTGACTGATTGCGTACGAAGCGCGGCCACAGTTCACTACCCGGAATCAACTCACGCAGATTCGACATCATCTGGCAGCCGTTACACACGCCCAGCGCCAGCGTCTGCGGACGATGGAAGAAGTTTTCAAACTCATCACGCACACGGCCGTTGAACAGAATCGACTTCGCCCAACCTTCACCTGCACCTAATACGTCACCGTAAGAGAAGCCACCGCACGCTACCAGCGCCTGGAACTCTTCCAGACCACGGCGGCCCGCCAGCAGATCGCTCATGTGCACATCGACAGCGGTGAAGCCAGCACGGTGGAAGGCAGCGGCCATCTCAACGTGGGAGTTCACGCCCTGCTCGCGCAGTACGGCAACACGTGGACGCGCGCCAGTGGCGATCATCGGTGCAGCAACGTCTTCCTCTGGCTTGAAGGTCAGATGAACGTTCAGACCAGGATCGTTGTCGTCTTTCTTCGCTTCGTGTTCCTGATCGGCACAGGCTGGGTTGTCACGCAGACGCTGCATCTGCCAGGTGGTCTCTGCCCACCAGGTACGCAGCGTGGTACGGCTTTCGCTGTACACCGCGCTGTCACCAGAGCGGATCACAAAGCGATCGCCCGGCAGCGCCTGACCAATCACATGCACATTGCTGCTCAGGCCATGGTCGGCAAACACTTTCTCAACAGCTGCACGGTCAGCGGCGTTAATCTGGATTACTGCGCCCAACTCTTCGGTGAACAGTGCTGCCAGCGCATCATTGCCCAGCGCGGCGATATCGGCTTCGATGCCACAGTGGCCGGTGAAGGCCATTTCTGCCAGCGTTACCAGCAGACCGCCATCGGAGCGGTCATGGTAAGCCAGCAGTTTCTGCTCGGCCACCAGCGCCTGAATGGCATTGAAGAAGCCCGCCAGTTGCGATGCATCACGCACGTCGGCTGGTTTGTCGCCTAACTGACGATAAACCTGTGACAGCGCGGTAGCACCCAGGGTGTTCGCGCCATTACCCAGATCCACCAGCATCAGCAGGTTATCCTGGTCAGCTTGCAGCTGAGGCGTCACGGTGCGGCGCACATCTTCCACACGCGCAAAGGCAGTGATGACCAGCGACAGCGGCGAAGTCATCTCACGCTCTTCGGTACCCTGCTGCCAGCGGGTTTTCATCGACATCGAATCTTTGCCCACCGGGATAGTAATTCCCAGCGCCGGACACAGCTCTTCACCGACCGCTTTAACTGCCGCATACAAACCGGCATCTTCGCCTGGGTGACCTGCTGCGGCCATCCAGTTCGCAGAGAGCTTCACGCGCTGCAGGGAACCAATCGAGGTGGCTGCCAGGTTGGTCAGCGCTTCACCGACTGCTAAGCGGCCAGATGCAGCGAAGTCCAGCAAGGCAACTGGCGCACGTTCGCCCAGTGAGAAGGCTTCGCCGTGATAGCTGTCCAGGCTGGCGGTGGTCACTGCACAGTTGGCTACCGGGATCTGCCATGGGCCGACCATCTGGTCACGCGCCACCATACCGGTTACCGAACGGTCACCGATGGTAATCAGGAAGGTTTTCTCGGCCACGGTTGGCAGATGCAGTACGCGATTAACGGCATCTGCCACGGTAATCCCGTCACGCACCAGCGCATCACCTTTAGCTTGCTGAGTGGCAACATCACGCGTCATCTTCGGCGTTTTGCCCAACAGCACGTCCAGCGGCATATCGATAGGATTGTTATCGAAGTGGCTATCCGCCAGGTTCAGATGCAGCTCTTCGGTGGCTTCACCGATCACCGCATAAGGCGCACGCTCACGCTTACACAGCTCGTCAAACAGCGCCAGCTGAGCCGGTGCCACTGCCAGCACATAACGTTCCTGGGATTCGTTACACCACACTTCCAGCGGGCTCATGCCTGGTTCATCGTTGAGGATGTCGCGCAGGTTGAAGTTACCGCCACGGCCGCCATCGCTGACCAGTTCTGGCATCGCGTTCGACAAACCGCCCGCGCCCACATCGTGGATGAACAGAATCGGGTTGGCTTCGCCCAGCTGCCAGCAACGGTCGATCACTTCCTGGCAACGACGCTCCATTTCCGGGTTATCACGCTGTACCGATGCAAAATCCAGATCCGCATCAGATTGGCCAGACGCCATAGAAGACGCCGCGCCGCCGCCCAAACCGATGTTCATTGCAGGTCCGCCGAGCACGATCAGTTTCGCGCCAACGACGATCTCGCCCTTCTGCACGTGGTCAGCACGGATGTTACCAATACCGCCCGCCAGCATGATCGGCTTATGGTAGCCACGCAGTTCTGAGCCATTATGGCTGTTCACGCGCTCTTCATAAGTACGGAAGTAACCGTTCAGTGCCGGACGGCCAAATTCGTTGTTAAACGCGGCGCCGCCCAGTGGGCCTTCGGTCATGATATCCAGCGCGGTCACGATGCGATCTGGCTTACCGAAATCTTCTTCCCACGGCTGTTCAAAGCCAGGAATACGCAGGTTGGAGACGGAGAAACCAACCAGGCCCGCTTTCGGCTTCGCACCACGTCCGGTTGCACCTTCATCACGGATTTCACCGCCGGAACCGGTCGCAGCGCCAGGCCACGGTGAAATTGCGGTTGGGTGGTTATGGGTTTCAACCTTCATCAGGATATGCGCATCTTCCTGATGGAAGGTGTATTCGCCCTTCTGCGCATCAGCGTAGAAGCGACCCACTTTTGAACCTTCCATCACCGCGGCGTTGTCTTTATAAGCTGACAACACGTGCTCAGGGTTATGTTCAAAGGTGTTTTTGATCATTTTAAACAGCGACTTCGGCTGTTTTTCACCGTCGATAATCCAGTCGGCGTTGAAGATTTTATGGCGGCAGTGCTCTGAGTTCGCCTGAGCAAACATGTAAAGCTCAATGTCGTTCGGATTGCGGCCCAGTTTGGTGAAGGCATCCAGCAAATAGTCGATTTCGTCATCGGCCAGCGCCAGGCCCAGCGTGGTATTGGCCTGTTCCAGCGCAATGCGACCGGCTCCCAGCACATCAACGCTTTTCAGCGGCTGCGGCTCATGGTTCGCGAACAACTGCTGCGCATCATTCAGGTCACCGAATACGGTCTCCATCATGCGGTCATGCAGCAGGCTAGCCAGCTGTTGCCATTGTGCTTCAGTCAGCTGTGGTGCCTGCACATAGAAGGCCATACCGCGTTCGAGGCGGATAACCTGGGGCAGATCGCAGTTGTGCGCGATATCGGTGGCTTTTGATGACCACGGAGAAATGGTGCCGGGACGCGGCGTCACCAGTAACAGACGCCCTTGTGGCGCGTGCTCGGCGAGAGAAGGACCGTATTTCAGCAGACGTTGCAGGCGGGCGTGTTCATCCGCACTGAGTGGTGCGCTGACATCGGCAAAATGGACGTACTCGGCGTAAATATCACTCACTGGCAGGTGAGCTTCCTGAAAGCGGGTCAGCAATTTGTTAACACGAAATGCCGACAGAGCGGGCGAACCACGCAGAATTTCCATCATCAAAGATCTCTCGTCTTTGAAGCGCCGGGCGACGCTTCATTGGGCGCAACAGGGGAAAACGGGCGGTATTATAGAGAAAGCGCGCGGGTTACGAAACCGTTTGCGCATAAAATCTGACACACAGCATTTGGCTGAATTTTGCACAATTCTTGCTATATAAGTTGCCCTGCTGCGCTTTGTTGCGCAAAATGCCCCTCGCTCTGGGAGTAAAAACAACACAAATACTGCCTTAAAAAGACAGAGGCCTGTGAGCCATTACGAGACAACTATTTGAAACGCCTGAAAATAAACTATCTGTTTATCGGTCTGATCACCGTGCTGCTTGCGCTGGCACTGTGGCCCTCCATCCCCTGGTACGGGGGCGGACATGACGCGTTATCACAGATTAAATCACGTGGAGTGCTGCGCATCAGTACCGTCAACTCCCCGCTGACTTACTACACCATCAATAATGCACCAGCCGGTATGGATTACGAGCTGGCGAAACGCTTCGCCGATTATCTTGGCGTCAAACTTGAGGTCACGGTGCGTCCGAACCTCGGCGATCTGTTTGACGATCTTGATGATGGTAAGGCGGATTTGCTCGCAGCTGGCTTGATCTATAACGGTGAACGTCTTGCCCACTATCAAAGTGGACCGAGCTATTACTCGGTGTCGCAACAGCTGGTGTACCGCATTGATAAGCCACGGCCGAAGAATCTCGGCGATCTGAAAGGCCGCCTGATTGTGCAGTCCGGTTCGGCATACCTGTCAACTTTACGTTCCGCCAAAGCTGACAGCTATCCCGATCTCGATTGGGCGATTTCTACCGATCAGGGGCAGAAAGCGCTGCTGGAAGCCGTTGCCGATGGCAAGTTGGATTACACCGTAGGCGATTCGGTCACTATCGGCCTGTTACAGCGCATCCATCCGCAGCTGGCGGTGGCGTTCGACATCACCGATGAAGAACCAGTCACCTGGTATCTGCCCCGCAATGATGACGACAGCCTGAATGCGGCGATGCTCGACTTCTATAGCCAGATGGGCGAAGAAGGCACGATGGCGCGCCTTGAAGAGAAGTATCTTGGTCACGTTGGCACTTTTGATTACGTGGATACCCGCACTTTCCTGCGCGCGATTGATAACACATTGCCGGACATCAAACCGCTGTTTGAGAAGTATGCAGCAAGTATGGACTGGCGCCTGCTGGCCGCAATTTCTTATCAGGAATCGCACTGGAATCCGCAGGCAACGTCGCCCACCGGCGTGCGTGGCATGATGATGTTAACGCGTAACACCGCTGACAGCCTCGACGTCAACGATCGCCTCGATCCTGAGCAGAGTATCCGAGGTGGCAGTGAATACCTGAAGCGGATGATGGAGAAGGTGCCAGATACGATCCCTGAAGATGAACGCATCTGGTTTGCGCTGGCGGCCTATAACATGGGTTATGCGCACATGCTGGACGTGCGTAAGCTGACGGCAAAACAGGGCGGAAACCCGGACAGCTGGGCTGATGTGAAATTACGTCTGCCGATGCTGAGCCAAAAGCGTTACTACGCACAGACCACCTATGGCTACGCGCGCGGTCATGAGGCTTACAACTACGTCGAAAATATCCGTAAGTATCAGATCAGTCTGGTAGGTTACCTGCAAGAGCAGGATAAGCGGCTGGCGCAGCAATCAGCGCTGGAAGCGGAGTTGGGCGCCGGTTACCCGGCGGTCGAACCAAAGATTGCGATGAACTAACCTTCGCGCTGCGCCTGACGCAGCGCTTTCTTTTGCTCTCGGCGCATGCGAAAGAAATCACTCAACATCCCGGCGCACTCTTCTGCCAGCACACCGCAATCAATCTGAATTTGATGATTCATGCCCGGATGTCCAATCACATCCATGAGTGAACCCGCTGCGCCAGTTTTCTCATCTTTTGCACCATACACCAGTCGCGTAATGCGGCTGTGCACCATCGCGCCGGCACACATCACGCACGGCTCCAGCGTTACATACAAGGTGGTGTCGAGCAGGCGGTAGTTT
This sequence comes from uncultured bacterium, assembly GCA_965147305.1. Taxonomy (GTDB): domain Bacteria; phylum Pseudomonadota; class Gammaproteobacteria; order Enterobacterales; family Enterobacteriaceae; genus Pantoea. The sequence goes on from CBCTJT010000024.1 coordinate 13,416, forward strand.
TCGAGGATTTTACCGCCCTGACGCAGCGCCATGATTTCGGCATGCGCGGTGGGATCACACTGACCAATCGGTCGATTCCAGCCTTCGCCGATCACTTTATCGCCCTGCACCAATACCGCGCCGACCGGCACTTCGCCCTGTTCCCACGCGCGACGCGCCAGCTCCAGCGCATGGCGCATCCAATATTCATCAGTTTGTGGGTTCACCGGGCAACTCCTGCGGATTTAAAGGCGGCGCATTATAGACGGAATCGCCACATGATTCACTCCAGCTGTTGCAGCTCACCGCGCGGTGTCACCCGCCAGCGATGCTGGCAGAAGAACAGCAGCGGGTTATCCTGTTTGCTGTCGCTGTAACCACTGTAGAGTTGTAATGGCGTGCCAATTTTCTCTTCGAGTTGAGCAACCTTCTCATGTCCCAGGCAGCGCATGGCCAGCACACGGCCACCTAAACCCGATTGCATCTGGCTGGCAATCAGTTGTACGCGCGGCAGAAATGCCGAGTCGAAATAGACCTGCTCCACCAGCGATTGTGGCGAACCGGTGATAAGCCACACATCTGCATCATCGCTGCTGAGGTAATCAGTCAGACGCTGTTGTACCACCGGAAAGGCGGTGACGCGCTGACGGAACCATGTCGCGAACTCCGCTTCACGCTGGCGCAGGCGCGGCTCACTGTGGCCGAAGGTAATGGCCCACAGTAGCAAGCTCATGGGCCAGCGTGCGGCGCGCCCTTTAAACAGCATTCCCAAACCAATCACTGGCAACAGCGGCACCACCAGCAGCACGTTGATCGGCTGGCGTCGCAGCAGATAACGCATAAAGGTGCCAAACATGTCCTGCTGATGCAGCGTGCCATCAAGATCGAAAAACACCACGCGGCGTTGCGTACCCTTAGTCAAACTCCACTCCTTATCTTTCCTTTCTACGGCTTGCCCTACAGTGTAGCCAGCTTCGTCGCCGGGGGCGAAAGCGGTCATTTTTAATTCCAATCGCCACAATGCCAGCTGAATAGTTTATTCTTTGTGTCGGCGTGCTGTCATCTAAACCTGACGGTGCGAAAAGAGACTAAGCTCAAGCGGGATTAGATGGATTAAGGATCGAACATGAGTTCATTGCTGCGAATTCGCCAGCTCTACCCTCGACTGGCGCTAAATGAGCGTCGGCTGGCGGATTTTTTGCTGTCGCAGCCGGATCGGGCACGGCATCTGAGTTCACAAAAACTGGCTGAGGAATCGGGCGTTAGCCAGTCGAGTGTGGTGAAGTTTGCCCAGAAATTGGGCTATAAAGGATTTCCTGCGCTGAAACTGGCGCTGAGTGAGTCGCTGGCGGATCGCGACGCCATCACTGTTCATAACCATATTCTCAGCGACGACCCGCTGAAAGTGGTCGGCGAGAAGTTGCTGACCGAGAAAATTTCCGCCATCCGCGCCACGCTGGATATCAACAGCGAAGAGAAACTGCTGCAAACCCTGCAACTGCTGAAGAACGCAAACCGCATTCTATTAGTGGGCATCGGCGCTTCAGGGTTAGTGGCGAAAGATTTCTCATGGAAGCTGATGAAGATTGGCATCAACGCGGTGGCCGAGCAGGATATGCATGCTCTATTGGCGAGCGTGCAGGCAATGGCCCCGGGCGATGTACTGTTGGCGATATCTTATACCGGCGAGCGGCGTGAGATTAACCTTGCGGCGCAGGAAGCGGCGCAGCTTGGCGTCGATGTACTGGCGTTTACCGGATTTACGCCTAACTCACTGCAGCAATGCTCGACGATATGTTTGTATACCGTTGCCGAGGAACAAAGCACGCGCAGTGCCGCGATCTCATCGACCAGTGCACAGCTGGCGCTGACTGACCTGCTATTTATGGCATTGGTGCAGCACGATCCTGAACGCGCCTCAAGTCACATCCGGCACAGCGAAGAGCTGGTGAAAAAACTGGTGTGATGCAGAAAAGGCCGTTATCCGGCCTTTTTGCTTTGCGACGTAGCATCGTGACGGCAGGCCTGGCGGCTTGCGTGTTGCAGGTTATGCAGGCACTCATCGCATAAGGAGGCATCGTCCGACATCCAACGAGCCAACCAACCTCGCGCAACTCCGCAATGAATACATTGCTGCTTTAAAAACATTTCTTTCAACGAGTTAATTTTTTTCATAGTGCTTACGACAAGCATATTTGCGGATAATTACCGCATAAAATGATAACCCGGAGTATTCCTAATTCCTATCTGGTATTCGGTGAATTTTGTTTCAGTAAGCGCAATCCTCGCTTTGTTTGATCCCGCGCAATAAACCCTCCGCCCTCAAAAGCCGGTTTTATGATAAGGTGCGCGCCTTCTTTCTCAGGCTAGCGGCAATCATGGCTTTACTCATTACAGCGAAATGCATTAATTGCGATATGTGCGAACCTGAATGCCCGAACCAGGCCATCAGTTTGGGTGACGCGATCTATGAGATTGATGTCGACCGCTGCACCGAGTGCGTGGGTCATTATGATGTGCCGACCTGCCAAAGCGTCTGCCCGATTGATAACACCATTATTTCTGACCCACAGCACCCGGAAAGTCATGAGGCGCTGTGGGAGAAGTTTGTGGTGCTGCATCCTTAATCTTCGATGATCACCGTAGCGCAGGCATAGTGACGCTCATCGGCCAGCGTGACATGCACATGCTTTACGCCCAACTGACTGGCAATCACTTTCGCCTGTTCGAAAAAGCGTAAGCCCGGTTTGCCGAGTGCATCGTTGTACACTTCGAATTGATTAAATGCCAGGCCACCGCGAATGCCGGTACCGAAGGCTTTGGCCGCCGCTTCTTTCACCGCAAAACGCTTGGCAAGAAAGCGCACCGGTTGCTGGTGCGCCTGATATTGCTGCCACTCGGCTTCACTCAATACGCGTCGAGCCAGACGATCGCCGGAGCGTTCAATCACGCCAGCAATACGTTCGATTTCAACGATGTCACTGCCGAGTCCGAGAATCGCCATTAACGACGCGCTTCCCGCATTAGCTGCTTCATCTCTGACACCGCATCCGCCAGGCCACTGAACAGCGCTCGGCCAATGATGGCGTGACCAATGTTTAGCTCATGCATTTCCGGCAGTGCAGCGATCGGTTGCACGTTGTGATATGTCAGACCGTGACCGGCGTTAACCTTCAAACCGAGGCTGGCTGCGAATGTGGCCGCTTTGCGAATACGCGACAATTCGGCTTCACGCTCCAGCCCTTCCGGTGCTTCCGCATAGGCGCCAGTGTGGATCTCAATGTAGGGCGCACCGCTGGCAACAGCCGCTTCGATCTGGCGGTGGTCGGCATCAATAAACAGCGACACCAGGATACCCGCGTCGCTCAGCAGGCGAACCGCAGCGTTGATTTTGTCTTGCTGACCCGCCACATCCAATCCGCCTTCAGTGGTCACTTCCTGACGCTTTTCTGGCACCAGGCACACAAAGTGTGGCTTGATGTCGCAGGCAATGTCGATCATCTCATCGGTCACTGCCATCTCCAGATTCATGCGCGTCTGGATGGTGTCGCGCAGAATACGCACATCGCGATCGGTGATATGGCGACGATCTTCGCGCAGGTGCACAGTGATCCCATCTGCGCCCGCCTGTTCAGAAACAAACGCCGCCTGGACTGGATCGGGATAATTCGTGCCACGTGCGTTACGTACGGTGGCGATGTGGTCAATGTTGACCCCTAACAGCAACTCAGCCATGACAATCCTTAAATAGGTTCAGTGTGTTTGCAGTGTACCGTGCTGAGAATATCAGGCGGTACGACCAGCGCTAGTCGTTTGCCACATCGGGCTTCTTTTTTGGCACAAACTGGCGAAACAGTTCCTGGCTCTTCAGCGGTTTACCGCCCAGATAAGGCTTGAGCGCCATACGCGTGAAGCGCTTGGCAGCACGCAGGCTATCGGCATCGGGAAACTCGCGTTCCCACAGCGCACGCAACTGGCGGCCGGTAAAACTGCGTTGATTGACCACGAGGCTGGCGATAAAGCCCTTCTCTTCACGGTAGCTGTACGTCATGCCGTCATCGATCTCTTCACCACTGCCCGCGCAGTGCAGGAAATCCACGCCGTAGCCAAGATGGCCCAGCAGCGCCAGTTCAAATCGACGCAGCGCCGGTTCAGGCGTGCCGCTGCCTGCAGCCAGCATCTGGATGCAATTGAGATAGTCAAAGAAGAGATCGGAGAAAGGTATTTCCTGCTCAAGAACGCGAGACAGCAGTTCGTTAACATACAGCCCGCAGTAGAGCGTGATGCCACTGAGCGGTAATGCCAGTGACACCGCTTCGGCGCTGCGCAGCGTTTTGACTTCGCCACGTCCACCCCAGCGCACCAGCAGCGGCGTGAAGGGTTGGAGTGCACCTTTAAGTTGCGAACGGCGCGAGCGTGCGCCTTTGGCCAGGACGCGGACGCGCCCTTCGCTTTCGCTGAATAGGTCGAGGAGGAGGCTGGTTTCGCTGTAAGGGCGACTATGCAGCACAAAGGCGCGTTGCCAGCCTTCCATCAATTATTCGTCTGTGTAACCCAGGCTGCGCAGTGCACGTTCGTCATCCGCCCAACCCGATTTCACTTTAACCCACAGTTCAAGATGCACTTTGGCTTCGAACATATCTTCCATATCTCTACGCGCTTCAATGCCGATGGTTTTAATCTTGGCGCCTTTGTTGCCAATCACCATCTTCTTCTGACCTTCGCGCTCGACCAGGATCAGACCGTTGATGTCATAGCCACCACGATCGTTAGACACGAACTGTTCGATTTCCACGGTCACTGAGTAAGGCAGTTCCGCACCGAGGAAGCGCATCAGTTTTTCACGGATGATCTCAGACGCCATGAAGCGCTGTGAACGATCGGTAATGTAATCTTCCGGGAAGTGATGGTCAGATTTCGGCAGGCATTTACGCGCGATTGCGGCAATCGCATCGACGTTCTTGCCGCTTTCCGCAGAGATCGGCACGATCTCAAGGAAGTTCATCTGCTGGCTCAGGAACTGCAGGTGTGGCAGCAGAATGGTTTTATCCTGAATGTTGTCGACCTTGTTAACGGCCAGCACCACCGGCACTTTGCCGTCGCGCAGCTTGTTCAAGACCATTTCATCGTCCGGCGTCCAGCGCGTGCCTTCAACGACAAAAATCACCAGCTCCACATCACCAATTGAGCTGCTGGCAGCACGGTTCATCAGGCGGTTAATCGCCCGCTTCTCTTCCATGTGCAGCCCTGGGGTATCCACGTAGATCGCCTGATAAGCGCCTTCGGTGTGAATGCCCATGATGCGGTGACGCGTGGTTTGCGGTTTACGCGAGGTGATCGACACTTTCTGCCCCAGTAACTGGTTCAGTAAGGTGGATTTGCCGACGTTAGGTCGGCCGACAATCGCGATAAAGCCGCTGTGTGTTTCGATTTCGCTCATTCGAGTCCTGACTTGGGCAGCGTCGCTGTCGACGCTGCGATATGACTATGTATTTTATTCGAGACCAAGCTTAATTAACGCCTGTTCGGCGGCGGCTTGCTCTGCTTTACGGCGGCTGGAACCTACGCCCACCACCGGTTCTGCCATGCCACTCACCTGACAGTGAATGGTGAATTCCTGATCGTGGGCTTCGCCACGAACCTGCACCACCAGATAGGATGGCAGCGGCAGGTGACGCCCTTGCAGATACTCCTGCAGACGTGTTTTTGGATCTTTTTGCTTATCGCCAGGGCTGATCTCATCGAGGCGATTTTGATACCAATCGAGAATCAGTTTCTCAACGGTTTGAATGTTGCTGTCGAGGAAGATACCGCCAATCAGCGCTTCCACTGTATCAGCAAGAATCGATTCACGACGGAAACCGCCACTCTTCAGCTCGCCCGGTCCAAGACGTAAACATTCGCCGAGTTCAAACTCACGCGCCATCTCTGCCAGGGTATTACCCCGCACTAACGTGGCGCGCATGCGGCTCATGTCACCTTCATCCACACGTGGGAAGCGGTGATAAAGCGCATTTGCAATCACATAGCTGAGAATGGAATCGCCAAGAAATTCAAGACGTTCATTGTGCTTACTGCTGGCACTGCGGTGAGTCAATGCTTGCTGCAGTAGTTCCGGATGAGTAAAAGTGTAGCCCAGTTTGCGCTGCAGCTTGTTAATAAGGATGGGGTTCATGCGATTCCAGTTATTCTGTGCGTCTGTAACTCTGCATACGAAACAGGGCTGGATTTCCAACACGTTCTGTTTAGTGTGCAGTGGCCTCCCGAAAGAGACCAACCGTGTTGCCCACCGCAGTGGGCATAATTTTTTAGTGGATTCCGCCGATGCGACTTAAGCGCACGCCCGTTGGCCACTGTCCTTCTTGTTTCTCAAAGCTCATCCAGATAGCCACCGCTTTACCGACCAGATTCTTCTCAGGCACAAAGCCCCAGTAGCGGCTGTCGGCGCTGTTATCGCGGTTATCACCCATCATGAAATATTGCCCTTCCGGCACGATCCATGTGGATTGCGGCTGACCCGGCTGCTGATAATACATGCTTGCCTGGCTCTGCGCTTCGTTTACTAACAGGATATCGTGCGTCACCGTGCCTAACGTCTCTTTACGCGTCCCGAGACGCAGACCGCCCTTCATGGTTTCGCCCTGCGGCGCTTCAAAGAAGCCGTTGCCGGTTTCATTGCCATCAAAGCCGCTGAAAGTCTGAATAAAGCGGCTCGGCTCCACATTGGTATAGGTGATCGGCAATGCGGTATCGCATTTGCCCGTGCCACAACCTGGGTTAACCGTCAGCGTTTTGCTGTACGGATCGAACACCACTTTGTCGCCCGGCAGGCCGATGACACGTTTGATGTAATCGACACTCGGATCTTTCGGGTACTTAAATACCGCGACATCACCGCGCTGCGGATGACCGGTTGGGATCAGCGTGGTTTGAGTAATCGGATCTTTAATACCGTAAGCAAATTTCTCTACCAGGATAAAATCACCAATCAGCAGCGTCGGCATCATGGAACCTGATGGGATCTGGAACGGCTCAAAAATAAATGAGCGAACGATCAATACCACCGCCAGCACCGGGAACACCGATGCCGCCGTTTCTACCCAGCCTGGCTGAGCCGCCACTTTGGCCAGCGTTTTGCCGTCCAATGCGTTACCCGCCTGCGCTTGTGCAGCTGCCTGCTTAGCACGACGCGCCGGAGCCCATTTAAAGCGATCGATACACCAGATAACACCCGTTATCAGCGTCGCGATCACCAGAATCAGGGCAAACATATTAGCCATTAAAGTTCCTTATTTGCTGTCTTTACCGACATGCAGAATGGCAAGGAATGCTTCCTGCGGCAGCTCAACGTTGCCGACCTGCTTCATTCGCTTCTTACCGTCTTTCTGCTTCTGCAACAGTTTCTTCTTACGGCTAACGTCACCGCCATAGCATTTCGCCAGGACGTTTTTACGCAGCTGTTTCACCGTTGAGCGAGCGATAATGTGGTTGCCGATTGCCGCCTGAATCGCAATATCGAACTGCTGACGTGGGATCAGATCTTTCATCTTCTCCACGAGGTCGCGGCCACGATACTGTGAGTTATCACGGTGGGTAATCAGCGCTAGCGCATCAACACGTTCTGAGTTAATCATCACGTCGACGCGCACCATGTCAGAGGCCTGGAAGCGTTTGAAATTATAATCCAGCGATGCATAGCCGCGAGACGTTGATTTCAGACGGTCGAAGAAGTCGAGGACCACTTCTGCCATCGGAATCTCATACGTCAATGCAACCTGCTTGCCGTGGTAAACCATGTTGGTCTGAACACCGCGTTTCTCAATACACAGGGTGATCACGTTGCCGAGGAACTCCTGCGGCAGCAGCATGTGACACTCAGCGATTGGTTCGCGCAGTTCTTCAATATTATTCAGCGGTGGCAGCTTCGAAGGGCTGTCTACGTACACCGTTTCGCCATCGGTGGTGATGACTTCATAGACTACTGTTGGCGCTGTGGTAATCAGGTCGAGATCGTACTCACGCTCCAGACGTTCCTGGATGATCTCCATGTGCAGCAGACCGAGGAAGCCGATACGGAAACCGAAGCCCAGCGCCGTTGAGCTCTCTGGCTCGTAGAACAGTGAGGCATCGTTCAGGCTCAATTTGCCCAGTGCGTCACGGAACGCTTCATAGTCATCAGAGCTGATCGGGAATAGACCAGCATAGACCTGTGGCTTCACTTTCTTAAAGCCCGGAAGGACTTTATCGGCTGGATTGCGTTGCAGTGTCAGGGTGTCACCAACTGGTGCGCCCATGATGTCTTTGATCGCACATACCAGCCAGCCTACTTCACCGCAGTTCAGTTCAGTGCGATCGACCTGCTTCGGCGTGAAAATGCCCAGACGATCAGCGTTATAGGTCTGACCGGTGCTCATCACCTTCACTTTGTCGCCTTTGCGCAGCGTACCGTTTTTGATACGAATCAACGATACAACGCCGAGGTAGTTATCGAACCATGAGTCGATGATCAGCGCCTGCAGCGGGCCTTCTGGATCACCTTCCGGTGGCGGGATGTCACGCACCAGACGTTCAAGCACATCCGGTACGCCAACGCCGGTTTTCGCCGAGCAGCGCACCGCATCCGCAGCATCAATACCGACGATATCTTCAATCTCTTCCGCCACGCGCTCAGGATCGGCCGCAGGCAAGTCGATTTTGTTCAGAACCGGTACCACTTCCAGATCCATTTCCATTGCGGTGTAGCAGTTCGCCAGCGTCTGTGCTTCAACGCCCTGGCCTGCATCGACCACCAGCAATGCCCCTTCACAAGCCGCTAATGAGCGGGAGACTTCATAGGAGAAGTCAACGTGACCGGGAGTATCGATAAAATTGAGCTGGTAAGTTTCACCGTCCAGCGCTTTGTAATCGAGCGTCACGCTCTGCGCTTTAATGGTAATGCCGCGCTCGCGCTCCAGATCCATAGAATCCAGAACCTGCGCCGCCATCTCACGATCGCTGAGGCCACCACAAATCTGAATCAAGCGGTCAGAGAGCGTTGATTTGCCGTGGTCAATGTGTGCGATGATGGAGAAATTTCGTATGTGCTTCATTTATATGAATATCTTCACGTAAAAAATCAGTGGAAAACTTGAGCACAGACACATTCAGGAAAGTGAGCTTTACCCGGAACCCTGTCAGCCTCATTAATGACGACGCATATTACACTGTTAACGCCGCGCGTTAAAGAATGGAACTGTGGGGAATCGCAACAGATTTCAGCGGGTAAGCTTAAATGAAAAAGCCGCGCATTGCGCGGCCCTGGCAGGGATCAACCTTCATTTTCCACGCGTATGGCATCGGGCGGTAACGCAACGCTAAGAATGATTGGCTGAAAGGCTTCCCGATGACCGAACACGCCGGAAACACCTTTAGCCACAATAAAGCCACCGATGCCGCCTAACAACGCACCGCAAGCCGCCGCCAGATCGCTGTGGAACAGCATCTGGAACAGACCTGCCACTAAAAACAGGCCAAACAGCGGCGTCATGTAAACCAGCAGCGCTGAACCCAGCAAGCTGCTTTCACGGATACCCAACTCAATGCGCTGTCCGGGCTGTAAAGGCTCCGGACTGGCGATGGTCATCACATGGGCATTTTTCGGCCCAAGTTGGTTGAGTGCGTGGCTGCCGCAGCCTTTGCGGGCTGAGCAGCTGTTACAGGAGGTTTTCGCTTCCGAGTGCAGCGTGGCAATACCTTTTTCCCACGCCACTACGGTGGCCCATTCTCTCATCATTTTTGTGCACCTGAATCTATGCTGTCCGCGATACGTTTGGCCGTTGCAGGCGGTAATTCGCCCACCACGGTGATTTCACGATTATCGCGCACTTCTGTCTGCACCGTACGACGCCCAGTGCGCAATGACTGCGGCACACTGCTTTTATCGGCAGGGGTAATGTTGATGGCAAAGCTGAATAAGCCATCACTGTACAGACGGGATTCTACGGTTTTATTCATGGCCGGCATATCGCGGCGGCTCTGCGAAATCAGCGTCATACCCGCTGGCACCCAGCCTGGCTGCCAGCTGAGCTGTACTTTATCGCCCGCCGGTAATGACAGCGTTGGCGGCAGATTGGCTTTTTCCAGCCCCTGCATCAGATTACGCACGCCTTCATCCACCGCAAAGCTGATGACGCGGAACTGCTCCAGCGTTTCACCATCACGATCCAGCAAATCAATGCGCAATGGCAATTTAGTATCGACATCCAGCCATACGACATAGCTGTAACGCGTACCATCACGCGACACGATGCGCACCACTTCGCACATTTGATCGGCCATGCGCGCACGCCCGACGGGAATAAAATCGTAGGCATCGCCAAGACGGGAGAAGTCAGCAAACATCAATGCAGGCAGCGCATCAATAATGTGATTGCCCGGTAGTGAGAAAGGATCAAGCCCTGGCTCGAAGTAACTGATGTCATTGCCGCGCTGGATGACTTCACGACGCGGCCCATCCATCTGCAACAGTTGGGCAAAGATACGATTATCGATGACTGCATGACGATAGCGCAGAGATTCAATGCCAAGACGCGAGACATTGATGTAGGCGAATTCGTAGTTGAGGTTCTGGCTTGCCTGCTCCATCTGCTGTAACAACGCCCCGGAAGCAGATGTCTGCGCCGGGGCGGTGGAGGACCAAAGCAGGCTGCCTGCCAGCAGGCTAACGGCACACCAAAGTTGCTTCATTACTGCTGTTGAGTTCCTAACGACTGATTTCCGGGAACATTAGCTTGCGCCTGCTGTGGATCGTTCTTTTCATTAAACTGGACCTGATCCGCATGCAGACGGCGTTGCAGTTCATAGTCCTGCAGCATGGCATTCACACGACGACGCTGTTCCTGCACCTGCTGGTTAGAGCTGTTGGTGTCAAACGCATCTGAAGGTACGCCAAGGCTGACCGGTGAAGCTTTACCCATCATCGGCAGCGTATTAAACGCTGGAGAATCAGAGGTTTCCGTCGCACTGCCGCCAGGCTGGGTATTGTAGTGCTGAACACCCACAATCACCGCCAGTGATACACAGGCAGCCACACCAATTTGCGCCAGTTGCGCTGTCCAGGTGCCACCACGGCGCCAGAACGGCATCTTCTCCCAGCGTGATGGCTCAGGCTGCGCTTCAGGAATCAGCGGAGTCACTTTGCGCAATGGCTCATTTTCAATGGCCGCTGCAACGCGTGCGGAGATATCAAAATGCAGCACTTCACCGACATCACCTCGTAAGGTGTCGCGGATTAGATGGTAGCTCTCCCAGCTTTTTTGAAGATCTGCATCCTTCGATAACGACCCTAACAGCTCATTATCGAGAGTTTCACCATCCATTAAAGCGGAAAGTTTTTCTTTCTGCATGCTTTGGTACCCTTCCAGTAGCCGTTATCACTGACGTTGGATAAGCGGTTGAACTTTATTATCAATGGCCTCTCGGGCGCGGAAGATACGAGAACGAACGGTACCTACCGGGCAATCCATGATGGCGGCAATCTCTTCGTAACTTAAGCCATCCAATTCCCTAAGGGTAATGGCCATACGCAGATCTTCGGGAAGCGCCTCAATGGTCCGAAAAACAATTTGTTTCAGTTCCTCTGACAACATTAAGTTCTCAGGGTTCGAAATTTCTTTTAATGCACCCGCACTTTCGAAATTTTCGGCATCAATCGCATCGACATCGCTGGATGGCGGACGACGCCCCTGAGCCACTAAATAGTTTTTAGCTGTATTCACCGCAATGCGGTACAGCCATGTGTAAAAGGCGCTATCGCCACGGAAGGATTCCAATGCGCGATACGCTTTGATAAAGGATTCCTGAACCACATCAGGCACATCGCCTGAAGGGACATAGCGTGAAACCAGGCTCGCCACTTTATGCTGGTATCGAATAACCAGTAAATTAAATGACTTTTGATCTCCCTTCTGAACCCGCTCAACGAGAACCTGATCCGTTAACTGCTCGCTCATCCGAGGTAATGTCTCCCCAAATCTCTTTTTTATGCGTAAGTGAACTGCCAGCACATCTCATTATTGTGAGCAAGCATGCGCTTAGAGTCATATGTTGGCCTGAAGTTCACCACGACCAGATAATTTCCGTATCGGAACCACGACATCATTGTTGTTGATTGTCTTTCAGTGTAGCGACTTGCTACGCCGTTGGCGTCATTTGCGGCACCGATAATCGCTGGGAGAGTACCCTATGACGCCCTAATTTTCACCTTTATTACCTGAATTTTCAGAGTGTTTGGTATAAAAAACACGATGCGCTCATTTTCGGACATAACTTACTGAAATCGCGTGATTATATCGCCTTTCTGGATAATTTTACCGCGCAATTTGTTCAAAATACTTCACAGGACAGGCTTCCAGGCTTATGCTCGGGGAATCTTTTGTTTAGTAAATTAAACACCATGACGTCGATTCCTGATTACCAGTGTGATGTGCTAATTGTGGGTAGCGGTGCAGCAGGCCTTTCTCTGGCGCTGCGTCTGGCGCCCTATTACCAGGTGACTGTGTTGAGTAAAGCACAGGTTAACGAAGGTTCGACGCTGTATGCCCAAGGTGGCATCGCCGCGGTGTTTGATGAAACTGACAGCATTGAATCTCACGTTGAAGACACCTTGATTGCCGGTGCCGGTTTATGTGAACGCGAAACCGTGAGCTTCATCGCCAGCAATGCGCGCCACTGCGTGCAGTGGTTGATTGATAACGGCGTTGCTTTTGATAAAGAATCACCGGACAACGGTGAAGCGCGTTACCACCTGACGCGTGAAGGCGGGCACAGCCACCGTCGAATTCTGCACAGTGCCGATGCCACTGGCCGTGCGGTAGAAACTACGCTGGTGAGCCAGGCCCTGAGCCATCCCAACATCTGCATTATTGAACGCACCAATGCGGTGGATTTAATCATGTCAGACAAACTGGGCCTGCCGGGTAAACGTCGGGTTGTGGGCGCATGGATTTGGAACCGCAATCGCGAACAGGTGGAAACCTGCCGTGCTCGCGCAGTGGTGCTGGCCACTGGCGGTGCAGCAAAAGTGTATCAATACACCACCAATCCGGACGTGGCTTCTGGCGATGGTATTGCGATGGCATGGCGTGCAGGCTGTCGTGTCGCCAACCTGGAGTTCAATCAGTTCCACCCCACCTGTTTATTCCATCCTCAGGCACAGAATTTCTTACTGACGGAAGCGCTGCGCGGTGAAGGCGCATGGCTGCTGCGCCCGGATGGCACCCGCTTTATGCCCGATTTTGATGAGCGCGCCGAGTTAGCCCCGCGCGATATCGTGGCACGCGCCATCGATCATGAAATGAAACGTCTCGGTGTCGATTGCATGTATCTGGATATCAGCCACCAGCCAGAAAGCTTTGTGCGTGCGCACTTCCCGATGATCTACGAAAAATTGCTGACCTTTGGCTTGGATCTGACTAAACAGCCGATTCCCATCGTGCCTGCCGCGCACTACACCTGCGGCGGCGTGATGGTGGATCAACAAGGCCGTACCGATGTCGATGGGCTTTATGCCATTGGCGAGGTGAGTTACACCGGACTGCACGGCGCCAATCGAATGGCATCGAATTCACTACTGGAGTGTCTGGTATATGGCTGGTCAGCGGCTGAAGACATGATTCGCCGCTTGCCGGATGTGGCCGCCGTCGAGCAACTACCGGCCTGGGATGAAAGCCGGGTAGATGATGCCGACGAGCGCGTGGTGATTCAGCACAACTGGCATGAACTGCGCTTGTTCATGTGGGATTACATGGGGATTGTGCGCACCACCAAACGTCTGCAGCGCGCCCTGCGCAGAATTAATTTACTGCAGCAGGAGATTGATGAATATTACGCGCATTTCCGCCTATCCAATAATCTGCTGGAGTTACGCAACCTGGTGCAAGTGGCAGAGTTGATGGTGCGCTGTGCGCTGGAACGCAAGGAGAGCCGTGGCCTGCACTACACGCCTGATTATCCCGATCAACTGCCGGAGGCTTTACCGACCCAGCTCCAGCCAGAGAATTATCGGAACAGATAAAAATCACTGACCAGACTCAGCCAGTCGGCGGAGTAGCTCTTATCTTCATCACGAATGGCGAGACGTTCCAGCAACGTTTCGCCGGCCGTGGGCGAGAAACCTAACACCAGACGATTCGGCGGACGATGCGCGTAAGCTGCCACGTCGTAGCGATATCGCAGATGCCAGCCTTCAGCCAGCGCCAGCGGAATGAGATTTTCTCCCGCATCCTCGGGCAGCACCACGCAAAAAATCCCCTCTTCTTCGATTAACTGAGCGGCACAGCGTAATAGCGTGGGATGGTCAAGTGTGGTTGTACTGCGCGCGCTATCACGCTCTGCGCTGGTTGACGCCGTTCCCGGCGCAAAAAAAGGTGGATTACTGACGATAAGGGAGTAGCGCTTTTCCGACTGCTCGCTCCAGCTGACGATGTCCTGTTGATGTACAGTGATTCGATCGGCCCACGGAGAAGCCTGCACATTTTCTTCGGCCTGGCTGGCCGCACTGACTTCCAGCTCGACCGCATCCAGCATCACCTGTTGTGGCGTACGCTGCGCCAGCATCAGCGCGATCAATCCGCTGCCGCAGCCAATATCCAGAATACGTCGTGCGCCCGCCACTGGCGCCCAGGCACCGAGTAACACACCATCGGTGCCCACTTTCATCGCACATCGGTCATGAGCCACGAAAAATTGCTTAAAAGTAAAACCATCTTTTCTTAACATTGCCCGCGTCTGCGGCTGGTCCTGAGACATACTTCACTACCGTTGAATTATCTACTGTGAGGAGTGTAACGTGGTCGTGAAGGGAATTCACCTTCACCTGCTGCACACAAACAGATGAAGATTATGTCTGTTCTGTCTATAATCAGCGCCCCAAACTGAGGTAGACCATGACCGTAACCACATTCTCCGAACTCGAACTAGACGAAAGCCTGCTGCAAGCGCTGCAGGAAAAAGGCTTCACGCGCCCCACTGCCATTCAGGCTGAGACCATTCCTGCCGCGCTGGAAGGCCGTGACGTTCTGGGTTCGGCGCCAACCGGAACGGGGAAAACCGCTGCTTTTCTGCTGCCCGCTTTACAGCATCTGCTCGACTTCCCGCGCAAAAAATCGGGCCCGCCACGTATTCTGATCCTCACGCCAACCCGCGAACTGGCGATGCAGGTTGCCGATCATGCCCGTGAGTTGGCAAAACACACGCACCTGGATATCGCCACCATCACCGGTGGTGTGGCTTATATGAACCACGCCGAAGTGTTTAGCGAAAACCAGGACATCGTGGTGGCCACCACCGGTCGCCTGCTGCAGTACATCAAAGAAGAAAACTTTGACTGCCGCGCCGTTGAAACGCTGATTCTTGATGAAGCCGACCGTATGGTCGACATGGGCTTCGCGCAGGATATTGAAACCATCGCAGCGGAAACCCGCTGGCGCAAACAGACATTGCTGTTCTCCGCCACGCTCGAAGGCGAAAACATTAAAGATTTTGCCGAGCGTCTGCTCAACGATCCGGTTTCAATCGAAGCGGATCCCAGCAAAAGCGAACGTAAAAAGATTCAACAATGGTTTTATCGTGCTGACAACCTTGAGCACAAAACCAAGCTGTTGGTGCATCTGTTAAAGCAGCCTGAAGCCAAACGCGTAGTTGTGTTTGTGCGTAAGCGTGAACGTCTGCATGAACTGGTGACCTGGCTGCACGAAGCCGGCATTCGTACCAGCTATCTTGAAGGTGAGATGGTACAGGTCAACCGTAATGAAGCGATTAAGCGTATCAACGAAAATCGCGTCAACGTGATGATTGCGACAGATGTTGCGGCACGCGGTATCGACATTGATGACGTCACTCACGTTATCAACTATGACCTGCCTCTTACCGCCGATATCTATCTGCACCGCATTGGTCGTACTGCACGTGCTGGTCGTAAAGGCACAGCGATTTCGCTGGTTGAGGCACATGACCATGTGCTACTCGGTAAAATTACCCGTTATATCAACGAGCCGATTAAAGCGCGTATCATTGACGAGTTGCGTCCTGAATCACGTGCACCGAGTGCCAAAGTGACGGGTAAACCGTCGAAAAAAGCCCTTGCGAAGCGTCAAGAGCGCAAAGAGAAAGAAGCTGAAAAACCGCGTGTTAAACAACGCCATCGCGACACCAAAAATGTTGGTAAACGTCGTAAGGCAAGCGGTAGCAGCACACCAGAGAGCGGTGCAGAATAAATCAGCACCAACTCAATAAAGCGCCTCTGATGAGGCGTTTTTTTTGTCTTTAGCTCGTCAAAATAGCGCTTCGGTTATATTTTTGCTGTCAATCGCCGATCCGGCATTAGCTTATAAGATCAATAAAGACAAAAAAACCGCGCCGAAGGGTATCGGCGCGGCCTGTATTGCTGTGTGACTTTTCGTCAGCCGATCAATTACAGACTTTCAGTGAAAGTACGGGTAATCACATCACGCTGCTGTTCAGGAGTAAGCGCATTGAAGCGCACCGCATAACCAGAAACACGAATAGTCAGCTGCGGGTATTTTTCCGGATGCTTAACCGCATCTTCTAAGGTTTCGCGGCGCAGCACGTTGACGTTCAGGTGTTGGCCACCCTCAATACGCACCTCAGGTTTCTGCTCCAGTGGGATTTCGCGGTAAGCAATCTCGCCCAGATCGCTAATCGCAACGATCTGATCTTCCTTGAAATCGCCTTTTGCACACAGGCAGCGAGCTTCCGCTTTCTCATCATCCAGCAACCAGAATGAGTTCATCAGGTGTGGGTTATTGGCCTGAGTAATTTGAATACCGGTAATCATAGTGACCTCCAGGGCTTAAGTGCGCGATGTTTCATATCACGCGGTGTATCCATTGATCTGACACATTGATATATCACCGAGGGTTTGCCGTCGTTTTGACCTGCATCAATTATGCTGGCAAGCAAAATACGTCTCATCGCTAACAAATTGATTTACAACTATTAAGAATGAAAACTTTTTCTGCATTTTTTCAAATTATTTTTACCCTTCTGCTGCCGCATGCGACACGTTAAGCTAGGCGCAAATTTTTGCAGGGAGTTAAAGATGGCTGAGAAGCTGACCTGGCACGACGTGCTGGCTGAAGAGAAAGAAAAACCTTACTTCGTCGAAACGTTAAAAGCGGTAGCCAACGAGCGCGCAGCTGGTGTGACCGTGTATCCACCGCAGAAAGACGTGTTCAATGCCTTCCGTCTGACTGAACTGGGCGATATCAAGGTGGTGATTCTGGGGCAGGATCCCTATCACGGCCCTAATCAGGCTCATGGCCTGGCATTCTCCGTGCTTCCCGGCGTGCCCACACCTCCTTCACTGCTGAATATGTACAAAGAATTGGAGAAGGATATTGCGGGCTTTACGCGCCCTCAACACGGCTTCCTCGAAAGCTGGGCCACACAAGGTGTGATGCTGCTGAACACGGTGCTGACGGTCGAAGCCAGTAAAGCGCACTCCCACGCGCGATTCGGCTGGGAAACTTTTACGGACAATGTGATTAGCGCGATCAATCAACATCGTGAAGGCGTGATTTTTCTTTTGTGGGGTTCGCATGCTCAGAAGAAAGGCAGCATTATCGATACCCAGCGTCATCATGTTTTGAAAGCGCCGCACCCTTCTCCGCTTTCGGCCCATCGCGGCTTTTTTGGCAGTAAGCACTTCTCGCAGGCGAATGCGCTGTTAAGCCAGTCTGGCCAGACGCCGATCGACTGGATGCCCGTTCTGCCTTAGAAATAAAAACGGCCGCAATCAGCGGCCGTTTTTGTATTCAGCGGGGCAATCAGCCTTTGGCTTTGGTCACTGCCACCATCGCTGGACGCAACAGGCGACCATTGAGGGTATAACCACGCTGCATCACCATCAACACATGGTTCGGCGCCATGTCTTCTGATTCAATCATCGACATCGCCTGATGCACATCCGGATTGAATGGCACGTTGGTTTCACCGACCACTTCAACACCGTACTTACGCACGGCACCCAGCAGGGATTTCAGCGTCAGTTCGATGCCTTCAATCATCGAAGCCAGTTCGGTGTTCTCTTTATCAGCCACTTCCAGCGCGCGCTCCAGGCTATCGATCACTGGCAGCAGTTCGTTGGCAAATTTTTCCAGCGCAAACTTGTGCGCTTTTTCCACATCCATTTCGGCACGGCGACGGATGTTCTCAATCTCCGCCTGAGCGCGCAGCTGTGCTTCACGCACGCCGCCTTGCGACTGGGCTAATTCCGCTTCCAGTTGCGCGATACGCTCATCACGCGGATCCACCTCAGTTGCCGTCTCTGCGTCCACGTGCTGCTGATCCTGTTGAATTTCGTCTGAGACTTGCTCGTTAGGGGTGTTCTGTTCTTTACTACTCATGAATTTCTCCGCGTTTTGCACATTCATCTCGCTGGTTGGCTTATTATGGGGATCAGTTTGACGGTTTCAAGTGAACCCATCACATTGCCTGGCCGTTTTGGCTTATGAGGAACACCTGCTAAATGAACAAACACTTTAACTGCATTGGGATTGTCGGCCATCCGCGCCATCCTACTGCGTTAACCACCCATGAAATGCTCTGGCGCTGGCTGACAGCAAAAGGCTATGAGGTGATCGTCGAGCAGCAGATTGCACGCGAACTGAATTTAAAAGATGTGGAAACCGGCAGCCTGGCGGAAATTGGTCAACGCGCCGATTTAGCCGTGGTGGTGGGCGGTGACGGCAATATGCTGGGCGCCGCGCGCGTGCTGGCACGTTATGACATCAAAGTGATTGGCATTAACCGCGGCAATCTCGGTTTTCTCACCGATCTCGACCCGGATAATGCACAGCAACAGCTGGATGATGTACTGCAGGGCGAATACTTTGTCGAAAGCCGTTTCCTGCTGGAGGCGCAAGTGTGCAAAGAAGCGTGCTCGCCGCGGATTGGAAGCGCCATTAATGAAGTGGTGCTGCATCCTGGAAAAGTGGCGCATATGATTGAATTCGAAGTGTATATCGATGAGGTCTTTGCGTTTTCCCAGCGTTCGGATGGCTTGATCATCTCGACGCCTACCGGCTCAACCGCCTATTCCCTCTCAGCAGGTGGCCCGATTCTGACGCCGTCACTGGATGCGATCGCGATTGTGCCGATGTTCCCGCACACGCTTTCCGCACGCCCGCTGGTGATCAACAGCAGTAGCACCATTCGCCTGCGTTTTTCTTCACTGCGCAGCGACCTGGAGATCAGCTGCGATAGTCAGATTGCGCTGCCTATTCAGGAAGGAGAAGATGTGTTGATTCGCCGCAGTGCGCATCATCTCAACTTAATCCATCCTAAAAATTACAATTATTTTAATACGTTAAGCTCGAAGCTGGGCTGGTCAAAAAAATTGTTCTGAAAATCACCGCCAGCCACTTTACTGTATAAAAAACCAGTCTATACTGTATGAAAAACCATATCTGTTTTTACATACAGGTGATTTCATGCTGGCACAACTGACCATCAGTAACTTTGCTATCGTTCGTGAACTGGAGATCGACTTTCATCGTGGAATGACTGCGATCACAGGGGAAACCGGCGCAGGTAAATCCATCGCAATTGATGCGCTGGGCCTGTGCCTGGGCGGCCGCTCTGAAGCAGACATGGTGCGTCAGGGTGCCAGTCGTGCCGATATCTGCGCGCGTTTCCAGCTCAAAGCTTCACCCTCCGCGCAGCGCTGGTTGGTGGAGAATCAGCTCGATGAAGGTAACGAATGCCTGCTGCGCCGAGTCATTAGCGCCGACGGCCGCTCCCGTGGCTTCATCAATGGCACCTCGGTGCCGCTGTCACAACTGCGCGAACTCGGTCAGTTGCTGATTCAAATCCATGGTCAGCATGCGCACCAGTTGCTGCTCAAACCGGAGCACCAAAAACATCTCCTGGATGCTTACGCGGCCCATGATGGCCTCCTGGATGAGATGCGTCAGCATTACCAGCGCTGGCATCAAAGCTGCCGTGCGCTGGCTCAGCATCAGCAACTATCGCAGGAGCGTGAAGCTCGCCGTGAATTGCTGCAATATCAGCTGAAAGAACTCAACGAATTTGCCCCGCAACCGGGCGAATTTGAGCAGATTGATGAAGAGTACAAACGCCTTGCCAACAGCGGCCAGCTCCTCTCTACAAGCCAACAGGCGCTGCAAATTCTCGCCGATAGTGATGACACCAACCTGCAAAGCTTGCTGTATAGCGCACGCAATATGCTGGGTGAATTAGTGTCACTGGATGACAAAGTGAGTGGCGTATTCAATTTGCTGGAAGAGGCAGCGATTCAACTGAGTGAAGCCAGCGATGAGTTGCGCCACTATTGCGAACGTCTCGATCTCGATCCCAATCGTCTGCATGAACTGGAACAACGTCTTTCACGCCAGATCGCACTGTCTCGTAAACATCACGTGTCGCCTGAAACCCTGCCGGTGCTGTATCAGCAGTTATTGGACGAAGCAGAACAACTGTCGCAGCAAGAGAGCGATCAGGAAACACTGCAAAATGAAGTGGGTTCACACCATCTGGCAGCTGTCGCCTGCGCAGAAAAACTGCATCAGCTGCGTGAGCAGGCGGCGCATGAACTCAGCCAGCTGATCACCCAGAGCATGCGTACTCTGTCGATGCCGCACGGTCAGTTTGCCATTGAGCTGGAGTTCAAAGCCGATCAACTCACGGCGGATGGCGCTACACGCATTGATTTCCGCGTGACCACCAACCCCGGTCAACCTTTGCAACCGCTGGGTAAAGTGGCCTCGGGTGGTGAGCTGTCGCGTATTGCGCTGGCGATTCAGGTGATCACCGCACAGAAAATGGAAACGCCGGCCATGATCTTCGATGAAGTGGATGTCGGTATCAGCGGCCCAACTGCAGCGGTGGTCGGTCAGATGCTGCGCCAACTCGGCGAATCCACCCAGGTGATGTGTGTGACGCACTTGCCGCAGGTTGCCGGTTGTGGACATCAGCACTTCTACGTCAGCAAAGAGACCGATGGCGAGATGACCGAAACCCATATGCAGCCACTGGATAAACGTGCCCGCCTGCAGGAACTGGCGCGTTTATTAGGCGGTAGCGAAGTCACGCGCAACACGCTGGCCAACGCAAAAGAACTTTTAGCAGCCTGATTCCGCACTTTTTTCTGGCCTGGTGGTCATATGCTTGCTCTGTAGAGGTTTCCAATAGGACAAAGGTTTATTATCATCGGCAGTTATATCGCCATAATAAAGCCTGCCGTAAGCAGAGTTCAGAATTTGATGGCAACAAAACAGCCTGACAAAAGGCGTTTGGCCCCAGAAAAGGAATGTATAGATGCGCTGTAAAATGCTGACTGCCGCGGCAGTGGTAATGTTGATGATGACCGCCGGATGTTCCACCCTTGAGCGCGTTGTATATCGTCCGGATATCAATCAGGGGAATTACCTGGTCGCCAACGATGTTTCGAAAATTCACACCGGCATGACGCAACAGCAGGTTGCCTACACTCTCGGCACACCGATGATGCACGATCCGTTTGGCAGCAATGTCTGGTATTACGTGTTCCGTCAAGAACCTGGCCATGAAGGCGTGAAGCAGCAAACCCTGACGCTGACCTTTGACAGCAACGGTACACTGACCAATATCGATAACAAACCGAAACTCACTGGCAAAGAAGGCTAAGTGAGCGGTAACAAAAAAGGCGCTCAAGCGCCTTTTTTTGTGTCTGCTATTTGTTGCTCGCCGAACGTTCTGCTCGCTGACGTCGCATCTCTTTAGGATCCGCCGTCAATGGACGGTAAATCTCCACGCGGTCGCCATCCTGAACCCCATCCCCTAGCTTTACCGGTCGGCTAAAAATGCCCACCTTATTGCTTGCCAGATCGATGTCTTTGCGCAGCGATAACAAGCCTGAGGCTTTAATCGCCTGCTCAACGGTCGCGCCCTCTTCCAGCGTCACCGAACGCAGATACTGCTTGTTGGGCAGCGCATAAACTACCTCAACGCTGATATCAGGCACGGTAAACCTCTTTCGCGCGCTGACTGAACGCTTGCACCATGCTATTAGCTAGTTCTTTGAAGATACGGCCAAAGGCCATTTCTACCAGCATGTTGGTGAACTCGAAGTCGAGGCTTAGCTCAACTTTGCAGGCATCATCGCCTAAAGACGTGAAGTGCCATCCACCGGTTAGCTTACGGAACGGACCATCAACCAGCTGCATTAAAATGCTCTGATTGCTGATCAGGGTATTACGCGTGGTAAAGGTTTTACTGATGCCCGCCTTCGAGACATCTACCGCAGCCGTCATCTGATTTCCGCTGTTATCCAACACACGACTGCCCGTGCAGCCGGGGAGAAATTGAGGATAAGCGTCCACATCATTCACGAGCTGGTACATCTGCTCAGCGCTATAGGGGACCAACGCCGAACGGCTAATCTGGGCCATAATGGTTCCTGTTCATCACAAAACCGTTGAATAATACCATTTTCAGACACCAAACAAAATTCACGGGTTTGCCAGCTGTGCTAAAATAGAGTGTTTTTTACCGCCCCCAGGACAGGGGGATGCGCCCAAAGACTGAGTGATGTAGACTACGCCGCACTATGACAAAGAAAAAAGCTCACAAACCCGGTTCAGCCACTATTGCCCTCAATAAACGCGCTCGCCACGAATACTTCATTGAAGAAGAATTCGAAGCGGGGATGTCGCTACAGGGATGGGAAGTTAAATCACTCCGCGCCGGTAAAGCCAACATCAGCGACAGCTACATTCTGCTGCGCGATGGCGAAGCCTATCTGTTCGGTTCCACCTTCCAGCCGCTGGCGGTCGCCTCTTCGCATGTAGTTTGCGATCCCACGCGCAGCCGTAAATTGTTGCTGAAGCAGCGTGAACTCGATTCACTTTACGGTCGTGTCAACCGCGAAGGTTTCACGGTGGTTGCACTGTCGATGTACTGGAAAAACGCCTGGGCCAAGCTGAAAATCGGCGTGGCGCGCGGTAAGAAAGAACACGACAAGCGTAACGATGTGAAAGATCGCGAATGGCAGATGGATAAAGCACGTATTATGAAGAATTCAAAGCGTTAAGCACTGGATTCATCCGTCATTATTCTGTAGTATTGGAAGTTCTTGGGGCTGATTCTGGACTCGACGGGATTGTGAAGCCTTAGGTGCATGTCGAGGGGCGGTTTGCCTCGTAAAAAGCCGCAAAAAAATAGTCGCAAACGACGAAAACTACGCTTTAGCAGCTTAATAACCTGCCAAGAGCCTTCTCTCCCTAGCTTCCGCTCTTAAGACGGGGATCAAGAGAAGTCAAACCCAAAAGAGATCGTGTGGATGCCTTGCCTGGGGTTGAAGCACTAAATCTAATCAGGCTAGTTTGTCAGTGGCGTGTCTGTCCGCAGCTGGCCGGCGAATGTAAAGACTGACTAAACATGTAGTACCGACGGTGTAATAATTTCGGACGCGGGTTCAACTCCCGCCAGCTCCACCAAAATTCTTTCGCGGCGATACCAGAATCGTCCGCTGAAGTCCTGAAAGCCCGCACGGCGAAAGCCTTGCGGGCTTTTTTGTGTCTATCGTGTTCAAGTGAGAATTGTTGGGAACGGCCCTGTTATTGAGCTTGGTTAGGCCAGGCACCACTGAGCTTAGATAATCGTATTGTGGCAGCCCTGAATAACTGAATTTATTCCTACCTTTGATTTGTGCGCGATTTCAGATATATGAATTTTCCTAAAGATTTTCTGGCAACTAAGGTTATTCTTTGTTCGAATCGGTCACGGAGATTGCCTGATGGACACCACTAGCCTGAATTTACAATCAAGACTTGAAATAGTCCTGACCAAAGCTGCGGCTCGGTTGCCTTATGAAATGGGACAGCAGCTTCTTGCAATGATTAGTCCTCAGGCATTGGCAACAATGGCTGCGATAGTGGTTGTCTGGGCCGGTGCGCATTTTTTTGGAATTGGTGAAATTGCAGATGTCATTCTGTTGATTGTGGGGTGGGTTGCTGTAGGTGGTGTGGCGCTTGAAGCCGGGAAGAAGCTGTATGATTTTGCTATCAAAACAAACAATGCTCGTAATGAGGCAGATCTCGATGTGGCGGCAGAAAATTTGGCTGATGCTATCACTCTGATCGGCGTTGATGCTGTTCTGGCTGTCTTATTAAAGAAAAAACCGGGGGATACCTTTAAAATTCCTTTTAAGGGAAAATCCATGCCCAGATACAGCAATGATATTGGTAAACGCATGAGCCTGCCCAGAAATGGCGGGTGGCGCTATACTCCAAAAATAAAAATAACTAAACATAAAGATGTTATCCAGGGTGCAACAAAGCCTTGGGGAGATGCTGTAGTTGGTCGTAATTATTATCCGGGGGCGATGTCGAAAGATGAGGCGCACTTGAAAATGCTTACGACACTTTACCATGAGCAGGTGCACATGTTTATTGCTCCAAAATTTTATTTATTAAGAGAACTCAGGGTCTTTATGCGTCAAAGCGCCTATAATAAGTCATTTATTTTACGCTATCTTGAAGAGGCGTTTGCAGAGACTATTGGCTTGTTAAGGGCGCGAGGCATGCATCGTGAATATATTGTAGAGGGTTTTAAATTCCCATTAGGCAACACTTATGAGATAACTTTCTCATTTTTAAGAAGTGAAGCGACAGGAATCCTTTTAGGCCCAGTGGTTGTTGGTGGATTGATGTACAGAGTGTGGTACGGAGCGCAACGATGATTTCTAAAGAAAAAGCGATACAGATAGCGAAAGAATATGCTGAAAAAAGTGAAAGTGGGTGGGATGAGAAATACCATGAAGCAGAGAAGACCATTTTAAGTGGAGAGCCAGCCTGGATTATTTCCACTTCAGACATAAAATACAATGACGAACTTCCGTGGATGATGGAGCATTTCCCAAATCCTGTCTATTACTATATTAGCATGGTTAACGGTATCTGCATTGCTATAGGAAATAGAAAAAATGAATTCCAAAGGATCGATGGGAAATAAAATGCCAATATTGAATCCAATAACCACACCGAAAAAAATAACTTATATTAGATGCACTTATAAACCCGAACTGTAAAAGTCAATTAAAAAATAAATTATCACCACCTCGTAAAACAGCATTCACAGCCTTACTAAACCATTCATAATATAATTGTAAATAGCAATAGTTAACTTAATTATTTCAACCAAAATTCATATAGCTGACTATCGCCACGAAATTCCTCCCGTTCTATCTGATATAAAATACGAATAAGCCTCCATATTCATTTATGTGCGTTATTAGTTATGGGGGCTGAATATCTGACGCACCACTTTTTTTCAGTTAAAGATATAAAAAAATGCCGTTACCGTCTTAGCCAGGCCCGATGTTTTCAATTAAGGTGCTATTCAATTTGATGACGTAGCTAGCCATGCTCTGGATCTTTGGATTTTGGCTCCATAACGATGTGCCCAAAAAAGAATTCGTGGGATGTTAGATTTAGCCACTCTCAATGGAATACGACGAACCGTATTATGCCCACAGAGCCTTTGTTTAGCCGGACTTTCAAGGCTCCATCGGGTACCCGAGCCATTCGATGAAGTCCTATGAGCCGTAAGGTGAGACCCTTACGGGCTTTTTTGTGCTAGTGGTTTTATGGGATGATGTAACTGGCCTCTGCAACTATCGATGCTCGTTTGGTTTTTCCCATGTAACTCACCATGTTCTTGATGCGGAAAGCCTCTTAAATAAGGTATAAAGCCGCATGAAAATTCCAAACCGAATCCAACCGCTGGTCGATGATGGCCTAATCGATAACGTGCTTCAGCGCTTGAAAAGCGGCAAAGAAGCTGACGTTTACACTGTCATGTGCGGCGGCAAAGTCCAGTGCGCTAAAGTCTACAAAGAAGCCTCACAACGCAGCTTTAAGCAAGCCGTGCAATATCAGGAGGGGCGGAAAGTTCGCAACTCCCGTAGCGCGCGTGCGATGCAGAAAGGCTCCAAATTCGGGCGTAAGCAGCAAGAGGAAGTATGGCATACCGCAGAAGTCGACGCGCTGTTCCGTCTGGCCAAAGCTGGTGTCCGCGTGCCTGAGCCCTATATGTGCCTTGACGGTGTGCTGTTGATGGAACTGGTCACTGATGCAGATGGCGCAGTAGCCCCGCGACTGAGCGATGTGATGTTGTCAGAACAGGAAGCGTTAACTGATTTCGCCACCATGATTCGCAATATCGTACGCATGTTGTGTGCCGGCATTGTACATGGCGATCTGTCAGAGTTTAACGTGCTGCAAGATGAGCATGGCCCGGTGATCATCGACCTCCCTCAAGCGGTGGATGCTTCAGCAAACAACCACGCCGAATCAATGTTCGAGCGCGATGTGAATAACATCACCGAATATTATGGTCAGTTTGCCCCGCAGATTTTAGAAACGCGTTATGCGAAGGAAATCTGGCAGCTATTTGAAGACGGCAAGTTAACGCCTGAAACCGTGTTGACCGGCCTGTTTGTAGAAGAAGTTCACGATGTGGATATGGATTCCCTGCTGGATGAAATCATCTCTGCTGAAGATGAGTATTACGATCGCCAGCGTGCCGCGAAAGAGCGGGATGAAGAGTAATTAACCCGACTGAATTTGCACCAAGGCTTTCGTCCGCGCATTGATATATGCATCTTGAAGAGTATCAAACCTCCAGTGTACATCTGCTGCGCGGCGTCACTTTACTTTCCCTCCCATCGAGTACCCATTTTCCACACATTAAACCCAATGATTCAATTAAGGTTATTCCTGGAGCCAATTGCTGTTGAGCGTGCCATTGTTAACTACGCTCACAACTCATAGAGCGATTGATGAGGGAATATTTATGAAAAAGACAATTATTGCTGTATCTGCCCTGCTGCTGGCTTCTTCGGCTTTTGCCGCCACTACACATGCAACTGACGAAACCGTAGCGAACGCGCAAGCGGGCGCAAACACCGCCAAAGAGAAGCTGCATCAGGCGCAGCATCAAGGCGAAGAGCAGCAGCTGAAAGCGAAACACGCTGTTCAGGGCAAAAGCGACAGCACCAGCAGCAAAGTGAGCGAAGGCGCTCAGAAAGGCTGGAACAAAACCAAAGAAGGCACTGAAAAAGGTTGGGATGCCACCAAAGAAGGTGCTAACAAAGGTTGGAACAAGACCAAAGAAGGTGCCAGCGACCTGAAGAAGAAAGTCACTGAATAATCCCTTCGGATTAACACTGAAAGGCCGCGATTGCGGCCTTTTTTGTTTTTGCCTTTTTGCGTCCTGCTTGATATCGATTTACACTTTGCCCAACACTCATTAACCATTTTCCCTTATGTCTGACACCTTCAAACGCCAACCAATTCCATTACCTAACGGCCAGAACAAAGTTCTGTTGCACTCTTGCTGTGCGCCCTGCTCGGGTGAAGTGATGGAAGCGATGCTGGCTTCCGGTATCGATTACACTATCTTCTTCTACAACCCGAACATTCATCCGCTGAAAGAGTATGAGCTGCGTAAAGAGGAGAATATACGCTTTGCCGAGCAGTTCGGTGTGCCCTTCGTGGATGCCGATTACGATAAAGATAACTGGTTTGATCGGGCGCGCGGCATGGAGTGGGAACCGGAGCGTGGCGTGCGTTGCACCATGTGTTTCGATATGCGCTTTGAACGCACTGCGCTGTATGCACATGAAAATGGCTTCCCGGTGATCACCAGTTCACTGGGCATTTCGCGCTGGAAGGACATGAAGCAGATTAATGACTGCGGCGTGCGTGCAGCAGCGCACTATCCCGATATGCTGTATTGGGAATTTAACTGGCGTAAAGGTGGTGGATCGTCGCGCATGATTGAGATCAGTAAGCGCGAGCGTTTCTATCAGCAGGAGTACTGCGGCTGCATCTACTCGCTGCGCGACAGCAATCGCCATCGCGTGGCCAGCGGGCGGGAACGTATTGAGATTGGCGTACAGTATTATCAGCCAGACGAATAAGGTTGTCGCCTGCTGGCATCGGTCAGCAGGCGCTTACTATCACCAGGCTAATTGCCTGCCGCTGTAATCGACGTAATGATGTCCGCCCTGCCCGGAAAAACGGTTCAGTTGCGCCACTAATCCCTGAGCACTTTCCACGGCGGTAATATCCGCATCATCACCGCCCATATCGGTTTTCACCCAGCCCGGATGCAGTGACAGCAAGGTTGTGCCACGCTGCTCCATCTGCTGAAGCAGCGCACGGCTCAGCATATTCAGCGCCACCTTGCTGGCAGAGTAATACGGGCGAATCGCCTCAGCATTTTCCGTCAGGCTGCCCAGACGAGATGTGGTAATACCAAGCACACCCTGCTTTTCCGTCAGCAACGGTAACAGACCTTCCGCCATGCGCACGGGCGCAACGCTATTGGTCATAAACAGCTGCATCAATTCATCATCGGAAGTGGCGATCAGCTCCATTGAATCAGGGCCGAGAATCCCGGCATTGATCAGCGCGCGGTCAAATTGCTCGCCTTTGAGCTGCTGAAGTAATTGCTCACGCTGTGTGGCAACGGTGATATCCAGTGGCAGCCAGCGCAGTTTTTCATGCTGATAGGAAACGGCAGTGCTGCGATAAGTGGCCGTGACGTCCCAGCCATCGGCAAGCAGTTGCTGCACCACCGCTAGCCCAATCCCCTTTGAAGCACCGATAATCAACGCGCGTTTTGTTTGGCTCATTTTCACCTCAGAACTTTCTGATAACCAATCAGTGGAAAATCAACAGCCTTTGAATTTAAGTCAAATAACCGTCAATGTGTATTTAATATTTTATAATTAAATCATTAACTTAAATTAAATCGGGTTTATCTGTGTAGGCTTCCGCATAGCTATTACTCATTCTTGCATCACTGTTTACGGCTTTGTTAGAGTCCATTTTATGTTCACAGTGAGGAATGCGCATGGATGTTGCCCTTTTGCAATCGCTTGATACTAACGGGCGTGAAAAATTCGATGAGGCAATCAGTGCTTTGCAGGGCGATATATCGACTATCGCCGCCCGCCTCTCTATCGATCCCCGCCTGCGACTTGAGTATTCGAAACTGATCAAGAAAATGGCCGATGACTTACGATCACGAGCCAACATGGGATTGATTACGTGGGAAAAAGCAGCTCAAGAAGCACATGAAACCCGCAACCTCATCATGGACATGATCCGCGCGCGTAGTACACCGCTCGGCCGCGCGATGGCAGAGCAAATGAAAATGTCTGGCAAAACCCTGAATGCCCTGATCGCCAAAAAGGCCACCGAGTTGCATGGTGCCGGGGTTCAGTTTAATCAACTGTCCAGCAGCCAGCAGGATCGCGTCTATGCGGCGGTTGTCGAATCGGCCGGCAAATCCAATCCCCGTATTAACCTCAAGATGATGCAATTGTCGCGTGCGGGACGCGGCCTGATTGTCCTCTCAATTGCCATCTCGATTTACGAGATTTACCAAGCGGATAACAAAGTTGCAGAGGCGAGCCGGCAGATAGCCATCAATGGTGCAGGCATTGCAGGTGGTGCGGCTGGAGGAGCGCTAGCGGGGTTGGCATGTGGCCCCGGTGCCCCCGTATGCGTAATGATTGGTGGCTTCGTGGGAGCAGCCTTTGCCGCCTGGCAGATGGGAGCAATATGGCGATGATGCATCAGGTTTTTAATCTTTCTTTGGTAGAACGGCACGCCGCCACGGAAACCGCTCAGGCGCGTAGCGAAGTCCTTATTGATCAACAGCCCAGTGGCATAATCATCCCCGGATCGGTTCTGGAAGCGGCAGTCGAAATCGCCCCTAAAAGATATGTGCTATTTGTCACGGATGGCATCACTTACGAAGAGTCCCTTACCATTGTGCTATGCCAGCGTGGTGGGGGTGTGCAAGAAATCGTTCATATTGAGAATGCTTACACAACTGGACTTTTTGAAGCACTCAACATCCATATTGACCACATACAATTTCAATTTATTGGGGATACACTCTGGACACTCGTAGTAGCCGATTCACCAAAATTCACGCTGCCTTTCATCGGCGACCCTAAGGGTGTCAAGCGGAATGCTGGATTTACCAGGCGGCTTATTATCACTTCAAAAGATTAAAGGGCAGAATAACCTGCCCTTGGTTTGACTAACGAAACACCAACGTTAGCACAACAATCACCACCATCATTATCAGCAGATGGCACACCACCTTATTAAGATTTCGATTCCGCATAGCGCCTCCATATGATTAGAACCACTGGCCGAAGCGTTTGATGTAGAGCATTTTCATGCCCTGTGCGACTACGCAGTAACCAAACAGCGTCGCAACCAGCCATGGGAAATATGCCCAAGGCAACGGAGTCAATCCCACCATGTGTCCCAGCGGAGAGAACGGCAGCAGAATGCCCGCAATCATTACACACGCCGTGGTGAGCAGTACCGGCAGCGCAGCGCGGCTCTGAATGAACGGTATTTTTTGGGTGCGCAGCATATGCACTACCAGTGTCTGGGACAGCAACCCTTCAACAAACCAACCGGACTGGAACAGTGACTGCATTTCCGGCGTGTTGGCGGCAAACACGTACCACATCACAGCAAATGTCGTGATATCAAAGATTGATGATGTAGGCCCAATCCACAGCATGAAACGTTTGATATTGCGTGCATCCCATTTGCGCGGTTTGCGCAGGAATTCACGATCCATTTTGTCCCATGGCAATGCCAGCTGAGACAGGTCATACATCAGGTTCTGAATCAGCAAATGAATCGCCAGCATTGGCAGGAACGGAATAAAGGCGCTCGCCACTAGCACAGAGAACACGTTGCCAAAGTTGGAACTGGCGGTCATGTTCAGATACTTGATGATGTTGCCGAAGGTTTCGCGTCCTTTCATCACCCCCTCTTCCAGCACCATCAGATCTTTTTCCAGCAGGATGATGTCAGAAGACTCTTTGGCGATATCTGCCGCGCTGTCGACTGAAATCCCCACATCCGCATCACGCAGCGCTGGCGCATCATTAATCCCGTCGCCGAGGAAACCCACGGTATGCCCTTGCTGTTGCAGCGCACGCAGAATGCGAGATTTCTGCAGCGGCGTCAGTTTGGCGAACACCGCGCTGTGCGCTGCCGCCTCTGCCAGTTGCTCGTCACTCATCATCGCGATCTGATCGCCAGTCACGATATCGCCACTGTCGATGCCCACCTGCTGGCAAATACGTGCGGTGACCACCGGATTGTCGCCGGTCAGCACTTTGACGCTGACGCCGTTGTCACGCAGCGCGGTAATGGCTTTGGCGGCACTCTCTTTAGGTGGATCGAGGAAAGTGAGCAACCCTTCCACGGTTAGCCCTTGTTCATCCGCCACACTCAATGCCTGCTGCAAGCCCGGCTCTTCCAATACACGGCTCGCCACCAGCAGCACGCGGAAACCTTGTTCGTTGTACTGATGTGCCAGCGCCAGCAATTCTGCGCGGCGTTTCTCGTCCAGTGGCTGGATCAGCTTGCCCTCACGCTCCGCCGTGGCGATGCTCAGCATCTCTTCCACTGCACCTTTGCAGATCAGCATCTGTTGATTGAGGCGGCGATCGCGCACCACCACAGACACGCGACGACGCACGAAATCAAACGGCAGCTCATCGACTTTGGTGTAGTAATCGCCCATATCGGCACTGATGCGATCTTTGCCATGGCGCAGAATCGCGCGATCCATCAGATTAGGCGTGCTGCTCTGATAGTGACTATTGAGCCAGCTCAGCATTAACACGCGAGAGTTTTCTACCCCAGCGCAATCAAGATGATGCTCAAGAATGATGTTGTCCTGGGTCAGCGTGCCGGTTTTATCGGTACACAGGATGTCCATCGCACCGAGGTTCTGAATAGCGTTCAGCCGTTTCACAATCACTTTGCGGCGTGACATGGCAATCGCGCCTTTTGCCAGATTCGAGCTGACGATCATCGGCAGCATTTCCGGTGTCAGGCCGACCGCTACCGCCAGCGCAAACAGCGAGGCATCCAGCCAGTCACCTTTGGTTAAGCCGTTGATCAGCAGCACCACCGGCACCATCACCAGCATAAAGCGAATCAGTAACCAGCTGACGCTGTTAACGCCACGGTCAAACGCGGTTTGTGAGCGATTACCCACAATCGATTTTGCCAGGCTGCCAAAATAGGTTTCGCCGCCCGTTGCCACCACCACTGCTTTCGCCGTGCCGCTGGAAACGTTAGTGCCCATCAAGCAAACGCTGCCCAACTCCAGCAGTGACGCCCCCTGATCGCTTGTGCTGGCGCCTTTGCTGGTGACATTGCCGGTGACGTCATATTTCTCAACCGGCAGCGATTCACCGGTCAGAATCGCCTGGCTGATAAACAGGTCGCGCGAATCCAGCAGCCTTACATCGGCAGGCACCAAATCGCCCGCGGAGAGATAAACGATGTCACCCGGCACCAGCGTCGCGATATCCACTTCCTGTTTTGCCGGTGGCTGCTGCGCAGATTCCCGGCGCAGTACGGTAGCGGTGGTGCGCACCATCGATTTCAATGCCTGAGCGGCTTTATTGGTGCGGAACTCCTGCCAGAAACGCAGCATACCGCTGAGCGTTACCATCGTCACAATAATGATGACACCGGTCAGATCGGTCTCCTCGCCTTTACGCAGCGGCAGGACGTAATCAGTGAAAAAGCTCACCGCCGCCAGTGCCATCAACACGTAAATGAACGGGTTGTTGAATGCCCGAACCAGCTGAATTAGCGCGTGCGGCGCTTTATCATGTGCCACCTGGTTGCGGCCATAAACTTCCAGACGTGCTGCGGCTTCACGTACACTCAGGCCCAGCGCATCACTACGCAGGCGAACCAGGGTTTCATCAGCGGTGAAACCGGCTTCGTCTTCAATCAGATAGCGCGGCGTTTTCTGACGCTGTGGACGTGCGTTGTTCCAGGCTTTTTTGTCCTGGTTGAGTTTCATGTCAGTCATGATGACATTCCTCTTATCTTTTTTACGGCAATAAATATCCCTGTGCGTTAAGCACACATTCAGGGAGAAAATTAATTAACGGCTCAGCGTTAGCTTATTAAAATTAACCTGTCGGGAATTTCCATATCACCTCCCGGAAATAAAGCGCGAAGAAAATCGCTCGTTAATATAACGAGTGAATAACAGATTCGATGTTCTGGCGTGCACAGTTATACGGAAGTCATCCGTTTAACGCGCAGCAAAATTCTGCACGCTGAAGTTCAGCGCGCGCATCGAGGCGGAGGGAAAAGTGCGTTTAAAATCATGTGCATGATGAAGTCCCCACGGGCATCAACCCGCTACTGTCGTTAAAAGGGAACAATCATCAGAAAAGAGAGAGGATTGCTGCCCGCCGTGTTGGCAAGCAGCGACAAAAGAATTCGCGCGTCAGCTTGCCTTGTGTTGCCATCTTAAAGGGTGACTGTCCAACTGAATTCTCCTGTTTGAAGTTGGCGCCATTATATTCCTGAAGACCTCGAAGTAAAGTTAATTATTTCCGTTGAGCAACGAGTTTAATTCCCGTTGTGATTTGGTTGATGAAAGCGCAAAAATTAGCGAGTCTGTAGCACAGCATTGCGCGGTAACAATAACTGCATATTTAACAGGCTTATAACCGAACCACCACGCTTAGAACCGTAAAGCATATGCATAGCCATAAATTGACTATTCTTCATTACGGCGCTCTCGTAAACTCGCGTTACTTTTTTAAGGCAAGGAAACAACATGAAAAAAATCATTCCCTCACTGCTGGCGTTATCGCTGGTAGCCGCCTTCTCCTCTCAGGCTGCGACACCCAAGGATACGCTGGTGATCGCGCAGTCGACTGATGATGCAGATAGCTTCGATCCCGCACAGGGCTTTGAACTGACCACGGTGCAAGCATTCACTAACATCTATCAACGTCTGGTCCAGTCGGATCCGACCAACCCTACCGATCTGAAACCGACGCTGGCCACCTCGTGGACGCCGGGCAGTGACAACCGCAGCCTGACCTTTGAACTGCGAAAAGGCGCGCAATTCGCCAGCGGTAACCCGCTGCGTCCGGAAGATGTGATCTTCTCGCTGGGTCGTGTGGTGAAGCTCAACCTCGATCCTTCCTTTATCCTGACGCAACTGGGCTGGAATAAAGACAACGTCGATACTTTCCTGAAGAAAGTCGATGACAACCACGTGCAGATTAGCTGGAACGCCAATGTCAGCCCGGCCTATGTGCTGAGCCTGCTGTCTGCGCCGGTCTCTTCTATCGTTGATGAGAAAACCGCGCAGGCCAATGCGAAAAACGGTGACTTCGGTCATGCGTGGTTAGGCACCAATTCGGCTGGCAGCGGCCCGTATCAGATTCGTAAAGTGGTGCTGCATGAAGTGGTGTTGCTGACCGCCAACCCAACCTCACCTGCGGGCGCACCGAAGCTGAAGAACATCCTGATCAAGAACGTGCCGGAACCCGCTGCGCGCCGTCTGCTGCTGGAACAGGGCGATGTGGATATCGCACGTAACCTCGGCGCGGACCAAATTGCGGCGCTGAAAGGCAAAGCAGGCGTGAAGACCGAAGCGATTCCAATGGCCTCGCTGTACTACATCCAGTTCAACGTGGGTGAGAACCCAGTATTGAAGAACCCAGCGCTGTGGGAAGCGGCACGCTATCTGTTCGACTATAAAGGTATCGCTAACGACCTGCTGAAAGGCCAGTTTGAAGTGCATCAAACCTTCCTGCCAAAAGGCTTCCTCGGTGCGCTGAACGACACGCCGTTCACCTACGATCCGGAAAAAGCCAAGGCCATTCTGAAGAAAGCGGGATTGACCAACGTCAGCTTTAAGCTCTCCACCAGCAACCAGCCGCCGTATCTCGACATCGCGCAGGCGCTGCAGGGCAGCTTTGCTAAAGGTGGCGTGAAAGTCGAAGTGCAGCCGGGCCTGAGTTCTGAAGTCTCTACTCGCGTGAAAGCGCATCAGTACGAAGCGACACTGAATGCATGGGGTGCGGACTATTTCGATCCGAATACCAATGCCGCTTCGTTCGCCTATAACCCGGAAGATGGCAGCAAAACCATCGCTTATCGTTCGGATTGGCACATTCCAGAGCTGAGCAAGCAAACACTGGCCGCCACTGCCGAAGCTGACAGCAACAAACGCGTTGAACTCTACCAGGCAATGCAGCGTGAAGTGCTGAAGAACTCGCCATATGTGATTGGCTTGCAGGCGCGCAACCTGATTGCACTGCGCGATAACCTGAAAGGCTACGTGCAGGGGATTAACCCAGACATGGTGTATTACTCGCAGGTTTCTAAGTAATGGCAGTGTCTGCTTCACAGGCCGGGTTCGCCCGGCCGCTCTGGCAACGTTTCAGCCGCCTGATCACCAGCCTGTTATCGCTGCTGGTGACGCTGGTCGGTTTGTTAGCGTTCACTTTCATGCTGTCGCACCTGTCACCCGTTGATCCGGTGCAGCAAATCGCGGGCGATCACGCTAGTGAAGCGACTTATACCCAGGTGCGCCACGATCTCGGTCTCGATCAGCCGGTATTGGTGCAGTTCTGGCGTTATATCAGCCATCTGGCGCAGGGCAATTTAGGGCTTTCACATCTTACCAATCAGCCTGTCAGCGCTGACCTGATGCGCACCTTCCCCGCCACCATTGAACTCGCCACCTGCGCGATGATCTTTGCCGCGGTGTTTGGTATTGCCTTAGCGTTATTGGCCGCGTGGAAACCGGGCAGCATCATCGATAACGTGGCGCGCTTTATCTCGCTACTCGGCTATTCCGTGCCGGTATTCTGGCTGGGTTTGCTGGGTCTGCTGCTGTTTTACGCCGTATTGCACTGGTCCGCCGGGCCAGGTCAGCTGGACGATATCTGGATCTACACGCTGGAGCCGAAAACCGGCTTTGTGCTGATCGATAGCTGGCTGTCGGGCGATCCGGAGATGTTCCGCAATGCGATTGCCCACCTGTGGCTGCCGGTGGTGATCCTTGGTTTACTGGCGATGGCCGGTATTACGCGCTTATTGCGTGCCGCGCTATTAGAAGAGAGCAGCAAAGAGTATGTGATTCTGGCGCGAGCCAAGGGTGCAAGCCGCAGCCGTATCCTGCTGCGTCATATTTTCCCTAACGTACTGGGCACACTGATCACGGTGATCGCCCTCTCCTATGCCACGCTGCTGGAAGGTTCGGTGTTAACCGAAACCGTCTTCGCCTGGCCCGGAGTAGGACGCTACATGACCAACGCGCTGTTTTCCTCTGATACACCAGCGATTCTCGGCTCGACCCTGCTGATTGGCAGCTGCTTTATTCTGCTCAATGCCGTGGCCGATGCCCTCACCTGGTTAACCGATCCGAGAACCCGATGACTCAACAACTCTCTGAACTGGAGACAGTTCGTCCGCGCCGCCGCCGTGCGCGCGTGACTTCACTGACCATCGGCCTGACGCTGGTGGTGATCGTGGTGGCAATGGCATTGTTCGCCCCACTGCTGGCACCGTTCGATCCCAACGCGCAAGTTATTGCTCAACGTTTGCAGGCCCCTTCCGCGCTGCACTGGTTCGGCACCGATGGCTTTGGCCGTGATTTATTATCACGCGTGATTTACGGTGCGCGTCCTACGCTGCTGCTGGTGTCACTGATTCTGGTGCTGACCATTCCTGTGGGTCTGCTGGTCGGAATCACCGCGGGCTATGTGGGCGGCTGGACCGAACGCGTGCTGATGCGCATCACAGATATCTTCCTGTCGCTGCCGAATCTGGTGATCGCATTGGCGCTGGTCGCCATGCTCGGTCCGGGTTTGATGAACGGCGCACTGGCGCTGGCATTAACCAGCTGGCCGCCGTTTGCACGTCAGGCGCGAGCCGAAACTCTGGCATTACGTCGCAGTGATTACCTGGCTGCGGCACGCATGCAGGGCATTACTGGCCTGCGCTTGATGTTTGGCCACATTTTACCGCTGTGCTTGCCGACCGCCGTGGTGCGTGCGGCGCTAAGCCTCGGCGGCATCATTCTCTCCGCTGCGGGACTCGGCTTCCTCGGCATGGGCGTGCAACCGCCGACTGCTGAATGGGGTTCGATGGTAGCGGAAGGCAGTAAAGTGATCTTCGACCAATGGTGGGTGGCCGCCGCACCGGGTGGAGCAATTCTGTTCGCCAGCCTGGCGTTTAATCTGACAGGCGATGGCCTGCGCGACCGACTGGATACCCGTCATGCCAAATGATCTGTTAATTGATGCGCAAGGGCTGACCATCCGGAGCGAGGATGCGCTGCTGGTAGATAATATCGCCTTCCAGATTGGCCGCGAGCGCGTGGCGCTGGTGGGAGAATCCGGTTCGGGTAAGTCGCTGACTGCCCGCTCGTTGATGGGTTTACTTTCTCCTTCATTGCAGTTGCAGGCCGATCGTTTGCAGGTAGTCGGTGCCGATGCGCTGAGCCTGCGCGAACGTGACTGGATCACCCTGCGTGGCGGTAAAGTGGCGATGGTGATGCAGGATCCGAAGTACGCTTTGAATCCGACGCGCACTATCGGCTGGCAAGTGGAAGAGCCGCTGGTGCTGCACCGCAAAATGAGCCGTGCCGAACGCAAAGAGAAGGTGTGTGAAATGCTGGATGCGGTGGGTTTGCCGGAGCCGCGCCAGCTGATGAAACGTTATCCGCACCAACTCTCAGGCGGCATGGGACAACGCGTGATGCTGGCGATTGCCCTGATCACCGATCCTGAACTGCTGATTGCCGATGAACCGACCTCGGCGCTCGATCATGCGATGCGCGATCAGGTGCTGGCGCTGATTCGCCGTTTGGTCGAACAGCGCAATATGGGCTTATTGCTGATTAGTCACGATCTGCAGCAGGTCTCTGAGCACTGCGATCGCGTCATGGTGATGTACAAAGGCCGCCTGCTGGATACGTTGCCTGCGGCAGAGCTATCCAATGCGACCCATCCTTACACGCGCACGCTGTGGTCCTGTCGTCCGAGCAAAGCCACGCACGGTGAACGCTTACCGGTGCTGGATCGCGCTGCGCTGGAGGCGAACCATGATTGAGTTAAACAATCTGAGCGTGTCGCATAAACAGGGCTACGAACTGCGCACCGTGGTGCACGACGTATCTTTGAAGGTGGCTGCGGGCGAATGTTTCGGTCTGGTGGGGCCATCGGGCTGCGGCAAGTCTTCACTGCTGTGGGTGATGGCCGGCCTGAATCCCTTCTGGAGCGGCAGCATGCAGCTGGCAGGCACCAACGTGCAGCCAGGTAAAGCCTTTACCGGTCCGCTGCGTCGCGATGTGCAGATGGTGTTTCAAGACCCGTATGCCTCACTGCATCCACGCCATCGTCTGCGCCGTACTCTGGCCGAGCCGTTGAAGATGCTGAAGCGCGATAATATCGACGATCGTATCAATGAGGGTTTTCGCCATGTTGGGCTGGATCCGGCACTGGCGGATCGTTATCCGCATCAGCTTTCTGGCGGCCAGCGTCAACGCGTGGCGATCGTGCGCGCGCTGCTGCTGGAACCGAAGATCCTGTTACTCGATGAGCCAACTTCGGCGCTGGATATGTCGGTGCAGGCGGAGATCCTCAATCTACTCAATGATTTGAAGCAGAATGACGGATTGACCATGGTGCTGGTGAGTCACGATCCCGATGTGATTGATCATATGTGCGACCGCGCAGCGCATATGGCGTTGGGGCGGATTGTCGGTTAACGCATTTTCACTCAACCGTTGCGGCGCGATTTTTCATCCGCATCTAAAGCGATCATATCGCAAACAGATGCATGCTCCATCGTGCCGCCACGGACAAGCGTAAATTGATGCGACATTCAATTTACGCTAAATTTGATTTCTGCTTAATGTGCCATCGCCTGCATCGTTTCGCTACGAATCGACTCGGTCACTTCGGCCTTTAACGCCATAAACTCTGGTGAGGTTTTAATGGTGTAATCGCGCCCATTATTGAAATTCACTGCCACCTCCTGCTTGATGCGGCCCGGCCGGGCGCTAAAAATCGCGACCTTGTTGGCCATAAAAATCGCTTCATCAATATCGTGCGTCACGAACAGCACGGTTTTGCGCGACTGCTCCCACACCGACAGCAACAACTCTTGCATCATCACGCGCGTCTGATTATCCAGCGCGCCAAAAGGCTCATCCATTAATAACACCTTGGGATCGTTGGCCAGCGCGCGGGCAATCGCGGTGCGTTGCTGCATGCCGCCCGAGAGTTGGCGCGGATAGTGCTGCGCAAAGCCGCGTAATCCCACCTGCTGGATGTAGTAGTCGCTGCGCTCTTTCTGCTGCGCTGCACTGATGCCGCGCTCCTGCAAGCCGAAACGGATGTTCTCCTCTACCGTCAGCCACGGGAACAGCGTGTAGCTCTGGAACACCATGCCACGATCGGCGCCCGGCCCTTCCACGCTTTTGCCGTCCAGCCAGATTTCCCCGCGCGTGGGCGTATCCAATCCGGCGATGATGCGCAGCAGTGTGGATTTTCCACAGCCTGAGGGGCCGAGAATAGTGATGAAATCATTCTCCTCCACCTGATAATGGATCGGCTGCAGCGCCTGAGTTTCTTCCCCTTTCGGCCCGGTGAAAATGCGTTCGACGCCGCGCACGTTGAGTTTGCTGTGTTTCATTACAGGGTGCTCCATGCAAACAAGCGCCGGTTAAGCACTTTGAACAGGTAGTCGGAGATTAGCCCGATGCAGCCAATCACAATAATGCCGAAAATGATCTGCCCGGTGTTCAGTAATGCCTGGCTATCGACGATCATATGCCCGATACCGCTTTCCGATCCGATCAATTCAGCGACGATCACGTAAGTCCACGCCCAGCCAAGCACCAGACGCAGCAGTTCGGCAATACCTGGCGCAGCGCCGGGAATCAGTACGCGACGCACGATCGAACGATTGCTGCAGCCCAGCGTGTAGGCGGCTTCCAC
This sequence comes from uncultured bacterium, assembly GCA_965147305.1. GTDB lineage: Bacteria > Pseudomonadota > Gammaproteobacteria > Enterobacterales > Enterobacteriaceae > Pantoea. The sequence goes on from CBCTJT010000024.1 coordinate 53,293, forward strand.
CAGATCGCGACGTGCACCGCTGACCGTCACCGCCACCATCAAGACGATCTGGAAGAAGGAACCGATAAAGATCACCAGGATCTTCTGGGTTTCTCCGATACCGGCCCACAGGATCAGCAACGGCACAAACGCCGAGGCCGGTAAATAACGGCAAAAGGAGACGAAGGGTTCGAGAAACGCTTCCCAGGTTTTATATGCGCCCATCATGATGCCCAGCGGCACACCAATCACAGCAGCTAACAGGAAGCCCGCCAGCACGCGCATCACCGTCATGCCAATATCCAGCGAGAAGTTGTACTCGGTGAACAGCACCACTCCCTGCTGCAGCATGGTGAGCGGATCGGCCAGGAACGTGGGCGACACCATGCCGCCCAGCGTCACCAGCGTCCATACCGCGATAAACAGCACAAAGAACGCGACACCGAGCGCGATGCGTAAGCGCAGCGAAATCGCTTTCAGCGGTACCATCAACGGATTGTGCCAGCGCTGCGGTGCATCCGGCAGCGCTGCTGGTGGAGTCACCGGTTGGCTTTTACTCATCTCCATCTCCTTTCTCCTGCTTACTGCACGAAGCTGGCGTCGTACAAACTTTTCACATCCGGCATTTTCTTGATCACGCCCGCACGCAGCAGCAGTTTGCCTGCTTCATCGCTAAAGGTTTCGATCTCGCCACCGAAGAATTTTTTGTTCTCTTCCGGTCCCTGCCAGCGCAAATAACTGGCCGACTCCGCAAACTCTTTGCCAGTGGATTTCACTGCTGCACCCATGATCTCGTTAGATTTATCCGGCTGCTGTTTGATCATCTCCAAAGCATCGTAATAGCTGGCCACCAGCGCTTTCGCTGCCTGAGGATGCTCTTTCAGGAACGTCGGCGTACAGCCGAGCGTGTCCATCACCATCGGATAATCCAGTGTGGTGGCGAGGATCTTGCCTGCCTTGGGCTGATTGCGGATCACCGAGAGATAAGGTTCATAGGTCACTGCCGCATCGTTTTGGCCCGCAGCAAAAGATTGTGCCGCCGCCTGTGGCGCCATGGTCGCCAGGCGCACATCTTTCATCGTCATGCCGTTTTTATCCAGCATCCACGCCAACAGGAAATAAGGTGACGTGCCTGGCGCATCGACTGCGATGGTTTTGCCTTTCAGATCTTTAACACTGGTGATGTCACTGCGGGTAGCGAGGCCATCTGCACCGTAGGATTTGTCTAACTGGACGATCTGCTTGATCGGTACGCCTGCGGCGTTCCAGGATATGTAAGTTTCCACAGTAGTGGCTGCACACTGAATGGTGCCGGAAGCCACCGCCAAATGTCGGCTGCTCTGCGGGATCATTTTCACATCGACATCGAGGCCGTACTTTTTGAAGATCCCGGCTTTATCGGCCAGCGTCAGCGGGGCAAATCCGGTCCAACCGGAAATACCGATGGCGACTTTGGTGTTGGCGGCCTGGGCGCTTAAAGCACTGGCGCAAAGCACTGCGGCGGTTAACACACTAACAATATGTTTCACTGGCTTGCCCATCTTCCACTCCTGATCAAGGTGATGAAAAACAACGGTTGTATAGTCTTATCTATACAAGCCAAGCAATGGCTGTGCCAGATTGTGAAAGCCCGCCGTAGCGCGATGGCGTAGGGTTAATACGCACTAGGGTGGTGCATATAAAAGTGGCGGTATCCACACTGGTGCGTATGAGCAGGAGGAAAACCTGGTGCGAGATGATTAGTATCAGGGCAGCTCAAGGGCCGCCCTTAAAAGAGGTTATCGGACGTTTTAAATAAACTGTGCGTATGCGGTTTAACCGCCGCGCGCACCCACCACATTGAGGCGTGGCTGAGGATGTTCGGGTTTCAGGTCGTACATGCCGCCATAGAACGGATCGACCAGCAGCCAGCCGGGGAAGCCCAATAACGGGATGTTGCCCAGCAGATACCACAGGTTAGCGCTGGCCTCGATCGGCAGCGTCACCGGCACATAGCCCGGACTCTCCAGCATTACCTGATAGTGTTTTTTACCGAAGTAATTGCCGGTGGATTTTGCCAGCTCGACGGTTTGTGGCGTGTAGCCCTGCGCCACCGCGCGGCCCGTCTCATCCTGTACGGTGAAACGCGCACCTTGCGGCACAGAATCGATTTTTACCGGCTGCGTTTCCGTGCCGACAATGGTGGCACAGCCGCTCAGCAGCAATGCAGTGGCAGGAAGTAGGTGTCGCAGGTTCATGGCAGGTCCGCTATAGAATCAGATAGGACAGTCTAAACTGCCCTATCCTGCTTTTCACTCGCCTCAATCGCGCTATCAGTGCTGCTTTTCTGGCCTTTATTGCGGTTGACAACAGGCGGCAATCGCCGCGATATCCTGCGGCGTGGTGCGGCAACAGCCGCCAATCAGCCGTGCGCCCGCTTGTTGCCACTCTGGGAATTTATCCTGCAGCGTGCAGCCCGATGGCGCCGAGTGCCAGGTTTTGCTGCTGGCATCGTACTGCTCACCCGAATTCGGGTAGACCAGCAGCGGCTTGGCACAGAGCGCCTGCAAGGTTTGCAGCGCCGGTGTCACACTCTCAAGCGCCACGCAGTTGATGCCAATCGCCACCACCTGCGATGCGGCATTTACCAACTCGGCCACCTGGCTGAGCGGCGTGCCGTCGCTGATGTGCTGCGCATCACGCAGGGTGAAGGAGAACCAGGCGCTGCTGTTTGGGTACTCTGCCAGTAAACTTACCAACGCCTGCGCTTCGGCAAACGACGGCAGGGTTTCACACGCCAGCAAATCCACGCCAGCTTCCAACAGCGCCTTGACGCGTGGACGATGGAAATCTTTCATCTCGGCTTCAGGCAACGCGTAGTCGCCGCGATACTCGGCACCATTGGCAAGAAAAGCGCCATAGGGGCCCACGGATCCCGCCACCAGCAGCGGTGCGCCACTGCCTGACGCCGCACGATAATCATCACGCGCACGCTGTGCCAGTTTCACGCTCTGGGCAATCAATGTGAGCGCCTGCGCTTCATCCAACCCACGCGCTGCAAAGCCCTGCGGCGTGGCCTGATAGCTGGCGGTGATCGCCACATTGGCGCCGGCAGCAAAATAGTCGTAATGCACCTGATAAATCAGCTCAGGATTTTCCATCAGCACTTTGGCCGACCATAAGGCATCCGCCAGATTACAGCCACGCGCTTCCAGCTCAGTGGCCAGCGCGCCATCCAGAATCAGTGTGTCATGTTGTGTTAAGGCTTCTGCGACAGGATTACGCGACATCATTGGCCTCCCCGGCCTTCAGGTTACGTCGATGCGTGACATGGTATGCGGCATAGCAGAACAGCACAAATGGAATGCCGCACCACAGCGCAATACGCTGCGACGGATCGAAGGCCAGCCCTACACACGCCAGCAGGCACAGCAGGAAACCGAGAATTGGCGTTAAGGGATAGAGCGGTGCACGATAGGCCAGCTGTTGCAGCGAACCGCCCGTGGCCAGATGGCGACGACGGAACACGTAATGCGAGGCACAGATACTCAGCCACACTGCCACCACCGCAAAGCCAGAAATGGCTGACAGCGCGACAAACACCGTATCTGGCGCGATCACGCTAGAGAACAGCGCCAGCAGGCCGCCAATCATGCTGATGGTGAGCGCTAATACCGGGACGCCACGATGGTTAACGCGCGCGAAACAGCGTGGCAAGGTGTTCTCATTCGCCAGCGACCACAGCATCCTTCCCGACGCATACAGCCCCGAGTTGGCGGCGGACAGGATCGCCGTCAGAATCACAAAGTTAAATATATCTGCCGCATACGGAATGCCGATTTTCTCGAACACCAAAACAAACGGGCTTTTGACGATGCCGGCCTGATCCATCGGGATCAGCGCCGCCAGCACAAAGACCGTACCAATAAAGAAGATGATTAATCGTGCCACCGTGGTACGAATTGCTAACGGCAATGCTTTCTGCGGCTGCTCGGTTTCACCAGCGGCAATACCAATCAGCTCAGTGCCGGAGAAGGCGAAGTTCACTGCCACCATGGTCATCAGAATCGGCAAAGTGCCATGCGGCAGCCAACCTGAGGCGGTCAGATTACTCAGGCCCGGTGCGGCACTGCCATCCTTCATCGGGATAAAGCCAAACATCGCACCCGCGCCGAGAATGATAAAGGCGATGATGGTGACCACTTTGATAATGGAGAACCAGAACTCCCCTTCCGCGAAGAAACGCGTGGAGACGATGTTCAGCAGATAGATGGCGATACAGAACACCAGGCACCACAGCCATACGGGCGTGGTCGGGAACCAATACTGCATGCAGAATCCGGCTGCCGTCAGGCTGGAGCCGAGCGCCACCGTCCATGTCAGCCAGTAAAGCCATGCCACGGTATAGCCCGTCGCCGGGCTGAGATAGCGCGCGGCATAGACGTGAAAAGCGCCGGTTTCCGGCATCGCCACGGCCAATTCGCCGAGGCACACCATCACCAGCCATACCACCAGCGCACCAATCAGATACGCCAGTAGCGTGCCCGCAGCTCCGGTGGTTGAGATGATATAGCCAGTGTTGAAGAACAGCCCGGTGCCGATCACGCCGCCCAGCGACAGCATCACCAGATGCCGCACTTTCATGGTGCGCTTAAAATTTTCCTGCGAAGGAGTTTCTTGCTGTTGCATGGTTTTTATCCGTATGGACGTCTGAACATCTATATGGACACAGGGTTATACGCGCCAGCGTGCCAATTTGCAACGTGGCAAAGGGTAAGGGTTTGATAAGGGAGGGTGTGCGGCCCCGTGTTAACGGGGCACCACATCAGGCGCCAAACACGCCTTGCAGATAGCGCTCAAGCGCAATACGCGAGCTAAAACCGTGCGGAATACCGTAGTGTTCCTGGGATTCACCCATCAGATAAAGCGGGAACTGCGTGTAATGATCGCAGGTTTTCATTTCTGAGGCAGGCTCGGCAAAGTGCTGACTTTTCTCTTTCAGCGTAGGGTGAATGATCAATGCGGTGCGGCCCATGCGCGCTTCGCGATTGACGTAGACATAGCTTTCACCACGACGATAACCGTAGATTTTCGGCGTCAGGGTGTCCATTTCGAACCCTGCTTTCTCCAGTACGCGCGCTACCTCATCCGGACGTAAATACATGCTTGCTCCTCTCTTCTCACAGCCCCGCAACCTTACAACAGCCCGACATACAGGACATTCGGAATTTCCCTAAAGCCTGGCATACGCCTGCGTTTAGTCACGTTTCGTCTACACTAAGTATTACTTGTTAAATCAAAGGGAGCGAAAAAATGTTTAATCGAGTAAGCAAAAACGATGACATTGATATTAATCAGGATGTGAATGAGCTGGCAGATTCGCTCGAAGCATTACTTAAATCTTACGGCAGCGAAGCCAAAGATGAAGTGGATAGCGCACGCAGTAAAGCACAGTCGCTGCTGAAGCAGACCCGCGCAAAACTGAACAGCGGCAACAGCCGTGTTTCTCAGGCAGCGCGTGATGCCAGTTACCAGGTTGATGCCTACGTGCATGATAAACCCTGGCATGGCGTGGGTGTCGGTGCAGCTGTGGGTCTGGTGTTAGGTGCGCTGTTGATGTCGCGCCGTTAACCGTCCTTAGCGTTTAAAGAGAGCCTCGCGATTGCGGGGCTTTTTTGTGCCTGCCGCAAATGAAAGCGCACAAAATTTGACCTAAATTTTGCCTCCTTCGCCTTTACAAAAATTTTTTCGGGCCTGGAAGGCGCATGATCTCTGGCGTTAGCCTTTATCCGAAGATCAAAATAACAAAACCCTATATCTGGTGGGCTTGACCGCCACGAGCACTACATCTAGTATTCAACCCATCAACTCGCTACCAGATGTCGTCAAGGACGAAGTTCGCTGCAAATAGGATTTTGCTTCGTATCTCGCATCCAGACCGCAATCAAAGGGAAATACGAATCATGCGCATTATTATTTACACTAAAAACAATTGTGTCCAGTGCAACGCGACAAAAAATGCCATGGACCGTAAAGGTATCGACTATCAGCTGATCAACCTCGATACCCAACCGGAAGCCATTGATAACCTCAAATCCCTCGGCTATCGCCAGGTGCCCGTTGTCATGACACATGATGACCACTGGAGCGGCTTCCGCCCTGACAAGATTGCCAGCTTGCGCCAGCTCGCTGCTGTCGGGGGATAAGCGATGTTCCCACTGGTGTACTTCTCTAGCCAGTCGGAAAACACGCACCGATTTATCACTCGTCTGGGACTGCCTGCTTGCCGCATACCGATTGATGGCAAGCAGCGCCTGCATATCGACCAACCCTTTATTTTAGTGGTGCCGAGCTACGGCGGCGGCAGTGCGCGGGGTGCAGTGCCCAGACAAGTGATTCAATTCCTCAATGATGACGCCAACCGACGCGGTATCCGCGGGGTGATTGCTGCCGGTAACCGCAACTTCGGTGAAGGCTATTGCCTGGCAGGCGACATCATTGCGCAGAAATGTCAGGTTCCTTATCTCTACCGCTTTGAGCTGATGGGAACCCCCGACGATATCGCTAATGTAAAAGCGGGAGTAACCCAATTTTGGCAACGACAGACACCCTGAACAGCACGCAGCTGGATTATCATGCGCTCAACGCGATGCTGAACCTGTATGACGCCGATGGCCGCATTCAGTTCGAGAAAGATCACGAGGCTACGCGCCAGTTCTTCCTGCAGCATGTAGAGCCGAATACCGTACAGTTCGCCTCGGCGGCCGATCGCCTGCGCTATCTGGTTGAGGAAGGCTACTATGAAGCCACGGTACTGAATCAGTACGACTTCAGTTTCCTGTGCCAGCTGCACGATGAAGCCGACGCCTGGGGTTTCCGTTTTCACACCTTCCTCGGTGCGTGGAAGTTTTACACCAGCTACACGCTGAAAACCTTCGACGGTAAACGCTATCTCGAAACCTTCGAGCAGCGCGCCTGCATGGTGGCGCTGACGCTGGCCCGCGGCAACGAATCTCTGTCGCGCGAATTGCTGGCAGAAATGCTCAGCGGCCGTTTCCAGCCTGCCACCCCAACCTTCCTCAACTGCGGAAAACAGCAGCGCGGCGAGTTAGTCTCGTGCTTCCTGCTGCGCATCGAAGACAATATGGAATCGATTGGGCGTGCGGTGAACTCGGCGCTGCAGTTGTCAAAGCGCGGCGGCGGCGTGGCCTTCCTGCTCTCTAACCTGCGTGAATCCGGTGCGCCGATTAAGCGTATCGAAAACCAGTCGTCTGGCGTGATTCCAGTGATGAAGATGCTGGAAGATGCATTCTCCTACGCAAATCAGCTCGGAGCACGTCAGGGCGCGGGCGCGGTGTGGCTGAATGCGCATCACCCCGATATCTTCCGCTTCCTCGATACCAAACGCGAAAACGCTGACGAGAAGATCCGTATCAAAACCCTGTCCCTCGGCGTAGTGATCCCGGATATCACCTTCCAGCTGGCAAAAGACAACCGCGATATGGCGCTGTTCTCGCCGTACGACGTTGAGCGCATTTACGGCAAAGCGTTTGGTGATATCAGCATCAGCGAGCTGTATGAAGAGATGCTGGCCGACGATCGTATCCGTAAGACTTACATCAAGCCGCGTGATTTCTTCCAGACGCTGGCAGAAATTCAGTTTGAGTCAGGCTATCCGTACATCATGTACGAAGACAGCGTGAACCGTCATAACCCGATTGCCGGTCGCATCAACATGAGCAACCTGTGCTCGGAGATTTTGCAGGTTAACAGTGCCAGCGAATTCTATGACGATCTCAACTATCGCCGCGTGGGCAAGGATATCTCCTGTAACCTCGGCTCGCTGAATATTGCGCATGCCATGGATTCTCGCAATCTGGCACAAACCGTGGAAACGGCGGTACGCGCCTTAACGGCGGTTTCAGAGATGAGCGAAATCAACTCAGTGCCGTCGGTGGCCGAAGGCAATCGACGCTCACATGCAGTGGGCCTGGGTCAGATGAACCTGCACGGCTACCTGGCGCGTGAAGGCATGGCTTATGGCTCAGAAGAAGCGCTGGATTTCACTAATCTCTACTTCTACTGCGTCACCTATCACGCGGTGCGCACGTCGAACCTGCTGGCTCAAGAACACAAACAGAGTTTTGATGGCTTTGAGCAGTCTCAGTACGCCAACGGCCACTACTTCGATAAGTATGTGGATCGCGCCTGGCTGCCGCGCACCGCGCGTGTGGCACAGATTTTTGCCGATGCAGGCATTGCGCTGCCAAGCCAAGCCGATTGGCAGGCATTACGCGAATCAGTGATGCAACACGGCTTGTTTAACCAGAACTTACAGGCGGTTCCGCCTACCGGTTCGATCTCGTATATCAATCACGCGACATCGAGTATTCACCCGATTGTGTCGCGCATTGAGATCCGCAAAGAGGGCAAAACCGGCCGCGTTTACTATCCGGCGCCTTTTATGACCAACGACAATCTCGATCTCTATCAGGATGCGTACCAGATTGGTCCGGAAGCGATTATTGATACCTACGCCGAAGCCACGCAGCACGTCGATCAGGGCCTGTCCTTGACGCTGTTCTTCCGCGATGACGTCACTACGCGTGACATCAACAAAGCGCAAATTTATGCATGGAAGAAAGGCATCAAAACGCTCTATTACATCCGTCTGCGTCAAATGGCGCTGCAAGGCACCGAAGTCCAGGGCTGCGTCTCCTGCTCATTGTGATGAAAACTATGCAACTTAAACAAATTCAAGCGATTAACTGGAACCGAATCCAGGACGATAAAGATCTCGAAGTATGGAACCGTCTGACCAGTAACTTCTGGCTGCCGGAAAAAGTGCCGTTGTCCAACGATCTGCCTGCGTGGCAGTCGCTGGACCACCAGCAACAGCAGCTGACCATCCGCGTGTTTACCGGGTTAACGCTGCTCGACACCATCCAAAACGTGATCGGCGCGCCGGGCTTGATGGAAGACGCCATCACGCCGCATGAAGAAGCGGTGCTGTCGAATATCAGCTTTATGGAAGCAGTGCATGCGCGCTCCTATAGCTCGATTTTCTCCACCCTGTGTAACACCGCCGATGTCGATGCGGCATATCGCTGGAGTGAAGAGAACGAAGCGTTGCAGAACAAAGCCAAGATTGTGCTGGAGCACTATCGCGCTGAGGACCCGCTCAAGAAGAAAATCGCCAGCGTGTTCCTGGAATCGTTCCTGTTCTACTCCGGTTTCTGGCTGCCAATGTATTGGTCGAGCCGTGGCAAATTAACCAACACCGCCGACCTGATTCGTTTGATTATTCGCGATGAAGCGGTGCACGGTTATTACATTGGCTACAAGTACCAGAAAGCACTGGAAAAAGTCGACGATGCGCGTCGCGAAGAGCTGCAGCAATTTGCCATCGATTTGTTGCTGGCGCTGTATGAAAACGAAGTGGTGTACACCGAAGCTCTATATGCGGATGTGGGTTGGGCGGAAGAGGTGAAAACCTTCCTGCATTACAACGCCAACAAAGCCTTGATGAATCTGGGATATGAGGCGTTGTTCCCGTCTGAGCTGACGACGGTGAATCCGGCCATTCTCTCGGCTTTGTCCCCTAATGCCGATGAAAACCACGATTTCTTCTCCGGTTCAGGTTCTTCCTACGTGATGGGAAAAGCCGTGGAAACCGAAGACGAGGACTGGAATTTCTAGCCTCTGGCATGCAGCACAGGGCGCGCCTACGCGCGCCCTTTCAGCGCCTTAATATTTCCTGAACAGACTGCCAAATATTCTCCCGTTATTTCCCTTTCTCACCTTCATTATTTTGTCATTTTAGCGCCATTAATTCGTCCATTATATCGCCTACATAAGCGCAATTTATTCGCCTTTCACTGAGCATTTTCCGTGAAAGCGGGTTAATTTCACAAAAAATTCAGAAAAAAATGATTCGCTCTCATCCCTTGTGAGCACTGGAATTATCGCCAATCTGCACGCGCTTGCTCAGCCAAATATCCGCGCCAAGGGTTGTCAGATATTCTCACTATGCTAGGTTATAGGGCGCTTAAATTTAATCGAGATCACAACAAGAAATAGCTAAACATTTAACCGGGAAATTAATTACTGCATGGCAATTAAACTCGAAGTAAAGAATTTATATAAGGTATTTGGGGATCACCCCGAAAAGGCATTTAAGCTGATTGAGAAAGGCGAAAGCAAAGAGAGTATTCTGGCGAAAACCGGTCTCTCCGTCGGCGTAAAAGATGCCAGTCTGGCCATTGAAGAAGGCGAGATCTTCGTCATCATGGGGCTGTCAGGTTCAGGCAAGTCCACCATGGTTCGCCTTCTCAATCGTCTGATCGAGCCCACTCGCGGCCAGGTGATCATTGACGGTGTCGATATTGCTAAAATATCGGATGCTGAACTGCGTGAAGTGCGCAGAAATAAGATCAGCATGGTATTCCAATCCTTCGCATTAATGCCCCATATGACGGTGCTGAATAATGCCGCCTTCGGCATGGAATTAGCAGGCGTACCGTTGCAGGAACGTCAGGAAAAAGCATTGGATGCGTTACGTCAGGTGGGACTGGATAATTATGCCCACTCTTACCCGGATGAACTCTCCGGCGGTATGCGTCAACGTGTCGGATTAGCCCGCGCATTGGCAATCAATCCCGACATTTTATTGATGGATGAAGCCTTCTCCGCACTCGATCCACTCATTCGCACCGAAATGCAGGATGAGCTGGTAAAATTGCAGGCAAAACATCAGCGCACCATTGTATTTATTTCTCATGACCTCGACGAAGCCATGCGTATTGGCGATCGCATTGCCATCATGCAGGGCGGAGAAGTAGTGCAGGTCGGTACGCCAGATGAAATCCTGAATAATCCTGCTAACGATTATGTTCGCACCTTCTTCCGTGGTGTCGATATTAGCCATGTGTTTAGCGCCAAGGATATTGCCCGTCGTAGCGCCGGCGCGCTGATCCGTAAAGCGGCCGGTTTTGGCCCACGTTCAGCCATTAAACTGCTGCAAGATGAAGACCGCGAATATGGCTATGTGCTGGAGAAACAGAAATTTGTCGGCGTTGTCTCAACCGATTCACTAAAAGCCGCACTGGCTGCGGGTGAAGGTCTGGATAGCGCCCTGCTTGAGACGCCGTTAGCGGTTCCTGCGGATACCTCACTGAACGATCTGCTCTCCCACGTTGCACAAGCGCCCTGCGCGGTGCCGGTGGTTGGCGAAGAAAATCAGTACGTCGGTATTATTTCCAAAAGCATGCTATTGCGCGCTTTAGATCGTGAAGGAGCCCAGTCATGAGTGAACAAACCAGCAATCCGTGGGATAGCGCCAGCCAGACCACGCAGCAACCCGCGACGACAGATTCAAGTGCGGCGGCCAGCAGTAGCGATCCCTGGGGCGGCAGCACCGCCCCCGCAGACAGCAGTGCCAGTAGCAGTGGTGCTACCTCTGCCGCCAATGGTGGACATGATGCTGCCAGCAGTGCAGCCAGTAGCAGCGGTTCAGCCGATGCATGGGGTGATCCCTCGGCGGCCAGTGGCGGTCATGATGCTGCCAGCAGTGCCGCCAGCAGCAGTGACTGGCTCAACAGCGCGCCTGCTCCGGCTCCCGAACATTTCAATATTATGGATCCGTTCCACAAGACCTGGATCCCACTCGACAGCTGGGTCACTGAAGGCATCGACTGGGTAGTCAGTCATTTCCGCCCGGTATTTCAGGGCATTCGCGTACCCGTCGATTACATCCTCAGCGCGTTCCAGCAAATGTTGCTGGGCATGCCCGCGCCTGTAGCGATTGTGGTGTTTGCGTTAATTGCCTGGCAAATTGCCAGCCCGGCCATGGGCATCGCCACTCTTATTTCACTGATTGCGATTGGTGCCATTGGCGCATGGTCGCAAGCGATGGTGACGTTGGCGCTGGTGCTTACTGCCCTGCTGTTCTGCATCATCATCGGCCTGCCGTTAGGGATTTGGCTGGCGCGCAGTGAACGTGCGGCGCGCATTATCCGTCCGTTGCTGGATGCGATGCAGACCACGCCGGCCTTCGTGTATTTAGTGCCCATCGTCATGCTGTTCGGTATCGGTAACGTGCCAGGCGTGGTGGTCACCATTATCTTTGCGCTACCGCCGATGGTACGTCTCACCATTCTCGGTATTAAGCAGGTGCCCGCCGATTTGATCGAGGCGAGCGAATCCTTTGGTGCCAGTCCGCGTCAGATGCTGTTCAAAGTGCAGTTGCCGCTGGCGATGCCGACCATTATGGCCGGTGTGAACCAGACGCTAATGCTGGCACTGTCGATGGTGGTTATCGCCTCGATGATTGCTGTTGGTGGTTTGGGTCAGATGGTGCTGCGCGGTATCGGTCGTTTAGATATGGGTCTGGCAACTGTCGGCGGCGTGGGCATCGTGATTCTGGCGATTATCCTTGATCGCCTGACTCAGTCGGTCGCCCGTGATAGCCGCAGCCGTGGCAATCGTCACTGGTATAGCTCAGGTCCTCTTGGCCTGCTGCTGCGCCCCTTCAGTAAAAAAGCCTGATTTCAATGGACGGCCCAGCGTGGCCGTCCGTCTCCGACGCAACACGTAAAATAAGGAATGACTATGCGCAAGACAACTCTATTCGCTGCCGTCCTAACGACGTTCGCCGCGACGCACGTGTCCGCCGCCGACCTGCCGGGTAAAGGTATTACCGTTAAACCTCTGCAAAGCACCATCGCAGAAGAAACTTTCCAGACGCTGATTGTCAGCCGCGCACTGGAAAAACTGGGCTACACCGTTGAGAAGCCAGGCGAAGTCGATTACAACGTGGCTTACACCACCATCGCTGCCGGTGATGCCACCTTTGTGGCCGCTAACTGGAAACCGCTGCATGACGACATGTATAAAGCGGCAGGCGGTGATAACAAGTTTTACCGTGAAGGCACTTACGTTGGCGGCGCTGCCCAGGGTTATTTGATCGATAAGAAAACCGCTGAGCAGTATCACATCACCAACATTGAACAGCTTAAAGATCCGAAGATCGCCAAACTGTTCGACAGTAACGGTGACGGCAAAGCCGACATGACGGGCTGTACGCCGGGCTGGGGCTGTGAAGCGGTGATTAACCACCAGAATAAAGCCTATGGCCTGGCTGATACGGTAACGGCCAACATGGGTAACTATTCAGCGATGGTAGCTGACACCCTGGCACGCTACAAGCAGGGCAAACCTATCCTTTATTACACCTGGACACCTTACTGGCTGAGCGACGTGCTCAAACCGGGTAAAGATGTGGTTTGGCTGCAGGTGCCATTCTCTTCCCTGCCGGGCGAGCAGAGCAAAGTGGACACCAAACTGCCTAATGGCAAAAACTACGGTTTCCCGGTCAACACCATGCACATTGTGGCCAACAAAGCCTGGGCTGAGAAAAACCCAGCGGCAGCAAAACTGTTTGCTGAAATGAAATTGCCGATCGGTGATATCAACTCAGAGAACGCGGCCATGCATGCGGGTCAGGCCTCTGAAGCTGACATCAATCGTCACGTAGATGGCTGGATCAAAGGCCACCAGGCCGAGTTTGATAAGTGGATTTCTGACGCACAGGCTGCGGCGAAGTAATCCTCTTCCCCTAAAAGCGGCCTTTTGGCCGCTTTTATTCTCATTCCCTTCACTTTTCGTGCGTTATAGCGCACTGGTACGTCCTGTCAATTAACACACCATTGAAATAATTTTTTGGGTTACTATTACCCACAAATGATTATCTACGCCTTTCTTCCGCCATGAATGCTATTAAGCCGAGAATCATCTCTGCACTGCCTGAGGTTAAATCCTCTCAACGAATGCAATTCATCATTTTAGCTGGTACGGTATTGGTGCCGGAATTGTTACGATTACGTTAATTAAGCCATTGATTTAGTGATGTAATATGTTCAGCTAAAGTGTTTAGAAAGCGTAAAGACCAGCCCAATCAGGTGAGTGAGACTATTCATTGATGATTGAGTTTGTTATGGTTAGCAGCACAGTTATTCACCAGAGTTATTTTTTCTCGCGAAATTATTTTTTCTTAAAAATATTTCACGATGTGAATTGATGACAATGTAACCATCCTGCGTGGCTCGTTGTCAGGGCGAAGTGCCCAGGGTTATGGAACGACCTGGAACGCCAGATGTTGACAATGTGATCGTGCGAACAATCACTGGCGGAAAATATGACTACGCTTAATCTGTCACCATCCTTACTATACCAGTTGCAACTAAGAGGTTTTTTTTAAAATGGAAAGTTCGTTTACTCCCATTGAACAGATGCTGAACATCCGTGCTAACCGCCATAAAGATTTTCCGTTGCAGGAAATCATCCTGACTCGTCTTTGCATGCATATGCAGGGAAAACTGCTGGATAACCGCAACAAGATGTTGAAGGCGCAGGGAATTAACGAGACCTTATTCATGGCGCTGATCACACTTGATGCGCAGGAAAACCAGAGCATCCAGCCATCAGAACTGAGTTCTGCGCTGGGTTCTTCACGCACTAACGCAACGCGTATTGCCGATGAGCTGGAAAAACGCGGTTGGATTGAACGCCGTGAAAGTGAGAACGACCGTCGCTGCCTGCATCTGCATCTGACTGAAAAAGGTAATGAATTCTTACGTCTTCTGTTACCGCCACAGCATCAGAGTCTGCAGTACCTGTGGTCTTCGCTCTCAACGTCTGAGCAGGATCAGCTGGAAGCCATCACGCGCAAGCTGCTCAACCGCCTCGATAAAATGGACGAAGATCAGGTTATCGCTTCCCTGTCGCGCTAATAGCAAGAAGTGCGACACAATCACCTTCCGAAATCGCTATTTTAATCCCCTTTTATCCGGCCAGCGTCTCATACGCTGGCTTTTTCGACTCGGGAAACCGTGTTGAAGGATCAACACAGCCCGACTAAATGGAAAACGTGGAGAACAACATGAGTGCGACCGCGGAAGCGCAAAGCCCGCAACAGCCAGCGAATAAAAAGAAGAAGCGCAAAGGTGTGCTGATCCTGCTGGCTATCGTGTTTGTATTGATTGGGGTGGCGTATCTGGCCTACTGGTATTTGGTGCTGCGCCATTTCCAGGAAACCGATGATGCTTATGTGGCGGGTAACCAGGTGCAGGTGATGGCACAGGTTTCCGGCAGCGTGAATAAAGTGTGGTTTGATGACACTGACTTCGTGAAAAAAGGCGACATTCTGGTGTCGCTGGATAAAACCGATGCGGAGCAGGCGTTTGAAAAAGCGCAGACCGCGCTGGCCACCAGTGTGCGTCAGACGCATCAACTCATGATTAACGGTAAGCAGTATCAAGCCACCATCAAGCTGCAACAGACCGCTCTGGATCAGGCCGAGGCCGATCTGAAACGTCGTGAGCCGCTGGGTGCGTCAAACTTGATTGGTCGTGAAGAACTGCAGCACTCGCGTGATGCCGTCGCCACAGCCAAAGCGCAACTCGATGTTGCCGTGCAGCAGTATAACGCTAACCAGGCGATGATCCTGAACACCGATCTGGAACAGCAACCGGCCGTCAAACAGAGCGCGGCTGAGCTGCGTGACGCCTGGCTGGCTCTGCAGCGCACCGATATCCGCAGCCCAATGGACGGTTATGTATCTCGCCGTAATGTGCAGGTGGGTTCACAAATCGCCACCACTACGCCGCTGCTGGCCGTAGTTCCGGCAACAAACCTGTGGATTGACGCCAACTTCAAAGAAACGCAGCTTTCCGGCGTGCGTATTGGCCAGCCCGCTACCGTGATCAGCGATATTTACGGTGATGACGTGGAGTATCACGGCAAAGTTGTGGGTCTGGATATGGGCACCGGCAGCGCCTTCTCTCTGCTGCCGGCGCAGAATGCGACGGGTAACTGGATCAAAGTGGTTCAGCGTTTACCGGTGCGTATTGAGCTGGATCCACAACAAGTGGCCGAGCATCCGCTGCGTATTGGTCTCTCCACCTTAGTAAAAGTGGATACCCAAAACAAAGACGGTGCCACACTGGCCAGTAGCGTACGTCCAAAAGCAGCGTATGAAAGTAACGCATTGGCAATCGACCTCGCGCCGGTTAACAAGCTGATTACTGATATCGTTCGTGCCAACGCCGATTAATTCCGCGGGAGGCTGTGATGGCACAAAAACCGCTTGAAGGTGCGCCGCTCGTTCTGATGACCATCGCCTTATCACTGGCGACGTTTATGCAGGTACTCGACTCCACCATCGCTAACGTGGCGATCCCAACGATCGCCGGTAACCTCGGTGCCTCGAACTCACAGGGCACCTGGGTGATTACCTCCTTCGGGGTGGCAAACGCCATCTCGATCCCGATTACCGGTTGGTTAGCCAAACGTATCGGTGAAGTGAAGCTATTTACCTGGTCGACCATTCTGTTTGTGCTGGCCTCATGGGCGTGCGGCATGTCAGAAAGCCTTGAGATGCTGATTTTCTTCCGCGTCATTCAGGGTGTGGTGGCCGGTCCGTTAATTCCACTGTCGCAAAGTTTACTGCTGAACAACTATCCTCCGGCGAAGCGCAGCGTGGCGCTCTCGTTATGGGCGATGACGGTGATCGTTGCACCTATCTGCGGTCCGATTCTGGGCGGCTGGATCAGTGATAATTATCACTGGGGTTGGATCTTCTTTATCAACGTGCCGATTGGGGTTGTGGTTGTGGCCCTGACCTTGCAGACCTTGCGGGGACGTGAAACCAAAACCGAAATCCGCCCGATTGATATGGTGGGTTTGGTGCTGTTGGTGGTGGGGATCGGTTCACTGCAGGTGATGCTGGACCGCGGTAAAGAGCTCGACTGGTTTGGCTCAACCGAAATTATCGTGCTCACGGTGGTCGCAGTGGTGGCGCTGGCGGTGCTGCTGGTATGGGAGTTGACGGACGATCACCCGATTGTCGATTTGTCGCTGTTTAAGAAGCGAAATTTCACCATCGGCTGTCTGTCGATCAGTCTGGCTTACATGCTCTACTTCGGCTCGATCGTATTGCTGCCGCAGCTGCTACAGGAGGTATATGGCTACACCGCCACCTGGGCAGGATTGGCGTCCGCGCCGGTCGGCATCATACCGGTTATCCTGTCGCCGATCATTGGCCGCTTTGCCCACAAGCTGGATATGCGGCGGTTGGTGACCTTCAGCTTTATCATGTACGCGGTCTGTTTCTACTGGCGAGCGTATACGTTTGAACCGGGTATGGATTTCGGTGCCTCAGCCTGGCCGCAGTTTATCCAGGGCTTTGCCGTGGCCTGCTTCTTTATGCCACTGACCACCATAACGCTGTCGGGTTTACCGCCTGAGCGCATGGCGGCGGCATCCAGCCTGTCGAACTTTGTGCGTACGCTGGCGGGTTCTATCGGAACGTCGATCACCACCACCATGTGGACTGACCGCGAATCGATGCATCACAGCTACCTGTCGGAATCGGTGAACCCATTCAATCCGAATTCGCAGCAAATGTATGACCAGCTGCAAAGCATGGGCATGACGCAGCAGCAGGCATCAGCCTATATCGCGCAGCAAATTACCAATCAGGGCCTGATTATCTCGGCGAACGAGATCTTCTGGGCATCGGCAGGGGTGTTTTTAATCCTGCTGGTTCTGGTGTGGTTTGCTCGTCCGCCATTTGGTGCGGGCGGTGGTGGCGGTGGTGCGCACTAAACGTTAGAAACAAAAACGGGCCTTTCGGCCCGTTTTCTTTTATGCGTTCTGACGCCACCATTCAGCGAGCAGAATGCCGGTCGCAACGGAGACGTTAAGACTCTCAACGTTGCCGGTACCGCCAATCGACAGGCTGATATCGCCCTGCTGGAAAGCGCTGTCGGACAGACCTTCACGCTCCTGACCCAGCACCAGAACCATTTTGGCTGGCAGCTCAGCTTTCGCCAGCGGCGTACCCTCATGGCTAGATGTCGTCACGATGGTGTAACCCGCTTTGCGGAAGGCTTCGAGGCCGCTAGCAAAACTTTCACCGCTGATCGCCTGCACATGCTCTGCGCCGCCTTCTGCGGTGCGAACTGCCGCACCCGATTCCAGCAGCGACGCATCGTTGACCAGCAAGCCTTTCACACCGAAGTGTGCGCAGCTACGCATGATACCGCCGAGGTTGTGCGGGTTGCTCACATCTTCCAGCGCCAGCACGCAATCTTTGGTATCGGCTTTTTTGAGCCACTCAGACACTTCCATGCCCATGCGCTTCTTAATAATGAAGCACACGCCGCCATGGTGTTCGGTGCCTGACGCTTTGGTCAGTTCAGCATCTTCCACCACGTGGTAGGCTTTACGGTTTGCCGCTAACCAACGCAGGGTTTCGCGGAAGCGTGGCGTGACGCTCTGGACAAACCAGGCGCGCACGATGCTTTCAGGACGACTGGCGAACAGCGCCTGACAGGCGTTCTCACCGTAAACGCGTGTCTCTTCCTGGCGCTGACGGCGAATTTGTTCTGGGTCGATCACCGGCTTGTTGCTTGCCTCATCATCAACCTGGCTATCATCAGCCACTGGCGGACGAGATACGGTGCGCCATGGTGAATCACCAAAGCTGCGGTTGTCATCAGCACGATTGTCTCGACCACCAAAGCTGCGACCGCGGTCTGCATTACGTGCATCACGAGCAGGCGTTCCACGCCCCGCGCCACCGCTACGGCCACCTTCTTCATTACGTGCACTGCGAGGACCAGAACGACGATTATCTTCCTGGCGCGCAGCAGGACGGCCGCCTTTGCCGGTACGGGGATTCGGCTTCTGACCGCCATCCTCATCACGTACATACATCACTTTTACCTTGCCGCTTTTGCCTTTAAATTCGTCGTTCATTTGTTCCTCCTGCATTGAGAGCGCGAAGATTACCTGATGTATTGGTGCTTAGCTATCAACTATTGAACCTATTGGGCAATCCAGATTGAGCATAGCACTCAACCTTTTCATAATGTTCGGCAATCATCATATTTACAGGTCCGGTTAGAGGTGACGATGAATACTGTATGTGCCTCCTGTCAGGCAACCAACCGCGTTCCAGAAGCGCGTGTTAGCGATGGCGCAAAGTGTGGCCGCTGCGGCGATGCGTTGTTTAACGGTGAAGTGACAAATGCCACCGCAGCAACGTTAGACAAGTATTTGCAGGACGATCTGCCCGTTGTCGTCGACTTCTGGGCACCGTGGTGCGGCCCGTGCGTCAACTTTGCGCCGGTATTTAAAGACGTTGCCGATGAGCGTCGCGGGAAAGTGCGCTTTGTGAAGGTGAATACTGAGGCCGAACCGGCACTCAGCTCTCGCTTCCGCATTCGCAGTATTCCTACCATCATGCTGTTTAAAAACGGCGAGATGGTCGACATGCTCAATGGCGCGATGCCTAAAGCCCCTTTCAACGAGTGGCTCGACGAATCACTGTAAGTCATTAAGGCCAGCTGCGTGCTGGCCTTGTGGTTTGCCTTACATTAAAATGGCGTTTTTTCCTGCCTGCGATTCTATGTCTGAAAATGCCGTCCTGCACTTACGTGCGCAACGTTTAGCGCGCGCCACGCGTCCGTTTCTTGCCCGCGGTAACCGCGTCGTGCGCTGCCAGCGTTGTCTTCTGCCGCAAAAAAACTGCCTGTGCGCCACCTTGCAACCGCAGCAAGCGCGCAGCCGTTTTTGCCTGGTGATGTTCGATACCGAACCGATGAAACCCAGCAACACTGGACGACTGATCGCCGATATACTGCCAGATACGCTGGCGTTTGGCTGGTCTCGCACCGAACCTGATGAAGCGATGCTGGCCGCAGTGAAAACCGACGACTATCAGCCATTGGTGGTGTTTCCAGGTTCGTACGTCGATGCAGGCCGTGAAGTCCTCACCACGCCACCCCTTACGGGTAAACCGCCGCTGTTTATTATGCTCGATGGCACCTGGACTGAAGCCCGCAAAATGTTCCGCAAAAGCCCCTGGCTGGATGCATTCCCGGTGATGTCACTCAACGTCTCCACGCCGTCACGCTATACCTTGCGTGAAGCCCACGGTGAGGGACAACACTGTACCGCTGAAGTGGCCGCAGCGCTGCTGGAGCAGGCTGGCGACGTTGAGGCAGCTGGTGCGTTACAGCAGCATTTTGAGCATTTCCGTCACGCTTATCTGGCAGGCAAGCCGCATCATCCGGTGCATTATCAGGAAAGCGTGCTGTAAGGATCGCCTGATTTTTTAACACGCCCGTTTGATTTATAGTCGCACATCGCCATGGAATTGGCCCTATACATAAGGATGATGTGCTATGAAAATCTGGTGGTTTGTCGTGCTGCTGCTCACGGGCTGTAGCACGGCCCCGCAAACTGACCGTCCTTTCCCACTGCAGGTGCAATCCGTTAGCACGCGTCCAGGTGACATCATTACCGTTACTGAATTACAGCCCGGCGATTTGTTGCTCTCCTCTGCCACCTCGCCGCAATCCTGGGGCATTCGCCTGTTTAGCTTCACAGGCGTCAGTCATGCAGCAATCTATCTGGGTGATCAGCAAGTGGCGGAAGCCGTGGGCAGTGGTGTAAAAATCATTCCGCTGCAGCAGGCCATTGACGAGAGTAATAATTTATTGGTGCTACGCTTGCCCAGTCTCACTCCATACCAAAGCTCGCTGCTGCGCGAGTTTGCCCACCAGCAACAAGGCAAAAAATACAATTTCAAAGGTATTGTGATGTTTATGCCGTTTATGGTTTCGCGCCGTGTCTGCGAGCTGCCGCTGGTGCATGAGAATCTACGCAGTGCCTGTCTCACTGCATTGGCGCGCGTGCAACTCGCCGACGTTGACGATCCTCAAGCCAATCGCTTCTTCTGCTCAGAATTCGTCCTCGCAGGTTATCGCCATGCAGGAGTCGAGCTACTTCAAGGACAAGCGAGCTGGGTCAGCCCGGCTGATCTCCTGCATCTACGTGATGGAGATGTTTCAGCATGGCATCGCGAGCAGAGTATGAAGTACATCGGGCATTTAAAGCGCTGGAACCTCAAAGAGATCCTCAGCCTGCGATCGGCGAGTCGGCAAGCAGAGTAAAAAGCGTTTACAATCATGCCAATCTTGATCTCAGGAGCGGATGATGAGCCAACGCGGACTGGAAGCACTGTTACGACCTAAATCAATCGCGGTGATTGGTGCGTCAGTTACACCGGGGCGCGCCGGCTACTTTATGATGCGTAATCTGCTGGCAGGCGGATTTAGCGGTCCGGTACTGCCGGTCACGCCGAAGTACAAAGCAGTTAGCGGCGTACTCGCCTGGCCGGATATTGCCAGCCTGCCCTTCGCGCCCGATCTCGCCATCATCTGCACCCACGCCAAACGTAATCTCGAACTACTGCAACAGCTAGGTGAAAAAGGCTGTAAAGCCTGCATCATTCTCTCCGCGCCCGCCAGCCAACTGGAAGAGTTGAAGGCCTGTGCCAGTCAGTGGCAAATTCGCCTGCTCGGCCCGAACAGTCTGGGATTGCTGGCGCCGTGGCAGGGATTGAACGCCAGCTTCTCGCCGGTGCCTATTGCCAAAGGACGCATTGCCTTCATCTCTCAATCCGCTGCGGTCTCCAACACCATTCTCGATTGGGCACAGCAGCGCAACCTTGGCTTCTCCTGGTTTATCGCTTTGGGCGACAGCCTGGATATTGATGTTGATGACCTGCTGGATTTCCTGGCGCGCGACGGCAAAACCAGCGCCATCCTGCTCTATCTGGAACATCTCAGCGATGCACGCCGCTTTGTTTCGGCCTCGCGTAGCGCCTCACGCAATAAACCGATTCTGGTGATCAAAAGCGGTCGCAGCCATCAGGCACAGGCGATGATCGGCACACTCAGCGGGCTGGATGCGGCATGGGATGCGGCGATCCAGCGCGCCGGATTATTGCGCGTGCAGGATACGCATGAGCTGTTTTCAGCCGTCGAATCGCTAAGCCACATGCGCCCACTGCGCGGTGACCGTTTGATGATCATCAGCAACGGCGCTGCCCCGGCGGCTTTGGCACTGGATGAGCTGTATGCCCGCAACGGCAAGTTGGCCACGCTCAGTGATGAGACGTTGATGGCGCTCGCTGCGTTGTTGCCAGAGGGCGTCGGACGCGGTAATCCGCTGGATTTGAAGGACGATGCCACGCCAGGCCGCTATGTTGCCTGTATTGAGCAACTGCTGGATAGCCATGAACTGGACGCGTTGATGATCATCCACGCCCCCAGCGCGGTCTCTCCTGCCAGTGAAACGGCTGAGCAAATTATTGCGGCAGTAGCGAAACATCCGCGCGGAAAGCAGATCACGCTTCTCACCAACTGGTGCGGTGAATACTCTTCGCAAGCTGCGCGTCGTGCTTTCACTCAGGCTGGAATACCTACCTGGCGCACGCCGGAAGGCACGGTGACCGCTTTCATGCACCAGGTCGAATATCGCCGTAACCAGAAGCAATTGCGTGAAACCCCCGCTTTGCCGATAGGCCTGACACAAAATAGCGCGCAGGCGCACCAGCTGATTCAACAAGCGCTGGATCAGGGGATCAACACGCTGGATACCCACGAAGTACAGCCGGTGCTGCAAGCGTATGGTTTGTCGACGCTGCCGACCTGGATTGCGAGTGACAGCCGCGAGGCCGCCACTATTGCCGATCAGATTGGTTATCCGGTGGCGCTCAAGCTTCGTTCGCCGGATATTCCACACAAATCTGAAGTTCAGGGTGTGATGCTGTATCTGCGCAGTCGAGAGGAGGTTGAGCAAGCTGCTGAAGCGATATTTGATCGCGTGCGCCACACCCATCCGCAAGCCCGAATTGATGGATTGCTGGTACAAAGCATGGCGAATCGCGCGGGTGCGCAGGAATTGCGCGTGGTGGTAGAACAAGACCCGTTATTTGGCCCTATCATCATGCTCGGTGAAGGCGGTGTGGAGTGGCAAGCCGACAAACAAGCGGCAGTTGCACTGCCGCCACTCAACATGACGCTGGCGCGTTATTTGGTCATTCAGGCGATGAAGAGCGGCAAAGTCCGCAGCCGCAGCGCGTTGCGTCCACTTGATATTGCCGGGCTGAGTCAACTGCTGGTGCAGGTTTCGAACCTGGTCGTGGATTGCCCGGAGATTCAGCGGTTGGATATTCATCCGTTGCTGGCATCGGCTAACGAGTTCACGTTACTGGATGTCACACTGCAACTTGCGCCATTTACTGGTGATAATGAAGCACGTTTGGCGATTCGCCCTTATCCACACCACCTTGAAGAACAGGTGCAGCTGAAAGATGGCCAGCATTGCCTGTTCCGCCCGATCTTGCCTGAAGATGAACCGCAGTTGCGCGCGTTTATCGCGCAGGTCACAAAAGAAGATCTTTATTATCGTTACTTCAGCGAAATCAATGAGTTCACTCACGAGGATCTCGCCAACATGACCCAAATCGATTATGACCGGGAAATGGCGATCGTGGCGGTGCGGCAGCATGAGGGTCAAGACGAGATCATAGGTGTCACGCGCGCAATTTCAGATGCCGACAACATTGATGCCGAATTCTCCGTGCTGGTGCGCTCTGATTTGAAGGGACTTGGGATGGGCAGACGTTTGCTGGAAAAGATGATCCGATATACGCGCGATCATGGTCTGCAACAATTGAACGGTATCACCATGCCACACAACACGGGCATGATTACGCTGGCACGAAAACTGAATTTTCGTGTGAATATTCAATTGGATGATGGCATTGTCAGCCTGAATTTACCGCTCGGTGAGGCGTGATGATATCCTGTACAGAAAGGTAAAAATCCTCCTTATCAGGCCGGTTGGTGTTATTATTTACCGTTAGGATCATGATTTGATGGCAAAAGGCCATGCAATGAACAGAGAAGAAGTGCACTGTGATGTTGTCTAAATTTAAACGCAATAAACACCAACAACACCTCGCACAGCTGCCTAAACTGTCACAATCCGTGTCGGATGTGACCACGCTCTACTCGCCTGCCGAGTTTCGTGAAACCCTGCTGACGAAAATCGCGACGGCGGAAAAACGCATTTGCATCGCCGCGCTCTATCTTGAGAACGACGATGGCGGGCGTGGCATCATGCAGGCACTTTATGCTGCGCGTCAGGCACGTCCGGAGCTGGATGTCAGCATTCTGGTGGACTGGCATCGCGCGCAGCGTGGCCGAATTGGTGCCGCGCGTGGCCTCACCAACGCTGACTGGTATTGCGAGATGGCGGCACAGCATCCAGACATTGCTATCCCGGTTTTCGGTATTCCCGTTAATACCCGGGAAGCGCTTGGCGTGCTGCACCTGAAAGGCTTCATCATCGATGATACCTTGCTGTACAGCGGTGCCAGCCTGAACGATGTTTACCTGCATCAACATGATAAATATCGCTACGATCGTTACCAGTTGATCCGTAATCCACAATTGGCTGACACCATGTACGCGTGGATTTGCGAAAATCTTAAGCAGTCTGATGCGGTGAATCGCCTCGACCAGACTGAGCGTCCTTCCAGTCCTGAGATCAAAAACGAAACACGTCAATTCCGTCAGGATTTGCGCAGTTTTAACTATCAGTTCTCGGGGAACGCCGACAATGAGTCACTGGCGGTCACGCCGCTGGTGGGCCTTGGCAAGCGCAGCCTGCTCAATAAAACCATCTTCCATTTGATGCCGTGCGCCGAGCGTAAACTTACGCTGTGTACGCCTTACTTCAACCTGCCGGCGATCCTGGTGCGTAATCTGATCCATCTGCTGCGCCAGGGGAAAGAGGTGGAGATTATCGTGGGCGATAAAACCGCCAACGATTTCTATATCCCACCTGAGCAGCCGTTTAAAATCATTGGCGCACTGCCCTATCTCTATGAGATCAACCTAAGACGCTTCCTGAGCCGTTTGCAGTATTACGTCAACAATGGGCAGTTGACTGTTCGCCTGTGGAAAGATGGCGAAAACAGCTATCACCTGAAAGGCATTTGGGTCGATGACGAGTGGATGATGGTTACCGGCAACAACCTTAATCCGCGCGCATGGCGATTGGATTTGGAAAACGCGGTGCTGATCCACGATCCTAAGAATGAGCTGGCCGAGCAGCGCGAGAAAGAGTTAGCGCTGATTCGTGAAAATACCACGACGGTTCAGCACTTCCGCGAATTAGAAAGCATTTCTGATTACCCTGCAAAAGTCCGCAAGCTGATTCGCCGTCTGCGCCGTATCCGTATTGATCGCTTAATCAGCCGTTTACTGTAGCCAATGCGTGCGCTCATCCTCTGCATAGCTTTACTCTGTAGTGGATGTGCGCATGTGGCACAGGATAGCTGGACCGGTAAGGACAAAGCCGAACACTTCTTTTCTTCTGCTGCTCTTGCCGCTGCCGGTAGCGAAATATCCCAACATCAACATCAAGGCCGTGGGCAAAACTTACGTTTTGGTTTTTTGTTCTCGCTGAGTTTTGGCGTAGGGAAGGAGCTGTATGACAGCCGCTCATCGGGGAGCGGCTGGAGTTGGAAAGATCTTAGCTATGATGTGGCAGGAGCCGCGACTGGCGTGGCATTGTGGAATTTGAGCCAGTAATCACAGTGCAATGCCTTTCCCTTTGCGATGCAGCATCAGTGAAATCAGGAAAGCCAAAGCCCCCATCGCCGAAACATACCAGAAGAAGCTGGTTTCAATTCCCTCTTTCTTCAGTAATAACGCAACATATTCCGCTGAACCACCAAAAATGGCATTGGCTACCGCATACGAAAGTCCTACGCCAAGCGCGCGTACTTCTGGCGGGAACATTTCTGCCTTTAAGATGCCACTGATCGCGGTGTAGAAACTGGTGATGATTAATGCCAGCATGATCAGTGCAAATGCAGCCCAACCACTCTGCACATTTTGCAGCATCATCAGGATCGGTACGGTGCAGATCGCTGCCCCTGCCCCAAAGATCATCATCGAAGATCGACGACCAATCTTATCTGAAAGCGCTCCGACGATCGGCTGAATCAGCATGAAGACGAATAATGCGGCCGTCATCAATCCACTGGCGCTACGTGCATCCATCCCCGCCGTGTTGACCAGATACTTTTGCATATACGTGGTAAAGGTGTAGAAGCTCAGTGAACCACCGGCGGTGAAACCTAATACCATCAGGAATGCGCGTGGGTGGTTACGCAATAAACCTTTGATACTGCCCGCATCCTTGTGTTCCCGGTTCTTTTTCTCGGAAGTTTCATTGAGTGAGCGACGCAGCCACAGTGCGACCACAGCCAGCACGGCACCGAGGAAGAAAGGGATGCGCCATCCCCAATTGCGCAACTCTTCGTCGCTGAGGATCTGTTGCAGCACCACCACGGTGAGAACCGCTAATAGCTGTCCGCCAATCAACGTCACATACTGAAATGATGCATAGAAACCTTTACGGCCTTCTAACGCGACTTCACTCATGTATGTGGCGCTGGTGCCATACTCCCCACCCACTGACAGCCCCTGAAACATACGCGCCAGAAGCAAGATCACCGGTGCCGCAACACCAATTTCGCCATATCCAGGCAGACAGGCAATCACTAAAGATCCCAGGCACATCATGCAGACGGATATTAGCATCGAGTTTTTTCGCCCATGTCGGTCAGCGATATAGCCAAACAGCCAGCCACCAATAGGACGCATCAGAAATCCGGCGGCAAATACCCCTGCGGTTTGCAGTAATTGCGTGGTGGTATCGCCTGTCGGGAAGAATACATGCGCGAAATAGAGGGAGAAAAAGGAGTACACGTAAAAGTCGAACCATTCGACCAGGTTTCCCGATGAAGCGCCAACAATAGCCCAGATACGTTGTTTACTGTTTATTGTTGATTCAGATGGTGCCACTTTTTGTTGTAGTGAGTCGGTCATGTCTTACCTCATTTCCTTGCGATAAATTAATGCCAAAGGATTCAGTAAAGCATGTGTTGAACGGTTTCGGGAATTGAATACGACCTGAGATTGGAAAATGTGATTAAAAAAGGGATTTTAGAATGAAATTATTGCTGATTTATAAGTACTGGCTGGAGGATTTATAGGTGAATCTGTAGCCAGAATCGCGCTGTGGCGGCATGGTATAAAAGGTGAAATGGCTGATTTACTGGATGAATATGTGATTGCGCTGGCCAGCGATGAGAAATCAGCGATTAACATCCCTCTTCTCGATATTAATCAGCCGGTTAACGTGGCTGACTTTATCGAAAACTGGCTGAAAACGGGTCATTAAGGGAGGAGATTTTTGCCTGACTGGCTGAATTTCAGACGCAATAAGACCTGACTTCAGACGTAAAAAAGCCCTGAACTATTGTTCAGGGCTTCTTCACTTAATTAATGCCTGGCAGTTCCCTACTCTCGCATGGGGAGACCCCACACTACCATCGGCGCTACGGCGTTTCACTTCTGAGTTCGGCATGGGGTCAGGTGGGACCACCGCGCTAAAGCCGCCAGGCAAATTCTGTTTCATTCATGCCATTGCGTACTTTCCGCACACAACCACACGAACCAATCTCTGAACAAGCTGAAAATCTGTTGCGTCTCTCAAAAAACGCCTCTGGCGTTGTAAGGTTAAGCCTCACGGGTCATT
>CBCTJT010000025.1:0-80272 GCA_965147305.1 uncultured bacterium
GCAGCCGGAGCTACATCAGCTGGCTCAGGCGCTTGTTCGCCAGCAGCAGCCGCAGATTTCTTCGCTTTAGCACGCGCAATAGCCGCTTCAACCGCCGCTTTACGCGGATCAACTTCAGCGGCAGAAGCTACATCAGCTGGCTCAGGCGCTTGTTCGCCAGCAGCCGCCGCAGCTTTCTTCGCCTTAGCACGCGCAATAGCGGCTTCAACCGCCGCTTTACGCGGATCAACTTCAGCAGCCGGGGCTGTATCAGCAGGATCAGACACTTGTTCACCAGCAGCCGCAGCTTTCTTCGCTTTGGCACGCGCAATAGCGGCTTCAACCGCCGCTTTACGCGGATCGACCTCAGCGGTAGAAGCTACATCAGCAGATTCAGGCGCTTGTTCGCCAGCAGCCGCCGCAGCAGCTTTCTTCGCCTTAGCACGCGCAATGGCCGCTTCCACCGCCGCTTTACGCGGATCAGCCTCAGCAGCAGGTGTTTCAGCAACGTCGCTTACCGGTTGCTCAGCGACACCAGACTTCTTCGCCTTAGCACGCGCAATCGCCGCTTCCACTGCGGCTTTACGCGGATCGCCAGACTGGCGGCTCAGCGCCTGCGTCTCTGACTGTTTTTCCGCCTGCTGAGCTAACGCCTGTGCATGGCGCGCCTCGCGCTCGGCGGTTTCCTGCTCTGGCGTTTTGGCAGCACGCGCCTTCACACGTGCAACCGCCGCGTCACGTTCACCCTGATCGCTACGCGCCACGCGCTGTTTGGCTTCTTCATGACGCGCTTCACGCGCCAGTTTTTCCCGCTCTAAACGGGCCTGACGCGCTTCGAAACGCGCCTTCGCTTCGGCGGTACGCTTCGCTTCGAGATCGATAGCGCGCAGCTCAGCCTTCTCCTGGCGATAATATTGCACCAGCGGAATATTACTTGGGCAGACGTACGCACAGGCACCGCACTCAATACAGTCGTCGATATTGTGCGCGCGCGCTTTCTCATGATCGCCGCCCTGGCTGTACCAGAACAGCTGCTGAGGTAATAGCTTCGCCGGGCAGGCATCCGCACAGGCACTACAACGAATACAAGACTGTTCTTCTTCGTTATTGCCCATCTCACTGGCAGAAGGCGCCAGAATACAGTTGGAAATTTTAACCAGTGGCACATTGAGTGATGGCAGCGTAAAGCCCATCAGCGGGCCGCCCATGATCACCATCTGACGCGAGCCAGGTGTGAAGCCCACATGGTGCAGCAGATGGCTAACCGGCGTGCCCAGACGTCCCCACACGTTGCGCGGCTGCGCAATGGCTTCGCCTGTCAGCGTGACGACGCGTTCGGTAATCGGCTCGCCATCGATGATGGCGCGCTTTACTGCCCACGCGGTACCGACGTTCTGCATCAGCACGCCAATATCGGTGGAACGGCCGCCGTGCGGCACTTCAACACCGGTAAGAATCTGGGTCAGTTGTTTGGCACCACCCGATGGGTACTTGGTCGGGATAACACGCAGCTGCAACTCACGGTCACCGCCCAAAGCCTGCTTCAGCGCAGCAATCGCTTCAGGTTTATTATCCTCAACCCCAATCAGCACGCGCTCTGCCTGTAATACCCAGGCGAGAATACGACAACCCTCCAGCACTTCCGCTGCGCAATCCTGCATCAGACGGTCATCGGCGGTGATGTAAGGCTCACACTCGGCGGCATTGATAATCAGGGTTTTGACCCCGCGCAACCCGCCACGCAGCTTGGTGGCGGTTGGGAAGCCTGCGCCCCCCAAACCCGCGACGCCTGCTTCGTGAATACGCTTGACGACATCTTCACGCGACAGCGCACGGTAGTCAGGCTGCGGATCGAGCGAGATCCAGCGATCTTCACCATCGGCGCGCAGGAAAATGCACAGTTCGGAAAGGCCCGAAGGGTGCGCGGTCATATGTGGCGCAATCGCTTCGATGGTACCGGAAGTCGGCGCGTGAACAGGCAGCATGCGTCCGCTGCCAAACGTCAGCGGTTGACCTCGCAGGACGTGATCGCCAGGCGACACACAGATCTCACCTTCATGGCCGATATGCTGTTTTAACGGAATAATGAATTGGTCGGGCAGCGGCAACTGGCTTAACGGCGTGCCGTTTGACTGTGTTTTCATCTCAGGCGGATGAATACCGCCCTGAAAATCCCACAGTTTTTCTTTGCGGAACAGTTTTAGCAGATTAAGCATGAGTTTCTACCGGGATCACCCGTACAGGAATGGTTTCGAGATCCCATTTCCAGTTGGCCGTGGTAGTGGCAACCGGACGCATTTCAATACAGTCAGTCGGGCAGGGAGCAACACACAAATCGCAGCCAGTACAGACATCGCTCAGCACGGTATGCATGGCGCGGGTGGCACCGACAATCGCATCTACCGGGCAAGCCTGAATGCATTTGGTACAGCCGATGCAATTGGCTTCATCAATCCAGGCCACGGTGCGGATCGGTTCCTGCACATCCTCACCGCCATCCAGCGGTTGCGGTTCAACGTTAAGCAGCGCGGCCAGCTTGAGCATGGTTTGCTCGCCACCGGGGGCACATTTATTAATGGCTTCACCGTTATTACCTACGGCATCCGCATACGGACGGCAGCCGGGATAACCACACTGACCGCACTGACTCTGCGGCAGAATACTGTCGATCTGTTCAACGATCGGATCTTCTTCTACCTCGAATCGGCGCGAGGCATAGCCAAGCAGGGCACCAAATACCAGGCCCAGCGCAGCAATAGCCACAATAGCAATCCAAATCGCGGTCATTAGAATTTCACCAGCCCGGTAAAGCCCATGAAGGCCAGCGCCATCAAACCTGCGGTCACTAATGCAATGGAGTTGCCCTTGAACGGCGCCGGAACGTTAGCTAATACCAGACGTTCACGCATGCCGGCGAACAACACCATCACCAATGAGAAGCCGAGCGAGGCACTGAAGCCATACACGGCGGCCTGCATAAAGGTATGGTTAAGATTGACGCTCAGTAAAGGGACGCCCAGCACCGCACAGTTAGTGGTGATCAGCGGCAGGAAAATACCCAGCAAGCGATAGAGTGACGGGCTGGTTTTGCGCACCACCATTTCGGTGAATTGCACCACCACGGCGATCACAAGGATATACGCCAGCGTACGCAGGTACACCAAATCGAGCGGCACCAGAATCAGATGGTTCACCAGCCAGGCGCAGATTGACGCCAGGGTGATCACGAAAGTGGTGGCGAGTCCCATGCCAATGGCCGTTTCCAATTTTTTTGACACGCCCATAAAGGGGCATAGGCCGAGAAACTTCACTAACACGAAGTTGTTCACCAGCACGGTGCCAATAAAGAGAAGTAGATAGTCGGTCATTTTTTAACCTGGGAAGCCGAAAGGCGTCTATTATCCGGAATTGAGAGGTGCATCTCAACCTCTACACAAAATGTGTGGGTGTTGAGAGCACTCAGAATTAAATTCCTGACGAAACTCGCGCCGTTATGGCTGGATAAACGTCTGTTTCACACGCTGGGAGCGTTTGAAGTAGGGCACAAATACCGCCGCAGCCAGCAGCGACAACAGCAGCGTTTGAATCGCTCTGTTATCCGCCACCGGGGTGAACGCGAAGGTTTTCAACGCCAGTAATACCGTCATCAGCAACCACAGGATGTAATGACGCGGTAAACGGCGGGAACGTTTACAGAAAATCCAGCAGACCCAGATACTGTAGACCCAGACCACCGCTGCGGTGAGCAGGGATACCGCCCATTGCGTGAACAACTGGTCAGCATGAGTAAACAGCGTGGTGCGCAATTCGGTATTAAATAACGGACTCAGATACATGGCCACGACCAGCGCACTGGTTAGCATCGTCATAATCAACCAGGCCAGCGGCAACAACAGCCAGCCTGCAATACGCGGCGGGTTTACCGATTCGGTCATCTTGCGGATCCTGTAGCGAAATTAAGAAGGCGTTGTATGTCCAAACGGGGCACGCCCGACATGGACAACGCAATAGTGCAGAAAAAGGCGGGGAAAACCAATTACATTACGTAGCGCCAGACAGATTTTGGCACTCGGCCCATATCGAAAAGGCGGCCGCCGGAAACAAGTTCAGCACGACGGTGATCGGCAGCGCGATACATATTGATGATGTCATTATCATCGGTCAGCGAATAATTAAGATGGTCGTAGAGTTTTTCCAGACTATCAAGATTATTCACTTTGCGGAATTTCAACAGGTAATCTAGCGCAGTCATGATTGCCATTAAAAAATAAAGTACTCGGAAGTGCCCAAGTATAGGGAGCACGCCGTCAGAGTCCATACACCCGCGTTAAAAAAATTCAAAAATCAGACAACGTGTGCTAATTCGCTCATCAAAAGACACTTTTTCTTCATTTCACGGTTTTAAACGCGCATTTCCGGCGACGAATAAGGCAAATTCAACCCTGAAAGGTGGCAGGATGTGAAAAAAGCTCACACCTCTAACGAAAATGGAAATTGTCATTATTTTTCAGGCTTAATGCCCTGTTTGTCACTCCCATAAAAGCCTTTTTACGCCCATTTATGTCGAACAGTTCAGCAATTCCATGTACACGCCTTGAAACTACAAATCGCATAGTGTGCGAATAATCACAAATCTGATCATTGCTCCTTCCTGCAGTCAATAACCATTCTTTACGCAACGTCTGTAATCGCTTCCAGTAGCCACCCAGCTAACCGATTCTGTTTATTACATTTATTTAACCGCCACTGAAATAAATATCAGGTAATTTGTCCATATTGCTGGTACGACTTCTTAATGGGTTAATTTCGTAACTCCTTTAATTCATTCTATTTTGTGAGGCATGTCGCGCTTGTTTTCTTACTTTTGCGCCAGGCTTAATCCGCGTTTGTACCCCTACAGCACACTCCCTTCAGAGGAATGAAATTATGTGGAAACGTTTACTCTTAACCGCCATGGTAAGTTCAGCACTCAGTACGTCTGTACTGGCCGCTGATATGACGGTGGGCTTCTCACAGGTTGGCTCGGAATCTGGCTGGCGTTCAGCGGAAACCAACGTGGCGAAAAGCGAAGCGCAAAAGCGCGGTATCACGTTGAAAATAGCGGATGGTCAGCAGAAGCAGGAAAACCAAATCAAAGCCGTGCGTTCGTTTATCGCGCAGGGCGTTGACGCCATCTTTATCGCGCCGGTGGTACAAACCGGTTGGGAACCGGTGCTTGAAGAAGCCAAAGACGCCAAAATTCCGGTGTTCCTGTTAGACCGCGCCATCGTGGTGAAAGATAAGTCGCTGTACATGGCGGTGGTGACC
The DNA here is from genome assembly GCA_965147305.1 of uncultured bacterium. Lineage (GTDB taxonomy): Bacteria > Pseudomonadota > Gammaproteobacteria > Enterobacterales > Enterobacteriaceae > Pantoea. Next base: position 5,287 of record CBCTJT010000025.1, read on the forward strand.
GCAGACAACGTGCTCGAGGGCAAGTTGATCGGTGGCTGGCTGGTGAAAACTGTCGGCGACAAAAAGTGTAACGTGGTTGAGTTGCAAGGCACCGTGGGCGCCAGCGTAGCCATCGATCGCAAGAAAGGCTTTGCCGAAGCCATCGCGGGCCACAACAACATTAAAGTTATCCGTTCGCAGTCCGGCGACTTTACCCGCAGTAAGGGTAAAGAGGTGATGGAGAGCTTTATCAAAGCGGAAAACAACGGCAAGAACATCTGCATGGTGTATGCGCACAACGATGATATGGCGATCGGTGCCATTCAGGCCATCAAAGAAGCGGGTCTGAAACCGGGCAAAGATATCCTGACCGGTTCCATCGACGGCGTGCCGGATATTTATAAAGCGATGCTGGCGGGTGAAGCCAATGCCAACGTGGAACTGACGCCAAACATGGCGGGCCCGGCATTTGATGCGCTGGAGAAATTCAAAAAAGACGGCACGATGCCACCAAAAATCATCAAAACCGAATCGAAACTGTATCTGCCAGACTCTGCGCAGGCACAGCTCGACACCAAAAAAGGCATGGGTTACTGATCCCCGCAACCGCCCTTCGGGGCGGTTTTTCATGACGTAAGGCGAGGTAGAACCTGATGAGCACCGCAGATGCATCCGCACTCCTGACTCTCAACGGTATCAGCAAAGGTTTTCCCGGCGTGAAAGCGCTGGATAATGTGTCGTTCAGCATTCGCAAAGGCGAGATCATGGCGCTGCTGGGCGAAAACGGCGCGGGAAAATCCACGCTAATTAAAGTGCTGACCGGCGTTTACACCCGTGATGCAGGCACCATCACCCTGAATGGCACCGCCATTTCACCGCACAATACTGCCGATGCGCAGCAAATGGGCATCGGGACGGTTTATCAGGAAGTGAATCTTCTGCCGAATATGTCGGTGGCAGACAATCTGTATATTGGCCGCGAGCCGCGCCGCTTTGGCATGATTGATCGTAAGCGTATGGTGCGCGATGCCGATGCGCTGATGCGCAACTACGGTTTTGCCCTCGACGTGACGCGTCCTCTGGGCCATTACTCGGTGGCAATGCAGCAGATCATTGCGATTTGCCGCGCTGTTGATCTCTCAGCTCAGGTATTAATCCTCGACGAACCCACAGCCAGCCTCGATGCCAGTGAAGTCGAAATGCTGTTCACCCTGATGGCGCAACTAAAAGCCAAAGGGATGAGCCTGATTTTTGTCACTCACTTTTTAGACCAGGTGTACCGCATCACCGATCGCATCACCGTATTGCGTAACGGGCAGTTTATTGCCACGCGTGATACGGCATCGTTGCCGCAAATCGAATTGATCAAACTGATGCTGGGGCGCGAGCTACTGGAAACAGCCCTGCAGCGTCAGGGCAGCACGCTGAAGAGCAATCAACCGGTCGTGTCATTTAAAGACTACGGCAAGAAGGGCACCATTGAACCGTTCGACCTGGAGGTGCGCCCGGGAGAAGTAGTGGGCTTAGCCGGATTACTGGGATCGGGGCGCACGGAAACTGCCGAGGTGCTGTTTGGTATCCGTCGAGCGGATCGGGGCACTGCCACCATCAAAGGCAAAGTGCAGCACATCCGGACACCGTCTAAAGCTTCGCATCTGGGCATGGGGTTCTGCCCGGAAGATCGTAAAACCGACGGTATTATCGGTGCGGCTTCAGTGCGTGAAAATATTATTCTGGCGCTACAGGCGCAACGTGGCTGGCTGCGACCCATCAAACGCCGTGAACAACAAGCCATCGCCGAACGCTTCATCAAAAGCCTTGGGATTCGCACGCCACATGCCGATCAGCCGGTTGAATTACTTTCTGGCGGTAATCAGCAAAAGGTACTGCTGTCACGCTGGCTGGTGACTAAGCCGCAATTTTTAATCCTCGACGAACCGACGCGCGGCATTGACGTCGGTGCACACGCCGAGATCATTCGTTTGATTGAAACTTTGTGCGCCGATGGACTGGCGTTACTGGTTATCTCCTCTGAACTCGAAGAACTGGTGGGCTATGCCGATCGCGTGTTGATCATGCGCGATTTGAAGCAGGTGGCAGAAATCCCGCTGGAGCAGCTGTCGGTGGCATCGATCGTCAATGCCATCGCCGATGGAGGAGCACAACATGCTTGAATCCCCTATGACACATCCAAAACCTGAACGGCGTAAGCCGAAGTTGCCGCCCGGCATGCCGCAAATCGTGGCGCTGATTCTGGTGCTGTTAGTGGATAGCCTGGTCGCGAACAATTTTTTTGCCGTGCACATTCAAGACGGCCGGCTGTTTGGTAGCCCGATCGATATCCTTAACCGTGCAGCCCCCGTCGCACTGCTGGCGATTGGTATGACGCTGGTGATTGCCACCGGCGGGATTGATTTATCGGTCGGCGCGGTGATGGCGATTGCGGGCGCGACGGCCGCCACGCTGACGGTAGCTGGCCACAGTCTGACCTTTATCATCCTTGCCACATTGGGTACCGGACTGGCATGCGGACTGTGGAACGGCGTGCTGGTGGCGCTACTGAAGATCCAGCCGTTTGTCGCCACCTTGATATTGATGGTAGCCGGGCGCGGTATTGCTCAGTTGATCACCCAAGGCCAGATTGTCACCTTCAACAGCGATAGCCTCGGTTGGTTCGGCAGCGGTTCACTCTGGATGCTGCCGGTTCCGGTGTGGATAACACTGCTGGTGGCGTTATTGGTGTGGCTGCTAACGCGCAAAACTGCACTGGGCCTGTTTATCGAAGCGGTGGGTATTAACCTGCGCGCTGCGCGCAATGCCGGTGTCAACGGTTGGTTAGTGGTGATGTCCACCTATGCCATCAGCGGTGTGTGCGCGGCAGTCGCGGGCCTGATCGTGGCCGCGGATATCCGGGGCGCAGATGCCAACAATGCCGGATTATGGCTGGAGCTGGATGCCATTCTCGCCGTCGTCATTGGTGGCGCATCACTAATGGGCGGACGCTTTAATCTGGTGCTGTCACTGGTGGGCGCGCTGATTATTCAGTCGATGAATACCGGTATTTTGCTCTCTGGCTTCCCGCCGGAGCTGAATCAGGTGGTGAAAGCGGTAGTGGTGATGTGTGTGCTGTTGCTGCAATCCCCGCGCTTTATCGCCATGCTGAAAGGGAGACGACCTAAATGATTAAGCGCCATCTGCCATTGATGATTACGTTGCTGGTGTTTGTCGCCGGTTATCTGTTCTGTTTGAGTCAGTTTCCCGGCTTCGCCTCGACGCGTGTGATTTGCAATATCCTGACCGATAACGCATTCCTTGGCATTATCGCCGTGGGCATGACGTTTGTGATTCTATCGGGCGGTATCGATCTGTCAGTTGGCGCAGTGATCGCCTTCAGCGGCGTATTTTTAGCAAAGATCATCGGCGATTATCACGTCGATCCGATTCTTGCCTTCGCGATTGTGCTGGCGATGGGGGCACTTTTTGGCGCCATGATGGGTTGGTTGATCGATGCACTGAAGATCCCGGCCTTTATCATTACCCTGGCAGGGATGTTTTTCCTGCGCGGCTGTAGCTATCTGGTTTCAGAGAACTCGATTCCCATCGACCATCCGCTGTATTCCACGCTCTCGAGCCTGGCGTGGAAGATCCCCGGCGGCGGGCGGCTTAGTTTGCTGGCAGTGATTATGCTGGTGGTGGTGATTGGCGGCATTATCCTTGCGCATCGCACGCGTTTTGGTAATCAGGTGTATGCCATCGGTGGCAGTCTGACGTCGGCGCAGTTGATGGGTGTATCTACTCGTGCCACCACCATTAAAATTTATATGCTTTCAACAACGCTGGCGACGGTAGCGGGGATCGTGTTTTCAATCTATACCTCGGCAGGCTACGCCCTGGCGGGATTGGGCGTGGAATTGGATGCGATTGCCTCTGTGGTAATCGGCGGCACCTTGTTGTCCGGCGGTGTCGGCACGGTGCTCGGCACGTTGTTTGGGGTGTTGATCCAGGGATTAATTCAAACCTGGATTAACTTCGATGGCACGCTGAGTTCATGGTGGACGAAAATTGCCATCGGTATTCTGCTGTTCGCGTTTATCGCACTGCAGCGCCTGCTGACGGTGATGTGGGATCGCCAGAAGAATGCGCCGGTTAAGCGTTTAACTTCGTAGTCGTGAGTGGGATGTTTAAGAGGTGCGCAAATTGGCGCACCTTTTTTGTTTTGGGTCGCCGATTCGAGGATGTTGGAGGCTTGGTACTCAGAATTGTGGATGTTGGGGGGGATTGCAGGGATTGGTGCTCATATTTTGAATGCAACGAACCTGCATAAAGGAGACAAAGGTGGGCAGTGGAGTAAAGCGTACGCCGCATGGATGCGGCGTCCGAGGCTACAGGGATGTATTCACGCCGACTTTACGTAACGCCCGCCTTTGTCGACTGGACCGCGCGTTTTTAGCCACAGCACCCATATTTGTAAGTTAGGTGGAGTTGCTGATGGTTCGGTGCGAAGCCCCATAAAGGCCAGCCCGATCGCAAAGGAAACCCGCATCCATGCAGATCGACCGCGCCATCCCTGGCGCGAACGCTTTGCTCTTCGGGCTGGCCTTTATGGGGCAATTGAGATACTCATCGCTGTAGTCAGTGCGAATCTGAATGTTCGACTCAAATTCAGCTTCAAAAAAACCGCAACGAACCTGCATAAAGGAGACAAAGGTGGGCAGTGGAGTAAAGCGTACGCCGCATGGATGCGGCGTCCGAGGCTACAGGGATGTATTCACGCCGACTTTACGTAACGCCCGCCTTTGTCGACTGGACCGCGCGTTTTTAGCCACAGCACCCATATTTGTAAGTTAGGTGGAGTTGCTGATGGTTCGGTGCGAAGCCCCATAAAGGCCAGCCCGATCGCAAAGGAAACCCGCATCCATGCAGATCGACCGCGCCATCCCTGGCGCGAACGCTTTGCTCTTCGGGCTGGCCTTTATGGGGCAATTGAGATACTCATCGCTGTAGTCAGTGCGAATCTGAATGTTCGACTCAAATTCAGCTTCAAAAAAACCGCAACGAACCTGCATAAAGGAGACAAAGGTGGGCAGTGGAGTAAAGCGTACGCCGCATGGATGCGGCGTCCGAGGCTATAGGGATGTATTCACGCCGACTTTACGTAACGCCCACCTTTGTCGACTGAACCGCACGTTTTTACCCACAATCCACTTTTGCCCACTGGACCGCGGTTTTTAGCCACAAAAAAGCCGCGACTCAGCGCGGCTTTAACCCGTAATCAAACGATCAGCGCGCTAAACGGTAATACGCTTCATTCCAGCGTAATGCATCTTTGAACGCCGGCAAACGCGTATCCTCATCAATCACCAGCACCTCAATGCCGTTCAACTCGCCGTACAAATACATATCATCCAAATCCAGTGCCTGACTAAACACCGTATGGTGCGCACCGCCAGCCAGAATCCAGGCTTCGGAAGCGGTAGCCAGTGAGGGCTGGGCACGCCAGAGAGCACGTGCGACCGGCAATTTTGGCAGCGGTTTCGGCTGCTCAATCGCATCCACCACATTCACCAGCAACCGGAAACGATCGCCCATATCAATCACGCTGGCATTCACTGCGCGACCTGCTGGCGTGGAAAAAATCATACGCGCCGGATCCGCTTTGCCACCAATACCAAGGAACTGCACGTCAATTAGCGGCTTCGCCTCTTTGGCGATCGATGGGCACACTTCCAGCATATGTGACCCCAACACCAAATCGTTGCCCGGTGAGAAGTGATAAGTGTAATCCTCCATAAATGAAGTACCGCCCGCACGATTTCCGGCCTGCACCTTCAAAATATGCAGCAGCGCAGCGGTCTTCCAGTCACCTTCACCGGCAAAACCATAGCCCTGGCCCATCAAACGCTGAACCGCCAACCCCGGCAATTGCGTCATACCGTGCAGGGTCTGGAAGTTAGTGGTAAAGGCCTTACAGCCCTCATCATCGAGGAAACGCTTCAGGCCAAGCTCGATGCGCGCCGCATCCAGCACGTTCTGACGCTTCTCGCCATTGACGGCAGCAGCCTCGCTGAACAAATACTGGCTCTCGTATTCATCGACCAGCGCATGCACATCGCCATCGCTGACGCTGTTCACCACCTCGACCAAATCTCCCACGCCCCAACCGTTGACCGAATAGCCAAACTGAATCTGCGCCGCCACCTTATCGCCTTCGGTCACCGCCACTTCACGCATATTGTCGCCAAAGCGCGCCACTTTCAGCTGCTGGCTGGCCTGCTTCGCTAATGCCGCATTGATCCAGCGGCCGATGCGCTGCTGGCTGGTCTTATCCTGCCAGTGACCGGTCACCACACTGTGCTGTAAGCCCATGCGCGCGCCGATAAAGCCGAATTCACGGCCGCCATGAGCGGTCTGGTTCAGGTTCATAAAGTCCATATCCATACTGTCCCACGGAATTTCTGCGTTGAACTGAGTATGGAATTGCAGCAGCGGCTTATTGAGGATACTCAGCCCACCAATCCACATCTTGGCCGGAGAGAAGGTATGCAGCCAGGTAATGATACCGACACAGCTATTATCGTGATTGGCCTCGCGGCACAGCGCCAGCGCCTCGTCCGGTGATTTCACCAGCGGCTTCAACACCAGCGGCACCGGCAGCGTGCCCGCCTGATTCAATCCGTCCATAACCTGGCGCGCGTGATGTTCAACCTGGCGCAAGGTTTCCGCTCCGTAGAGATGCTGAGTTCCAATCACAAACCAAACGTTCTGTTCCATTTCTCGCTCCTTTACTTAGCGGATGTGGCGCGGGCGGCATACTGAGGTTCAGCGGCCTGGCACCAGTTTTGATAGCGTTGATAAAGCTGTTGATAGCCCGCCACGCGCAGGCTGTTGGGCTGCAAGGTCACGGCTATCGGACTCGCCATCACTTGCTGTGCGGCGGGCACATCGGCATAAACGTTAGCGGCGACGGCGGCAAAAATGGCAGCACCCAGCGCGCAGCACTCGTCAGAAGCCACGATATCCAGCGGGCGGTTCATCACGTCGCAGCATGCCTGCATAATGGCGGGGGACTTCCGCGCGATGCCGCCAAGCGTCAGAATGCTCTCCACCGGAATCTGCTGCTTTTCGAAACACTCCATAATGGCGCGGGCACCAAACGCCGTGGCGGCTACAAGACCACCAAACAAGGCGGGCGCATCGGTGCCGAGATTCAAATCGGTGATCACACCTTTCAGGCGCTGATTGGCATCTGGCGTGCGACGGCCGTTGAACCAATCCAGCACCACGGGCAGATGATCAAGCTGGGGATCGGCAGCCCAGGCTTCGGTTAGGGAGCGGATCAAATCCTGCTGCATCTCGGCGAGTTGCGGCTGCAACTCAGGATGGCGCGCTACCGCCTGCTGCAGCGGCCAGCCCAGCAATCGGCTGAACCAGGCGTAGATATCGCCAAACGCGGATTGACCCGCTTCGCAGCCGATGGCGCCCGGCACCACGCTGCCATCGACCTGACCGCAAATGCCTTTGATGGCGCGATCGCCGACTTTCTCGCTATCGGCAATCAAAATGTCGCAGGTTGAGGTGCCAATCACTTTTACCAGCGTATAAGGCTGTGCGCCCGCTCCGACCGCACCCATATGGCAGTCAAAAGCACCGCCGGACAGAATTACCTGTTCCGACAATCCCAAACGCTGCGCCCATTCGCTGGAAAGCGTGCCTACTGGTACATCAGCAGTGAAGGTGTCGGTAAACATTGGAGAATCCAGCTGCTCAACCAACATCGGATCGAGTGCACGGAAAAAATCTGCGGGCGGTAAACCCTGCCATTCAGGATGCCACAGCGATTTATGCCCGGCGGCGCAGCGTCCACGCCGCAGCTGGTCCGGAGCAGTGCGACCGCATAATAGCGCAGGCACCCAATCGCAGAGTTCCACCCAAGACACTGCCGCATCACGCACCGCTGCATCCTGGCGTGACACGTGCAGAATCTTGGCCCAGAACCACTCCGACGAATACACGCCGCCGATATAGCGGGTGTAATCGGTGAAATGACCGTTGCGGCACAGCTGATTAATCGCTTCCGCCTCTTCAATTGCAGTGTGATCTTTCCACAGTACAAACATGGCGTTGGGGTTGGCGGCGAATTCTGGGCGCAACGCTAAAACGTTGCCATCACGGTCAATCGGAGCAGGCGTTGAACCCGTTGAATCCACACCTATCCCAACCACGGCGGCGCGCTGTTCAGGGGTTAACGCTTGCACCACCGCGACGACCGCCTGCTCCAGCGCATCAATGTAATCTTGTGGATGATGACGAAAACGGTTGGCGTGTGCGTCACAGAATTCACCCTTCGCCCAGCGCGGATAGTTCACCACCGCCTTTTCCAGCTCTTTACCACTGTGGCAGTCCACGGCGAGGGCACGCACCGAGTCACTGCCAAAATCCAGCCCAATTGTTATGGCGCCAGCACCCATTGGGATTCTCCTGTGTGAGTTATCTGGCTCTATCCTGGAATGCGGGTGCATAAGCGGTTAGTCATCGCTGGCTGAGAATATGCACTTTTCTGTCATCGGAACCGTTCTGTGATCGATAGCAAAAGTTAATGACTGGTTAATTTCGCTGAATATATGGAGGAATTGGTCATCGTTTTGGGATGTGATACCGCTCTACATTTTTCCTCGCTATTCCCGCTACAACTAGCCCAGCGTTTGCACAGCCTTTGTACAACCTTTGAGCTAACGCGCTGATTTTGCGCTGTACCCAAACGTGAAATCCAATTGGTAGCGTTTACACCGATTCGTTATTAACAGCGATAAAACACCATTGTGCCGGAGAGCATCATGCATAAATTCACTAAAGCGCTGGCGGCGGTAGGTCTCGCCGCGGTTATGTCACAATCCGCTATCGCCGAGACCATGAAACTCGGTTTCCTCGTCAAGCAACCGGAGGAACCCTGGTTCCAGACCGAATGGAAGTTCGCTGATAAGGCCGGTAAAGATCTCGGCTTCGACGTGATCAAAATTGCCGTGCCCGACGGCGAGAAAACACTGAATGCCATCGATAGCCTGGCGGCGAGCGGTGCAAAAGGTTTTGTGATTTGCACCCCGGATCCAAAGCTGGGTTCAGCCATCGTGGCGAAGGCGCGCAGCTATGGCCTGAAGGTAATTGCAGTTGATGACCAGTTCGTCACCGCCAAAGGCAAGCCAATGGACACCGTGCCATTGGTGATGATGGCCGCAACCAAAATTGGTGAACGCCAGGGCCAGGAACTCTACAAAGAGATGCAGAAACGCGGCTGGGATGCGAAAGAGACCGGCGTAATGGCGATCACCGCTAATGAGCTGGACACTGCACGTCGTCGTACTGGCGGTTCGATGGAAGCGCTGAAAGCGGCAGGATTCCCTGAGAAGCAGATCTATCAGGTGCCGACCAAATCCAACGACATTCCGGGGGCATTTGATGCCGGTAACTCGCTGCTGGTGCAGCATCCAGAAGTGAAACACTGGCTGATCGTCGGCATGAATGACAACACGGTTCTGGGTGGCGTGCGCGCGACCGAAGGCCAGGGCTTCAAAGCGCCCGACGTGATTGGCATTGGTATCAACGGCGTGGACGCGGTGAGCGAGCTGTCTAAAGGTGCAGCAACCGGCTTCTACGGTTCGCTGCTGCCAAGCCCGGATGTGCACGGTTATAAGAGCAGCCAGATGCTCTACAACTGGGTGACCAAAGGCGAAGAGCCAGCGAAATTCACCGAAGTCACCGATGTGGTGCTGATTACCCGAGACAACTTCAAAACTGAGTTGGCTAAGAAAGGGCTGATGTAAGTCGCCTGATTGATAAACGCAGCCTTCATCCCTGGTGTTGCAGCAGGTTGGCAATCGCGTTTGCTCCAGTTTCATTCATGGCTGGGGCAAAGCGCGAAGACAACGCGGCAACGGCGCGAAGGATGGGGGCGAAGAGGAGTTTCCATGGAAACTGATCAAGCCTTTCTGTCCTTTCATGGCATCAGTAAAACCTTTCCGGGCGTGAAAGCGCTGCAGGATATCTCATTCCAGTGCCGCGCCGGGGAAGTGCACGCGCTGATGGGCGAAAACGGCGCGGGCAAGTCCACGCTGTTAAAGATTCTCAGCGGCAGTTATCAGCCGACTGAAGGTGAAATTCGCATCAAAGGCGAAGTGAAAAGCTTCAACAACACCGTTGATGCGCTGGATGCGGGTGTGGCGATCATCTATCAGGAGCTGCATCTGGTGCCGGAGATGAGCGTGGCGGAGAACATCTATCTCGGCCAGCTGCCGCACAAACGCGGGTTGGTGAATCGCAAACTGCTGCGCTACGAAGCGGATTTACAGCTTAAAAACCTCGGCATGGATATCGATCCTGACATGCCGCTGAAATATCTGTCGCTCGGTCAGTGGCAGATGGTGGAAATTGCCAAAGCGCTGGCACGCAATGCGCGAATTATCGCCTTTGATGAGCCGACCAGCTCGCTTTCGGCGCGTGAAATCGAGCATCTGTTCCGCGTCATCCGTCAGCTGCGCGATCAGGGCCGTACTGTGCTGTATGTGTCGCATCGAATGGAGGAGATCTTTGCCCTGAGCGATGCGATCACCGTGTTCAAGGATGGTCGCTATGTGCGCACTTTCACTGACATGGCCAACACCCATCATGACGATCTGGTGCAGGCGATGGTGGGGCGTAACCTCGGCGATATCTACGGTTATGCGCCACGAGCCTTAGGCAAAGTGCGCTTGCAACTTGATCAGGTCGAGGCCAAAGGCGTGCGCATGCCAATTTCGCTGACGGTACGAGCCGGTGAAATCGTCGGCCTGTTTGGGCTAGTGGGCGCAGGGCGCAGCGAATTGATGAAAGGGCTGTTTGGTGCCACCAAACTGCGCGGCGGCAGCGTGTCGCTGGATGGCAAAAAACTCAACATCCGCCAGCCGATCGATGCGATCCGCGCGGGGATCATGCTGTGTCCGGAGGATCGTAAATCCGAAGGGATTATTCCGGTGCACTCGGTGCGCGACAACATCAATATCAGTGCTCGGCGCCATAACCTGACGGCCGGTTGCCTGATAAAACCCGGCTGGGAAGCCAAAAACGCAGATCTGCACATTCGTTCTCTCAATATCAAAACGCCAGGACCGCAGCAGCTGATCATGAACTTGTCAGGGGGCAATCAGCAGAAGGCGATTTTGGGTCGCTGGCTGTCCGAAGAGATGAACGTGATTCTGCTGGATGAACCGACGCGCGGTATTGATGTGGGTGCCAAGCATGAGATCTACAACCTGATATACCAACTGGCAAATAAAGGGATCGCGGTGCTGTTTGCCTCCAGCGATCTGCCCGAAGTGATGGGTCTCGCTGACCGCATCGTGGTGATGCGCGAAGGGGAAATTGCCGGAGAACTGCCACACGACGCGGCCACGGAGCAGCTGACGCTGAGCCTGGCGATGCCGAAAACCCCTCAAGCGGCCGCCGTGGCCTGATGTAAAGGAGAGCAACAATGGCTTCATCTACCACTTCCAACACGCCACCGGTGCAGCGTAACGGCCTGCAACTGGGGCGTATCTGGGATAACTTCGGCATGCTGGTGGTCTTCGCGCTGCTGTTTATCGTTTGCGCCATCTTCGTACCCAACTTTGGCACGTTCATCAATATGAAAGGGCTGGGGCTGGCTATGTCGATGTCCGGCATGGTGGCCTGCGGCATGCTGTTTTGCCTTGCGTCTGGTGATTTTGACCTTTCCGTAGCGTCGGTCATTGCCTGTGCCGGCGTGGTGACCGCCGTGGTGATTAACATGACGGAGAGCCTGTGGCTAGGCGTCGCGGCCGGTTTGGTACTCGGGATGGCCACCGGATTTATCAATGGCTTCGTGATCGCCCGGCTGAAGATTAATGCGCTGATCACCACGCTGGCGACGATGCAGATTGTGCGTGGTCTGGCGTATATCTTCTCTGACGGCAAAGCGGTAGGCATCGAGGATGAACGCTTTTTTACCCTCGGTTATGCCAACTGGCTTGGTTTGCCAGCGCCAATCTGGCTGACCATCGCCACTATGATTGTGTTTGGTTTCGTGCTGAACAAAACCACCTTTGGCCGCAACACGCTGGCGATTGGCGGTAATGAAGAAGCGGCACGTCTGGCCGGGGTGCCAGTGGTGCGTACTCGCATCATTATCTTCATTCTTTCGGGACTGGTTTCGGCGGCGGCAGGCATTATTCTGGCCTCGCGCATGACCAGTGGTCAGCCGATGACCTCACTGGGTTATGAACTGATTGTGATTTCAGCCTGTGTGTTGGGCGGCGTTTCTCTGAAAGGCGGCATCGGAAAGATTTCTTATGTGGTGGCGGGCGTGCTGATTCTGGGTACGGTTGAGAATGCGATGAATTTATTGAATATCTCGCCATTCTCACAGTATGTGGTGCGCGGTTTGATACTGTTAGCGGCGGTGATTTTTGACCGCTACAAACAGAAAAACAAAGCGGCCTGATTCCAGCCGTAAAAATGATGCAGGGCGGCCAGTGGGTCGCCCTTCTGGCGCGCGGCACTGCGCATTTACAGGTTACCGTGAGGCACTATGTATCATCGTGAACCCCCTGGTGAGCAGCAGAACCCACTGCTACCCGGCTATCCGTTTAATGCCTGGCTGGTGGCGGGCTTAACGCCAATCAATGCCAACGATCAGTTGGACTTTTTTATCGACCGGCCGCTCGGCATGAAGGGTTACATCCTCAATCTGACGATCAAAGGCCAGGGCCGCATCTTTGATGGTGAATCGGCGTTTGACTGCGAACCCGGCGATCTGTTGCTGTTCCAGCCTAAAACCCCGCATTATTACGGCCGTTCGCCTGATAGCCCATGCTGGTTCCATCGCTGGGTCTATTTCCGTCCACGGGCTTACTGGACGGACTGGTTGCAGTGGCAGGATGAAAGCCAGGGCGTAGGGCGGTTACGCTTGCCGGAAGCGCAGCGTGCCGAGTTTGATCGTCTGTTCGCCAGCATTGAACAGACCCACAATTCGGGGCGTCGCTTTGCCGAAGAACTGGCGATGAACCTGTTGGAGCGCCTGCTGTTACGAGCGGTGGAAGAAGATCCACGCAGCCATCAGCAAATTCGCGATCCGCGCGTGATTGAAGCCTGCCAATACGTCACCAACCATCTGGCAAGCGAGGTGAAAATCGAGGAAGTGGCGCGCCATGTATGTCTTTCCCCGTCACGGCTGGCTCATCTTTTTCGCGAACAGATGGGGATTAATCTGCTGCGCTGGCGTGAAGACCAGCGGGTGATCCGCGCCAAACTGTTGCTGCAAACCACGCAGGAGCCAATTGCTTCGGTCGGGCGCGAAGTGGGTTATGACGATCAACTCTATTTCTCTCGCGTTTTCCGTAAACGGGTCGGCGTCAGCCCCAGTGATTTCCGGCGTCGCAGTCAGGATGCGCACGATGCATTAGTGGCTCAGGAAAGCTGGCAACCGGCACGGAGTGCGATCTCCTGAGTTTTCAGGTGATTCCGCCTTGTTGTTACCGGCTGATTCGTCTTAAATCAGTCTGGTAACGAACAAGAGGAATGAGAATGAGCGATAAATTACGTGTCGGCCTGATTGGCTACGGTTTTGCCAGCAAAACCTTTCATGCTCCTTTGATCGTCGGTACGCCAGGCGTCGAATTGGCAGCCGTCTCCAGTAGCGATGCCAGCAAGGTGCATGCAGATTGGCCCTCGGTGCAGGTGGTCTCTGATCCACAAGCCCTGCTGGATGACCCGACACTGCAACTGATTGTGATACCGACGCCAAATGATACTCACTTCCCGTTAGCCAAAGCGGCGCTGAATGCCGGTAAACATGTGGTGGTAGACAAACCGTTCACCGTGACGCTGTCACAAGCACGTGAGCTGGATGCACTGGCCAAGGCCAAAGGGCTGCTGCTCTCTGTCTTCCACAATCGCCGTTGGGACAGTGACTTTCTGACGCTGAAAACCTTACTGGCTGATGGTGCCTTAGGTGACGTGCGTTATCTGGAATCGCATTTTGACCGCTTCCGCCCTGAAGTTCGTCAGCGCTGGCGTGAAATGAAAGGCCCTGGCAGCGGTATCTGGTTCGATCTGGGACCGCATGTGTTAGACCAGGCGCTGCAATTGTTCGGCCCGCCAGTAGCGATCACCGTGGATATGGCAGAACTGCGTCCTGGCGCGCAAACCACCGATTATTTCCACGCGGTGCTAACTTATCCCACTCGTCGTGTGGTGTTGCACGCCAGCATGCTGGTGGCAGCAGAATCTGCACGTTTTGTGGTGCACGGCACGCGGGGCAGCTACGTCAAATACGGCCTGGATCCGCAGGAGGATCGCCTGAAGGCGGGTGAACGTCCACCGCAGGAAGACTGGGGCTACGACATGCGCAACGGTACTCTGACGCTGGCAGAAGGTGACGTGATGGTGGAGAAAGAGTTGCTGACGCTACCAGGTAACTATCCGGCATATTACGCGGCGATTCGTGATGCGATTGCAGGGACCGGTGAGAACCCGGTACGGGCTGAAGAGGCGATTCAAGTGATGGAGTTGATTGAACTCGGTTTACAGTCCGCTGAAAAGCGCCAGACGATGTCGCTGAAGTGACAAAAAAGCGCACGATGAGAGGATTGATGCCATCAAATAGGCAAGGTCACTCTAAAGTGCGACTTCATTAAAAAGGTGCGCAGCGATGCGCACCTTTTTTGCTTATAAAGCGCCTTATCCTGCCACGCGCTGACGCAACGCAGCTTTCTCTGCATCGCTGAGGAAGGCAATCGTCACACCATTTTCCTGCGCCTGGCGCATCTCTTCGGCTGTGAGTCCTGCCTGCGGCGCTGCATGCTCATATTCATGCGCCAGCTCAATACCCTGAACTGCCGGATCATCGGTGTTAATAGTGGCGAGAATGCCATGTTGCAGGAAGGCTTTCAGCGGATGGGTTGCCAGCGAAGCCACGGTGCTGGTCTGAATATTCGAGGTCATGCAGGATTCGATACCTATGCGCTGCTCTGCCAGGAAATCCATCAGCGCGCGGTCTTCAATCGCTTTCACGCCATGGCCAATACGCTCCGCGCCGAGTTCGCGAATCGCCTGCCAGATGCTTTCCGGACCGGCAGCTTCACCGGCGTGCACGGTAATGCGGAAACCAGCATCACGCGCGCGATTGAAGTGGCTCAGGAACTCACTGCCAGGAAAACCGAGTTCATCACCGGCCAGATCGACGGCGGTAATGCCATCGCGGTGGGCCAGCAAACCTTCCAGTTCGCGCAGGCAGGCTTCGTCACCGAAGGTACGGCTCATAATACCGATCAGATTCACATCCACGCCGTACTGTTTCACGCCAGCGCGCACGCCATCAATCACGGCTTCCACCACACCGGCAATCGGCAGGTTATGTGTCATCGCCATATAGCCCGGTGAGAAACGCAGTTCCGCATAGTGAATACCGGCACGTGCGGCATCTTCCACGTTTTCCAGCGCAATGCGGCGGCAGGCATCCAAATCGCCCAACACTTTCACGCCCCAATCCAGCTTCTGCAGGAAGCTCACCAGGTCGGGTTCATTGGCCGTAACTTGCACATGCGGACGCAGATCGTCGAGCGAGTTGGCTGGCAGCGCGAGATTAAACTGGCGACCTAAATCAAGAATGGTTTGTGCGCGGATGTTGCCATCAAGGTGGCGGTGGATATCGGTCAGGGGGAGTTTCAGGTCAATCATGTCGCACTCGCTAAAGTTTCATAAAGTGCAGAGCATTATAAAAACATCTTGCGCAACAGCGCCAGCGATTTGCGCAAGTCGTGAAATGGATGCTGAATTAATCAGCATCCGAGCGCATTTAATACGATTTTAAAGCCGCAATCAGGCGATCCAGCCCGTCATCCAGCTTACTGCGTGGGCAACCCGCGTTGAGGCGCAGATAACCGCGGCTGGCATCACCGTAAGTCGAACCCGGCATGATCGCCACTTTATACTGATGAATCAGCCGTTGTTGCAGTGTCTGTTCATCAATGCCCAGCGGAGTGAGATCAATCCATGCCAGATAGGTGGCGGCAGGGGGTTGCCAGTTGAGTGCAGGAAACGCGGTATTAAGCCGTTGCGCGATATGCTGCATATTCGCCTTCAGGTAGTCGCGCAACGCATCCAGCCAGGCTTCACCCTCGCGATACGCGGAAATGGTCGCCGCGACGGCCATCACCGCCGGTGATGATAAACCATCCTGGTGCTTTAGTGCGTGGAACCAGGCCTGGCGATCGGCTTCATGCGGAATGATGCCCCACGCGCCGGTCAGCGCCGGAATGTTGAAACTCTTCGATGCCGAAGTAAATAACGCCCAAGGGGATTGCGCCACCTGGCTCCACGGAATGTGCTGTGCGGAACCCAACACCATATCCATATGGATTTCATCGCTGATCACTTTCACATCGTGACGCGCACAGAGCGCGGCCATTTGCTGTAACTCCTCACGCTGCCACACTTTGCCGGTAGGATTATGCGGGCTGCACAGCAGCATCACTTTGCAATCGGGTCGCGCCAGCAGCTGGTCCAGCTTCGCCATATCACACTGCCAGTCATTACCCTGGCGCTGTAGCGGCAGTTCCAGCACGTGGCGCTGATTACCGTTGATAGTGTTATAGAACGCATCGTAGGCGGGCGTATGAATCAGCACTTCATCACCGGGTTTTGTCCAGTGGCGCAGCATGTGCGCCACCATGTAGATCACCGAAGGGCCGTAAATCAGCGATTGCGCCTCAACCTCTGTAGCAAAACGGCGCTGCATCCAGTGTTGAATGGCGGAGGTAAAGTCCTCGTGCTGCCAGCGGCTGTAGCCCAAAACGCCATGGTTTAACCGCTGTTGCAGCGCCTCAATAATGCAGGGCGCCGTAGCGAAATCCATATCGGAGATGGTGAAGGGCAATAAGCCCTCCACACCAAAGCGGTCCGCCACGAAATCCCACTGCGTGCACCAGCTGCCGTGGCGATCCACGGCCTGGTCAAAATCAAACCTCTGCATCATTACACCGTCGCGCTCATCAGATGTGCCATTTCATCTTTCACCGACTGCACCTGCGGACCGATCACCACTTGCAGGCTGGTTTGATTTAGGTGCACCACACCAATCGCGCCGTTGGCTTTTAACGCGGCATCGTTCACTTTGCTCATGTCCGCAATCGTAAGACGCAGGCGCGTCAGGCAGTTATCCAGCGAGGTGATGTTTTCCACTCCGCCCAGAGCCGCGAGGATTGCCGGGGTGTTATAACCCGATTTACCCACGCCGGCACGGCTGACCTGCTGTTCCACGCTGCTGGTTTCTGCTTCGCGACCCGGTGTTTTGATATTGAAGCGGGTAATAGCAAAACGGAAGATCGCGTAGTAACCCACAAACCACACCGCTGCAATCACCGGCACCCAATACCATTTAGTGGAGAGGCCGTGCAGCACGCCGAACACGAAGAAGTCGATGACGTTGCCGTCGGTGTTACCGATGGTCACGCCGAGAATCGCCATCACGGTGAAGCCCAGACCCGTCAACAGGGCGTGGATCAGATACAACACCGGTGCCACGAACAGGAACAGGAATTCGATCGGTTCGGTGGTACCGCCGACCACGCAAGCCACCACACCCGAAATCAGCAGCCCTTTAATTTTGTGACGATTTTCAGGACGTGCACAGTGGTAAATCGCCAGTGCAGCACCCGGCAGACCACCGAGGAAGGCAGGCATCTTGCCTTGCGACAGGAAGCGCGTGGCGCTTTCCGCAAAGCCGTGGGTATCTGGACAAGCCAGCTGCGCCTGGAAGATGGTGAGGGCACCGCTGACGCTCTTACCGCAGACATCGAGCGTACCGCCCGCATCGGTGAAGCGAATAATCGCCACCAGAATATGTTGCAGACCGAACGGCAGCAGCAGACGTTCGCCGGTGCCGAAGATCATCGGGCCGAACTCACCCGCACTGTTGATCATCCAGCCAAGGCCGGTGATGGCTCGTGCAAAGAATGGCCAAATCAGCGGAACCACTAAACCGAGTAAGCCCATCACCACGGTGGTGACAATCGGTACAAAACGGGTGCCACC
Organism: uncultured bacterium; assembly: GCA_965147305.1. GTDB lineage: Bacteria > Pseudomonadota > Gammaproteobacteria > Enterobacterales > Enterobacteriaceae > Pantoea. The sequence goes on from CBCTJT010000025.1 coordinate 23,344, forward strand.
GAAGAAGGCCAGCGCATCCGGCAGACGAATGTTGTGGAAGCGTTCATGCAGCCAGAACACCACCACGCCGACGATCACCGCACCAAGGATGCCGGTGTCGATCGACTGAATGCCAAGGATGTTTTGTACATTGTTGGCTTTCAGCACCGCCGCATCAGTGGTCGGCAAAATGCCATTGATGTTGAGCCAGAAATTCACGCTCAGGTTCAGCACTGCGTAGCCGACAAAACCGGCAAAGGCGGCGACGCCTTTGTTCTCTCGCGCCATGCCCAACGGAATCGCAATCGCGAACATCACCGGCAGATAGCTGAAGGCAAATGAACCCAGCTTAGCCATCCAGATAAACAGGTATTGCAGGAAGGGCTGATCGAGCATCGGAATCAGCGTCAAAACATCGTGACTGCTGAGTGAGCTGCCAATGCCTAATAAAATGCCGCAAAACGACAGCAGGGCAACGGGCAACATAAAGGTTTTACCCAGACTCTGGAAAAATTCCCAAAGTGACATTTTGGGTCGGCTGGCGGACATAGTCTCTCCTGGTTAAAAAGCGGCAATTTATCAAATTGGTAAAGAATGATAAAACGTTTTACCACGCAGTTTTGTGGCTATAGTCACAAAGCGTGACTAATCCCAGGCTTTATTTTTGCGCTAATCAGTGTAACGTTTTACCTCTTTGTTTCTTCATCAGTTGTTGGAAACGGAACCGGATGTCTCAGCCTAAAACCACTATTCACGATGTCGCGCAGGCGGCGGGCGTCTCTGTCTCGACGGTCTCTTTAGTGCTGTCTGGTAAAGGACGTATCTCATCTGCCACCGCCGAGCGTGTTAATCAGGCGATTGAGCAGTTGGGCTATGTGCGCAACCGTTCAGCCTCCATCCTGCGTGGTGGCGAGAGCGGTGTGATTGGTTTGATTGTGCGCGATCTCAGCCAGCCATTTTACGCGGCGATGACCGCAGGATTGAGCGAAGTACTGGAGCAGCAGGGCAAAGTGCTGGTGCTGACGCAAAGTGGTCAACACGGGCAGCACCTGCAACGCTGCTTCGATTCTCTGGTCGCTCAGGGCGCCGATGGCATTGTGTTGGGGGGGGCCGTTGCGCAGGCGGAAACGCTGGTCGCGCAGGCGCATGAACAACAGATTGCGCTCATTTGCGCCGCGCGGGCCAGCAGCCTCGATAAGGTTGATTCCTTGCGTCCTGACAACAGCCAGGCCGCGCGAATCGCGACGGAGTACCTGATCCGTCAGGGGCATCAGCGTATCGCGTGGGTCGGCGGATTGGGTTCTTCACTGACGCGCGCGGAACGTATTGGCGGCTATTGTGCGACCCTGCTGCAATACGGTTTACCGTTTCGACCAGACTGGATCATTGAATGTGACGATCGGCAGCAGAGCGTGTCGGCATTGACGCAGGACCTGCTGCATCATCATCCACGCATCACCGCCATTATTGCGCATAACGCCAGCACCACGCTTGGCTGCTATTTTGGTGCGATCCACAGTGGACGTTCGTTGGGCGAAGATGCGGTGGACAGCTATTTCACGCAGAAGCTGGCGCTGGTCGGCTTTAATGACGATCCTCAGCGTGAGTCGTATGATTCCTCGCTGACGTTTGTCAGTAGCGAAGCGCGTGATGTTGGAAGGCGAGCGGGGGAGAGGATGTTGCAACGACTGGCGCAGCCGGAAGCGGAAGTACAAACATTAATTGTGCCACCGCAATTGGTGCGGGGCGTTTAGCGGCGCGATAGCTCGCGCCGCAGGTAAATCGCCGTTACTCCGGCATCCCTTCGCTGGTCTGCGCACCCAGCATGTAGCGAGACAAGAACTGCTCCAGTGACATCTTGTCGCCGTTCATCGTTACCTGACCGTTGCCGTATTGCAGGCTGGTGGTGATGTTGTCATCCTGCTGCTGCGTCAAACGGAACATCTGGCCCATTGCCGCCAGGCCTTTCACCTGCTGATCCGCCAGCTTCTGCGCATCGTCGCTCTGATAACCTTCGGCCAGACCAACATGACGCATCGCTTCGGTAGCCATTGGCATATTGATGTTCAGCTTGCCATCCAGCGTTTTCAGCACGCGATCCACCGCGGCACCGAGATTCTGCGCTTCACCGGTAACGGTAGCCGGATCGTTAAAGCCAACGCTGAGGTTAAAGGTGCTTTCCCCTTTATCGTTTTTCCAGCTCAGCGGCGCGATACTGACGGTGGGTGAACCCTTCAGCAGCGTTGGCAGATTATTTTTCAGGATGGTTTGCACGCTGGCCTGATAGCGGACCGGATCCTCAACCAAACCGGGCTGGTTCAAAAGTGCCTGCATTTGCGCGTTGTAGCTGTCTGAGAAGGTTTTCACCGCCTGCGCATCAAACTGTGCAAACTTCATCGCCAGCTTAGCTTCGCCGAACGGCTGCTTCTGCAGGCTGATATTGCCGACGTTCATATTCAGATCGCCGCCAATTTTGCCGTCTTTATTATCGAAGGAGGATTTGGTATCCAGCTTCTGCAATGACAAACCTTCCTGGCCGTTAATGCTGGCGTCGAGTTTATCCAGGCTGATGGACTGATCGCCCACGCGCACACCTTCCGGGCTGAGATGAGTATCGCCACTCAGTTTCAGGCCGTTGAGAGTAAACAGCACCGGCTGTTCAACCTGGTTTTTGCTGGTAACAGCGATGCTGGAGAAATCGCCATTCAGGCTGACTTTATCGCCTTTGCTGTCCGCGCTGATTTCCAGGGTGCCGCCATTGGTGGCAAGACGGTCGCCTGTCTGCGCATTGTTATAATCCACCGCCAGCAGATCCAGTGCCGTGTCTGTGGCACCGCTGTACCCAACGCGAGTATCAGCGGTCACCAGCGATTTACCGTTGGTGAGTTCAAACAGTTTCTTCACCGCATCGGTGTTTTCCAACTCGGTATGCACCGAAGCCATGCTCGGAATCAGGCTGCCGCGCTTCAACTGCGCAAATGGGAAGGGACCATGGTCGATGGTTTCGTTCAGCACGATGCTTTGACCCGGCTTCAGCAGCGGGTTGTCTTCAGTCTGTGAACTGGCCTGAATCACCAGTTTGGTTTTGCTGCTGAAGATGCCGCGCTGGTAATCCTGATAGCTGAGCGTCAGGCGAGCGTTTGGCGCATAGGCATTAAGCTGAGTGTTGGCGTTCTGCAACATCTGATCCATATGGCTTTCCAGCTGCTTGCCGGTAAACCAGGATGCGCCTGTCCAGATTACGCCGATCGCTACAATGACACCTACGGCAACCTTGGTCTTTTTCATCGCTGAGTCGTCCTTATCCTTGGGTCCGCACGCCGCTGCTTGGGGTGCGACGGTGAAGAAAAACGCCCGTAGGCGTTTTAAAGTAATAGTTTGAAAGAATAGCAGTTAATGCTGGCATCGTCAGCCGGATCAGCTGAGCGCGTTGTAGACCCGCGCCAGGCGTCCTGTGCCCGCCACCTTAACCGGGGATTCATTGGCGGCAACGAAGCACGACTCACCGGGCTTCAACACGAGTTGCTCACCGGCCTTCTCAACCACCGTCTGACCTTCGATGCAAAACAGCAGCGCCGCACTCTGTTGCGCTAACGGCTGTGGCGTGGCGGAAAGAGCATGGATGGCAAAGGCAAAATCATCCACCGGAATCGGGAAGCTCAGCGTGTCGCCCACTTGCTGAGGCTGAGTCAATAAGGTGGCCGCGGGCTTGGCCTCGAACTTCAGGTTTGCCATCAACTCAGGGATATCGATGAATTTTGGCGTCAGGCCTGCGCGCAGGACGTTATCGGAATTCGCCATCACTTCGAGTGCTACGCCTTTCAAATAGGCGTGCGGCGTTTCGGCAAACAGGAACATGGCTTCGCCAGGCTGCAGGGTAATGACGTTCAGTAATAACGGTGAGAACAAACCAGTATCATCCGGATAATCTGCCGCAATGCTTTTGATGGTCTGCCAGGGTTCGCCACCGCGTGAGTTGAGGGCAGATTTCAGCACCGCCAACGCCAGTGATTTCGGCTCGTCTTTTAACGACAACAGGGTGGAGAACAGTTTGGCGAGGCTTGCCTCATCGGGTTTTTCAAGGAAGTGAGCGATCTGCGGATGGGCACCGGCCACGGGCTCAAGCAGTGAGACAATTTCGTGCATCTCGCGGAAGCCGTTCATCGCCTGGAAAGGGGTCAGGGCATACACCAATTCCGGCTTGTGATTCGCGTCTTTGTAGTTGCGCTCAGCAGCGCCAATAGGAATCCCGGCGGCATTCTCGCGCGCAAAACCCTCTTCGGCTGCGGCTTTGCTTGGGTGGACCTGAATCGATAAAGCCTGATCGGCACACAGCACTTTAAACAAAAACGGCAGCTCACCGAAACGCTGTGCGACGGCCGCGCCTAAGGCTGCGGTTTGGTCATCATTGATGACATCGCGCAGGGAACGCGTTTCACCGTTGATCTCAACGGTTGACGGACTCTTCGGATGAGCGCCCATCCACAGCTCCGCCATCGGTAATCCTTGTGGGTTCTCAATGCCGTAAAGTTCGGTCAGCGCAGTTTTGCTGCCCCAAGCGTAATTTTGCAGCGAATTGTTCATTTTTTGCATCGTTTACCCTTAATAACCGTAAGTAAATAGGCTTATTAAAGCAGAAAGTGCCATACAAAATACATCAACAAGTGCAATAAACGCGATGGGCTCGCATAATGTTAATTTCTTGTATGTGACAATCTTGCTCGCTCAACGGCGTCGCGGGAAGACGACCTGAGCGGAAACCTCTAATCTGAGCTAAGGAGACGTAGTCATGGCAGCGAATCGCATTGAAAAAGATTCAATGGGACCGATCGAAGTACCGGCAGATAAGTTGTGGGGGGCACAAACCCAGCGTTCGCTGGAACATTTCCGTATCTCAACCGAGAAGATGCCCGTCGCATTGGTGCATGCTTTGGCGTTGACCAAACGCGCAGCAGCACAGGTGAACCGCGATCTCGGCCTGCTTCCGGCTGAACGAGCAGAAGCGATTCTGAAAGCGGCTGACGAAGTGCTGGCTGATAAACACAGTGAAGAGTTTCCGCTGGCCATCTGGCAGACCGGTTCCGGTACCCAGACCAACATGAACATGAACGAAGTGCTGGCCAACCGCGCCAGTGAAATTCTCGGCGGCGAGCGTGGCATGTCGCGTTTGGTGCACCCAAACGATGACGTCAACAAGAGCCAAAGCTCCAACGATGTGTTCCCCACCGCCATGCACGTGGCCGCGGTCATCGCCGTGCGGGAGCAGCTGATTCCGCAAATTCATGTGCTGAAAAAGACCCTGAGCGAGAAGTCTGAAGCTTTCAAAGACATCGTGAAGATTGGTCGTACCCATCTGCAAGACGCCACGCCATTGACGCTAGGCCAGGAAATTTCTGGCTGGGTGGCAATGCTGGAGCATAACCTCAAGCACATCGAACACAGCATTCCACACGTGGCCGAACTGGCTCTGGGTGGCACTGCGGTTGGCACCGGTTTAAACACCCATCCAGAGTATGCGGTTCGCGTGGCGAAAGCGCTGGCCGATCTGACGCAACAACCCTTTGTGACTGCGCCGAATAAATTTGAAGCGCTGGCGACCTGTGATGCCTTGGTGCATGCACACGGCGCGCTGAAAGGACTGGCGGCGTCGCTGATGAAAATCGCCAACGATGTGCGCTGGCTGGCATCGGGTCCGCGTTGTGGTATTGGCGAACTCGCCATTCCAGAAAACGAACCGGGCAGCTCAATCATGCCAGGTAAAGTGAACCCAACCCAGTGTGAAGCGCTAACCATGCTGTGCTGCCAGGTGATGGGTAACGACGTTGCGGTGAATATTGGTGGTGCTTCGGGCAACTTTGAGTTGAACGTGTTCCGTCCAATGGTGATCCACAACTTCCTTCAGTCAATTCGCTTGCTGGCCGACGGGATGGACAGCTTCAACCATCACTGTGCGGTGGGCATTGAACCGGTGCGCGAGCGTATCGATCAGTTGCTGAATGAGTCGCTGATGCTGGTGACGGCGCTGAATACACATATCGGTTATGACAAAGCGGCGGAAATCGCGAAGAAAGCCCATAAAGAAGGGCTGACGCTGAAAGGCTCGGCGCTGAAGCTCGGTTATCTGACCGAAGAACAGTTTGACGAGTGGGTGCGTCCTGAAGAGATGGTTGGCAGTATGAAGCAGTAATTATCACGATAACTGAGGGTTAATGCCGCTCAGTTCAGCGATGATTGGCGATGACAGAGGCGGCCTGAGGGCCGCTTCTTTATTAAAGCTTGTCACTCCACAAGTGCAGCCGTGGGATCACCAAATGCAGCGGCTGCGCCAACGGCTTATGACGATGCGTGACGTTATCAGCATCGTAATCCAGCAATTCCCCTAAAATCGGCACCTGAGTCTTATCCCGACACAGCACCAGCAGCGGTGAAGGGCAGGCGAGTTGCACCTGTTTTTTGTTACTGGCGCGCCAGACGCGGGCAATCGGCTGCACCTTAACCGGACGTTTGATTTTGAGTTTGGCATCGGCAGGCAGTGACAGAATCATCTCCAGCTCTTGCTGGACTTTCTCTGCCCACTGTTCGCGCGTCCAGGGCGCTTGCGCACGGTTTGCCTTCAGGCTGCGTTCCAGCTGTTCGACCACGGCTTCACGCGTGAGATTCTTAATGATGTTCTTATTCGCCCAGCCAAAGCGCAAGCTATCCGGCGCGTGCAGCAAGGTCACGCTGCGATAGGCGTTCAGAGTGATTAAACCGCGTAGATGCTGGTGGACAAACTCAAAGCGCGCCTCACTCGGCAAGCCAGATTCCACGGTAATCAGGTGCTCAAGGCGCAGCTTAAGCGCATTGATATCGGCCACCTGCTGGCTGATGTGCTCGCTGACGGCTTCATCCGCTTCAATACAGATAGCGCCAGGCAAGCGCACCGCAGCCTTGGTGCTGAGTTTTTCCGACTGGTGCTGCATAAACAGACGACAGTAGTGAGACAGCGCCATGTCACGTGCTTTCTGGCCGAGATGCTGAGTCACGGCGATGCGCTCAATCTCATCATTTTCGTGGCCTTTTTCGATCTCGGGCAAACTAAAGGCACGCGCAATCAGCAACGGTTGCTGTTCCACCTGTTGACGCAGGGTGCTGAGACCCAGCTCTAGCGCGTTAACGCACTCATGCAAATCGGCAACCAAATCATAGCGAGACATGTTACGCTCCATAGTTACAACATACCATCTAACTTATCGTATTTGGTGCCAATCTTCCACTATGCTAGCGTGATTTCGCGAAGCAGGGCACACAAGCATTTTTCCAGCAGGATGAACATGTTATAACAACGCTTTGCCTGCTAACGGAAAATTGTCGTGGAGCATCACCCTAAACCTGCGGTTCCTGCCATCGTGACACTGGGATGGGTTCAAATCCTTTCTTGGGGCGGTTCGTTTTATCTTATGGCCGTGATGGCGAATCCGATTGTTGCGGAAACCGGCTGGTCTCAGCAGTGGGTATATGGCGCATTGTCTTTGGGCATTTTGGTTTCTGGCCTGTTAGCACCCTTAAGTGGCCGCCTGATTGCGGGCAGTTATGGCCGCGTGCTGCTGGCGTCGAGTGGGGCGGTGATGGCGCTGGGCCTGGTGATCATGGGATTGAGCCACCATCTGCTGCTGTTTCTCTTTGCCTGGCTGATTATCGGCATCGGAATGGCGATGGGTTTATACGACTCTCTATTTGCCACCCTCGGAACGCTCTACGGTGGACAGGCTCGCGGCGCGATTACCGGCATTACCCTCATTTCCGGCTTTTGTACCACGCTAGTGTGGCCTGGCACCGCGCTGCTGATTCACTGGCTTGACTGGCGCGGCGCCTGTTTCGCCATTGCCGCGCTGTTAAGCCTCACCGTGCTGCCTGCCTATAGGTATGCACTGCCTGCGCCGGTTAAGCCCATTGTTAAAGCTGCGACAAAACAGCGTAACGCCAATGGTGATCTGGCACCGTCGCTGTTTTGGTTGTTATGCAGCATTTTTACCCTCGCTTCGGTGATTATGACGGCTATTTCGGTGCAGTTGATTAGTCTGTTACAAGCCAGCGGTCACTCATTGACTGCCGCCTTAGCCATCAGCGCGATTCTCGGCCCTTGCCAGGTCGGTTCGCGGATTGTGGATATCGCGTTCAAACGGGGACATCCGATCTGGACGACATTTTTTTCGGTTGGATTGGTGGCGATCGGGCTGCTGTTGCTGACCCTGTATCCGCAGTTTGCGCTGGTCAGTATGGTGCTGTACGGCGCCGGAAATGGTTTGCGTGCGATAGTGCGGGGAACTTTACCGCTGGTGATGGTCAAACCAGAGGCCTACGCCATTGTGGTAGGGCGCATGGCGCGTCCGGCACTGATTGGCCAGGCATTAACGCCGCTGGTAGGGGGATATGTTTTTCAGCAGCTCGGGGCGAATGCCACATTATGGCTGCTGTGCCTGCTGGCGTTAGTGAACGTGTTGTTGGTGGGCGTGCTGAAGCAGAAATTGCCTGCACCCAACCCACAACCGCAAAAGGGAGCCGTAAACTAAGCAGCCTGTGCGCTTCTGCCTGATCAAATGATGAATACGTGCCTTGATCACAGTCGCTCGCTTCTAAAAAGCAACAGTGTTTGTTATATTTATTGCTCATTGATTACTCACTGCCGCGGCATAAAAACAATAAGATAAACCGCAACTCAGGATACAGAAATGCTTGATTACCGCTTCCCGACAGCTTTGCAGATGGTTTTGAGCGTAGCGATGGCGGAGCAACTGGGCAAACGCTCGACCAGTGCCATTTTGGCTTATGGTCTTGAAGCGAACCCCAGTTTCATTCGGAAACTGATGGTTCCGTTAACACGTGATGGCATCATTGTCTCTACGCTTGGCCGTACCGGTTCGATTCATCTCGGTCGTACTGCCGCGGAGATCACGCTGCGCGATATTTATACTTCTGTGATCGAAGATAAAAAACTCTGGGCTTCGCGTCCGGATGTGGCACCGCGCTGTCTGGTGAGTGCCAACCTGTGCTGGTACTTCAAATCGATTGCTGAAGAGGCAGAAGAAGCCTCGTTGAAAGTGCTGGAGACGCGCACCGTGGCCGATGCACTGGCAGAGCTGAAGAAACACAACACCAGCAGCTGCGGTGAACTGCCCGATCTCGAAATCGAAGATCTCTGCAAAAAATCCTGCTGAAAGCAGTAAAACGGTTACCGGACATTAGCCCGGTAACCGACACTGTTACTTAGACATCCCGTCCTTAGACATATCATCTTTTGCCATACCGTCTTTCGCCATGCCATCCTTAGACATGCCATCTTTCTTCATGCTGTCATGTTTCTTCATCGGTTTTTTCATGTGATCTTTCTTCATGCCGTCATGGGACATAGCACTATCATTCTGCATGCCATCTTTCGCCATATTGTCAGCAGCATAAGCACCAGAGAAAGCCATCAACAGTGCGCCAGCGAATACAGTTGCAATAATATTTTTCATCTTCATTTCCTTTCAGGGTTTTGGGGAGATTAACTACCGCCAAACCAGTTATAGCCCTGGTCTTCCCAGTAGCCACCGGTAAAGCGGTTGGTGATTTCAATTGAAATAATGTGCTTGGGGTTTTTGTAGCCCAGTTTGGTTGGAATGCGTAATTTCATGGGATAACCGTATTCCGGCGGTAATATGCGGCCATCCCAACTTAGGGCTAATAAGGTTTGCGGATGCAATGCGGTCGCCATATCAATACTGGTGTAATAATCATCCGCGCAGCGGAAGCTGACATATTTCGCTTTGGTGTCAGCCCCAATCAGTTGCAGGAAGTCACTAAAACGCACACCGCCCCAGCGGCCAATCGCGCTCCATCCTTCTACGCAAATATGGCGGGTAATCTGTTCATGCTGGGATAGTTTATATAACTCAGGCAGTCGCCAGCTGCGTTTATCACGTATTAAACCGGTAAGTTGCAACTGGTAATCATCACCGTTGACCTGCGGAATATCTTCTTCACCGTAAAAAGCATTAAACGGGAAGGGTCGCGTAATATCTTTTAAAGTATATTCTGGCGCCATTTGATAACCGCTGAATAACCATCCCTGAATACGGTCATTAAAGCGCGACATGCGGCTTAATACGTTTTCGATGTCGGGATTATTGTCGAGGTCACATCCGGTCAGCAGCGCCACGCCGCCCGCAGTTAAGCCCATGCGCAGAAACTGACGACGCGAATGGCCCGATAGCCGCTTTGCCAATAGCGTTGTGGCGTCTTTTAACATGGCATCGGTTTCACTGTTTGAACGTTCATTCTTTTTAATCGTCATGTTTCAGCGTCCGCGTGTCATCAGTAATAATGTTTTAGGCACCAGCGCCACCATGATCAGATGAATGACAACAAAGGCGCATAAAAAGGTCATGGCAAAGAAGTGGATGTAGCGTGCAGTATCATAGCCGCCCAATATTTCTCGCAGGAATGCGAATTGCACCGACTTCCATAACACTAATCCTGAAGCAGCTAATAACACGCCATCGGCGACAACCAGCATATATGCGAACTTCTGCACCATATTATATTGGCGCAGATCGTGATGGCTAAGATGTCCTTTTAATGCAGATAAGCCATCTTTCCCTAATTGAGCAATGCTCAGTGGCAGAAAACGTTGGCGAAAACGGCCGCTCAGTAGATTCAGTGTGAGATATAACACGCCATTACCGGCAAAGAGCCACATTGCCGCAAAATGCCATTGCAGTGCGCCACCCAGCCACCCTCCCAGGGTATATCCGTTTGGAAAGGAAAACGGAAATAATGGAGACGCGTTATATATTCGCCAGCCACTGAGAATCATCAATATCATAGCAACGGCATTGATCCAGTGAGTCATTCGCAACCACAGCGGATGAATAATTTGACCGGGAGCACGTTTCATTCTGCACCTCTGCATATTGCTATGCTGTTTGGAATGAAGAGACTTTGCGCCGTTATTGATCACAGAGTCCTCACGCAGAGTTAAACAAAATGTGATAACTCGGGGGGACAATTCTGTATAAGATTTAAAGGATGTTCATTGAGGTGTTCAATATGGCGAAGAAGATCTTAATCGTTGAAGACGATGGCAATATTGCCGAACTGTTGCACATTCATCTGCGTGACGAAGGCTTTGATATTACGCATGCGGCGGATGGTGATAGGGGCAGTCAGCTGCTGGAAAGCCAGCGTTGGGATGCGCTGATCTTCGACATTATGCTGCCCGGCGTTGATGGACTGGAACTGTGTCGCCGCGCGCGCAATATGCCGCACTACACGCCGATTGTGATGATCAGCGCCCGAGCCAGTGAAGTGCATCGTGTGCTGGGGCTGGAGCTGGGCGCAGATGACTATTTGACTAAGCCCTTCTCGATGCTGGAACTGGTGGCGCGCGTTAAAGCACTTTTCCGCCGCCAGGAAGCGATGAGCCAAAATCAGCGTCAGGATGGGGGAAATCTCCGCCTCGGTAGCCTGAGCATTGATCCGCTAGCCCGTGAGGTTCGACTGGCGCAGACGCTGATTGAACTGACGCCACGCGAATTCGAGCTGCTCTATCATTTTGCCCGCCATCCAGGAAAGGTCTTTTCGCGTCTTAGCCTGCTAAATCTGGTGTGGGGTTACCAGCATGAAGGCTACGAGCACACGGTCAATACCCACATCAATCGACTCCGCCTCAAAATTGAAGCGACGCCAGCAGAGCCGCGTTGGATTCTGACGGTGTGGGGGCAGGGCTACAAATTCGTGGTGCACGAAGAGGGAGATCAGGCTTCATGAAGCGCTTGTCACTGACGCAGCGTTTGACGCTGGTGTTTGCCCTGATGCTACTGATCAGCAGTACGCTGATCCTGTTGATTCAGGATAACAATCGTCAGCAGTACAGCGATGCCATGATTCAGAACTTATCGCGGGATCTGGCCGCTTCGATCGCCAAAAGTAGCGCCTTGATGAATGCCGGAAATACCGACGCACCAGCGCTTAAACAGCTTTTCGGTCAGATGATGTCCTACAATCCGAGCGTGGAAGTTTATCTGCTGGATGCGCAGGGCAACATTCTGGCCAATGATGCGCCAGCCGGGCATGTGCACCGAGATCGCATTGACGTCCGGCCGCTGCAAAAGTGGCTGAATGGGGCGCCGTTGCCGGTGTATGGTGACGATCCTCGCTCTTCTTCTGCGCTAAAGGTGTTCAGTGTGGCCCCGATTGTTAATGGCAACAGCACCGTGGGTTATCTCTACGTTATTCTGCAGGGGGAGAATTATCAACAACTGCAGCAGGGGGTAAAAATGTCCGTGCTGCGCAGCGCCATGCTTTGGTCGGTAGTGGTGATTGTGCTGCTCGGGTTGATGGCGGGTGCGGCCGCCTATTATTGGGTCACGAGACCGGTGCGACAGCTGACACAAAAGGTGACAGCGGGTGAGGATGCATTGCAACGCTTTGCCGCCTTACCCCAATCAACGCAGCAGGATGAAGTGGCGCAGCTGCAAAACGCCTTTATCGAGATGGCGAAGCGTATTGACGCTCAGGTACAAACGCTGGAGCTTAAAGACCAGCAGCGTCGTGAGTTTGTCGCCAACATTTCGCATGACTTGCGCACACCCTTGATGTCGATTCAGGGTTATCTGGAGACGCTGGCAGTGAAAGCCGGCAGCTTGACCGAAGCGGAGCGCAGCCGATATTTACAGATTGCTCTGACGCAAAGTGAAAAGGTCGGCATGCTCGCGCAGCAACTGTTTGAATTAGCACGGCTGGAACATGGCGTCGTCACGCCACAGTACGAACGCTTTTCTCTGCCGGATTTGGTTCAGGACGTCATCCAGAAATTTGAGCTGGCGTTGAAAAAATCCAGCCTGCATTTGTCTGTTGATATCGCCTCGGGATTACCGATGATCGACGCGGATATGTCGATGATTGAGCGTGTTCTGACCAATCTGGTCGATAACGCCATCCGTCATACGCCGTCGGGTGGAAATATTACCCTGCGTCTGTGGCTGGAAGGGGAAAAAGTGATGATGGAGTTGGAAGACAACGGTCCGGGTATCTCACCGGAAGTCAGTCAAACACTGTTTGAACGTCCCTCCATCATCGATCCGGATCGTCGCGATAATGGTGGCTTGGGGCTGGTCATCGTTCGTCGCATGTTGCAGTTGCATCGCGGCGACATTGCATTGAAACCCGCGCCGGGTGCCTGCTTCCAGCTTTTCGTTCCCCTATAAAAAAGGCGGCCATCCTCGGCCGCCTCACTTTACCGCAAAACAGAGTTACACCGTCTGCACTTCCGCATCCGGCTGCTTACGCGTCACCAGTTTACGCAAGGTCACGTAAAATACCGGCGTCAGGAACAGACCAAACAGCGTCACGCCCAACATGCCCGAGAACACAGTAATCCCGGTGACGCCGCGCACTTCGGCACCGGCACCTTCGCCCAGAATCAGCGGAACGGTCCCGGCAATAAAGGCGATGGAGGTCATCACAATCGGACGCAGACGCAGGCGACAGGCTTCAAGCGCCGACTCGACAATCCCTTTACCTTGCATCTCCAGTTCACGGGCGAACTCGACAATAAGAATGGCGTTCTTACACGCCAGCCCCATCAGCACCACCAAACCAACCTGCACAAACACGTTGTTATCGCCGCCGGTGAGCCACACGCCAACCAGCGCCGACAGCATGGTGATCGGTACAATCAGGATTACCGCCAACGGCAGCGTCCAGCTCTCATACAGCGCCGCCAGCACCAGGAACGCCAACAGCACGGCGACCGGGAAGACGATAAACGCAGTGTTGCCTTGCGTGGCCTGTTGATAGCTCAGGTCGGTCCATTCGATGTTCATGCCGTTCGGCAATACCTGGCCCGACATCGCTGCCAGCTTCTCCATTGCCTGCGCTGAAGAGAGCACGCGTGGATCGGCATCACCAATCAAGTCCGCCGCCGGATAGCCGTTATAACGAATCACCGGATCGGGGCCGTAGGTGGTGGTGATGTTCACCATACTGCCAATTGGCACCATCTCGCCCTGATTGTTACGGGTACGCAGATTGGCAATATCCTGCACGCTGTTACGGAAATCCCCGTCTGCCTGCGCCATCACACGCCAGGTACGACCAAACTTGTTGAAGTCGTTGACGTAAGAAGAACCCAGATACACCTGCAAGGTGCTAAACAGATCGGTCAGCGAAACGCCTTGCGCCTTGGCTTTATCACGATCCACCTGCACATCCAGCTGCGGTACGTTGGCCTGATAGGAGGAGATCGGGAACATCATGCCAGGTGTCTGCATCACCGCACCGGACAAGGTATTGATGGCGGTTTGCAGTGCGCCGTACCCTAAGCCTGCACGATCCTGCACATACAGCGAATAACCCGAACCTTGCCCCAGACCCAGAATCGGCGGTGGCATAATCGAGAAGCCAAAGCCTTGCTGGATTTTGGATATTTTCGCGTTGATCTCGGCGTTAATTTCCGCCGCGCTGCGGGTACGCTCGTTGAACGGCTTCAGGCCAAAGAACACGGTTCCGGTATTCGGCGTATTGGTAAACTGCAACGCGTTCAGACCAGGGAAGGCGACGGAATACGCCACGCCTTCGGTATTCATGCCGATCTCGCTCATCTTACGAATCACTTCATCGGTGCGCGCCAGTGACGAGCCTTCCGGCATTTTCACGCCACCAATCAGGTACAGCTTATCCTGCGTGGGGATAAAGCCGCCTGGCACGGTGTGGAACATAAAGCCCGCGCCCGCCAGTAACAGCACATACACGCCAAACACCGCGCCACGACGACGCAGCGTTTTGCCCACCATCGACTCATAGCCATCGGAACTGCGCTGGAAGAAGCGGTTGAACGGACGGAACAGCCAACCGAGCAAGCGATCAATTAGCCGCGTCGGCATATCTTTCGGCGCGTCGTGCGCTTTCAGCAGCTTGGCGGCCAGCGCCGGAGAGAGCGTCAGTGAGTTGATGGCGGAAATCACCGTGGAGATGGCGATCGTCACCGCAAACTGCTTGTAGAACTGACCGGTCACGCCCGACAGGAACGCCATCGGCACGAACACCGCACACAGCACCAGCGCGATAGCGATAATCGGCCCCGACACTTCTCGCATCGCCTGATGCGCTGCCGCCGTCGGCGACAGGCCCATCGCGATATTACGTTCGACGTTTTCGACCACCACGATGGCGTCATCGACCACGATGCCGATGGCCAACACCAACCCGAATAGACTCAGGGTGTTGAGTGAGAAGCCGAGCAGATACAGCACACTGAAGGTACCCACCACCGAAACCGGCACTGCCAGCAACGGGATGATGGAGGCGCGCCAGGTTTGCAGGAACAGGATCACCACCAGCACCACCAGCACAATCGCTTCAAACAGCGTTTGCACCACGGCGCGGATCGAGTCGCGCACGAACACCGTTGGGTCGTACGGCGCGGCCCACTGCACATCATCCGGGAAGCGGGTGGCCAGTTCGGCCATCTTGTCACGCACGGCGTTAGACAGATCGATGGCGTTAGCGCCCGGTGCCTGGAAGATACCGATACCCACCGCGTCTTTGTTGTTCAACTGCGAACGCAGGGCGTAGCTGCCGGAACCCATCTCAATACGTGCCACGTCACGCAGGCGCACCAGCGAGCCGTCATCGGCGGTTTTCAGGATGATATTGCCGAACTGTTCTTCGCTCTCCAGACGTCCCTGCGTGTTAATCGACAGCAGAAAGTCGCTGGCCTTTTTGGTCGGTTCCGCGCCTAACTGGCCGGCAGACACCTGCACGTTCTGCTCCTGCATGGCACTGACCACATCCGAGGCCGTCATACCGCGAGACGCCACCTTGTTGGGATCGAGCCACACGCGCATGGCGTACTCACCGGCACCGAAGATCTGAATCTGACCGACGCCCGGCAGGCGCGCCAGCTCATCTTTCACCTTCAGCGTGGCGTAGTTGCGCAGATACAGTGAGTCATACTTGCCCTTCGGCGAGAACATGTGCACCACCAGCGTCAGCGTCGGCGACATCTTCTGGGTGGTCAGACCCAATTGACGCACTTCTTCTGGCAAACGGGCTTCCGCCTGCGCCACACGGTTCTGCACCTGAACCTGTGCCTGATCGGGATCGGTACCCGGACGGAAGGTCACCGTGGTGACCAGCACGCCATCAGAACCGGCTACCGATTTCATGTACATCATGTTTTCGACCCCGTTGATCGCCTCTTCCAGCGGCGTTGCCACCGAATCTGCAATCACTTTGGGGTTGGCACCAGGATACTCTGCGCGCACCTGCACGCTGGGTGGCACCACATTGGGATATTCACTGATCGGCAGCAGCGGTATGGCGATCAGTCCGGTAGTAAATATCAAAATCGACAGCACCGCCGCGAAGATCGGTCGGTCGATAAAAAAGCGGGAGAAATCCATAACAGGCAGTCTCGATTATTATTGAGCGGAGCGCATTGCCACCGGCTGAGCTTTCACCGGCATGCCAGGCATGAAGACTTTCTGCAGACCATTGACGATCACTTTGTCACCCGGCTTCAAACCGGATTGCACAATGCGCAGGCCATCAGCCAATTCGCCAGCCTGAATATCACGACGCTCGGCTTTACCCTGCGCATCGACCACATACACGTATTTACGATCCTGATCGGTCAGCACTGCTTTATCGTCCACTAACAGCGCGTTAAACGCGGCACTGCCCGGCAGACGCACGCGAGCAAACAGACCGGGCGTAAATTGACGTTCATGATTCTCCAGCGAGGCGCGCATGCGAATGGTGCCAGTGCTGGCTGTGAGTTGGTTATCGAGGAAATCGACGGTGCCGTGATGCGGATAACCCTGTTCACCAGTCAGTGCGATTTCTACCGGCAGCGAACCGCGATTTTGTCCCTGACGTGCCATCGCCTGATACTGCAGATAGGTGGCTTCATCGACATCGAAATAGACATACATACGATCCTGCGACACCAGCGTGGTCAGCACGCTGGCACTGTCACCGGCGGTCACCAGGTTACCGGTGGTGATCATCGCGCGGCTGGCGCGGCCATCAATCGGTGCGGTGACGCGGGTAAAGTCGAGGTTCAACTGCGCCATATCCACGGCGGCCTGTGCGGAGAGCACGTTGGCCTGCGCCTGGCTGGCGGCAGAACGACGCTGTTCCCACTCTTCACGGGATACAACGTTAGTGCCAATCAGTTTATCGGTACGCGCTGATTCACTGCGTGCCAGCGAAGCCTGACTGCGCGCCGTGGCCAGTTCAGCCTGCGCCTGTTCTAACGTGGCGCGATAGGTGCGGTCATCGATGGTGAACAGCACCTGACCCTTTTTGACGTCATCGCCTTCGCGATAGTTAACCTGATCGATGTAGCCAGAAACGCGGGGGCGCAGTTGCACACTTTGCACCGCTTCAAAGCGACCATTGAAGCTATCCCACTGGCTGACTTTTTGTTCAACCACCTGCGCGACACTCACTTCGGGTGGGGGCGGGGGAGCGTTTTGCGCCACACCTCGATCGCAACCGGCCAGCAGGCTTCCCAGCAACACCACTCCTGACAGGCTTACCGCCCGACGAACCCCATATGTTTGCAGATGCATTGTTGTTATTCCGCTTTGGTGTGAAAAAAGAAAGGACATGTACGAAAAATCTGCAACTTTTAAGATTGCATTAAAACGCGATGAGTGTAGGCTTCTGCAAACCGCATCTGCAAGAATATCTGATACACTTTATGTGCTGTTTTGATCAATTCGTTTCAGAGGGGGAAAGCCCCTACGGCGAGTGCGGCATTTAATGCAATAATAAAACTTGCATTAAATGTCATAGTCAGTCACCCTTAAAGTGTAATTGCAACTGATACTGATACTGTTCGTTAAGGCGACGGGAGAGAATGGGATGATGAGCGACGCATTTATTCACGATCTGATCGACTGGATTGATAACAACATTGAAGCACGTCTGGATCTGGACACCGTAGCAGGGCGCGCCGGTTACTCGAAATGGCACCTGCAGCGTATGTTCAAAGAGCACACCGGCTATCCGCTGGGTGAGTACATCCGTAATAAGAAACTGAAAAAATCGGCGGACCGTCTGACGACCACCAACGAACCGATCCTCAATGTGGCAATCTCACTGGGATTTGATTCGCAGCAGTCGTTCAATCGCAGCTTTAAACGCCAGTTCGGTGTTGCGCCAGGTGCATGGCGTCGACATGCCGTTCCTGCCGCCAGCGCGATGCAGTAACACCTCCGCCAGGGCCAGCCATGCTGGCCCGCGTTTTTCTCCGCGATAAAACTGCTATTATCGGCGTCCTGCTTCTCAGGATGTCACTATGTCAAAGAAACTCTGGATTGGATTGATACTCGCGCTGGCTGCGACATGGGCCGGGCTGAAACCGCATTTAGGCGGTAAAACTGCTGCACATAATGCCGACATTGCGCAACTCACCGAGGCCAATACCGTCGCTCGCTGGCTGCAGCAGCATCATAAACTCCCTGATTTATATCTCACCAAAGGTGAAGCGCGTCGTCAGGGCTGGAACCCGAGCAAAGGCGATTTGTGTAACGTATTGCCGGGCCGGGCGATTGGTGGCGATCGTTTTAGCAATCGTGAGCAGCGCCTGCCAATGCAACAAGGAAGGCAGTGGTATGAAGCCGATGTGAATTACGACTGCGGCCACCGCGATGCCGATCGTCTGCTTTACTCTTCTGATGGCCTGATTTTTCTCACCACCGATCACTATCGCAGCTTCAAACAGGTGAACTAACCATGTTGACGCTCTCTTTTGATTTCCAGCAGTTGGCCGATCGCCAGGCGTTTTACCGTGAGTTTGTGGCGCAAAGCGGCTGCAGCGGTGAGTTTGGCTGCAATCTGGATGCACTGTGGGACTGGCTGACCGGCGGTATTGAACTGCCGGCGGAACTGCATCTCTGCCATGTTGAACAGGCGAGTGAAGCGGAGTTTGCGCCGGTATTGGCGCTGATTGAAGAAGCGGCGCAGCAGCTGCAGGGCGAGCTGCGCCTGATTCAGGACTGATTACGCGTGCAGTGGCAGCAGCAAAATAGTCAGCATCTGACGTGCATTCGCCGGCAGATCGCCGCCGCCGGTATAGCCGTTGTTTTCCACGATCAGCGAATTTAATCCCACCAGCCAGTCATAGATGTAATACGCAGTATGATTGGCGGGTGCGGCTGACAAACGCGTTAGACGCTGGCCTGGCGAGAAGCTCACGCTGGGTGCAGGCGGACGTGCGAAGATGGTTTGCCCACGATTAACACGACTCTCAGGCCGCTCGTTCTCCGGCCGCTGCAGGAAGCCGAGCCAGGCGACAAAATCACCTAAAACTGTCATGGCGCGCGAGACCTGACGATCGGTACGCGCTTCATGTGCGCTGGCCTGAGCATCCGGTTCGTTAAGCGCGCTTTGCAGTTTGCTCAATACTTTCAGGCGGAAGCTGGCGGTAATCAGCTCTTCCACCAGCAATTCCATGGTCGGTTTATCCACATTCAGCAGCGCCAGCAGGCTACGGCTTTCTGGCAGCTGGCGCAGATGCTCAAGCCATAGCGCAAACACCTGCTGCGGGAATTGCTGATCGCGCTGGCCGCTGCCGTTGCGCGGTTCGGCAGGAGCAACCGGTTCATCTTTAAACAGGTCAAATTCAAAGCCAATACCAAAATAGCTCTGCTCAGCCGCTGCGGCTTTTGCGCTGTGCTGCGCGACGTTGCCGCTGCTCTGGCTCAGCCACAGCTGACGCACCGCTTCGCGCGAAGGCTGCAAACGCTCCAGCAGTTCGCCGTGCAGCCCGGTACGATGTTGCAAGCATTTCAGCAAGGTATCGGAAATCGCCTGCTTGCGTGCCGCCTGTTCTGGTGTGGCAGTGGATTCCGTCCACGGCTGTAAACGTTCCACCAGCTTTTGCTGCAAGGTGCTCAACTGCTGGGCCAGACGATCACGACGCGCCTCCGGCTGCATTTCATCCTGCAGCCAGCTGCCCATACGATCAACGCCAGCGCGATCCAGCGCCAGCATCGAGCCCCAGCTCTGTCCTGGTTGCCCAATCTGACGCTGCACGGCTTCATCAACATTAATCTGCTGCTGCTGGTAACGCGCATCGTGCGGGGTAATCGCCCAAATCAGGCGAGGCTTTTCACCGCTGGCGGCCACGGTTTGATGGATATGCCATTCGCGCAGCGCGTTAGCCGCTAGCTCGGTATCCTGACGCTGGCTGGCGGCAGTACAGATCAGCATGAGATCGATGCCCTGACGCGCAGCATACAGACCCGGCAGCAGTGCCCGTTTCTGCTCCAGCAGTGCAGCACGCAGAGGATCGCGTTTGCGCAGTTGGGCTAACTCCTCTTGCTGGCTGGCATCAGCAGGCTGACCGGGCGCTGGCAGCTCCAGCATATCGGCTTCGTCATACAGTGCCTGACGCGGCGTTGAATTCAGCGGAACGGTGATTTCCAGCGTAAGCAACGCCAACAGGCCTAGCGGCACATGCTGTGGTTTGCCGACACGATTGGCGACAATCGGGCAGACTTCAATCATTTCCTGCCAGTCGGCATCATTGCTGATCAGCTTTTCCGCAGGCAGTGAGGCGTCATCGGTTAACAGGCTGAGCGGCGCGAGCAGGCGCGGTGCCTGGCGCAGCTGATGGCGCAGGTGCATCAGATTACGCAGCTGTTCATTGAGTGCCACCTGGTTAGGCCACAGTAGTGCAAACAGCTGAATGCGGTCATCGACGTTTAACCACGGCGCAAGTTCCACCGCTTGTGGCCAGAAGTGGCGATCCAGCACCTCGGCGTGACAATGCTGGCGGCGGCTCCACGCCCACAATGTAATTAACGCATCGCTGTCGAGTCCCGGCTGCGGCTCATCCTGACGATGGCGCTGCAAACGCTGTAATGCAGCATCGATCACCGCGCTGTCTGGCTGTGCTTCAGTTTTGGCGCAGGCCAGCACCAGACGAATCAGCTCCACGTCATTGAGCAGCGTCATCTCCAGCGGCCAGGCGCTGGACTGGGTTTCACGCTGGTGGCTGAAGCGGGTGGCAATGGCAAAATCGAGATTGCCAGGATTGATGTTCTGGAAGTGGTTGACGATCTTGTCGCCCAGACGCGCCATCAGCTGACCCTGCGCATCGCCCACCATTTCACTCAACAGCCAGGCTTTGCCCGCCTGTGACTGACCAAACAGCGCCAGCGTCACCGGACGCGCCAGTTGACGCGCCAGCGCATGACTTTCCACACGCGCGCGGCGCAGTTGCAACCGCAGCGTATCGGCTTCCAGCGCCAGACGTGGTGCCTGCGCCTGATGGGTTTCAATCCAGTTCAGTGCTCCGTCCAGCGTCTCTTGCATCAGGCTCAGACGTTTGGCGGGGGTAACAGAGGTGGCTCTCTTGGCAGTTCTCATCGTTTGCAGACGCTCCCGCTGTCAATCCAATACTGCGCGTTGGCATTGCCGGTCGCAGACAGCGTATTCAGTTTCAGACTCAATTGTTCAAGCGGCACGCGGGTGCCGTCATCCATGCGGGCATCGCTTAACACCAGGCGCTCCGGTCCGAAGTTCTCCGGCCCTGGCTGGACCGCCAGCTTAATACGCAGGATGCTTTCGCCCGCCACTTTACGCGCCAGATGCGGATCGGTGATGCTCAGACTGTAAAGCGGTGAAGCTGGCCAGCGGTCATTATCCAGCTGACGGAAACCGAGGCAGACGTTGCCGCGAATGCGGAAGCTGCTTTTACGATCCAGTGCGAAATCCCCTTTATCGAGGTCGATCTCGCTGTAGCACAGGTTGTCATCGCTCAGTGTGGCCGTTTCATCCAGCACGCCGAGATAGCGAATGGTGGAGTAAGGCTCAAAATCACCGGCGCGGAACCAGAAGCTGCTGAGGCGTAGATCGAGCGCCAGCAGACACAGCATCGCACCCACTGCGGCGGTTGATTTTGGGTTATCGATGCGGCCTTGCTTGTTGAACGGATACCAGTCGCTGGTGTGATAGCCTTCCAGCGACAGAATACGGCTACCCGGCAACGGTTGCAGATGACGCACCAGCGCCTGAATGCCTGGGAAGCGCGAAGGGCGGCCAGTCAGCAACAGCACGTCGCACTGATACAGCGACACCACTTCGCACATGGCGCGCAGGGCCGGGATGATTGCCATACGATGCTGCAGGAATTCACCGTGCAGCTGCGCCATGCTCACCACTAAAGGCACATCCAGCAGATCGAAGCGGTTGTCGCCGCCCAGCGTGCGCTGAATCTCACCGTTAACAAACGCCAGCACGCTGCTGGCCGGTTTTTGTGGCACCAGTTCACCGAACAGCGCATTGATTTCGCTGTGGCTGTCGAGCGGGTCCCAATTTTCGTAACGTTCCAGCACCGCCTGCGCCAGCGGGATAAACAGCTGTAACGTGACTTGCTGACGCAGCGTGGCTTGCCCATCCATGCGGCTGTCGTGACCAAACAGCTTGTTCATCAGCGGTTCGGCCAACGTCAGCCCAGCCTTCTGCAGGCTCTGCTGCAGTGCAGGCAGAATCCACAGCTGAATCACATCCAGCAGAATATCGTCGCCCGCCACTTTGAAGCCTTCACGGAACAGCAGGCGTGGGGTGATTTTAACGTTATTGCCCTGGCCGTCATCAAGACGATATTGGGTGATGGCCAGATCGGTGGTGCCGCCGCCAATATCAATGGAGGCGATGCGCAGGCTCTTGCCCGGTACTTCGTCAGCTTCGCGCGGACGATCCGGGCGCGCCATGCTGCTGAAGAAATCTTCCGCACGCCCGGCAAAGTTCACCTGGGTTTCATTGAACAGCCACACCATTTGTCCGCAGGTGGCTTCGTCCCACTCCATCTGCACATCCGGCACCGGGCGCAGGCTTTTTGCCTGGCTCTGCGTGCTGAAATCGTCTTCGGCTGGATGCCAGCCTTCGGCTTTCCATACCAGCGCGATGGCTTCCTGCATGCGACGACGGAAAATCTCGCGTTCCGGTTTCGGCATCGCGGAAGGCAGCGTGAGGATCACATGGCGCAGCTGGCGCGGTGCCTGGCTCTGCGGCATGCGCTGACGCTGGGCCACACTGTTCATCTGCATCATCGCCTGAGCTAGCAGCTCACACAGCATAAAGGTCATCAGCGAACTGCGGCTGTAGCTGGCCGAGAACACCGGCAGGCGATCGTCTTCCGCCAGTGCATGCAGCGGTTGGCCTTCGTCATTCAGTAACAGGGTGAAAGGCAGCGCGGTTGCCTGAGGCTCATCACTGCTGCCGTTGGCGTTGAAGCGCCAGCCTGGCTGATAACGTGCTTCATCCCACAGATAACGTCGCGGGCTGGAGAGACCGGTGCTGCCTTCGGTGCCCGCGCGCAGCAGTGCAAGGCGGCTGGCTTCACGACCAACGCGCGTCAGCGATGGCCACATAAAGGCGTTTTCACGGCCGCTTTCCAGCGAGAAGTTCGCTTTACCAAAGCGGGTCTCAGCGAATTCGAGACGGCTGTCAAACAACTCGTTGTAGACCTGATGCGGCTCAGAGAGGTCGCGCAGTTGCAGTTCATAAGTCTGGCGCAGACCGTTGCTCTCTTCAGCGTGGTCTTCTACCAGAATGCCGCAGGTGTGCGAGTTGCCAACGTCGAGGATGATATCGACATTCACCGCCGGGGTTTGCAGTGAGGTGGCCTGGATGTAGATTTCAGCCAGATCCAACTGCTCGCCCAGCAATTCCAGCAGGTTGAGGTAGTGCGCCTGATATTCAAATTCACGCAGCGCCTGATTCAGTTCTTGCTCGCGACGTGACTCCAGCGCGTTGACCTGCTGAGTAAAGGTTTCACGCAGCCAGCCATCCACCCAGGTGTGATCAAGAAACTCACCCAGTTCATAGTTGTGCCAGGCAAGGGCAAAGCTCACGCCGTTTTGTGCATCGGCTTTGCTCAGACCGTGCTGCTCGCCACCGTCCTGTTCCGGCACGATGCGGGTATCAAACGCCAGCGTAATGCGATGGGTGTTGCCCGCCGCATCCGGCTGTGTCAGCGGCGCCAGATGCAGGCGCGCCCAGTTATCCGGGCCGCCGATAAAACGGCGACCGCTGGTGCAGCGCAGTACCGGCAGTGGCAGCCACTGATGCGCCAGCAGCGTTAAGGAATCTGCCAGCGCAATATCTGACTCGGGACGCACCACTTCTGCTGCGCCGCCATCTTCGGGATAGAGCAAAAATTTGCCGCTATTGCCGTCAACGTTGAGCCGCAGCAGCGGGCCATTAGCGGTTTGACGAACGAACTGGCGGCGCGCCTGCAGGGCAGGCAATCGCAAGCCAAAATCAAGAAACTGCACACCGCTATCTTCAATCAGCGTGATTTTTTGTTTGTCATCGATGAGGGGAGCCAACATGTTTACTTACTCTCACGCTTAATCGTCAACGGGAAGACCTGATCTGCGCCGTACTGCGCAGTGCAACTGGCAATACCATCACCGGCTTTACACACCAGTTCAGGCATGCGGTAACGCGATTTGTCGCTGCAGGTCGCAGTATAGCGGCTGCGTACCACCATGGTGCCGTCCACCGTCATGGCGGCAGTGACATCGGCTTTACAGCGAATGTTGTCGCCCTGCGTAATGGTGGCGATGCCTTTGCCGTTACGCAGTTGATAGCGCAGGCTCGGCGGCTTGCCGGTTGGCAGGTTAGTCTGTCGTAATACGACGCGCCAGGTGCCGTTGATGAACTTCACGGAACCAATACGCGCATCTTCAGTGGTCATCACCAGGTCATCGGCTTTGGCCGGTTCGGTATGTTCCGCAATCACCTCGGGTGGAGCAGGTGGTGCGGCAGACACAGGCGCAGCGGTGACCGTGGCGGTTTTCTGTGGCAGCGTCGCGGCCAGTTTTTCAGCTTTCGCGACCACAGCCGGTGGCGTGAATACGGGAGCCGGCAAATCGGCAACCTGAGCTTGCGGTGCGGCTTCAGGCGCTGAGCTATGCAGCCAGAACGCCACGCCAGCTGCAGCTGCAGCTACAGCGGCGATCGGCAGCAGCAATGCCAATGGACGCAGTGCGGAAGGGCGGCGAACAGGCGGCTGCTCGACTTGAGGTTCAGGTTCAGGCTCGGGTTGTGGCGCTTCGGGTTCAGGCTGGACGATCTCGACGGGTTCTTCCACCACGGGTGCAGCCGCAGCGGCAGGCACTTCAATCAATGGCGCGATAATCGGTGCTACGACAACCGCAGCTGGTGGTTCAGGCAGTAACGGCGGTAAATCCTCTTCCAGGCTGTCACGCAGGCAGGCCAACGCGTCATCGCGTGAACGCGCCTGTGGATCGACGAATCCCCAGAAGGTAATGACAGGTTTGCCATCAACCAGATAAACGTATTGCTGATCCGGGAACTGCAGCGTCTTGCTCAGTAAGGCGCCAAAAAGGCGCATCGCCGGATTTTCAGCGTCACGCGCGCGTAAACTTGCAGCCAGTAAATCCTGCTGATTGAGCGTCAGGAGTTCCAGCGCTTTTTGCCGTTCATGGTCGCTGGCACCGCGCCAGGATTTCACTTTGCCGTTAAAAGGGGCATACCAGTCGAGGCGATCCCCGCGCTCGTTGGCCTGGGGAATGGCGAGGCAGTTAGCCAGCGCCGTTTGACGGCGCAAACGCAGTGTTTCACGGATTTGCAGGGCTGAGGCCCAGACCGGCTGGCCGTTTTCACCCAGTGCCAGTACCGAATCCAGATTGCCGCTGCGCAGAAAAGTTTTTGCCACTCGTAGGGCCCTTATCGGTGGTTGCCTGAAGCAAAACAGTGTGTGTAATTGGCGATGCTAGTGATCTTAAGCCAAATGCAGGGGAATCAAACGGCTGATAAAGGGGGAAAAACAGGGTGTTTTTCCCGCGTGCGAGGGTCAGTTGCTGAAATTTTAAGCGCGGGCGCGTTGGCTGAGTACCAGATGAGTGATCATCCCGCCGATTAATCCCCAGAAGGCAGAACCAATCCCCAGCAGTGAAATACCACTGGCGGTGATCAAAAAGGCGACGATGGCGCTGTCACGGTGATCGGGTTCGGCGAGGGCGCGTTGCAGACTGCCGGAAAGGGTGGCCAGCAGCGCCAGCCCGGCCAGCGTGGCGATCAGCACCTGCGGCAAGGCACTTAACAGGATGGCAATCAGCGCGCCGGTAAAGCCGGTCAGCAGATAGAAAATACCGGCAATCGCGGAGGCCATCCAGCGTCGTTTCGGATCGGCATCCACGTCGTCTCCCATGCAAATGGCGGCAGTGATGGCCGCAATGCATACCGAAAAGCCGCCAAATGGAGACAAGACCAGTGCAATAAAGCCGGTCCAGCCGGTGAGGGCGGAGACCGGAGGCTGGTAGCCATGTGCTTGTAAGGTCGCGATCCCTGGCGCATTTTGTGATGCCATGGTGACCAGGAAATAGGGCAATCCCACACCAATCAATGATGCCAGCGTGAACTGCGGCATGATAAATTCCGGCACGCTCAGCGTCAGGGCATGCGGCGGGAAATGAATCGCCTGCTGACCCACCGCCACCAGCACGCCAGCGATCAGCGCCAGAATAATGGCATAGCGCGGCAACCAGCGTCGGCTTAACAGCCACACCAGACACATACTTCCGCACAGGGCGAAGTTGCCTTGTAAACCGGTAAAGGTGCCAATACCGAAGCGCAGCAAAATCCCGGCCAGCATTGCCGCGGCCAAAGATTGCGGAATATGGTTCATCAAGCGGGCAAACAGTCCGGTCACGCCACTCAATACGATCAGCGCATTGGTCGCTACAAACACGCCGACCACTTCATTTAAGGTCAGGCCCTGCACGCTGGTGGCCAACAGTGCCGCCCCCGGCGTCGACCAGGCGGCCAGAATGGGCATGCGTGTCCACACCGAAAGACCGAAAGAGGCGAGACCCATGCCAATGCCGAGCATCGACAGCCATCCGCCGATCTGTTCTGGCGAGGCGCCTGCAGCCTGAGCGGCCTGGAAAATCAATGCGGCAGTGCTGCTGTATCCCACCAGCACCGCAATAAAGCCGGAAACCAGCATAGGGAAAGAGAAAGCGTTGCGCGAAGTGGCGGTCATCATCGAAATGCATCCTGCTGTGCGTTATAACGCACACTATTGCACGAGTGTGTTATAACGCACAAGTGCTACACTGCGCGCGAATTTGCCAGGAGATATCATGGAAAATCTGCATCAACATTTGAGTCAGGCGTTGAAACAATTGCGCCAGGCGAACGGCTGGAGCCTGACACTGGCAGCGGATCGCACCGGCGTCAGCAAAGCCATGTTGGGCCAAATCGAACGCGGTGAATCCAGCCCGACAGTGGCGACATTGTGGAAAATCGCCACCGGTTTCAATGTGCCTTTTTCGTTCTTTGTTCAGGGCAGCGATCAACCGCCGGGTATTGCCGCGACTTTTAGCCAACCCAATGCGCAAATGCAGGTGAAGCCGCTGCTGCCTTATGATGCCGCACTGCGTTTTGATCTGCTGGAAGTCACCCTTGCTGGCGGCGCACAAAGTGACTCGTCAGCGCACGAAAGTGGCGTGATTGAGCAGGTGGTGGTGCTGGAAGGTGAACTGCTGTTGTGCGTGGAAGGGACCTGGCGTCGCTTGCTCAACGGCGAAGCGCACCAGTTTGCGGCGGATGTCGCGCACAGTTACCGCAATCCCCTCAGTACGCCTCTGCGTTTTCACAGTTTGATTCATTACATCAAGCGTCCCTGAGTGCCAATTACAAATTGATACGAAGGTAAACTACACAGTTTGCCTTCGTATTTATATACTCGCGCTTCATCAGTAAGGAGAAGGTGCCATGAGCGACCTGAATAGCGCGGCTGCGACCTTACGCAGCGTGAATGGCAAACTGGCGCGACGTCTGCGCGAATCGGCCCCGCCGGGCGATCTCACCTGGCCGCAGGTTTCCGTGTTGGGTTATCTGGTGCGGGATGGCGCGATGACGGTCACAGAACTGGCCGGGTTAGAAGGCGTGCGCAGTCAGTCGATGGGCGCGACCGTTGCCAGCTTGCAGGCACAAGGTTTAGTGAAAGGTGAAGCCGATCCACAGGACGGCCGTAAAACCCGCTATCTGCCGACCGAAAGCTGCCTGGCGCTGATCGCCGCCAATCGTGCACAGCGTGATGACTGGCTGCTACAGAGCATGGCAACCATGCTTAATCGTGATGAACAGAAAATTTTACTGGCCGCTATTCCCTTACTGCAACGTATTGCCGACCAATAATCCTGAGAGGAATTCCCATGGCTTTAACAACTTTAGACGCAAAAACCGCCCTGATTGTGATTGACCTGCAGCACGGCATCGTCCGTCTCCCTGTTGCGCCTTTGTCAGCCGATGTTGTGGTTGAACGTTGTGCACAGTTGGTTGAGGCGTTTCATGGCAAAAACCTGCCGGTAGTGAAAGTGAATGTCGCCGGTGGCGCACCAGGCCGTAACGAGCAGGCGCGCCACAGTGGCGAACTGCCAGCTGACTGGGCTGTGCTGGTGCCGCAAATGGCGCTGAAAGACGATGAGATTGCAATAACAAAGAAGACCTGGGGTGGTTTCCACAACACGGATCTGCATGAGCAGCTGCAGCAGCGTGGCATTACTCAGGTGGTCGTCTGCGGCATCGCCACCAGCATTGGCGTGGAATCCACCGCACGTCAGGCCTACGAATTAGGTTACAACGTCACGCTAGCAACGGATGCGATGACTTGCCTGAACGCCGATACTCATCAAAACAGCGTCGAGCGCATCTTCCCGCGTCTGGGCGAAACCGGCTCAACCACCGACGTGCTGGTTCTGCTGAAGTAAAACGACTGGTCAGGCATGCTCATGCACTGCATGCGCATTGTCAAAACGGCATAAAAAAAGCCCTGCAATCCGAATAAGGTTGCAGGGCTTTTTGTCAGACGCGATGTCAGTTACTGAAACGCATAACTTACCGTCAGACCAACACTGTAGTTGCGCCCTGGCGCCGGTTCGTAATAGCGACCGTTGCTTTCATTGACGATCACTGAACCCACATAGGTGCGGTCAAACAGGTTATCCACGCGACCAAACAAGTCCAGCGTCCAGTTCTGTACCAGCCACTTGTAGCCAGAGTTCAGGCCAAACACGGTATAGGACGGTGCTTTGACATCATTTTCATCGTCAGCGGCAATGTCGCTCATATAGCGCACATCACCGCCGGCATACCAGCCTTGATCCGGCGCATAGGCTAATCCGGCATAGGCCATATTGCGTGCGATGCCTGGAATACGGTTACCGTCACAGCTGTCAGTGCCGCAGGCGTTAGAGCGATAGCGCGCATCCAGCAAGGTCCACGCCGCTTTCAGGTGCCAGTCATAGCCAAACTCCTGATCCAACCCCAGTTCCAGCCCACGACGACGCGTTTCACCGGCATTTTTATAGCTGGTGCGGCCTTCATAGCTGCTGTCAGAGACGATCTCGTTTTTGGTATCGGTCTGGAACACGGCCGCGGTAATCAAACCGTTACCGATACGCTTTTTCGTGCCCAGTTCCACGGTATCGCTGGTGGCCGGCTTGAGATTAAGGTTCAGGCCAGCCTGATCGGCCGAACGGTATGAAAGCTCATTCAGCGTTGGCGTTTCAAAGCCGCGGCCTGCTGACACATAAGCATTCCAGCTATTATCAATCGCATATTTCAGCGATGCGGCAGGCAGCCAGCGGTGATAACGGCGATTACCGCTGTCATCGGGATCACTTGAAGTGACGTAATAATCGTTAGAGTCGAAATTCACCGTGCTCAAACGCACACCGGCATCCAGCGACCATTTATCGGTGAACTGCCACGCCGTTTGCAGGTAAAGGTCGAGGTTCCACATCAGGTTGCGTTCATTGCGGCGCATATCGCCCTGCACACCGTAATCCGTCACGCCATTGCTGGTGGTGAAGTTCTGATAGCCTTTGCGCTTTTCGGTCATGGTTTCATAATCGAGACCGGCGGTCAGCGTCACGGGAAGGGTGAACACCGTATCGCGATGCGTCCAGCGCGTATCAATCCCCTGATAGTGGCGCGTCAGCGAAATCACGCCGCCAGGATAGCCTGCGGCCAACTGGGTTGCTTTAGGAATCGATTGATACTGAGTGGTTTCACGTTCACCGGCATACAACATCACGCTGAGATCATCGTTCTCGCTCATCTGGCGCTGATAGTGCAGCCCAGCCTGGGTTTGGTCGACGGTTTTGCGCGCGTTATAGAGCGTTACGTTGCTGGCAACCTGACGCGGGTTATCTTTCCACTGCGCTTCGGTTAAACCACCGGGATCCTGTGCATCCACGTGAACACTGTTAAACAGCAGCGTCAGGGTGCTGACATCATCAATACGCACACCCAGTTTGGCGTTACCGAGGTTTTTCTGTGCCGAGCTGTGGTCGCGATAGCCATGCGTGGTAAAGCGCGAGGCTGAAACGGTGTAATTCACGTCACCCGCCTGGGTGCCATCCCCGGTGGCACCGCTGGCTTTGACGCTGTTGCGCCAGCTGCCAAAACTGCCAAACCAGGTGCTGGCTTCCAGCGTGGTGGGCTGCTGGCCGGTTTGCGTTTCAACATTAATCACGCCACCCGACGAGTTGCCGTACAGTGCGGAAAACGGGCCACGCAGCACTTCAACGTGATCAATCGAACCAATGTCGATATTCGAAGTTTGTCCCTGGCCATCCGGCATGGTGGCGGGAATCCCGTCGACATACAGGCGGATACCGCGCAGGCCGAAGGTTGATCGCGAACCAAACCCACGCACGGAAATTTGCAAATCCTGCGCATAGTTCTGACGGTTCTGGATCTGCATGCCCGGCACGCTGCCGAGATTTTCTGAGAGGTTGACGCGTGGCGCAGCATGGCGCATATCGTCACCTGAAACCACACTTACCGCCGCGGGCGTGTCCAGCTCGGATAAACCGGAGCCTGCAGGCGCGGCACTGACCACCATGGTATTGCTGGCGCTATCCGCCGCCATCAGCTGCAGAGGGAATAATGCAGGCAGCATCAGCAACGGTGCCTGTCGCAGTAAAGCAATTTTCATTATGAAAGACCGTATAAAAGGCGTGGAATGAACCAGGCGGAACATTAATCGCGCATATGTTAATAGTTTTTTTAGTGAATGGTATTACTTTTTAAGTCGTTGTTAATAATAAATGGTATGACAAGGCCCGCATAGTGGCGTGTAATGATGGGTTTGGTCATTTAATAATTGATTTATAGAATAAATTTCTCATTTTTATTGATCTTCATCCACATCCTCTTAACCGAAACTACTGAGTAATATCCGCCTCCACATTCAGTTTAATTCATGAAATTTGAATTGAAACGAGGGTTATGAAATGGTCGTTTCTTTATTTATGAAAAATTTATCGACGATATTTTAATGAGTTATCGTCACCGAAAGCGAGTGCTTTATCTTGAGTGACTGAGGTGACTGAGGTGACTGAGGTGACTGAGGTGACTGAGGTGACTGAGGCTCATGGCTAAATGCCTCTCTCAGATATCGAATCGAAATCTCAAAAAAGCACATAGCAGGATTACAGGTATACGTTGTGATGCATTGTTGGAACTGAGTTATCTGCAGGGTCCATTTGGCGATCTGCCTGATGGGCAAATGTCAGTGGGTGTTGGCATTGGGTACCACTCCGTACCAAAGGGTCCACTGCAGGCGGTGAGCAGTAAGCTCGTAGATAGAATTAATATCTTCATATTTCAAACCTGTCTAAAAAAAGTACATGGATGGTAATTGCTTAATCTCAAACGAAACTAAAACCAATCCCCGGCATAGTTCGAAAGATTTTGTTCCTGCTGCAAACTACCGCGCATCGCAGTGAAAAAATCAAAACCTTATCGTGAGACTGTTGAGGAACCGGCTGGCTGTTAGCACGAATTTCTGTCAGTCTGGCGGTTTTGTCTGCAAGCACATAAGGGAGTAAAAATGAGTCAGCAACCTGTCGTGGCGGTATTAGGTTTGGGCGCAATGGGGCACGCGTTTGCCGCCAACTTACTGAAAAAAGGATTCGTGGTACGTGGCTGGAACCGCACGCGTGCGAAAGGGGAAGATCTACTGGATGCCGGTCTGCAACTTAGCGACAGCGCAGCACAGGCGGTGGACGGCGCAGACGTGGTGATCGCCATGCTCTCTGACGGCGACACCACACGTCAGACATTTGCTGACGCGAGCGATGCATTAAAGCAGGGCGCGACCGTCTGCCAGATGGGCACCATCGGTGTTGAGGCCACCGATGCGCTAATCGCCGATCTACAGCACGCACGTCCGGATGTTGTCTTTATCGATGCCCCGGTATCCGGCACCAAAGCGCCTGCCGAGAATGCACAAATTCTGGTCATGGCCAGCGGCGATCAAAGCAAAGCGCAGGCGGCAGAGCAAGTGTTTGCCGCGATTGGTAAAGGCACACAGTGGCTGGGTGAGGCGGGCGCCAGTTCGCGCATGAAGCTGGTGGTAAACACCTGGCTGATCGGCCTGATGCAGAGCCTGGCAGAGAGTACCCGCCTGGCGGAGCAGTTTGGTTTCAGTACCGATGATCTGTGGAAAGTACTGGATGGCGGTCCGCTGGCAGCACCGTACGCCAAAATGAAACTCGGTATGATCGCCAGCGGAGACTTCACTCCGCAGATGCATCTGGTGTGGGCATTGAAAGATGCCAGACTGGCGCTGGATGCCGCTGGTGATAGTAAACTGCCCGCGCTGGAGAACATCGTTGACGTCTGGCAGCAAGCAGTCGATGCCGGGTACGGCGAGCAGGACCTGGCGGCGGTTTACCAGTATCTGAAACACTAAATGAGTCAGCGGCTGAATTTCGATTTCAGCTTTCGTCCGTTGGTGCCTTATGCGCACGATTATGTCCACGGTGATGCTGAGTCGTGGCATCACCATGATTGCGCGCAGCTGATCCATACCTTAAGCGGCGTGGTGAAAGTCGAAACGCAACAGGGTAGCTGGATTGTCCCGCCGAGTCGTGGTGTATGGTTACCGGCGGGTACCGAGCATGCGCTACATATTGTGGGATCGGTGGCGGCACGCACGCTGTTTGTCGACCCACTGGCGCGAGCGGATTTGCCAGCTAGCTGTCAGGTGGTGCAGATTTCCCCGCTGCTGAGGGAGCTGATCGTCAGTGCTCTGGCATTGCCGGATCAATACGCTTCTGGCAGTCGTGCAGAACGCATCTATGAATTAATTCTCGATGAAATCCGCGTGATGGATGTGCTGCCGTTTGGCCTGCCGTGGCCGGAGAGTGAGAGGCTGCGTGCACTGTGCCAGCAAATTCATCAGCAACCGGGCGAGAGCTGGACACTCGCGAGAGCGGCCAGCGAACTCTGTGTCGCTGAACGCACGCTGGCGCGTCATTTTAACCGCGAAACCGGCTTGCAGTTCAGCGATTGGGTGCGCCGCGCACGCCTCAGCGTGGCGTTGGCGCGGCTGGCGCAAGGTGAATCGGTGTTAACGGTGGCGCTCGAACTGGGTTATGACAGCCCGAGCGCCTTCAGTGCCATGTTCCGCCGCGTGCTCGGCGTTACGCCGGCGAACTACTTTCCTGCGGCAGAAAAGCGTGGGCTGCGTTGAGCAAAGCCTGTAACGAGGCGCGTGCCACATCATTATCGATGCCGACACCCCAGGCACGTTCACCGCGCGCATTGATGCAGCTGATGTAAGTGACCGAGCGGCTGTCACTGCGTTTACCCAGCGTATGCTCGTGGTAATCCTCAATGCTGATTGCCAAATCATAGCGCTGACGCAGTGCCGCGACTGCCGCCGACAGCAGTCCGTTGCCTTTACCTTCCAGCGTCAGCGTTTGTCCGCCATCCTGCACCCGCGCTTTAAAGCGGGTTTCACCTTTCTCATCACTGTGGCTTTCCGCCTCCAGCAAGCGACGCGCAGGCTGTGTTAAGCCGAAGTGCTGACAGAACAGTTGCCATAACGCGTGATGGGTCATCTCCTGACCGTGAGCATCGGTTTGTAGCTGCACAATGCGGCTGAAATCCTGCTGCAACCCGCGCGGCAACTGCAGGCCATGGTTCTGTTCCAGCAGCCAGGCCGCTCCGCCTTTACCCGATTGACTGTTGACGCGAATCACCGCTTCGTAGCTGCAACCGATATCGATCGGATCGAGCGGCAGATACGGCATTTGCCAGATCGCCTCCTGACGCTCGTTACGTTCGGCAAAGCCCTTACGAATCGCATCCTGATGCGAACCGGAAAACGCGGTAAACACCAACTCACCGGCGTACGGATGGCGCGGATGAACCGGCAATTGGTTGCAGCGTGTTACCACTTCCAGTACCTGCTGGATATCGCTGAAATCGAGTTCCGGTGCCACGCCCTGGGTATACAAATTGAGCGCCAGCGTCACGATATCGACATTACCGGTGCGCTCGCCATTACCAAATAAGCAGCCTTCAACGCGATCGGCTCCGGCCAGTATCGCCAACTCGGCGCAGGCCACGCCGGTACCGCGATCGTTATGCGGATGCACGCAAATCGACACCTGGGCACGCTGGCTAAAGTGGCGGCAGAAATACTCGATCTGGTCTGCATAGACGTTCGGGGTATTCACTTCCACTGTGGCGGGCAAGTTGATGATCATCGGGCGATCTGGTCCCGGTTGCCAGATCGCCGCCACCGCTTCACAGATCTCCAGCGCAAATTCTGGTTCAGTAAAGCAGAACGTTTCAGGCGAATACTGGAAGGTCCAGGCGGTATCGCTTTGCACTTCACACTGGGCGCGGATTTGCCGCGCACCGGCGCAGGCCAGCTCAATGATCTCCGCTTTGCTCTGGCGGAATACGCGCTCGCGGAACAACGGTGCAGTGGCGTTGTACATGTGAATAATCGCCTGCGATGCACCACGCAGCGCTTCAAAGGTGCGCTCGATCAGGTCGCTACGCGCTTGCGTCAGCACCTGAATGGCAACACCCTGCGGAATATGATTCTGCTCAATCAGCAGGCGTACAAAGTCGAAATCGGTTTGTGAGGCGGCAGGAAACGCCACTTCAATCTCTTTGAAGCCACAGCGCAGTAACAATTGCCAGAATTCCAGCTTGCGTGCGCTGTCCATGGGCGTAGCCAGCGCCTGATTGCCGTCGCGCAGGTCGGTGGACAACCAGCGCGGTGCCTGAGTGAGCTGGCGCGAAGGCCACTGACGGTCGGGCAAATCAATCACCGGAAAGGGGCGGTATTTTTCAGCAGGGTGGTTCAGCATGAGGTTCTCCTTATGGGTCTTTACTCAGTCTGGACCACATCGCCGCAGGCTGCTCACGCATAACTGACAACCCACATTGCGTAACTGACATTTCGCTGTGAAGTTGCCAAAACCAGCGTGCAACGCTTTCTTTGCATCTCAACGCTTTCAGCTGCCCACAACCCATGCATGCAAGTGCTTTTTTATGGGAATTAACCCTCAAAGGCTTCTTACTGCTTATGCGCAGGATGATATTCCTCATACGAAATCGGCATCTGTACTTTCATTGCGACAAGGTAGTCTGGGGTTTTGCGCCAGAAGAGAAAATAGAATGAAAAGAACAGCTTTAGCCCTGTTAGTGGCGCTCGCCAGTGGATCCGTCGCGGCGGAAACCGTCACGCTGCGCATTGCCGATCAGAAAGGCAATATGCACGCCGAGATGGAAGCGGCACAGCAGTTAAATAATCTGAACTACAAAATCGAATGGGCGGAGTTCCCGGCAGCGGCACCGTTGGCGGAAGCACTGAATGCGGGAGCCGTCGATGCGGGTATCATCGGTGATGCGCCGCTGCTGTTCTCGCTGGCGGCCGGTTCGCAGGTGAAAGCGGTGGCGGTAAGCAAGTCAGTTCCCGAAGGCTTAGCTGTATTGGTAAGCCCAGATTCGACAATCAAAATCGTGGCGGATCTGAAAGGAAAAAACATCGCCACCGGACGTGGCTCAATCGGCCATTTTGAAGCGCTGAAAGCTCTGGAAAAGGCCGGTTTAACGGATAAAGACGTCAACTTTCGCTTCCTGACGCCCGCTGATGCGCGCATCGCATTAGCCAACGGTTCAGTGGATGCCTGGTCAACGTGGGATCCTTATACCGCGCTGGCGGAAGTCACGCATACTGGACGTGTGCTGATCAATGGCGTCGGCCTCTCCAGCGGCAACAGCTTCCTGGCGGCCACCGATGCGGCCATCAATAACGAGGCTAAACGCGCGGCGCTGCAGGATTATGTGAATCGTCTGGCGGCGGCCGATCGCTGGGCCAACAGCCATGTCGATGAGTACTCCACCACGCTGGCGAAAATCATCGGTTTTCCTAAAGAAGCGGCGGCGAAGTCTTTTGCACGCCGCCAGTCGCACTGGCAGGCCATTGATGACGTCACCATTGCGCAGCAGCAGGATACCGCCGATTTTTATCAGAAATATGGCTTGATCAAGCAGCATCTCGATGTCAAACCCACTTTCTATCATGGCTTAAAGGTTGCACAGAACTAACGCTTTGTGCCCCTTTGTTTTGCGAATCAGCAGGGCGCGAGTAGCATAGCGCCCATATTGTCTCGCTGTGTGATCCCTATGCTATATAAAACCTTCGATGGTCATAACGACCTGCTGCTCAACCTGTGGTTGCATCATCCTGACGATCCCGCTGCCGCCTTTTTTCATGGTATTGAGAAAGGACATCTGGATTTTCCACGTATGCAGCAGGGCGGTTTTGCCGGTGGGTTATTTGCGCTCTTTGTGCCGCCACTGCGTTATATCAATGAGGTCGCACCACAACGTGCGCACGAGTCGTGGCAGCCGCTGGATATTCTCTGGCAGCAACTCGATATCCTGAAAACGCTGGTGGCACAGTCATCCGGGCGCGCGCGTTTGTGTTTGACCGCCGCGGATATTGTTGCCTGTCGCCGCGATGGCGTGCTGGCGATGGTGGCGCATATCGAAGGGGCGGATGGATTCGATGCTGATGGCGAAGATCTGCATGCCTTTTATAAGGCTGGCGTGCGCAGCATTGGGCCCTTCTGGAACCTGCCTAACTGCTTCGGTGAAGGGGTTAACGGTAGTTTCCCACATTCACCGGATACCGGGCCTGGCCTGACCGTTGCAGGTGAGCAGTTGATCGTTGCTGCCAATAGGCATCGCATGATGATTGACGTGTCGCACATGAATGAGAAAGCGTTTTGGGATACCGCTCGGCTCTCAAATGCGCCGCTGGTGGCCAGCCACTCTAACGCACACGCGCGTTGCGCCCAGCCGCGTAACCTCACTGACGATCAACTGCGTGCCATTCGCGATAGCGGCGGTGTAGTGGGTATTAATTTTGGTAACGCTTTCTTACGGCCAGATGGGAAGCGCGATACTGACACGCCATTGATCGAAATTGTTAAACATCTGGATCATTTAGTTGAAATAATGGGGCCAGAAAACGTAGCATTTGGTTCAGATTTTGACGGCATCAGCGTGCCCGATGCGTTGAAAGATGTTTCAGGGCTACCGCATCTCTATGCGCTGCTCACTTCGCTCGGCTATGATCAAGCCATGATCGAACAGTTTGCCTGGGGGAACTGGCTGCGCGTCCTGCAACAGATTTGGCAGGATTAGCACAATTCCCTTACCTAATCAGGGTTGATATGGCCGCTACATTGGCGCAACATCAGCCCGCGTCGTGCATTGCTGCCAGAAACTCGTTTTCTGGTGCAAGCATTTCCAGCAGAGCCTGCTCTGCGTTATTTTTTTTGAGGAAGAAAGTTATGTGGAAAAAACCTGAATTTGTTGACCTGCGTCTGGGCCTGGAAGTGACTCTGTACATCTCCAACCGCTAAGACTTTCTGCCCGCCATTCGTGCGGGCATTTTATTTTTCATTCTGGTCATCTCTCATGTTTATTAAAGTGCTTGGTTCAGCGGCAGGCGGCGGCTTTCCGCAGTGGAACTGTAACTGCGCCAATTGCAGCGGCCTGCGCAACGGTACGATTCAGGCTCAGGCGCGGACGCAATCCTCGATCATTGTCAGTGACAACGGTGAAGATTGGGTGCTGTGCAACGCATCGCCAGATATCAGCCAGCAGATCGCCCATACACCCGAACTGAATAAAAAAGGGGTGCTGCGCGGCACGGCGATTGGCAGCATCATTCTTACTGACAGTCAGATCGATCACACCACCGGTTTGCTCAGTCTGCGCGAAGGCTGTCCGCATCAGGTGTGGTGTACGCCCGAGGTCCATGCCGATCTCACCAGCGGCTTCCCGATTTTCACCATGTTGCAGCACTGGAATGGCGGGCTGCAGCATCATGGCCTTACGCCACTCGAACCGTTCCGCGTTGATGTGTGTCGCAACCTGCAATTCACCGCCATCCCGATTCTCAGTAACGCGCCGCCATACTCACCGTATCGCGATCGCCCGTTGCCAGGTCACAACGTCGCGCTGTTTATTGAAAATACCGCCAATGGCCAGACGCTGCTGTATGCGCCAGGTCTGGGCGAGCCCGATGCGGTGATCATGCCGTGGCTGGAGAAAGCCGATTGCCTGTTAATTGACGGCACCGTCTGGCAGGACGATGAGCTGCTCGCCACTGGCGTTGGTAAAAATACCGGTAAAGCGATGGGGCATCTGGCCCTCGCGGAAGAGCATGGGCTGATGGCCCTGCTGGCTGCATTGCCGGCGAAACGCAAAATCTTAATTCATATTA
This sequence comes from uncultured bacterium, assembly GCA_965147305.1. Lineage (GTDB taxonomy): Bacteria > Pseudomonadota > Gammaproteobacteria > Enterobacterales > Enterobacteriaceae > Pantoea. Next base: position 61,961 of record CBCTJT010000025.1, read on the forward strand.
ATAACACCAATCCGATCCTCAACGAGCAGTCGCCGCAGCGTCAGTATCTGACACAGCAGGGCATTGAAGTGAGTTGGGACGGGATGGCGATTCATCTGCAGGAGAGCGCATCGTGATCATTACCGAAGCCTTAACGCCGCAAGAGTTCGAGCAGGCGCTGCGTGCCAAAGGCGCGTTTTACCATATTCATCATCCGTACCATATCGCGATGCATAATGGCGACGCGACCCGCGAACAGATTCAGGGTTGGGTGGCGAACCGCTTCTATTACCAGACCAATATTCCGCTGAAAGATGCGGCGATCATGTCAAACTGCCCGGATCCGGCGACACGTCGTAAATGGGTGCAGCGCATTCTCGATCATGACGGCAGCAACGATCAGGAAGGCGGCATTGAAGCCTGGCTGCAACTGGGTGAAGCGGTGGGATTGGATCGTGAAGTCCTGCTGTCAGAGAAACTGGTACTGCCGGGTGTGCGTTTTGCCGTGGATGCCTACGTCAACTTCGCCCGCCGCGCCAACTGGCAGGAAGCGGCCTGTAGCTCGCTAACCGAGCTGTTTGCTCCGCAAATCCACCAGTCGCGCCTCGACAGCTGGCCGCAGCACTATCCGTGGATCAAAGAAGAGGGTTACTTCTACTTCCGCAGCCGTCTGAGCCAGGCAAATCGCGATGTGGAACACGGGCTGGCGCTGGCGCTGGAAGTGTTCACCACCGCTGAACAGCAGAACCGCATGCTGGAGATTCTGCAGTTCAAACTCGATATTCTCTGGACGCTGCTGGATGCCATGACCATGGCGTATTCTCTGCAACGCCCGCCTTATCATACGGTCACCGATCAGGTGTCCTGGCATAGCACAAGACTGGTATAACATGATGAAAGATAATCTGATTCCGGCCTTCCGTCGTGGCTATCGCATGCAATGGGAGCCGGCGCAGGATAGCCATGTGGTGCTCTATCCGGAAGGCATGGCTAAGTTGAATGAAACTGCCACCGCCGTTCTCGAACTGGTCACCGGCAAACAGGATGTGGCGGCGATTATCGCCATCCTGGACAGCCGTTTTCCGGAAGCGGGCGGCGTGGGTGATGACGTGAAAGAATTCCTGCAATCCGCCGTAGAACAGAAATGGATCCAGTGTCGTGAACCCGAATAAAACCGCCACGCCGCCGCTGTGGCTGCTGGCCGAACTGACTTATCGCTGCCCGCTGCAGTGTCCGTACTGCTCGAATCCGCTCGACTTCTCGCAGCAGGAGAAAGAGCTGACCACCGAACAGTGGATCGAGGTGTTCCGTCAGGCGCGTGCCATGGGCAGCGTGCAGATGGGCTTCTCGGGCGGCGAACCGCTGACGCGTAAAGATCTGCCTGAGTTGATCAAGGCGGCACGCGATCTTGGTTTCTACACCAACCTGATCACCTCCGGTATTGGTCTGACGGCGAAAAAACTCGACGCCTTCGCCGATGCGGGGCTGGATCATATCCAGATCAGTTTCCAGGCCAGTGATGAAACGCTCAATGCCGCATTGGCCGGTTCGAAAAAAGCCTTCCAGCAAAAGCTGGAGATGGCGAAAGCGGTGAAGGCACACGGCTATCCTATGGTGCTGAACTTCGTACTGCATCGCCATAATATCGACCAGATCGATAAAATCATCGACCTGTGCATCGAGCTGGAAGCGGATGATGTCGAACTGGCGACCTGCCAGTTTTACGGCTGGGCGCATCTTAATCGTCAGGGTTTACTGCCAACGCGTGAGCAGATCGCGCATGCCGAAGCCGTGGTGGCCGAATACCGTGAGCGCATGAGCGAAAGTGGCAACCTCACTAATCTGCTGTTCGTGACGCCAGATTATTACGAAGAGCGGCCAAAACCTTGTATGGGCGGTTGGGGTTCTATTTTCTTGAGTGTGACTCCGGAAGGCACGGCACTGCCATGCCACAGTGCGCGTCAGTTACCGGTAGAATTTCCGTCAGTGCTTGAGCATAGCCTCGAAGACATCTGGTATAACTCGTTTGGTTTCAACCGCTACCGTGGTTATGACTGGATGCCGGAGCCGTGCCGTTCGTGTGATGAGAAAGAGAAAGACTTCGGTGGCTGCCGTTGCCAGGCTTATATGCTGACCGGGAATGCGGATAATACCGATCCGGTATGCAGTAAGTCACCGCATCACGGCAAGATCCTGGAAGCGCGCCGCGAAGCTACCTGCAGCGACATCAAAATCGCCCAGCTTCAGTTCCGCAATCGCTCCAACTCCGAACTGATTTTCAAGCAGCGAGTCACCTGATGACCTCGCGCCAGCTGGTGTTAGCCAATGGCCTGCGTTGCCACCTGCATCATCAGGCTGATGCGCGTGATGCCGCCGCGTTGATCCGCGTGCAGGCAGGCAGTCTGGATGAGCCCGATCGCTGGCCGGGGCTGGCGCACTTGCTGGAGCATCTGTTGTTCTGCGGTAGCGAGCGTTTTAAAGAAAGCGAGCGCCTGATGCCGTGGGTGCAACAGCGAGGTGGGCAGGTCAACGCCACCACGCAACTTAGCAATAGCGCCTTTTTTTTCCAGCTTTCCGCGGCGAATCTGCCTGAGGGTGTGCAGCGGTTAAGCGATATGATTGCCGCGCCGCTATTGAGTCAGCAGGCTATTCAGCAGGAAGTGGCGGTGATAGATGCGGAGTATCAACTTCTGCAGCAGCATGCCGACACGCTTTGCGAAACGGCGCTAGTGGAGAGGTTGGGCGGGGCATTTCAACGTTTTCGTGTCGGTAATCAACAGGCTTTTGGTGACAATGTCACGTCATTGCAGACCGCTTTGCGCGACTTCCATCAACGTTTTTATCAAGCGAATGCCATGGAGTTGTGGTTACAGGGCCCGCAATCGTTGGATGAGCTGGCGCTACTCGCGCAACATTTTTCTGCGCTCAGTTCAGCTAAAAGCAAACCCTCAAATCCAGCACCCACGTTGCCTCCAGGCGACGCGATGTTGCAGCTGTCAGGTGATGAAAGTTTCTGGCTAACGCTGATGTTATCGGGTGATGAACACGCATTGCGTGACAACGTCACCTTGCTCAGCGTGTTCTGGCAAGATGAAGCGCCGGGCAGCCTCCTGGCCGTACTCAGAGAATCTGGATTGTGCGATACGCTGCAGGGGCAATGGCTGTGGCAGGATAGGCAACACGGGTGGCTAGCGCTGCGATTCAGCGGGCCAAAAATCAGTGCGGAGCAGGCTCATCACATTGAGCACTGTTTCTGGCAACATTTAGACGCCATCAAACTTTGCTCCTCTCAGCAACAGCAGCATTATGCGCAGCTGGCGCGGCACGATTTTGCCTGTTTATCGCCACTGGAGCAGTTGCGTGGCCGGGCACTGGGCTTTGCGCCTGCCGATTATGTGCCGCAAGGTTTCAGCGCTTTTATGACAGCGTTGGCGCAGATGCCATGCTCACGCTTGCTCACACAGCAGCAACTGGACTCGCCAGAAAGCGTCCAGACGCAAGGTTTCACGCTGCTGCGCAAAAAAGGGCTGCCGCAAACCCTGAGCACATTTGCAACGCCTGCATTCTTTTTCTATCCCACTGCACAACCTACCGTATTGCCTCTGTTATCACCGATAGCAATGCCGCTGCCGCATTTCGTGCCGCGCCAGCAGGTTGAGACCTTGCTGCTGCGACCCGCCTTTTATCACACGCTGAGTGACGCCGATGCGCAGGAGCGGCAAGCGCTGCTGCGTCCGGTACTGGCGGAGTTGCGTCATGCAGGAGGCAGTGGCAGTTGGCAGCAGAGGCAGGGTGTCTGGCAGTTGGTGCTAAATCTGCCTGCCTGTGAGTCAAACGCTTTGCTGGCTGTGCATCATGCAATTGAGGCATTGAACCTGACCCCCCAGCCAAAACCGCAGACGCCTGCCCAAGCGATCGTGATTCGACAGCTTCTCGCAGCCTTACCGGCTCAATTAATTGTCCCGATTAGTGACGCTCAATGGCTGGCAGCATGGTGCGGTAAACACACGGTATTACAGCAGCGCGTGGCGCATTTGCTCAGTGACTTCACACTTGGTTTGTCAAACTGTGTTCAGCCGCCGCGCTTGCAGCGGGGCATTAAGCCAATTGCTTGTACCGGAGGCGATCAGGCGCTGCTGCTGTTTATTCCGCTGCCGCTAGCTGATGACAGGCATTTAGCGGCACTGCGTGCGCTGTCGCTGTTGCTGGAACCGCGCTTTTTCCAGAGACTGCGGGTCGATCAGCAAATTGGCTATGTGGTGTCGGCGCGCTACCAGCGCGTGGCGGATGTCGATGGGCTAATGCTGGCACTCCAGTCGCCACAGATTCCATGGCAAACGCTGCTTGGACACTGCAAACGCTTTTTACGTGAGATCGTGGCAGAGCTAGACGCCATCACGCCGCAAACCTTAGCGGCCTGGCAAGCCACACTGCGCGAACAGTGCGATGCCAGCGATAACGCGGAAGCTGCACTTCAGGGGCTTCGGCAACAGCAGGGATTGCCAAATCTCACGCGTGACGCGGTGGCATCCCTGACGTTGCCTCTTATCCAGCAGCTTCATACCCGTTTACTGCGCGAACGCCGCCGCTGGCGAATACTCATTAATCAAAGCTGAAAAGCGATGTGCTTACCATTCGGCAAAGTCACATCAATACGTATTTCCCCACCCAACGCAGCCACGTAACGCTTGAGTGTTGAGATTCGAGGATCATTGCCGGGATTTTCGATTTTAGCGAGCGTGGGTTGGGAAATACCCATCGTGCGGGCAAGCTCAGTTTGTGACAGATTCAGCTCCTCACGCAGTTGGTTTAAGGCAATTTCCTGACGCAGCTTTTCGACTTTTTTTGCGATACGTAGTTGGCTTTCTGCGGATTGTTTTTCCAGTAACTCTTTGTACGTAGACATATTATCCCTCCATCTGCACTAAATGCCGGCGGTATTCTGCCTCAGCCATGCTAATCATTTTCCGGTAAAATTGTTTTTGATTCACGCCGGTTTTATCTCCGGCACATAACACGATCGCGCGGCGCACAGGATCAAAGGCGAAAAATGCTCGAATCGGCTTACCATCGTGCTGAATGCGTAACTCTTTAAGATGCGAAAATTTGCATCCTTTGAGGGTATCAACATAAGGTCGCCCAAGCTGTGGCCCCATTTCCGCCAGAATTCCCATGATGGCTAACACGTCCTCACGTAAGGTTTCATGTTGCGCGAAGAACCACTCGTCAAACACATCCGTTGTCAGTATTTCCCACATATCGCCATCCTATAGCTTTTTTGCTATGGCACATGTTATAGCTAATAGGCTATGAAAACAACCAGACATTATCAGTTTAGAAAACATTCACTACCCTAAATCATTACCCACTGATATTTTTGAATAAATTTGAAAGTCACGGGCAAATCTCTTCACTATTCCTCAGCCTCCGATTTGGAGACACTCAATAGATTCTCCCGATCTAAAAGGAACTCTGAGTGAAAAACGTTACCCGTTTAGTCCTGCCAATGTTGGCAGCCGCTGCTTTGTATGCTCCCGTCTCACAGGCTGCGGCGATGCGCTATAACCTCGACCCCGCGCACACCTCGGTTATTGTGACCTGGACACACTTCGGCTTCTCCCATCCAACGGCTGACATCCCGAACAGCAAAGGTACGCTGGTGTTTGATAAGGATCATCCAGAGCAGTCGCGCGTAGATGTTACGCTGCCGGTTTCACAGATTGATTCACATGTGCCCGCGCTGACCAAAGAGTTTCTTGGTGCGGAATATTTTGATACCGCTAAATATCCATCAGCCGTGTTCCACAGCACCAAAGTGGTGGCGAAGGGCGATAACAAGTTTGACGTGGAAGGCAATTTGACGTTGAAAGGCATCACTAAGCCGGTCACGCTGCACGCGACGTTGAATCAACAGGGCATGCATCCAATGGTGAAGAAGCAGGCGATTGGTTTTGACGCCACGGGCGTGATTAAACGTTCGGATTTCAAGCTGGATAAGTACGTGCCAGCTGTGAGCGATGATGTGACGCTGACCCTTTCTACCGAGGCGTACGCGAAGTAATTCGCACGGCCTGACAGCAAGTAAAGTTACACATCCTGTCACTGAACAGATGTCAGGATGCGTAACCGCTGAGAAGATGAGGCGGATTTAGGTTTTGCCCTTATGCCCAGTACTTCTTCTTGCTGGTCTTGCCTACACCAGGATTGCAGCTGTTGGTCGGATCCAACTGCTTCCAGTGATCCACATGCTCGCACGATGCCTGATACAGATGTCCCACATTATGCTCGGCCGGATATTTCGCACCACGCTCTACCAGATAGACTTTCACCGCTTCTTTGAACGCCTTCGCATCCACGCCTTCCTTCAGCACATAATCCTGATGATTCACATAACAGAAAAAGTGCCCGCAGCAGGAATCGACCTGCACCTGTGCCGCTAAGTGATCCGGCAAAGTTAAACGCCAGGCATCGTCATTGCGGCGCAACGCCACGTCAAAGGCCACCAGCCTTTCGTTCGGGTTATAACCCAGCGCATCACAGTATGAGATGGTGCAACCGCCCACGCCAAAGCGCACCAGGAAGGCATCTGCGCCTTCACGGGCATCACAATGGAAAAAGCCGCCGTTGTGCCCGGCAAAAAATTGCTCCAGCAACGTCTGCAACTCAGGTGTCTGCTGGGCATCGACTTTGATCATCAGATGGTGTTGATATTCATCGCGATAAGCCATGATGCGCGGTGCAATAAAGCTGGGCGTGAGCTGGTTAAAACATTGCAGCGCCCGATCAACAAAATTGCGTGGCAGGAAAGGGAGATGACTGACACGGACATCCCACTTCGCTTTATTTGCCATCATCTTAGGAATGGCCTGCGGTCCGAGTTTACGGATCGCCAGATACATGTGCTTGGCATAACGCACGGTCAAATCGAACGCGTTGCGATGAATGTACTCTGCCTGAAGCGGCAGCTGGCTCATTTCGGTGAGAAGAAAACGGCGCAACGCGACGAGTTCACTCTCGTCATGGGTGCCAATATAGAGGGTATCGCTGCCCGCGCTGGCTTCGAAGGTAGGTAAACGCACTGCAAACACCACCACTTTGCCCGCGCTGCCAGAACTGTCGTGCAGATAGCGCAGGTCGCCATTAAAGCGTGCAGGGGAGTCAGCGCTGACATCGCGCAGGCGATCGGCGTAATCATCGGCCCAGATTTTGCCGTCCCAATCTGCCTGGTCGCCGGTTTGATACTGTTGCTCAGCCAAATTCTTCAGCATCGCTTCCGGCGTTTCACCCAAATCGATACCCAGATGATTGACCATCTCCAGGCGACCGTCGTCATGAATACGGGCAAACAGTGATTTCTCGGTAAAGGCAGGGCCACGCCGTATCAGCGAACCACCCGAGTTGTTGCAGATGCCGCCCACGACAGAAGCGCCAATACAGCTGGAACCAATCACCGAGTGCGGTTCGCGTCCTAGCGGTTGCAGGGTGTGCTCCAGTTCGGTCAGGGTGGTGCCGGGGAAGGCGATCACCTGGCGGGCCTGATCGATCACCTGCACGCCCTTGAGTTGGCGCGTACTGATGATCACCACGTCACGGTCATAATCATTACCATCCGGCGTTGAGCCGCCGGTCACGCCGGTATTCGAGGCTTGCATCAGCATAATGGCGTCCTGTGCCACGCATACCTGTAGGCTTTGCCAAAGTTGCAGCAAGTTTTGCGGCAGTATTACTGCCAGTGCCTCACCGCGACCGACACGAAATCCTTTGGTGTACCAGGCTTTATCATCAGCATGGGTCAATACCTGTTTGTCGCCCACTATGCCAGCGAGCTGACGCAACATCTCCTGCGAGTTGGTCATGTTTTCTCTTCTTCGTCATTTATTTGCTGCGATATTGGACAGCCAGATAAACGTGACGTCAATCATTCATCGGCACTGATCAACAAATAACGCACTGAATCATTATCCCTTTATCTTTCGTGGGGAAAAGTCGGCGTACCGATAAAAATGCGCGGGCAATCACAATTCAGATCGAAAGAAACTCGGGCTAAAACGCGATGACTGGCTAAATGCGTTTCACGCCATGAAATAAATATAACCGGATGATTTTATTGATTTTGTTAAATAAAGGGTAAAAATTGCAATGTGATAAATATCACAAAAAACAATGGCTATTAATCCTTGTCAACGTCAGAAGGAATGAAATACATGGCAAAAATGTGATCTCTGTTGCAAATAGAAAAGTCGTTCACCGGAAGAATGAATGTCAGACGCGCAGCATACGGAGTGATGACAATGAGAATTGGCATAGTGATCAGTGGTGGCGATGTAACCGGAATAAATAACTTTGTGTTTCAGATATCACGCATGACGCAGGCGGATATGGTGTTATTTAATGGCGGCATTCCCGGTTTATTGGACAATCGTCACCAGGAAATATCGCAGCGCGATTTGGTGGACTATGCCATCACTTCTATTCCTGTGATGCAATCAGGAAGAACGACGAGAAAATTAATTCGCCCTGAGTATGAGGTTATCGCCAAACAACTTAAGTCGCTGCGTATCGATGTGTTAATTATGGCCGGTGGTGATGGCTCATTACAGTTCTTACATACACTGAGCGAATTTGGGGTGAATTGTTTTGGTGTAGGAATGACCATTGATAATGATGTCTTTGGCAGTGATTACACCATTGGTTTTTCCACCGCCTGTGAGCAGGTATTAAAAGAAGTCTCGAAATTAAGAAATACCGGCCGCGCGTTAACCGGTCGCGTATTTATGGTGGAACTGCTCGGCGGTTATTGTGGTGAACTGACACTGCAATCGGCGATCAAATCCAATGCTGATTTCGCGCTGATTCCAGAGTGCCAAATCCCGCCGCAAGAGTTGGCAGAGCGTATCACACAACGTCTTGCCGCGCAGAACAGCGTGGTGATTCTCTGCTCAGAGGGCTACACCCGAGAATATTCGCCGGGCTTTCAGGGCGCGATTGATACTTTAATTAAACAGATTGAGCCGCTAATAGGGGTACGAATTCGTAAAACTATTATCGGTTACGGCTTGCGTAGTGGTGACCCGACCTGCGAAGAGATTTACCAAGGCACCATTATGGCCAGTGAAGTTGCGCGCTGTATTCAGTCGGGGATGCGCAACAAAGCGGTGATTATTAATGGCAGTAATCGACCGATACCGATTGATCTTATAAGCATGAAAAAACGCCTGGTTGATACCGAAGGGCATCATTACAAACTCGCTAAACAACTGCATATTCTGTGAGGAAAACGCCATGCTGAAAATATTATGTGTCTGTGGATGTGGTCTGGGTTCCAGTTTCGCTATCGAAATGAGTGCCAAATCCGTATTAAAGAAACTCGAAATTGAAGCGGATATTGATCACACCACGATTTCAGAAGCCAATGCTTTTAAATCCGACATGATTCTAACCCAGAAAGCTTTTGCGGATGTCCTGAATGCCGATGCCAGCCCGGAGCAAATCAAACGGGTGATTATTCTCAATAAACTGACCGACAAGGCAGAAATTGAAGAAAAAATCGTGGCGTTTATGAAAGAACGTAATCTGAAGGTTGCCAACCATGAATAGTGTGATCAACTTCCTGGTAAAAGACTTATTAGGGCAGGCATCGATTTTGATCGCCTTTATTGCCCTGATTGGTCTGTTACTGCAGAAAAAATCCGCAGGTAAGGTGGTGGAAGGCACCTTTAAAACGCTGCTGGGCTTCTTAATTATGATGGCGGGTATCAACATTATTGTCGGTACGCTGACCTTCCTGAATACCATCTTCACCCACGGTTTTGGCATGAAAGGGTACATCACTGATGTGGCCGCGATTGCCGGGTTAGCCAGCCGTGAGCTGGGCTCTGAAGTGGCCTTGACGTTGCTGGTGATCTTTATTGTCAACATCATCATCGCGCGTCTGACGCCGTTCAAATATATCTTCCTGACCGGGCAGGCACTGCTGTGGATGGCGACCATCGGCGCGGTGATTGGCTACAAAGCCGGGCTGACAGGTCTACCGTTGATTCTGACGGGCGGCATCTTCGGCGGCATTATGGCGGTAGTGATGCCGGCGCTGGCACAGCCGGTGGTGCGTCGCATCACCGACTCTGATGACGTTGCTCTCGGACACTTCTGCACCATCGGCTATCTGCTGACGGCGGCGGTGGCGAAAGTGGTCGGTAAAGGTTCACGCTCGACGGAAGACCTGAAACTGCCGGACAACTTCAAGTTCCTGCAGGACACCTATCTATCGATGGCGGTAGTGATGGTGCCGATGTACCTGATCCCAGCCGTGGCAGCGGGTCCGGAGTTTATTGGCCAGTACAGCAACGGCATGAACTACCTGATGTATGCCTTCATGCAATCGATTCAGTTTGTTGCGGGTGTCTTCGTGCTCTACAGCGGTGTGCGTCTGCTGCTGAACGAACTGGTGCCGGCCTTCCGCGGTATCGCTATGCGCCTGGTCCCGGATGCCAAACCAGCACTCGATTGCCCGGTAATGTTCCCTTACGCACCGAATGCCGTGATCGTCGGCTTCCTGGCGACGACGCTGGGTTCCGTGGTCGGCATGTTGGTGTTCCCGATGTTCGGTCTGGCGATGATTTTGCCTGGCCTGCTCACTAACTTCTTTGCCGGTGGCACCGCGGGTGTGTTCGGTAATGCGTTGGGTGGACGTCGCGGGGCGATGATTGGCGGCTTTGTACACGGCCTGTTCATCACTTTCCTGCCGGCCATTCTGGTACCGATGCTCGAAAGCTACGGTTTCACCGGCGTGACCTTCAGTGACTCGGACGTGATCAGTACCGGACTGGTATTAGGACACGCGTTCCAGGGCAACTGGTTGTTCGTCGCACTGTTTGTTCTCTTCATCACTCTGATCGCCTGGTTTGTTAACGGAAAATCCCCTAAATCCCACGAGGAAAAGCTTCATGAAACTTTATAACTTTACCGATCTGTTACAGGTGGCTAAACAACGTGAATTTAAAGCGCTCGGTTCCTTTAATTTGCACTGCCTGGAAATGTTACCGGCCTTTTTTAAAGCTGCAGAGAAAACCAACAGTCCATTAATGATTCAGATCTCAACCGGTACGGCGAAATATCTGGGGCATAAATTATTAGTCGATGCGATTCGTTCGTTATCGGAAAGCCGTAATGTGCCAACCTGTCTGCATCTTGATCACTGTTCAGATCTCGATGCGATTCAAACGGCACTGGATGCGGGATTCAGTTCTATTATGTATGACGGCTCGCATTTACCGATTGAAGAGAATATTGCCAATACCCGTCGCGTAATTGATATGGCGCGCCCATTGCAGGTCTCGGTAGAAGCAGAGTTGGGTGCCATTGGTGGCTCCGAGGACGGTAAAGAAGTCGAAATGAACGCTGCTTCCTTCACCACTGTTGATGACGCCAAACGTTTTGTTGAGGAAACTGGCGTGGATATGCTGGCGATCTCCATCGGTACGGTGCACGGGCTGTATACCGGCAAAGCGCATATTCAGCATCAGCGTCTGGCTGATATCACGGATGCCACCAAAACGCCTCTGGTGCTGCACGGTGGCACCGGCGTGAGCGATGAAGATATGCGTCTGGCCGTACGCAGCGGTATCGAAAAAGTGAACGTCGGCACGGAAATGAACGTGCAGTGGGTGGCAAACTGCAAGCAGACTTTTGAAAAAGGCAAAGTGAATGACAGCGTGCGCAATTTCCTGGTGCCCGCAAATGATGCCGTCACCAATGTGCTGGTAGAAAAGATTTCACTGTTCCGTTAATCACGACTCACTCATGATGCAATAAACCTGAGGTGCCCTGGCGCCATTCGGGGCAGGAGACGCTATGTTTGGATTCTTGAAAAAGGGCTCGGAGAATAAGAGCCAGGATTCACAAGAAATAGATCTTCAGGCAGAAACCATCAGTGGAAAAATTAGCGAGCTGGAGCAACAGCTCGCGGTTAATCCACAGGCGGTCGATACGCAAAAACAATTAATGCTGGAATATAACCGTGCATTAAATATCTTTGCGAAAAGCCGCCGTTTTCGTCAGGAAATTGATCCGCTGTTCGTTAAAATTGATGAACTGCGTAATACCATCCGCAAATCAATTTAAGGAGGCAGTATGAGTATTAAGCGACTGCTGCAAGAAGCGAATGCGATTCAGGTGGGAATCAGCGCCACGGACTGGCGCGAAGTCATCGCGCTGGCCGCACAACCGTTGGTTAGCGGTGGATATGTGAAGGATTCGTATCCGGAGGCGGTGATTGCCAACACTCTGACGCACGGCGCTTATTATGTATTTGAGGAAGGGATCGCAATTCCGCATGCGCGTCCGGAAACCGGTGTGATCAAAGATTGCTTCAGTATGATTCTGCTGGATGAACCGATTTCTTTTGAAGGCAGTGATAAAGCCGACATCGTGATCATGTTCGGTGCGCGTGACAGCAATGCCCACATCGAAGAGGGCATTCGCGCGATAGTCTCTCTATTGGAAGATGATGAGACGTTGGTGCGTTTACGTCAGGCCAGCAGTGTCGCGGAGGTGATAGAAATCCTATGACTTCTCATACTGAAGAAAAGGTGGTGGTGCTGGTGAATGGCATTCCAGCTTCGGGTAAAAGCACTCTGACTCGTGCGATGGCGCAGCAGTTTGGTTTTCCCGTACTCACACTGGACAGCCTGAAAGAACCGTTTATGGCAAGCTTTGCGCCAGTGGATCGTCTGCGCAATCGTCAGCTGGGCTGTGCCGCGTATCAGGCTATCTGGAAGGTCGTCGGACAAGCTCCCACCTGCTGCGTTTACCTGATTGACGCCTGGTTTGGTTTCCAGCCAAAAGAAGTGCTGCAGCAAGGATTACAGCAAGCGGGCATTACCCGGGTACTGGAGCTGTGGCTTTCCATCACACCGGACGAAGCGGTCGCACGCTATCAGTCACGATTGACCGATCGCATGCCGGGCCATCCAGGTGCCGAGTACCTGCCTGAACTGCGCAAGCTGGCTGAAACCGCACAGCCGATGGCGCTCGGACCGGTGTTGCAACTCGATGCATGCGACCCTGACGAGGCTGCAGCGATTGCCTGGCTGCAACGGCAGTTGCGCTTACCGATTAATGCTCAGCCCGCTTTATCCGCATCCGGTTGAAAGAATTCCGCCAGCAAAGTGCTGAACTGTTGATCGTGTTGACGATCGTCAGCCAGCTGGCGGCAGATTTCACCTAATGCCCGATAAAGCTGATCGGTGGCGAGTTCGCCTTGGTTGAGCGTGGCAATCTCATCCATCTCCGCCGCCCAACGCCAGGCTTTAGGCAGCATATCTGGGGCGGATTTTTCCATTCGTTTCAGCAGCGCCTGCTGGCTGTCCTGCATCTCTTCACGCAACGCATCGGCAGCCCCCACGAGACTGGCGTTAATCAACATTGCCGAGGTCAGCAGTGTGATGCCTTTGTTAATTCCGGCGTAGGCCATCTTCAGCGCTGAGGCGGCGCCATTGTCGGCACTCATTATGCGAACGCGCAATCCCAAATCACTCAACTGTGCCAGTTGCGAAGCATGGGGACCCGCAAACCAGAAGCGCGGTCCGGTGGGATTTTGCTCGCCCGGCGGCAAGCCAATAATCGCTGCATCGGCAAAGGGTGTGCCGGTGCTTTCAATCACCTGCGCTACCTGCTTTAGCGTCTCCGGACTGATGGCGTTGCAATCCACATACAATGGTTTATGCGCGGCAGCTTGCAGAAGCGGAGCCATCTGCTGCGCCCAGCTGAGTGCCGATTCGGGAGGCAAGATTGAAAGGATAATATCGGCCTCACATAGCGCCTCTGCGCTGCAATTGGCAATATTGGCCTGTTGTGCACGTTGTTGAGATTGGGCGGAGCGTTGGCTTAGCGGGGCAATCACCCGCGCTCCGTGCTGGGCAAGAACAGCTCCCACGGCCGCGCCCATAGCGCCAGGGGCAGCGATAGCAATGGTTGTCATCAGGGTAACTCCTTTGGCATCAGGCTATCAGTATGGAACGCTCTGAAAAGATTGTGCACAGGGAAGTGCAAGCAAATACAACCGTTAACCCGGCGAAAAGACTCGCGTACTGAGAAAATCAATTAACGCGCGGACTTTGGGTGAAGGATGTTTACTGGCGGGCCACAGCAGATGAAACACATTACGGTGGCAGGCGTAATCGCTAAGGACTTCGACCAGAGTGCCTTGTGCGAGGGCTTCACGCACCGAGAAATCAGGCAGCATGGCGATGCCCAGGCCGCGCATCGCAAAACAGACGCGCGTCTCAATATTGTTACACACCATACTGCTGGGCAAAGCCAGCTCGTGCTCATCTTCATAACCGCGTAGCACCCAGCGCTCCAGTTTGCCGGTGGTGTTGAAGCGATAATGCAGGCAGGAATGTTGTTGCAAATCTTCTGGCGTCTGCGGCGTGCCGTGACGCGCCAGATATTCGGGTGACGCGACGGCAACCGAATAGGCATAACCCAATTTGCGCGCCGAGAGGCGCGAATCCGTCGGCGGGCCGCCACGCATTACGGCGTCATAGCCTTCGGCAATCACATCCACCAGCCGATCGCTAAAATCGAGATCCAGCTGAATATCAGGATAGGCCGCCATAAAATCACCCAGTGCGGGCAGAATCAGTGAGCTGACGATAGGCAAGCTGAGTTTTAATCTCCCGGTCGGACGCTGTGCGGCCTGAGATAATTCGCTTTCGGCTGCTTCAATCTCGGCAAGAATACGCCTGCTGCGCTCCAGAAACATCGAGCCTTCAGCGGTGAGTGTGATGCTACGCGTGCTGCGGTGAAACAGCCGCACACCCAACCTATCCTCCAGACGGGCGATACTTTTCCCGACCGCCGATGCCGTAATCCCCAGATGTCGTCCCGCCGCCACAAAACTGCGTGTTTCCGCTACCTGAACGAACACCATAAATCCATTAAGGCTGTCCATCTTGACCCCTCATTCAGGACAAAAATGTCCGGTGAGTCATGAAATGTACCCTACTTTTTCCGTAATCGGGAAGTGGCTACCTTAATCGGACTCATGAATCAGGAGCGAGAACAATGCAAAAGATCCTTCAGCAGGTGATGCAAACGGCGCTGGATGAACAGCGTCTGGTGGGGATGGAGGTGATAGTGAAGCGCGATGGCGTAACCCTGTTCCATCAGGCAGCAGGCTATGCGGATCGCGAAAACCAACGACCGATGACTGTGGGCGAGCGTTTTCGCCTCGCCTCCGTCAGCAAGCCGATTGTCAGTACTGCGGCGATGATGTTGGTCGCAGCAGGAAGGCTGTCATTGGATAGCGATATCACGCGCTGGCTGCCAACGTTTAAACCGCTGCAGCCTGACGGCAGCAGGGCACTGATCACGTTGCGTCAACTGCTGAGCCACAGCGCCGGTCTGAGCTATCGCTTCCTTGAAGCCACACCAGACGGACCCTATGCGCGGGCGGGTGTCTCGGATGGCATGGATGCGACCACATTTTCTCTGCAGGAGAACCTGCAACGGCTTGGTACTGTTCCCTTGCTGTTCACTCCGGGTACAGCGTGGTGTTATTCACTGGCGATTGATGTTGTGGGGGCGATCATTGAACAGGTCCTGCAGCAGCCATTGCCTGAAGCCATACATCATCTGGTCACCGGGCCACTCGGGATGAAACAGACAGGCTTCTCACTGTCAGCCGGTCAATCTGTTGCGACCGCTTATGTCAGCGACCAGCCTCGTCCACATATCTTGCGCGAGGGGGAGAGGGTGGCACCGTTTGAAGGGACAGTGGGTATCCCGTATAGCCCCGAACGCGTATACGATCCTCAGGCGTTTCCGTCCGGCGGCGCAGGCATGGTCGGAACGGTAAGCGATCTCATGACGCTGCTGGAAATGCTGCGCAGCGGGGGCGGTACTTTACTGCCGGCAGAGTGGGTAAGAGAGATGGCCAGGGATCAAGTCAGCCAGCACGTATTGCCGGATATGCCGGGCGTGGGATTTGGGCTGGGCTTCTCGGTATTGCGCGATCCACTGCTGGCGGGCTCACCTGAATCTGTTGGCACCTGGCGCTGGGGTGGCGCTTACGGTCATGCGTGGTTTGTCGATTCGCAACAGGCGCTGAGTGTAGTGGCGTTTACCAACACGCTTTATGAGGGCATGTCCGGACAATTTGTTAATGATCTGCGCGATGCCGTTTACCTGGCGATACAGGAGGCCCAATGAGCGCACGTTTACCGTTAGTGCCTCTATGCACGCTCAGTCTGGCGGCATTTGTTACGATTGTTACCGAAGCACTGCCTGCCGGACTACTGGAACCCATGGCACAGGATTTACAGGTGTCAGTAGCTGCTGCGGGCCAGAGTGTGTCGACCTATGCGATAGGTTCTTTCCTGGCTGCCATACCGCTGATGGCCTTATTGCAGGGTGTGCCACGACGTCGCCTGCTGCTCTTTGCGCTGGCAGGATTTACCGTCGCCAACGCGGCAACCGCGCTGGTAAGCCACTATTCGTTGATGCTAGTGGCTCGGGTGCTGGCCGGCATGGCAGCAGGTCTGCTGTGGGCGCTGTTGGCGGGATACGCCGCCGCCATGGTTCCGCCTGAACAGAAGGGAAAAGCTATCGCGTTAGCTATGGCGGGCACGCCGCTGGCGCTGGCGATTGGCGTGCCCCTGGGAACCCTGGTGGGCAACGTGATTGGCTGGCGCCTGAGTTTTGCTGCACTGAGTGGTTTGTCGCTGCTGTTAATGCTGATATTGCGGCTGACTGCGCCAGAGCAGCCAGGACAACCCGCGCAGCAGCGCTTGCCTCTGCATCAGGTGCTGATATTACCCGGTGTCGCAAGAGTGCTGATGTTGGTGCTCTGTGTCGTGCTGGCGCACAACATCCTCTACACCTTTATCGTGCCATTTTTACAACCTGCCGGGCTGGCCTCCCGCGCTGACGCGATATTGCTGCTGTTTGGTATCAGTTCGCTGATCAGCATTGTTATCACTGGCTGGTGGGTGGATCGCTACTTAAAGCCGATGCTGTTGATCAGCATTCTGTTGTTTATGGTTGCCGCACTGTTGCTGCAACTGTTTCCCGCCACAACAATGGCGATCTGGTTAGCCGTGATGCTGTGGGGATTGGCGTTTGGCGGAGCGGCCACACTGTTTCAAACCGCGATGGTGGAGCATGCCGGTAAAGCGGTGGATGTTGCGCAGTCAATGCTGGTCACGATATGGAATCTGGCGATTGCCGGCGGCGGAATCATCGGTGGTACTTTATTGCACAGTCTCGGCGTCAGCGGTTTTGCCCCGGTACTCTTATTGCTGCTGGCGGTAGCGCTGTGGGCGATTTGGCGGGGCAGAAATCAGGCCAGAAACGCTTGCGCTAATCAAGAGCCGTGATAATAACCGCATGATTCGACAAGGCATATCTCGCAGTCTCAACCAGGCTTGATGGATGTTCCGCATCCATCAAGGAGACCTGTATGAAAATCGATTTGCACGGTAAAACGGCACTGGTAACCGCATCAACCGGCGGTATTGGCTTCGCCATCGCTCAGGGGCTGGCAGAGAGTGGCGCTGAAGTGGTGCTCAATGGGCGCAGTGAAGCTTCGGTAAGCCGCGCGCGTGAGAAGCTGAATGGCCTGGTCGCCGGTGCCAAAATTCATACTTTTATTGCCGATCTCGGCAGCGCGCAGGGCGTGAAGCAGTTGCTTAACGGGTTACCGCCCATCGATATTCTGGTCAACAACGCCGGTATTTACGGTCCGCAGGACTTTTACGCCACCGATGATGAAACCTGGGAAGCCTACTGGCAAACCAATGTGATGTCAGGCGTGCGACTGTCGCGCGCTTTGTTGCCGGATATGGTGAAACGTGGCTGGGGCCGCGTGGTGTTTATCTCTTCTGAATCGGCGCGCAACATCCCCGCTGATATGGTGCATTACGGTGTGACCAAAACCGCGCAACTCTCACTGGCGCGTGGGCTGGCGAAAGTGGCCGCAGGGAGTGGCGTGACGGTAAACAGCGTGCTGCCGGGCCCTACGATCTCCGATGGGTTTGCCGCGATGATGGAAGACGAGGTAAAACGTACCGGAAAATCGTTAGAGGTGCTGGCAAAAGAGTTCGTGATGGCACAGCGTCCGAGTTCGGTGATTCAGCGCGCCGCCACAGTGGAAGAGGTGGCGAATATGGTGGTGTATGTGTGCTCGCAACAAGCTTCGGCCACTTCCGGTGCGGCACTGCGCGTGGATGGCGGTGTGGTGGATGATATTGTTTAACCATTGATGGTAAGCACACAACCGTAGCTACCGTCTTGCACGTCAAGCGGTAGCTACATAGTTTTCATCCCATGGCT
>CBCTJT010000026.1:0-68989 GCA_965147305.1 uncultured bacterium
AACGGCTGATACGAACTGACTCTTCGCCTTCAGAGATTTCCAGCTCGGAGATGCCAGACTCTTCAACCAGTTCGATCAATTTCTTAATTTTACGAATATCCATGACCCACTTTTCCTACGCGTTATCAACTCGCAGCAGTTATAGCAGAGGGAATTCTTGAGCAGGACATAGGGAGTTCAGTTGGGGTTATAAGGAAAAGGTGGCGGAGTGGATCGGTGGTCATCTGAATTTTATCCCCACCTGAGGATAATGGATGCTTGATCCCCAGGTGGGGATATCGTGGTTAATATTGCAGTCATAGAGGTAAACGACATATTAGGGAGGCGTAATCTTATTACGCCTCATAAGAATAACCGCTACTTCTTCAGACTAATTTTCTGCAAGGCTTCCCACAACCGCGTTTTATCACCCTGTTCCAGATTCGTTTGATCAAGCGTGTGCAGAAAGGCTGCTTTATCTATGAAGGGTTTTCCCTGGGCTAACTGCGCACGGATACCGCTTAGAATACTGGCGCTCAGCACATTAATTTTGCTTCTGACCTGTTCCAGCGGCAAAGGCTGCCAACCTTGTTCAGGTGAGGAGAGCCAATCTGCGCGATAGCGATATTGAATCGCTTTGGCTGCATCCATCTGAGCCTGCACGAAGGGTTTCACGGACTCGCCTGCTAAGCCCAGCTTTTCGGCTTGTTGCACAGCACTGGCCAGCACTTTTTCTTCTTGCGGCAGGTCTTCAATCGCAAGATGATTGGCGGCTTTATAATCGGCCACATCCTTCATGTAGGACAAACGTTGGTTGATCAGTGATGCGACATCACTGTTTGTCGCGGGCGCTGCCAAGGCGGCAGCCGAGCAAGATAATCCGATTAACAAAATGATTTTACTGAAATAATTCCGATTCATTTCTCTTTGCCTCTTTTTCCATGAGTCACATTGCGCCGTTAATTTAACTTTTTTTGCCTGGCACCGAAACCTTTCCGCATCCTCCAGCGAACTGATGTATTGAGTCACCAAAACCGGACCTCCCTTACATCGCAGGAGCAGATAATGAAATCGTTTAAAACCCTCGCTTGCACTCTGAGCATCACCGCCGCATTGGGCCTCTCTGCCACCGCTTTTAATGCCAGCGCCGCGCTGCCCGTGGGTGCGAAAGCGCCAGACTTTGAACTTCAAGCCGCACTGGCAGGAAAGCCGATGACCTTCTCACTGCAGAAAGCGCTGCAGAAAGGACCTGTCGTACTTTACTTCTTCCCGGCCGCATTCAGTAAAGGCTGTACGCTTGAAGCGCATGATTTCGCCGAAGCCACGGACAACTTCACCAAAATGCACGCCACAGTTATTGGTGTGACTGCAGGCAATACCGATCAGGTGAGTGATTTCTCCAAACTGGAATGTCGTGACAAATTCGCTGTCGCCGCCGATCCAGGTGCCAAAGTGGCCGCTCAGTATCAAACCACTATGCAGATGAAAGGCAAAACCCTCTCCGATCGCACCTCTTATGTGATTGCGCCAGATGGCAACATTCTGCTGAGTTACACTGATAGAAACCCGGATACGCATATTGAGAAAGCGCTCGCCGCCGTTAAACAGTACGACACTGCACATCCGCAAACTAACTAAGCAAAGAGGCCAGCGATGTTAACCGCCATGCTGGCCGCCTTTATTGGCGGCATCATTCTTAACTTAATGCCCTGCGTCTTTCCGGTGATCAGCCTGAAAGCGCTTGGCCTATTGCGCCATACTGATAATGCCGCCAACGCGCGTCGTGAAGGTTTGGGCTTTTTACTCGGTGTGGTTGTCGCCATGATGGCGCTGGCGGGCATTCTGCTGGCTGCCCGTGCGGGAGGTGCCGCGGTAGGCTGGGGATTCCAATTACAGTCTCCGCTGGTGATTGCCCTGCTCTCATTGGTGATCCTCGCTGCTGCACTCAATCTGCTCGGCGTATTTGAAGTGGGCCTCTCGGTACAACGTGTTGGATCCGTTGAAATCAATCGCGGTGCCTTCTTACGCTCTGCGCTCACTGGCGTGCTGGCTATCCTGGTTGCCACACCCTGCGCAGCACCCTTTATGGCGAGTGCGATCGGCTATGCGCTGGTGCAACCGCCTGCGGTGGCATTAGTCATCTTCTTCGCCCTGGCACTTGGCTTTGCAGCGCCCTTCACGCTGATCTCACTTTTCCCACGTCTGGCTAAATTTCTGCCACGCCCAGGCGCATGGATGGATGTGCTCAAGCGCGGTTTGGCTTTCCCGATGTTTGGCGCTTACGCCTGGCTGGTATGGGTACTGGCACAACAAGCGGGCAGCGCGGCATTAGCTGCACTGCTCGCGGCGTCGATTGTCGTGGCATTTGCCGGTTGGCTTTACGGGATGGCGCAACATCGCCGCTTTGCTGGTAAGAGCCATAAAGTTTTATTCGCCGTGACCGCCGTATTGGTTATCGCCGTGCTGGCTCCACTGCCACAGTTAATTCAACCGGGCGCGGCGCTGGCAGGCGACCAGGTGGCAAGTCAACTCACCAAAGAGAAGTGGACACCGCAAGCCGTTGCCTCTCAACGTGGACACGGTAAAGCCATCTTTGTCGATTTCACCGCCTCATGGTGTATTACCTGCCAGGTGAATGAAAAAACCTCCCTTTCGACGCAGGCAGTTAAAGACGCGTTGGCAAAAACCGGTACGGTGTATATGGTGGCTGATTCCACCAAGTTTAATCCCGACGTCGATGACGCCATGAGCGAGTTTGGTCAGGGCGGACTTCCGATGTATCTGGTTTACCCCGCTGATGGCGGACCGCCAAAAGTGCTGCCGCAAGTGCTAACACCCAGCATTGTGGTGAATGCACTGCAAGCGGCCAGCACCAAGGCGTAATAGTTTCAAGGCGGATTATGCAAGCAAGTGATAGCGCGCGCGAAAGTTGGCCCGCGCTAATGGAACAGGCGCAAGCGGGCGATCAGCTCGCTTACACCCGACTGCTCAAAGCGCTAGTGCCGGTGATACGCGGACAAATACGCAAACAACTCACCGATCAGGCATTAGTAGAAGATGTGATTCAGGATGTGCTGTTAACAGTGCATCGGGTGCGTCACACCTATGATCCTGCCTACCCGTTCTTACCCTGGTTGATGGCCATCATCTCCGCTCGTGCCGTGGATGCCCTGCGGCGGCGTGGACGCCATCAGCAATGGGAAGTTCATGAAGAAGCGTTAACTGAAGCCGCCATTGCGCCAGAGGCACAACCGCTGGATACACAAGAGGAACTGGCTGGCTATCTGCGCCAGCTTCCGTCGCGCCAGCGCGAGATTGTCGAACATGTTCACTTGCGCGAAATGAGCCTGACGGAAGCGGCAGAACATAACAATTTAAGTGTGGCAGCGGTAAAATCGCTGCTGCATCGCGCGCTGAGTAATCTGCGTCGCTTTGGAGCACACCATGAATAATCATGACCTGTTAATCGAGAAACTCAGCCGCGACATGCAGCCCGTTCAACCGACGCGGCCGACTTATTGGCGTGTCTTAATGTGGCTGCTACTGGCACTACCCTGCGGCATCGCCGCCAGTTTTCTGGTCCAGCGTACGCTAACCGATTGGTCGCAACCCGGTGCGATGCGCGCGCTCATCCAGTTGGCGCTGGCGTTTGTCCTTGGCTTGCTGGCCATCCGTAGCGCATTCAATATGAGTATTGCCGGGCGCCAAAGCATCAGCTGGAAAGCCCTGTTACCGATTGGTTTACTGTGGCTGGGATTGAGCCTGAGCAGCATTCCTCATGCGATCGCAGAAGCACACGACAACGACAGCACCCGTTGCTTTACCTTCCTGCTAGTGGTCAGCACACCAATGATGGTGCTGATGATTGCCAGTTTACGCAAGACACGCGCACTTCATCCGGTGCGCAGCCTGGCGATGGCTGGACTGGGCGTTTCCTGCATGGCAGTCACCATGCTGGCGTTTTGCCATCCGGTGCACCTGCATCCCATGGATTTCGTGATGCATCTGGCCGCCATTGCGCTGATTATTGTTATGACAGTGCTGCTTGGTCGCCGCTGGGTGAAATTAGGTTGAGGTAATAAAAGGATGCCATTCTCCCTATAAAAATTGAAAACAGGAGTCTGGCTCTCATTAAAACACCTCATCACTATCCTTCTATGTGTTAAGTTAATAAATGGAGAGAGGCAATTAAGTGAAGGAATACACATGCCAGTGCTTAATAAGGGGGATTCAAATATGGCCATAATGCCAATGTCATACAGCCCCAATACATTACAACGACGCTTTGAGATTATTGATGAGTTTGAAATGGGTAGTTCTACTTACTGGATTATCTATGATCGAAAAACACCGTTTTCAGCAGTCGTCGACGCTGGACCTGCATTAATTGAGAACGATTTACGTCATCGCGTCATTGCTACGTTGGAACTGATTCGCGTTGAAAATTTTGATGGACTCAGTGTAAAGTCATTCTGGCAAGATGCTGCCGCGCTGCAGGTTGAAGGGGTTGTGGTACAAGAGATCATGCAAGGTTTTGGTCTGGCAACCCGCATGTATGAAACGTTGGTGGTGCATCAAAATATCACGCTGATGAGTGATCATCACCACTATGAAGGCGGGAAAGCACTTTGGAAACACATTGCGCAAAAGTCTCGTCTGTTACAGGTTTTTGTTTTGGATACAAACGAAGGTAAATTTTACCCCTACGACGGCACAAAAATACGTTATGACGGCATTTGCATCCCCGAAAGTAAAATATGGAGTGTTCATCCCGATGAATCCTTGCAGGGGATTATTTTGATTGCTGAGGCTATAGAAAAAGCCTCAGCATTATCCATTCCTGTTATATAAACAGGCACAAACAAAATCTATTAAAACGGCAGCGCATGAAATGTAAAATACAACGCTGCCAGACTTTATGAGTTAAGGTAATTAAAACCCAACCATTAGGCTTCTTCAGCCACCTACTTTTCTTCATTCCGGGCAATATCGTAAGCAGCTTGAGCCTGTTCCATCACAGGACCGTACTCCATCGCCCAGCTCGCCAGGGCCATAAACGGCTGCTGCAGTGTCTGCGCCAGAGGTGTGATGCTGTATTCCACACTAACAGGCGAAGTCGGTAACACTTTACGGTTCACCAGACCATTGCGCTCCAGACGTTTGAGTGCATCCGCCAGCGCTTTATGGGTAATCCCATCCAGCCTGCGGCGAATCTCATTGAACCTTGAGGGCTGTGTACAGAGTACGGTGAGAATTAATATTGACCATTTATTGGTAATATTTTCCAAAACAGGTCGAGTTTTACCGATGTCAATCAATGGCTTGTCAGTTTTCTCATTCATGGCGATATACCCACATATATCTGATATAAACTAAGTGCGTAATTGATATCAAGTATAGTTTTTATATCATCTTAGTTCCACTCTTTAAGGAGCATGCAGATGAGCAGATTAGAAAACAAAGTTGCCGTGGTACTGGGCGGCGCAAAAGGTATCGGTTTGGCGATCAGCCAGCGTTTCGCCAGCGAAGGCGCAACCACCTGGTTTACCTCCCGTCGTGAAGAAGAATTAGCCATTGCCAGCCGCAAGATATCCGGCATCGCGAAGCCATTGCGCGCCGATGTCAGTCAGAAAGAAGATCTGGCCGGTATTATGGACACCATCAAAAGCACCTCAGGACAGTTGGATGTGTTGGTGATCAATGCGGGCATGTCGGAATACGCCCGGTTAGACGAGATCAGTGAGTCTCACTACGAGCAGATTTTCGGACTTAACGTGCGCTCGCCGCTCTTTGCCTTACAAGCTGCATTGCCCCTGCTGAAATCAGGTGCGAGCGTGGTTCTGATTGGCTCGATTGCAGATGTTATCGGTACGGAAGGTTATGGCGTTTACTCTGCCAGCAAAGCCGCTCTGCGCTCCTTTGCCCGCACCTGGACCCGTGAACTCGCCGCTCGCGGTATTCGCGTCAATGTGGTCGCACCCGGCCCTGTGGATACCGAAATGATGGCAGCAGCTTCAGAGGATGTCAGGAAAGGGTTAACAAGCGCCATACCCCTCGGCAGAATGGCAAAACCAGAAGAAGTCGCGAATGCCGCGCTTTTCCTTGCCAGTGAAGAAAGCAGTTATATTGCCGGCGCAGAGATTTGTGTCGATGGTGGGTTAACGCAGGTTTAAAACGGGCTTAGAACAGCCATCGTAGGATGGCTGTTCATTATTTCAAGGAGATTAAATCTCAATGAGAGCAGGAAGTTTATCTCACCTACACCACATCAAATATCCAAATTCATCACCCACCTCACGGCTTTATATCCCTATTATCAAGCACTGGACTAAAACGAAGTGTCACGGTCATAGGAATATTTTTTGCTGGATGGCCCTTTTCAAATCGCCATTTTCTTACGGCTTTAATAACCTCGTCATCAAACAGATGATCAGGTGTAGATTGGATGATACGCATCTCGCTTACCTTACCCTGCGCATCTACGTCATACGAAAATTGCACCTTACCTTCAATGCGATTCTTAAACGCATAATAAGGATAGGCAGGTCTGTCCATTCTAAGAGCTTTCGGGAATACTTTATCGGTTGAATGTGAACTACAACCTACTAGAGCCAGAGTAAGAATGAAGGGAACGGTCTTATACATAACAACCTCCTGTTGTTGATAATCATTCTCATGTTATCATCCCTTCATATCAACAAGATAGCGCCAATTTTCTGTAAAGGGTGCGTAAAAAGTCCTTAACGCCCTAAGCCCCCATCGAGATTAAGGAATAATCGCAGATGAAGAAAATCATATTTATCTCTATGCCCAGCCCAACATTAATGAGAGCACCGGGATTTGGCGTAGGCGGCGGCTTATTCACTCACTTTCGCGAGGATAAATATATCCACGCCGTGCAAAAGGAAATTGATAAACACCAATTGCACTGGCGCTTTACCAGTGACACTACCAAATCGAATATTGAAGAGCTCATGGAATCAGGCGTCGAGTTACTGGTCCTCGCTCCCGGCCTGCGTTTTATGTTTTATCGCAAGAATTTTGATAAGCAACGCATGGTGTTTCTCACCACCATGGAATTTATGAATAACGACGTCCGGCCTGTTATGCGAAAATTGCGGGAAATGGAAGACAAACAAATTTTTTTGAGCTAACGAATTCAAAATACCCCATGCTTGAAATCGAGAATCAATATTATAGGGTCCTCCCGGAACGAAGGTGCGCGAACGTGCGCACCTGGATAATTAGCCCCGATGAAAAAAGCTACTGCGGTATCACCTTTTCCACCTTCAACTTATCGAACAGCGCTGTAAACGAATCCAGCGTTGAACGATATCCCGTGAAACCCGCTTTGCGACTTTTGCTCATGTCGGTGAACGCTTCCATGGGACGACCCAGATCCGCATCAGTATGCCACCACGATGCCAGCTTATTGATGTCCGACTCACGTAGTTGTTCGCGCACGGCAATTTCACGCCATGCATCTGCGGCTTCCTGCATGCGACCTTCTAAAGGCATCATCTGTGCAGGATACGCGGCGGCCTCAACGTCAAAGTAAGCTGCCAGACGTGGCCACAACCAGTTCCAGCGGAATACATCGCCGTTGACCGCGTTGAAGTCCTGATTCGCCGCCTCATCCGCCGTCGCTGCCCACAATAACTGCTCCGCCAGCAAACCGGCGTCGGTCACATCCGCAATACCGTTCCACTGTTCCGGCGAGCCAGGGAAGATAAATGGCCAGCCTTTCTCACGACAGAGCGTGGCATACACCGCCAGCGTCTGCCCCATATTCATGGCGTTGCCCAGCGCATAACCGATGATGGTGTGCGGACGATGCACGCTCCAGCGATAGCCATATTTCCCGGCACCGGCAAAGATTTCATCTTCCTGCGCATAGTAGAAGTTATCGACCGGCTGGCGTCCCTGTTCTTCACGGAACGGCGTCACTGGCACTGCACCTTTGCCATACGCTTCAAATGGGCCCAGATAGTGCTTCAGCCCGGTCACCAGCGCCACGTGCGCACCGTTCAGGCGCTCGCCCAGTGCTTCGATCACATTGCGCACCATGCCGCCATTCACGCGGATGTTCTCTTTTTCTTTTTCCTGGCGAGACCAGACGCTAAAGAACAGTGCATCTGGCTTCTCTTGTGACAATGCGTCACGAACAGCATCAGCATCAGTGAGATCCGCCGTCAAACTGCGGCATCCTGCTGGCACCGCGCCGCGACCACGTGACAGCCCAGTCACCTGCCATCCTTCACTCTGCAGTTTTTCCGCCAGCGCACGTCCAATCACGCCGCTGATGCCTACAATCAACGCCTGCTTTTGCATTTCAATTCTCCTCGGTTTCAGTAATGATTAGCCTAATAGAGAATTGAATTCCCATCTCTGGCATTAATTCACATCATTCACAACCTGGATTCATGAATACATGCACGATCAGCGCCTGAAAGATATTGTTCCGTTTGTCGCCAGCGTGGAGAGCGGGAGTTTTGCTGCGGCGGCAGAACGGTTGCACCTGACCGGTTCCGCAGTCAGCAAAAGCGTCACACGGCTGGAGACTCGACTTGGCTCACGCTTGCTGGAGCGCACCACGCGCAGCTTGAACCTCACCGATGCGGGCAAAGCCTACTATCAAACCTGCCTGCGCATCATGGAGGAACTGGCTGAAGCCGAAGCGGTACTGGCTGCACAGCGCAGCATTCCCTCGGGGCGATTACGGGTTGCAGTGCCGAATACTTATGGTCGACTCGGCGTCATGCCAGTGTTAATTCCGTTTTGTCAGCAACATCCCGAACTGGAGTTGAATCTGACCTTCTCCGATCGTTTTATAGATCTGTTTGATGAGGGAATCGATGTCGCGGTGCGCATTGGCGGATCGCCGGATGTACCCGCTTCACTCGGCTGCCGACAGATGGGCCGCGAGCGCATGGTGTTTTGCGCAGCGCCAGATTATCTGGCGCGCAATGGCCGTCCCCGCAATGAAAGCGAATTATTGCAGCATCAGGCGATTACCTATGAACGTGTAGATGGCAGCAGCAAGCCCTGGCTGTTCACCACCGCCGATGGACATCCGCACTGGCGTAACGTGCCGCACCGAATGGCACTGGGCGACGTGGATGCGCAAGTTCAGGCGTTGTGTGGCGGATTGGGTGTGGCGCAAATGCCATCCTGGCTGGTGCGCGAGCCGCTAAAGCGCGGTGAACTGGAGATCATCTTGCCAGAGCAGCAACCGGACGGATTGGCTCTGTCGCTGATCTGGCCGCGCCGTAAGCAGTTGCTGCCAAAAGTCGATGCGCTATTGACCGCGCTGGCAGAATTACAGATTCGCTGAGGTGGGCGTCCTGAAGGTCGCCCACACCACGAAGGTCTACAAATCATAACTACATGCACGTTTTGCACGACGACCATCGCTAAGCTAACGTTTCGCATCCACGCGAGAATGAAGGGCAAGCTTTGCGGCGGCGCTGATGATGGTGTGTATGATTTGTAGCGTCGTACCCATTGTGAAAACATTTAGCGCGACGCAATGTACTGTCCCTCGTTCGTTGATGAGCTGAGATTCAACGACTCAGCGGTGATTCAACCGCCGCGACAGCCGGTCACCAAAAAATTGCAGCACCGTTACCAATGCCACCAGCACCACGATCACCGTCAGCATCACCTGCATGTCAAAGCGCTGATAGCCGTAGCGATAGGCGAGATCGCCCAATCCGCCCGCACCAATGGCACCGGCCATAGCTGAGGCATTGATCATCGTCACCAGCGTGATGGTAAAGCCACTCACAATACCGGGACGCGCTTCCGGCAACAGCACATGCCAGACAATATGCCAGCGATGAAATCCCATTGCCTGTGCCGCTTCGGTCAATCCTTTATCCACCTCACGTAAACTCACTTCAGCGATTCGAGCAAAAAAGGGCGTCGCGGCTAAGGTCAAAGGCACAACGGCTGCCCACACACCATAGGTAGTGCCCACAATCCAGCGGGTAAACGGGATCAGCGCCACCATTAGGATCAAAAAGGGTATCGAGCGGAACAGATTCACCACCCAACCCAGTACACGATTTAACAGCGGGCTGGGAAACAGATCGCCGCGTCCCGTCACCACCAAAATCACCGCCATTGGCAAGCCAATCGCTAGCGCCAAAAGCGAGGACACGCCGACCATCAGCAACGTATCCAGCAGCCCGGTCCATAAACGATCAAGACTCAGTGACATAGCCCGCAACCTCCAATTGATCCGCTGATTCTGCCAGCAGGTCATACACCTGCGCCGCATCATGATATGCATCGAGCAACAGCAGTAGTTGTCCGGTTGGCTTACGCTCAACCCACTCCACCGCGCTATAAATCAAGGTTAACGCACCCGGCACACGAGCACTGATCGCCGCTAAGTCAGGCTGTGCGCCTTGCCCGCTATAGCGTAATCGCACCAGCAAGCGTGAATCTGGCTGCTGCCGCGTCGGCGTCAACAGCGGCTGAAGCGCTTCGGGGATTGCCGCGAACTGCGGGTTAAGCAACTGCCGCGTGGTCTCCTGTTGCGGATCGCTGTAGACCTGCCACACCGGACCGCGCTCAATGATCTCACCTTGATCGATCACCGCCACCTGATGACAGAGATCGTGCACTACATCCATTTCATGGGTGATCAGAACGATGGTGATATGTCGCTGCTGGTTGATTTTCTTCAACAACGTCAGAATAGAACGCGTAGTTTCAGGATCCAGTGCCGAGGTCGCTTCGTCACACAGCAACAACTCTGGGTCGTGCACCAGCGCGCGTGCAATGCCGACACGCTGTTTCTGACCGCCAGAAAGCTGTGCGGGCCATGCGTGCTGGCGCGCTTCCAGCCCCACCAGCGCCAGCAGCTCATCCACCTTCTGCTGCCGCTGCTGCGCGGGTACGCCTGCCACTTTCAACGGCAACTCAATGTTTTCGCGAACCGTTTTCGCCGACAGCAGATTAAAGTGCTGAAAGATCATTCCGGTGCGACGACGCCACTCAACCAGCTGACGATCCTTTAGCGAACTGAGATCCACGCCATCAATCACCACCGTTCCCTTGGTGGGCTTCTCCAGACGATTGAGGCAGCGGATCAGCGTGGATTTCCCCGCACCGCTGCGACCGATGATGCCAAAGATCTCACCGCGCTTAACCTGTAAATCGATGCCCTTCAGCGCCTCGTGCGCCTGCCCGTTATAGCGTTTACTCAGCGCACGAATATGCACGTGCACCTTGCCAGGCGCATCCGCGGTAGGCGTCAGCAGCGCGTCGTGCTCGCCGGAAATCGTCAGGCTCACCATAATTACTGGCTCCAGCCCGGCTGATACAGCTTGCCGTAGAAATCATCCAGTTTGGCGCGCACCACCGGGGAATGCTGGTAAATATCGACAAACTTCTTCAGACGCGGATCGTCCTGATGTCCTTCGCGCACCACGAACTGAATCACATACTCAGGATGTTCGAGGCCATCGAACAGCAGCGCATTGTTCGGGTCGATGGTTTTAGACAAACGCAGATAATGCGGATAACCCTGCGCCAAATCGACTTCATCCAGCGAACGTGACAGCTGAACCGCTTCCACTTCGATAATCTTCAAATGTTTGGGGTTGCTGGCGATATCATCCACGGTAGATTTGAGGCCTGCGCCCGGCTTGAGGGTGATCAATTTCGCTTTCTGCAACAGTAGCAGGCCGCGTGCGCCATTAATCGGGTCGTTGGCAATCGCGACGGTACCGCCATCAGGAATCTGGTCGATGGCAGTGTGCTTTTTCGAATACAGACCGATGTTGTTGATGATAGCCGGGGCATAAGGCACCAGATGAAAACCGCCTTGCTGATTGGCATTTTCGAGGAACGGTTTATGCTGGAACAGATTCACGTCAATGTCGCCGTTCTCCACGCTGACATTCGGTGCCGTCCAGTCGGTGAACTCCACCAGTTGTACTTCAAGTCCCTGCTTTTTGGCTTCTGCCACGGCGGTTTCCAGCGGAGGCGCGAAGGCGGCTGTCGTACCCACTTTAAGCGGGCCGCTGTAATCATTGGCGGCAAATGCGCCGAAGGTCAAAATAGAGGCGCTAAGCGCCAGCACATGTGCAATCTTCATATCAGATCCCTGAGGTTAAATTATCGAATGTTTTTAGCTGGCCGCCAGCGCGCCGCGGGATGGCGATCGGGCAAACGGTCCTGCTGCTGGAATATTTTTTGCCGTAAACTGCCTGGCTGATAAGCGGTTTTATAGCGACCGCGCTGTTGCAACTCCGGCACCACCAGATCGATAAAATCGCGGTAGCTTTGCGGATTCAGGATTCGCGTCAGGTTAAAGCCATCAATGCCGCCTTCGTCGATCCACCGAATCAACGCATCCGCCACCTGTGAAGGATTGCCGACAATCAGCGGATAACGACTGCCCATGGCGTGCTGCTCCAGCAAGCGGCGGCGTGTCCAACCGCTAAAAGCCTTGCTTACTGATTCAATGGCACGGGTATCGCCACTTTGAATCGGTTCGTCGAGGCCAAAAGCTGCAAGGTCGAGGCCAATCGAACTGGAGAAGTGTGCGATACCCGCTTCCGGGCTGGCATATTCGAGATAACTACGATGTTTTTCCTGCGCTTCGCGTTCAGTGGGCGCGACAATCACGCTCACGCCCATAAAAATGCGCAGATCGTCAGCCTGACGCCCTGCCGCAACGGCTGCCTGGCGTAACCGTGTGGACTGATCGCGCATCGCCGCCGGTGAGGCGGCATTGACAAACGAGCACTCAGCATGACGTGCGGCGAACTGCACGCCACGTGCCGACGATCCCGCCTGGAATAGCAAGGGAGTTCTTTGCGGTGAAGGACTGCTCAGGTGATAACCCTGCACCTGATAGAATTCGCCTTGATGGTTAATCGCATGGATCTTGCTGGCATCGGCATACAGCCGTTTAGCCTTGTCTGCTTGCAATGCATCATCTTGCCAGCTGCCTTCCCACAGTTGATAAGCCACATCGAGAAACTCATCGGCCTGGTCGTAGCGGCGGTCATGATCCTGTAACTGCTGCTGACCCATGGCTCGCGCAGCGCTGTCGAGATAGCCGGTGACAATATTCCAGCCAATGCGTCCCTGTGTGAGATGGTCGAGCGTCGAGAAACGGCGGGCAAACGGATACGGCGCTTCATAGCTGAGGTTGGCGGTGACACCAAAGCCCAGATGTTGCGTTACGCTCGCCATCCCAGAGATCAACATCAAAGGATCGTTCACAGGTAACTGGATCGACTCACTCGCCGTCAGGCCAATGCCCTGCTGATACACATCGTAAACGCCGAGAATGTCAGCAATAAACAGGCCGTCAAACAGGCCGCGCTCCAGCAGGCGTGCCAGATCCAGCCAGTAGGCTAGTGAGTTAAAGTCCACCGAACGGTCTTCTGGATGTGTCCACATACCATGATGGATATGGCCCACGCAGTTCATATTGAACGCGTTAAGCAGGATGTGTTTCTGACTCATATTGTCCCCCGGCGCGGCGGCAGCACATCGTTTAGCAGATAGTTGCCAATTGCCGGATATTTCCAGCGCACCGGATCGTGCAGCGTGTGGGTACGCGCATTGCGCCAGTGGCGATCGAAATGATGTTCACGCAAGCTGGCGCGCGATCCGCCCAGCTCAAACAGCAGATTGCTGGCTTCCAGCGACACTTCCGTCGTCCAGGCACGCGCTTTCGCCACTTCGATTGAGGCGCGGGCAACGTTTTCCGCACTCGCTTCACGCTGTGCGATATCCACCGCTTCTCCGGCTACTGCCAGCAGCGCATCTCCGGCGCTGAGCCTTGCCGCCAATCGGCCAATGCGATCCAGCGTGAGCGGATCTTCGCTGGCCTTTGTCACACCGCTATCCGGCCACGGCCGTGCACGCTCACGCACAAAGTTCAGCAGGTCGTTGAACGCCTCACGCGCGATCCCCTGATCCACTGCGGCATGCATAATCTGCGCAAATGGGCCAACGGTAGTGGGTCGTTCAAACGCGGTCTGGAATGGCACCACATCTTCTGCGGCAATCGCCACGTCTCGGAACTGCACGCTGCCGCTGCCGGTGGTGCGCTGTCCAAAACCGCTCCAGTCATCAATCACCGTGACGCCCGCTTGATGGCGCGGCACAAACACCAGTTGCTCTTTACCGTCATCGGCTAGCGCTAGCGTGGGAATACGATCGGCGAACAGCGCGCCTGTGGCATAAAACTTATCGCCATTGAGGCGCAGTCCCTCAGTTTGTTGCGCGATTGCCGTGGTGCGTTGGTGCGCGGAGGGCGAGCTAAACTCCGCTAAGGCATTGCCCAGATGCACTCCGGCTAGAACTTCAGCGTACAGTCGCTGCTGTTGCGCCTCGCTGCCGTTGATCCGCAGCACTTCCAGCGCATAAAAATGATTCTGTGGTACCTGTCCAACCGATCCATCCGCCGCGCTGAGTATCACAAAGATCTCAGCCAGTTCGGCCGAAGAGATGGCAATGCCACCATAGGCTCGCG
This sequence comes from uncultured bacterium, assembly GCA_965147305.1. Lineage (GTDB taxonomy): Bacteria > Pseudomonadota > Gammaproteobacteria > Enterobacterales > Enterobacteriaceae > Pantoea. The sequence continues at coordinate 14,486 of CBCTJT010000026.1, forward strand.
GCACGGTTATCGCTCCGAGCCCAGACTGGAAATAGAGCTGCAACTCTGCATGCGGCAGTTCACGCGCATGGTCGCGCTGGGCTGAGCCGCTGCGAAAGCGTGTTGCCAATTGTTGCGCCACATCCAGCGCCTGTGCTGCACTGCTGATGCGCTGAGCCAGCTGCTTAGGGGAAACCTGCGTCATGGTGACTCCTTAAATCCAGGCATGACGCGCAGGCAGCACGTCGTTGAGGTAGTAGTTACCGATGGCGTGATGTTTCCAGCGGACGGGATCGTGCAACGTATGGGTGCGCGCGTTACGCCAGTGGCGATCGAGGCCGTGGCGCAGCAGCGTGGCGCGGCTGCCGCCCCATTCGAGCAGTTTCTCGCTGGCGCGCAGCGCAATCTCGGTGGTGAGCACTTTGGCTTCCGCCACCGCAATTGAGGCACGCCCGCAGTTTTCAGCAGTGAGTGACTGCTGATCAACGTTATCAATCACGCGGGCGGCGCGGGCCAACAGCGCATTGGCAGCACTCAGCTCGGTGCTGATGCGCCCGACATCGGCGAGAATATAAGGATCATCGGCATTACGACTGACTCCTGCATCGACCCATGGACGGGAACTGCTGCGCACAAACGCCAGAGCCTCATCCAGCGCACCCTGTGCGATCCCGGCATCAATGGCTGCCTGAATCAGCTGAGACACCGCACCGCGCAGCGTGGGTTTATCGGCTGCAGGTAACGGCATGGTCAGCGCTGCATCAACCGTGACCTGCTGCAATTTCACCGTGCCGCTGGCGGTAGTGCGCTGTCCGATACCTGACCAGTCATCAATAATTTCCACCCCCTCAGCGGGCAGTGGAATAAACGCCATCACTGGCTGTTCAGCGTGAAATGCAGTGGTGGCGAGGATGTCCGCAAACAGCGCGCCAGTGGAATAGAACTTTTCGCCCGTCAGTTGCAAACCCTGCGACGTTGTCACCAGTTGTGCCTGTACATCCCGTGTGTGTTTGGTGTTTTTTTCCGGCCCGCCATTACCAAGACGTTTACCCTGCACCACTTCGCGCAACAAAAACTGCTGTTGTGCAGCGCTGCCTTCGCCAAGAATGAATTGAATTAAACCAAAATGATTTTGCGGAATTTGCCCCAGCGAAGGATCGCTGGCCGAGATCACACGAAAGACTTCCGCCACGGTCTGGAATGACAATCCGCCACCGCCAAACTCGCGCGGCACACTAATACTGCCGAGCCCCAGCTGGGTGAACTGATTCAGCAGTTCTCGCGGATAAATACGCTGCTGGTCGCGTTCAACTGCACCCGCTAACGCTTGCTCTGCCAGATGCTGCGCGGCGGCGATGGCTTCTGCATCCGTGGTTATCACCGCAGCGCGTGGCGTTAAGGAATAACTGTTTTGCGTCATGATTGATTTCACTTTTTTTATCGCGCAGTGAATAACTGACCCGTAATTAAATATGCAACGGGTCAAGGAATAAAAAAACGAATTGAACGGGATGATAATCAGCGGAAATAAAACAAGTAAATAGCAGGGTTATGCTATATCCGGGAATCAGTATCTGTTTATCCACTAATAAGACTGTTCGGTCGTAACAGCGGGCAGGCTGCGGGCACGCGAAAATTTAGCAGCATAAAAAATCAGCAGGGAATTCTTAATATCAAATAACACTATCGACGGGTGAAAAAAGCAATTAAAGCCAATGCTAACTCAATGCTGGCAATTCTGGCACAGCATCTGTCTGCTTAAACACAGCCGAACCCGCGCGTCTGATTTACGTTGTTGATCAACACATTGTCTACCGCACAGGTAGCATCCCTTCAACAGAGGTAAGGTCGCGATGAATAATCTGCATTACAAAAGCTTGCTGGAAATTGGACGCCTGATTCAGTCTGGCGACATCACCTCAGTAGCGGTCACCGAATCACTGTTAACGCGTATCGACACACTGGATAGCGATCTGCACAGCTATTTCTACGTGATGCGCGACAGTGCGTTAAAACAGGCGGCAGAGGCGGATCAGGAAATCGCAGCAGGCAAGCTGCGTGGTCCGTTGCACGGCGTGCCGATCGCGTTAAAAGATCTGATTTGGACCAAAGATGCCCCCACCAGCCACGGCATGATCATCCACAAGGATCATTATCCGGCACAGGACTCCACGGTAGTTGATCGTTTCCGCGCTGCCGGTGCCGTGATCCTCGGTAAGCTGACGCAGACTGAAAGCGCTTTTGCCGATCACCATCCGGAGATTACCCGCCCCAACAACCCCTGGGGCAGCGCCCTCTGGACTGGTGTCTCTTCCAGCGGTTCTGGCGTCGCTACTGCCGCAGGACTCTGTTACGGCGCGATTGGCACCGATACTGGCGGCTCCATTCGCTTCCCGTCAAATGCCAACGGACTGACCGGCATCAAACCGACCTGGGGTCGCGTTACACGCCATGGTGCCTGCGAGCTGGCGGCGTCGCTCGATCACATCGGTCCGATGGCACGGTCCGCAGGTGATGCCGCTGCGATGCTGCAAGCCATTGCCGGGCGCGATGATAAAGATCCGACCTCCAGCAGCGAGCCAGTGCCGGACTATCTGGCTTTGATGACGCGCGGTGTCAGTAAAATGCGCATCGGACTGGATGCGGGCTGGGCATTGGAAAAGGTGGATGCGGAAACCCGTGCCGCACTGGAATCAGCGATTACTACCCTGACATCTCTCGGCGCCACCTTTGTGGACATCACTGTGCCAGACACGGAAAAAGCCGCCGCCGAGTGGAGTGCGCTCTGTGCAGTGGAAACTGCCCTAGCGCATGAAGAGACCTATCCGGCGCAGAAAGATCAATATGGTCCAGGATTATCTGGCCTGCTAGAACTCGGCCATCAGGTCACTGCACTGGAGTATCAGCGCCTGCTGCTGAGTCGTGCGGCACTGCGTGGTGATATCTCAGCCCTGTTCAGCAAAGTGGATTTGATTCTGGCACCCGCCACCGCTTATGCCGGATTAACCTGGGACACCATGACCCGTTTTGGTACCGATCAGGCACTGTTTAACGGCGTATTGCGCTATACCAGTGCATTCGATGCCAGTGGTCATCCGACCATCACCCTGCCATGTGGCATGACTTCCGCCGGTGCACCCATTGGTTTCCAGTTAGTCGCCGCCCATTTCGATGAAACCGCAATGATTCAGGGCGCCTGGGCTTATCAGCAAGTCACTGAATGGCATAAAAAACATCCTGCTATCTAAAGCTGCTTATTTTGGCCGCACTGCATTTCGGGTGCGGCCTTTTCATGTCGATATGGCCTGAAACTTGCTTGGTTTGTTGTGATTTCGCCCTTTTCGCCAGGTTTAGGGGATGTTGCCATGAAAGAAACGTTCACCACAGATCATTTAGATAATCGCCACCGCTTTGATGCCTGGCGCGACGCCGTCTGTTCACGCTTGATTAATGCAGAGGCGCGTCAGGTTAATGCCGGCGCATTTTCCGGCAGCTTTGGTTATTCAATGCTGGGCCATGTGGATATCGCACATCATGTGTCACAAACCGCGCTGGTGTGGCAACGCACCCCCGAGTGCATTCGCCGCCATCCTAATCATGATTTTTATCTCGGCTACGTCCGTTCCGGCATCGGGACATTGCGGCAAAACGATAACCAGTCACGCGTGAGCGCAGGTGATGTGGTGATTTACGATGCCGCAACCCCCTTTGATTTCGCCATGGATAACGTAGCCATCAATATTGTGCATCTGCCGCGCCAGATGATTGAAAAAGAGGCGCCAGCAATTGCCCGGCTCGCGGGGAAAACGCTGGATCTCAGCCGTCCAGGAATGACCTCACTCAAGCAACTGCTGGAAGAGGCATTTGTCTTCAACGCCGAGCGTGAAAATACCTATCTCGCAGAACAGTTTGCCAATACGCTGATCAACATGATCTCGGTGAGTGTGAATTTGCAGAAAGGCGATGACGCGCTAAAACCGGACCTCTACTCGCGGGTAGTGAGTTATTTGCGCCAGAATTTGCAGGAAGCGGATCTGACCATGGCGCAGATCGCTAATGCCCACCATGTCTCGCCGCGCACCATCAGCCGCGTGTTTGCCGCACACGGCACCACGCCGATGAATTTTGTCTGGCAGGAGCGCTTACTGGCGTGTCGCAAGGCGCTGGCCGAAGGTAAAGCGCGCAACATCACGCAGGTGGCACTGGATCATGGCTTTAGCGATATGTCGCATTTTAGTCTCGCTTTCCGCAAGGCCTTTGGTTACACCCCGAGCAGCCTGCTGCGTCAAACCGAGGTGTAACGGCGTTCCGTTCTACCCTTTCTGCAACTGACTAATCACACGCTCAGCAGTAAATTCCAGGCTGCTGCGCGTGTTCATGGCTTCAGTGCGCATAAAGCGATATGCACCCGACTCATCCAAACCGAAAGTCTGCATTAACACGCCCTTGGCTTGCGCCAGGCGCTCATTTCTCAGCTTACGCTGTTGGCGAGCCTGCAGTTCACCCCGCAACTGAGCATTTTGCTGAGCAGATTGCCAGGTGCCAATGATCTGCACAATCAAGGCAAAGGGATTAAGTTCTCGCTCGGCGATGGCAGTGGGTTGCAGTTTCATTAACAGCGGGAACAAGCGCGCATCGTGGCAGTTCGCCAGGGCAATCACCGGTGTGTGATGCTGTTGCAATGAACGAAACAACGGCGTTAATACCGCCTCGTGGTGATTTTCAATCGCCACCAACAGCAGTTGCGCGTCAGCCGGACGTTCGGCGACAGGCGGCCAGCTGTGTTGTGCGTGACAACCGATTTGCGTCAGCGAGGCACAAAAAGCCCGCACGCTTTGCGAATCAGGATGGAAAATATGTAACCGCACACCCGCAAGCGTTTTCAGCAAAGATGGCTCATTCATGTTTCACCCGTGTGCATTCTGAAGTTCGAAGCATCACGTTAGAGGAGTCAGGCAATCGATGCTGTGTTGCTGCTGCCGGGTGCTGTGTCAGGCGAGACAGGGCATGCACCCCGTCCCGCTTGAACGATTTAGGCGTGAAACCCTAAAAACTGCTCTGCCACACTGGCACTCGGCTGGGTGCGCGGATCAATCTGCTGCACGATCTGCCCTTTTTCGATCACATGAATCCGATCCGACAGCGCATACAGAAACTCGATATCCTGCTCCACCAGAATGATCGAGATATCCATTTCATGGCGTAACCGCTGCAATGTCTCAATGATTTCTTCACAGATATTGGGCTGAATGCCTTCGGTTGGCTCATCCAGCAACACCAGCTGTGGCTCTCCGCAGAGACAACGCGCCAACGCCAGCAGTTGCTGCTCCCCGCCCGAGAGCGCCCCACCCGGCTGGGCCAGCAAGCGTTTCAGGCGCGGGAAAATCTCCAGCATCTGCTCGATGATCTGACCCGCACGCGAAAAGTGCTTCACGCAGCCCATGCGCAGATTTTCCTCCACGGTCAGTAGCGGGAAGATTTGCCTACCTTGTGGCACGAAACCGATACCCGCCGCCGCCCGTTGATGGGCCTGATAACGGGTGATATCGATGCCGTTTAGCGCGATAGTTCCCTGCCAGGCGGGTAGCTCTCCCATGATGGTGCGCAGCAGCGTAGTTTTTCCCATGCCGTTGCGTCCCAGCACTCCGGTAAACGACTTTGCTCCAACGAACAGCTCAGATAAATGCAGCACCGGAATTTTGTTGTAGCCCGAGACCATCTCTTTTATTTCAAGCATGTTTAATCTCCAGATTGCCGAGATACGCCTCTTTCACCAGAGGATTCTGCGTCACCTCGCGGAAACTCCCCTCAGCCAGTACCGCGCCCTGATTAAACACCGTGACTTGCTGCGCAATCATGCTGATGAACTCCATATCGTGCTCAACCACCACCACGGTGCTTTGTTGATTGATGGCTTTAATCAGCTGGGCGGTTTTACGCACTTCCTGATGCGTCATGCCTGCAGCGGGTTCATCCAGCAGCACCAGTTGAGGACGAGAAATCAGGATCATGCCTAACTCCACCCACTGTCGCTGTCCATGCGCCAGTTCCGAGAGCACGGCATCCTGATGATCTTCCAGCCCGATATCGTGCAATACCTCATCAATTGCGGCGGGCAGAGCCGATTTCGCCAGTTTGTTGGCTGCCGCCTGCCAGAGATTCTCCCGAACACTTAATCCTTCAAACACACTTGGCACCTGAGTTTTGATGCCGATTCCCAACCGAGCGATATCCCACGGACGTTTGCCGGAGATCACCTGATTACGATAGCGGCATTCACCGCGTGTGGGCGTTACCTGTCCGCTAAGCATTTTGAAAAAGGTGCTCTTCCCCGCGCCGTTGGGGCCAATCAGGCAGCGAAGCTCACCTTCATGCAGGGTGAAATCCACCTCCTTCACCGCATGCACGCCACCAAAACTGACGCCCATTTTGCGGGTTTCCAACAGGACTGTTGACGTCATGATTTCACCTCACTCACCGATGCGCGGGTTGCCGTCAGCGTTTTAGGTCGCTTACGCCTCCACAGCCGTTGTACAGTCGGCAGAATGCCACCCGGAATTAGCAGCACAAACACCGCCAGAATCACGCCAAGTACCAGATTGACGTCCACCGTTTGCTGCGCTCCCAGCCGTGTCACCATCCACTGCAACAGCACACAGCTGATCACCGGACCGATCAACGTGCCGCGGCCGCCGACAATCACCCAGATGATGATTTGCGCTGACTGGCTGATGCTGAACACGCCGGGGCTGACAAACGCACCCCAGTTGACATAAAGACAACCGGCTAATCCGGCAATCGCCGCGCCAATGGCAAAGGTCACCAGTTTATGAGCGGGCACGTTATAGCCGAGCAGCCCTGCGCGCTGTTCGTTTTCCCGAATCGCCACCACCGTTTTGCCAAAACGGCTGAGCAGCACGAATTTTAGTAGCGCGTAGCAGAGCGCCAACGCACCGGCGGTCACTATGAAGATCGCTTCAGGCGACAAAATCGCATCCGGCTGGAACGGCATGTTCAGCGTGGGTACCGACGGGATGCCGTTAAAGCCGCCCAGCAGCGCTTCGCCAATATGGTATTCACTGCCCGAGGTAGAATTCACCCAGTTAAACAGCACCAGGCTCACCGCCAGAGTGATAGCACCGAGGTAAACATCACTGACGCCACCGTAGAAAATCACGTAACCCAACAACAACGAGAACAGCGTTGGCAGCAGCACCGCCATCACTACGGCCCAGGTTGAATCCCCCCAGTTGATGGCGCAGATGGCGTAGGTGTAGGCCCCCAGGCCGAAAAACGCCGCCTGACCAAAACAGAGGATGCCGCCATAGCCCCAAATAAACGCCAGGCTGAGTGACAACAATCCCATGACCAAAAACACTGTGATAGAGAGCAATGTGTACAGCTCAATCACACCAGAGAGCCAAAATGCCAGCAGGAGCATCATCAGCGCACTGAGCACAATGCGCACTTTTTCCGAAAACAGTTTCATTACAGCGATCTCCTGAAGAAGCGCCCGGTGATGCCCTGCGGCAGCAGACGCAGCAGGACAATGGCACTCAACAGCAGCGCCACCGCACCAAACACCGGCGTGGAGAGATAGGTCACCAGTTGCGAAATGGTGCCGAACAGCGTGGAAGAGGAAAGCGTGCCGGCGATGATGGCGCTGCCGCCGCCAATCACCGTAATAAAGGCTTTGGCGATAAAGCTGACGCCGATGGTCGGAATCACCCCGGTGATCGGTGCCAGCAATGCGCCGCCCAATCCTGAGAGCGCTGCGCCAAGGCCAAACGTCAGGCTGTAAATTTTTCCGGGATTACTGCCCAGTGCCGCGGCCATGCGCGCATTTTGCATGGTGGCACGCGCGCACAATCCCAACGTGGTGAAGCGCAGCAGCAGCCACAATGCCGCCACCAGACACAGCGCAAACACGATCATAAACAACGAGTAGCCGCTGGTGCTGTAGCTGCCAACACTGACGCTCGGCAATGGCGAACTGATGCCCAGCGTGGTGTTGCCAAACAGCATGGTGGCAGCGCCAATCAGCGCCAGACTCAGTCCCCAGGTGGCCAGCATGGTGTCGATCATCCGGCCATACAGATGACGAATAATGACGCGTTCAATCACCATGCCAAACACCCCAACACAAAGCGGCGCAACCACCAGCATGGAGATCCAGATCGGCACGCCAAAGTGGTTGGTGGCCATAATGGCGCTGTAACCGCCCAGCATCATAAATTCGCCGTGCGCCATATTGACGATTTTCATCATGCCAAACACCACCGCCAGCCCCAGACTCATGATCACCAGCATCGCGATGGCATTCAGCACTTCGATGCCGTAGATAATCGACAGATCCATTAGTGCCTCCCGTTACAGCTCGATCTGATACTGTTTGGTATCACGTGGATTTTTCTTCAGGTCGCACACCATGGCAGTATCGACCGGGGCCTGGTTGGTGAAGGTTTCCAGAATCTTCATCTGATGGTTCTCCACCTCGGCAATGTGCACATCCAGCGAGCAGTGATGCGTGGTCGGATCGACACTCAGTTGGCCGCTAGGCGAAGTCAGCGTGACGCCCGACTCTAGCGCTTCAATCACTTTCATGCGGTCAATGTCGCCCGCCTTACGCACCCCTTCAGCCCAAATCAACATGCCCTGATACGCGCCCATCGCCAGATCGCTGATGTACATGTCGCCGTAACGAGCATGGAATTTATCGACAAACGCTTTGTTCTCGGCAGACGGAATTTCTTGCATGTAGTTCGCCGCCACCAGAATGCCATTGCTCTCTTCCGGAGACAGGATGATGTGTTCATTGCCGCCGCCAAACACCGTAGAGGCAATCGGGATCTTGCCGCTCATGCCTGCCGCATGCCATTGGCGGTAGAAGGAGATGTGCGCGCCGCCTACCAGCGCTGACCACACCATGTCTGGTTTAGCGCTCTGGATTTTTGAAATGGCGGCACCGAAGTCCGTGACATCCAGCGGGAAGAACTCCACCGTCATCACTTCACCACCGTTATCACGCACCGACTTCTTCACCCATGACGAAACAATCTGGCCGTAGTTGTAATCCGCCGCCAGCACATAGACTTTCTTGCCCCACTTCTTCATGGCGTACGGCACCAGTTTCTCCACGGTTTGTGCCGGCGTGGAGCCTGAAGAGAAGTAGTTGCGATCGCAGACGCCGCCTTCGTACTGCGCAGGATAGAAATAGAGTGAACGGAAACGATCCAACACCGGACGAATTACTTCGCGCGAGGCTGAAGTGATGCCGCCGTGCACCACCGCCACTTTGTCTTTCAGCGCGGCCTGCTGGGCGTATTGCGCGTAAAGCTGCATATTGGATTGCGCATCATAATTAATGATTTGCAGTGGTCGGCCTAACAATCCTCCAGCAGCGTTGATCTCATCCGCGGCTAAGTTGATGGCATTGGACATAGGCTTGCCATAAATATCCAGCCCGCCTGACAAATCGAGAATGCTCGCCACTTTAATGGCGTCTTTGCTGTCAGCGGCGAAGGTGAATTTTGGTGCTACCCCCGCAGCCAGGCCCAATGCTGATACGGCAGATCCCTGAATAAATGAACGACGACTAATAGCCATAGCACCCTCGCAATGAAGTTATTGGAATAAATAGAGTTGGAGTATTCCGGGAACCGGAAGAGATAAACGGATACACAGACAGCGCTGTCTGCATTAATGCGAGAAAAGGGCCACAACATTGGGGCTCGTTTTAATAGATTAGCAATAAGCGGGCCAAAACCTGCCCGACCGCTTAAATTAATCTTATTACCTGCTAGCAGAAGCGACGGCGACGCTAAATATAATCACAGTTAACCCCGCCCAACTTTCATTTATTCCAGCCACCTTACTTTACTGCACTTAATTTAAGCAATCAGCACCAATACGGTGCAATTAAATCTTTTAACACTGCGCTGTCCGCTCAAACACAGCGAATGGCAGCATTAACAAAGATGTAATTACCAGAAACGTTAACGTCATTCACACACTCATTCATCTCATCAGTAAAAATCTATTGAGGAGCCATTATGTCGGACCATTCGGTATTACCTTCAGATGCCGCGTTAAAGATTCGTGCTATCCAATCTCTGCTGTCAGAAAAGGGATTTCTGAGTCAAGAGGTCACTGACACCATCGTGGATTATTTCGAAACCAAGGTCGGCCCACGTAATGGCGCGCAGGTGGTGGCAAAAGCCTGGTGCGATCCCGCCTTCAAAGCCCGCTTACTGGAAAATGGTCGCGAGGCGGTGAATGAACTCGGCTTTTCGGGCTTTGAAGCCGCCACCCTGCACGTGCTGGAGAATACTGACAGCGTGCACAACGTGGTGGTGTGCACGCTTTGCTCCTGCTATCCGTGGCCGGTGCTGGGCTTACCGCCCATCTGGTTTAAATCGACACCTTATCGCTCACGTGTGGTGATCGATCCTCGTGGCGTATTAGCGGAATTTGGCACTGAAATCCCGGCCAATAAGGAGATTCGCGTTTGGGACAGCAATGCCGAGATCCGCTATTTCGTGCTGCCACAGCCCCCTGCAGACAGCGAAAGCAAGAATGAGAGCGAGCTGGCCGCATTGGTCACGCGCGATTCCATGATCGGCACACGCACGCTTTGAGCGGAGAACCACAATGAATAATATCCATGATTGCGGCGGTATGCAGAATTTAGGTCCGATCGAGATTGAAGCCGATGAACCTCATTTTCACAGCCAGTGGGAAAAAGATATTTTTGCCACCACGCTGGTGTTCTTTATGAGCGGAAAAATCGTGCTAGATGATTTCCGTTATGAAATTGAGAAAATGTCCGTGACGGAATATCTGCAATCCAGTTATTACGAGCACTGGTTATTTGCCATTGAGCAGTTGATGTGTAAAACCGGCGTATTCACTGAACAAGAGTTGCAGCAGCGTCTCACCGAACTCTCCGCCTGAGGACACAACATGAATACTTATTCGCCGCAGGGCTACCTGGATTTAATTACCACACCGCCCAACTACCATCGTGATGTAGAGATCGCACCGGAATATCAACCGGGTGACAGTATTATTACGCACAATTTAAATCCGCTAAGCCATACACGTCTACCGCGCTATGCGCGTGGTAAAAAAGGCGTGATTGTTGCCAACTACGGTGCCTGCGTATTCCCCGATGCGCTGGTCGCAGAGCAACAGGAGAAACCGCAGTACGTCTACCTGGTAAAATTCAGTTCCGCCGAATTGTGGGGAGAGGCTAGCGAGAATTTCAGCGTCCATCTGAGCGTCTGGTCAGACTATATTCAGGGCAAATGTGAGGATGCTGCACATGGATGAGTTAAACGCGATTATTGCTCAGGTGCACGAAGCCGATCCCGCCTTTGCACAACCGTGGGAAGCCGATGCGTTTGTCATCGCCGTGGCGCTGTCTCAACGCGGCTATTTTAGCTGGCCGCAATGGGTTGAACAATTTGCTCAAGAGATCCGAGAATACCCCCAGCGCAGTGATGAAACCGCCCACACCGCCTACTATCGCCAATGGCTGAGCTGCCTGGAAAAGATCCTGTCACAACATCATTTGATTCCGATGTCCGAATTGCTGATTCGTGAAGAGCAGTGGCGCCAGGCGTTCCTTAACACGCCACACGGCAGCCCGGTGGATCTCGCTGCCGCCGGCTGTCCATCCGACCACCCGCATGAACATGGCCATCATCACCATCACAATCATCATCATCATCACGACCACGACCATCACGCCTCGCAGCCGCTGATCCAGCCGCTGCGGGTCTTTGCCGCCGTCGGGTAATTCTCAGGAGTCTTTATGAAGGTGCTGAGTCATAAACAAAAAGGCGCGGCGGTCATTGGTGGTGCCATGCTGTTTAATTTGCTGGTCATCGGCACGGCGTTGGTGACGTTTCAGCATTCACCCGCCGCGCTCAGTGTAGCGTTGTTGGCCTATCTGTTTGGTTTACGCCACGCCGTCGATGCCGATCACATCGCCGCCATTGATAATGCCACGCGCAAGCTGAGCAATGAGGGCAAGAGCCCGTTTACCGCAGGTATGTGGTTCTCACTCGGCCACGCTTCGGTGGTGTTGATCGCCTGCCTGATATTCGCCTTGACCACGCAACCTTTGCAGCAGATGTTTCCCGGAGTGAAAGAGGTTGGCGGCGTGATCAGCACGCTGATTTCCGGTGCTTTTCTGTTGCTGCTCGCCTGGGCTAACTCCCGAACCTTGTGGCAATGTTTTCGCCAACGTCAGCGGTTGCTGCGTGGCGATGCGAAGCTGGACCATAAGAGTCATCACCACGGCGTATTGACCCGGCTTTGCGCGCCACTGTTTCGCATGGTGAGCAAAAGCCATCATTTGTTTCTGATTGGTTTCCTGTTCGGCATTGGCTTTGATACCGCCACCGAAGTGGCGATTTTCGGCATGTCGGCCAACCATGCCGCAGGTGGCGAAGCGATGCTACACATTATGTTGATGCCGCTGCTGTTCACGGCGGGCATGATACTGATCGATACCACTGATGGCGTCATGATGTTGAAACTGTATCGCTGGTCGCAATTCGATCCGTTGCGTAGCCTCAATTACACCCTTGCCATTTCGTCGCTTTCCATTGTGGTGGCCTTTGCGATTGGCTGTTACGAAGTGTCAACGGTGTTGCAGCTCAATACGCTGATCTCACCTGCACTGGACGGCATCATGGAAGCAGTGATCAGTCAGATGGGTTGGGTGCTGATCATCACCTCAATGGGCGTATGGCTGCTTTTTTCACAGCGAGCAAAGCGTCTTGCAAAATAAAACTGCGGCGGCTCTGTGCCGCCCTGTTTATAGAATCTGCTCATGTAAAACCCCCTCTGCGTTAGTAAACATCCTGTTAAAAACACCTTTCCTGAAACATGCCACCAAAAGTCAAATTCAATATTGAAATTAAGAATCATTCTCACTAAGGTGTTTTCTCTTTTTTACTCCTACAAGGAAGTGGTTGAATATCATGGCAAAGCCTATTTTTGCTCGCTCGCTGTTGAGTGTGGTTATTGCAGCAGCATTACAGATTCCAACAGTTCAGGCCGATGACAACACGACAAAAGACGGCCAAAGCGCAGAAAACCCACAACACAAACCACTGGCAATTTCCGATAAGAAAAGCAGTGCTGAAAACACCCTGGTGGTCACCGCCAGAGAACAGACCCTGCAGGCACCGGGCGTCTCCACCATCGACAGCGAAGCCATCAAAAAACACCCTATTCAGCGCGATGTGGCCGAGATTATTCGCACTCAGCCCGGCGTCAATCTCACTGGCAATTCCAATAGCGGCCAGCGCGGCAATAACCGTCAAATCGACATCCGTGGCATGGGCCCGGAAAATACATTGATTCTGATCGATGGCATGCCGGTCAGCAGTCGCAACTCAGTCCGCTATGGCTGGAGCGATGAGCGTGACACGCGCGGTGATACCAACTGGGTGCCACCCGAGATGATCGACCGCATTGAAGTGATTCGCGGCCCGGCGGCGGCGCTTTACGGAAATGGTGCGATGGGGGGTGTGGTCAATATCATCACCAAGCCCACCACTGACGAATGGCATGGCAATTTCAATACCTACTTCAATGCGCCGGAACACAAAGATGAAGGGGCTACTAAGCGCTATAACGCCAGCCTGAGCGGCGCACTGGCCGATAATCTCACCCTGCGCCTGTACGGCAACTGGAGTAAAACCCAGGCTGACGCGCAGGACATTAACGAGAGCCATACCACACCGCGTATTGGTTCCTATGCCGGCAGTTATCCTTCGGGTCGTGAAGGTTCGATAAACAAAGATATCCACTCTGCCCTGCGCTGGGAGTTGATGCCGCGCCAGGCTCTGGAACTGGATGCCGGCTTTAGCCGTCAGGGCAATTTGTACGCCGGGGATACGCAAAACACCAATACCAACGCATTGGTGCAGAAATATTACGGCAAAGAGACCAATGTGCTCTATCGCCAAACATTGAGTTTGAAATACACCGGCGCGTGGGATAGCGGTGTCACCACCAATAACTACGTGCAGTTTGAAAAAACGCGCAATACCAGACTCAATGAAGGCCTGTCGGGAGGTATCGCCGGGATTTTCAGCCCATCGAATGAAGGTTTTTCCACCATCTCGCTGTATGACACCAATCTGCATTCTGAGGTGAATATCCCGCTGGAAGCATGGGTGAATCAGACATTGACCCTCGGGGCGGAATTCAATCATCAGGCGATGAAAGATCCCGCGTCAAATATCGAAACCACCACGGCCGGAGGCACGGTCAACGGCATCACCAGCGATGGACGCAGCTTGTATAGCTCAGCCGATATTTATGGCGTATACGCCGAAGATAACATCGAGCTGACTGATTCCACTCGCCTGACGCCCGGCATCCGCTTCAATCATCAAAGCATCAGCGGCAGCAACTGGAGCCCGGCGCTCAATCTCTCGCAGGATCTGGGTGATGACTTCACGCTGAAGTTAGGCATCGCACGCGCCTGGAAAGCCCCGAATCTCTATCAAACCAACCCCAACTATCTGCTGTTCAGCAAAGGCCAGGGGTGCTATGCCAGTTCCGGTTACTGCTATTTGCAGGGTAATAGTGATTTAAAAGCTGAAACCAGCGTCAACAAAGAGATTGGTATTGAGTATCACCATGACGATATTCAGGCCGGATTGACCTGGTATCGCAATGACTATCACGACAAAATCGAGGGTGGCTATAGCCCGGTTTATAACAACGGCACGTCGGATGTGTACAAGTGGGAGAACGTGCCGAAAGCGGTGGTTCAGGGGCTCGAGGGCACGTTGAACTTCCCGATCACTGACTCGGTGAAAATGAACAATAACTTCACCTACATCATTGATAACGAGAATAAAACCACCGGCGATTATCTGTCGATCATTCCGAAGTACACCATTAACTCAACGCTGGACTGGCAGGCCACCAACGATCTCTCGGTGCAAGGTACGCTAACCTGGTATGGTCGCCAGAAACCGAAGAAGCTGAACTACAAAGGGGAAGCGACATCGGGCAGCGAAACCCGTCAGGTGGCGCCCTACGCTCTGGTGGGCATGAGTGCGACTTATAACGTGACGAAGTATCTGGATGTCACCGCCGGTATCGATAACTTGTTTGATAAACGCCACTTCCGTGAGGGTAACGCGCAGAGCACCGGCAATGCCACCACCGGCGCCTACCTTTGGGGCGCGGGCGCAAACACTTACAACGAATCAGGACGCACCTACTATATGGAATTGGGAATGCATTTCTGATTCAAACCCACGGTCACCTAAGCAGGTGACCGCTCTGTTTACGCTGCGCCATGATGCGCAGTGATCAACCAACGTATCAGGATTGCAATGCACTATAGATTTTCGTCGCTTAACCGACCAATGAGCATCTTGTTGCTATTACTCAGCAGTGTGGCCACCAGCGCGTTTGCACGCCCCAATATGACGCCACTCGGTCCCAACATCGCTGACAAGGGCTCCGCATTTTATCATTTCTCCATCAGTGAATATGACTCGGCTGATGGCAAGCGGCATTACAAGGTTTGGACTGCAGTGCCAAATAAAGCGCCACCGCCATCTGGCTACCCGATGATCACGATGCTGGATGGCAACGCGGTGATGGACAGACTGAGCGATCCGCTGCTGCAAAAACTCTCGGCAGGCAACCCTCCGGTTCTGGTTGTCGTTGGGTATCAAACCACTTTGCCGTTTGATGTAAACGCGCGAACTTACGATTACACCCCGCCTGACAAAGAGCATGGCGATGCAGGATACACTTTTAGTCGCGGTCGCAAGGGCGGCGGCAGCAGCGCATTCCGTGCCTTGCTTGAGCAACGTATTTTGCCCGCGGCCGAGAAAGGTCTGCAAATCAATCAGCAACAACGTGCATTGTGGGGACACTCTTACGGCGGATTGTTTGTGCTCGACAGCTATCTCTCCTCTCAATTTTTTAATCGTTATTTCGCCACCAGTCCTTCAATCGGACAGGGCTACAACTCGCTATTGAGTGAGATGCAAACACGTAAAGAGGGAAATAAGCAGATCACTCTGATGGAAGGCAATGGCGATCGCCGCAGCGACAGTAATACCGCAGAACCTGAGGTGTTGCGCGCAGTGCGCACCACGATCGCTGGAATGGCAGAGAATGGCGTAGCAGCGCGCTATCAACTCTATCCTGGGCTTTCGCACGGACAGATGTTTGGTGCTTCAATGGAAGAAGCGTTGCTGGAAATGTCGCAGATAAAGTAGCGTAGTTAAGTAGGCGCATCTGGATGCGCCTACCCAATAACTTAATTAAAGAACTTTATATCTGTCGGCGTGGAAATTTTCGCTGCATCGCCCGCCGCTTTCAGCTCACCGCTGTTCTCATCGAAATGGAACAGAGAAATATTGTTGGTGAACACGTTCGTGACATAAAGATATTTTCCGCTGGCATCAAATGAGAACGCACGAGGTTCAATGCCGTTGGCTTTATAACTGACTGGTTTGCCTAACTGACCATCCGCCTCAATTTTAAACACCAACAGCTTATTATCTAAACCACGATTTGCTGCAATCACATATTTCCCGTTCGGACTGAGAATAATTCCGCCGCCGCTACGGTATTCAGCACTGTTATTTTCATTGTTCAGCTTCACGGTAGCGCTTCGATCCAGGTGATCGTCTTTCACCGTAAATACCGCGATCTCACCGGCCATTTCGGTGGTGACATAGGCATGTTTGCCATCTGGTGAGAACACCATATGACGCGGGCCAGAGCCGGCGGTAAAGGTCACGTCATGCGCGGTATCCGCTTCCAGCGGCTCAGCCTTATTGGCGTGATAACGATAGGCATGCAGCTTGTCACCGCCGAGATCGGCAGCGTACAAATATTTACCGTCGTGGGTAAAGGTGGTCGAGTGTGCATGACCGCCATCCTGACGCCCTTTCACCGCTCCTGTGCCGTGGTCGAAGGCAAAGTGTTGCGCCTGCTCACCCAATTTTCCGCCGTGATGAATCGGGAACACCGACACACCCGCGCCGCCTTTCGCCACCGAATAGTTAGCCACAAACAGGAATTTTCCGTCCGGGCTGATGGTGGCGTGCGTCGGCTGCTGCCCATGACTATCAACCACATTTAGCACTTTCACCTGACCAATTTTATCAATGGACAATGCGGTGACGGCACCGGCGTTTTCTTCATTGGTGGTATACGCAAAGCGGCCGTCTTTGGATTTAACAATCCATGACGGGCTTTTCATTTTGATCACATCAAGTGGCGTTAAGGTGCCATCAGCATTCATCTTGAGGCGATATAAACCTTCGCTAGGATGATCCGGCTTCTGCTCTAATGGAGCATCTGGAATCGACGTCCAGGTGCCCACTAAAGCGATTTGATGATGTTCCGCGGCATTTGCCATAGCGCTCCCCGCCAGTGAAAAAACAGTTAGCGATAATGCCATGGTTATGTTTGATGCTAAACCGCTGATCACGGCTTTTTTATTTCTATTCATTTTAGTACCCCACCATAATCGGAATGTTTAACGACTATAGTGGGATTAAATTGAATAGCGCCTGGCCAGGGTGACCGGGTTCACAATATAGCAGATTAGTTTTTAGGAAATCGTGCCTTTAAATTCTGGCTCATCACGATTCAGGGTAAATATCTGCCAGTCAACCTGTTTGGCATGCAGCGTAAATACCGCTGTTGTCAGAGTATTCTCTTCATCCGGGTCGTTCGGCGAGAGGCGATAAATGGGCAGCACCGCATCATGCTGGTCTGAGAGGATCGCTTTTGCTTCATCGCCATCCAGTTGCGTTTGCGTCTCCAGCCACTCAATTAACCGCTGCTGGCGTGAACCGGAGCTGGCAGTGATCACCTGTTCAACGTCATCAAGCTGCGGATGAATCAGGTGATTGGCATGGGCGAACACCTCGGTCAGTTGCGTCACTGAACAACCCGAGCCTGTGGCTTCCACGCTAAACAAATGGCTGTCGCCCATCTGTCCCAACGTATGGTGGAAAGATCCCGCACGCGGTTCGGTGGTAAGAATCGCGATAGCTTCATCCAGCGTGGTCGCATTCAGCGCGGCGCGTGCCAGAATCTGACGCGGCAGTCCTTCTGGACGATACAGCGCACGAATATTATTTACCGTGTTCACCACGCCTTTCTCGTTTACGGCAACCGTATGACCGCAAATCGAACCCGGATAAGCAAAGCTGGTAAACGCCATGCCGCTATCCGGACTGATACTGACGATGGCACAGTCATCGCGTAATTGCGGGAAGCCATCTTCATTGTGCGCAATAGTTAATACGCCATCAGCACTTTGCCCCGCCACGGTGGTACATCCATCCGAGGTTGAACGCACCAGATCGCCACGGCAGTTCCAGGCAAACACTTCATCAATCGGCGCCTGCAATCCTACGGCCAGCCCTTCCAGCTCTTGCCAGATCAGTGGATAGCGCGCTTGAACAAGTTCGCGCATGCGTTGCGTTTGCTCTTCGTTTTTCATGGCTGTCACTGTCTGCCACAGCGAAGTCTGCGTCAGTTTCTGGTGCCAGGCATCACGGCCAAATTCACCCAGTTGCTGACCAATTTCGAAGGCGGAACCACGGATTGCGAGTTTTTTCATATTGTTATCATTCACTTCTGTTCAGGATACACGTGTTGCAAGAATTCTTTCAGACGCGGATTGCTGCTGGCCGTCAGCAGCATATCAGGTGGGCCATCTTCGGCAATGGTGCCGCCATCAATAAAGATCAGACGTGAGGCCACATCACGGGCAAAACCGATTTCATGTGTCACGATCACCATGGTCATGCCCTCTTCCGCCAGAGATCGCATCACTTTCAAAACTTCATGGCGCAATTCTGGGTCGAGAGCTGAGGTTGGCTCATCAAACAACATCATCTTCGGCTTAACAGCTAACGCACGGGCAATCGCCACTCGCTGCTGCTGGCCGCCAGAGAGTTCAGACGGATAGTGATTGGCGCGCTCACGCAAACCCACACGATCAAGCAGTGCCATGGCTTGTTCACGTGCCGCGGCTTTGCTCTGCTTACGCACGCGAATCGGACCAAACATCACGTTTTCCAGCGCAGTGAGATGCGGGAACAAGTGAAATTGCTGAAACACCATACCCGCCTCGCGGCGAATATCGCACTCATTGGCGTGCGGATCGGTGATATGCATGCCTGCCACCAGCAGTGTACCGGAGGAGATCTCTTCGAGTTTATTGATGCAGCGTAGCAGCGTCGATTTACCCGATCCCGATGGCCCAATAATCACCACTACTTCACCGCTTTCAATCTTTAGATTGATGTCATGCAGTACCTGAGTGACGCCAAAACTCTTCGACACCGCGCTAAATTCAACCATGCTCATAAAATATGAATCCTTTTCTCCAGTTGCTTCAGCAGGAAACTCAGGCATAACGTCACCAGCAGATAAATCATCGCCACCGCTGTCCAGACTTCCAATGCGCGGAAGTTACCGGCAATAATCTCTTGTCCCTGGCGAGTTAATTCCGCTACGCCAATCACAATAAACAGCGACGTGTCTTTAATACTAATAATCCACTGATTACCTAACGCGGGGATCATACGACGCAGAGCCAGCGGCATAATAACGTGCAACACCGTACTGCGCTGTGATAATCCCATTGCCAGACTGGCTTCTTTAAAACCTTTATTGATGGAAAGTATCGCACCGCGCGTAATCTCCGCAATATAAGCACCAGAGTTAATCACAATGGTTACGATTGCAGCCGTCACCGGGTCGATACGAATCGGCAACACCATTGGCAATGCAAAATAGATAAACATCACCTGCACCATAATTGGCGTACCACGGATTAATTCAACAAACACCAGTGAAAGGGTTTTTGATATTCTACCGCCCAATGCGCGACAGGTGCCCGCCAGCAAACCGATAATAAAACCACCCACTAAGCCTGATAGCGAAATAATCAGCGTTAACTGTAATCCCTGTAACAGCAGCGGGAGGGACTCCCAAATATATTTACTTTCGAAATTCATCTTTCAACCCGTAAAAGCGAAACGAGGCCGGTGTGCACCGGCCTGGCGGGATTATTTAGGCTGTTTGGCAAACCACTTCACGTAGATCTTGCTGTAAGTGCCGTCGGCGCGCAGCGCTTCTAGCGCGGCGTTAATTTTAGGCGTTAAGCTGCTGTTCTTCTGCATAGCGAAGCCATACTGCTGTGGCAAAATGCTGTCGGTTTCACCGGTGGATTTCACTTTGCCATCGCCTGCCGTTTTTACGTAATAGAGCACGTTCGGTGAGTCATGCACCACAGCGTCCAGATTACCAGCTTGCAGGTCAAGATAGGCGTTATCGATATTAGGGAACTCAACGTAGTCCGCTTTATATTTGCTTTTCATAAAGCTGGCAGCGGCGGTGCCTTGCTTGAGGCCTACTTTCTTACCCGATAAATCGCTAAATTTAGTGATGGAATTATCAGCGCTTTTTACCGCCATCAATAAGTCGGCGTCGTAATATCCTTCACTGAAATCGACTACCTGCTTACGCGCATCCGTAATAGTAATTCCCGCCATCGCCACATCCAGATTACGCGATTGCAAGCCCGGAATTAACCCACCAAAATCCATCGGGCGTAATTCGTAGCTAACGTGCATTTTCTTCGCAATGGCATCCCATAAATCGATATCACAGCCGACGTACTTATCACCTTGTTTAAACTCAAACGGGACAAATGCGGTATCCACACCGACGGTTAATTTATCTTGCGCTGCTGCAACAAAACTGGCTGAACAAGCAACCAATGCTAACGTAACTTTTAATTTAGAGAATAATGCAGACATAATAACCCTCAGCGTCAGTGAAATAGCGTGCGATGAATGTCACCCAGCGAAATATTTCGGCGGGAGTAGGAAGATAAATCCATTTGATATTCAGGGCGCATCCGATCACGCCCTGATGAAAACGATGGCTTATGCCGGGATAATATCATCCCGTGTTTCGGGTACCGGCGTCTGTGCGCCGTTCATGATCATCGAGAGGAAGCTGTAATAACCGTTAATACCAATCAGATCCACTACGCCCTTTTCGCCCCATAAATCGATGGCTTGCTGCCAGGTGGCGTCAGTGACTTTTTGCTGTTGATGCAGTTGCTGGCAAAAGTGGTAAATCACCCACTCATCCGGCTGCAAGTCATCCGGCAGGCGCTTCTCATTAATGGCCTGCACGGCGGCGGCAGAGATACCCTTCTCACGTGCTATCGGGGCATGAATCGCCCACTCCACCGGCTGCGACCAATGACGCGCCGTCATGAGAATCGCCAGTTCCGATAAACGCTGACCGAGCGCGCTGCGATAGCGCAGGTACTCTCCCATGCGCTGCGCGTGTGCCATCAGTTCAGGGCTGCGCAGCAGTGGTTCAAAGGGTGGAAGCAGCGCACCACGTGGCCCGTTAATGATCTCTTCTGCCAGTGGACGTTGCTGGTCGTCCCACTCGTGCTCCGCCAGCGGCGGTAAACGATTAATCATAATTTACCGGTCTCTTCACGAATCACGGTGGCCAGCGTATCGACCACAAAATCGAGCTGACTCGGTGTGATGATAAACGGTGGCGCAATCAGGATGTGATCGCCATACTGCCCGTCAATCGTGCCGCCCATCGGATACACCATCAGGCCGCGAGCCATGCAGTTGGCTTTAATCGCCGCATGCAGTTTCAGCGCAGGATCGAACGGGGTTTTGTTCTCTTTATCGCGCACCAACTCCACACCGGCGAATAAGCCGCGCCCACGCGTGTCGCCAACATGCGGCAACGCACCTAACACTTCGTGCAATGACTGATGCAGGTAAGCGCCCTGCTTTTTGACCGCATCCAACAAGTTATCGCGCTCAATCACTTGTTGCACCGCTAGCGCAGCTGAAGCCGCCGTAGCGTGGCAAATGTAAGTATGACCATGCTGGAACAGACCACTGCCCGACTGGAGTGCGGAGACGATCTTTTCGCTGGCCAGCACGGCACCAATCGGCTGATAACCGCCACCCAACCCTTTGGCGATAGTGACCAGATCCGGCACCACATCATCTTGTTCAAACGCGTGCAACGTCCCGGTGCGTCCCATACCGCACATCACCTCATCGGCGATATACAGGATGCCGTATTTATCGCACAGTGCGCGCACGCCTTTCAGATAACCCGGCGTCGGCGGAGTCGCGCCGGTGGTGGCACCCACTACCGTTTCAGCGCAGAAACCAATAATGGTTTCCGGACCGGCATCAACAATTGCTTGTTCCAGTTCATTGAGCAGACGCGTGGTGTATTGCTGCTGCGTTTCATCAGCACGACGATCGCGGTATTCATTACAGGCTGACACGCGAATCACGTCGATCAGTAATGGGGCAAACTGGCGACGGCGCCACTCATTGCCGCCGACGGCCAATGCACCCAGCGTGTTGCCGTGATAGCTCTGCTTGCGCGCGATAAATTTGGTACGTGACGCCTGCCCGATTTCAACGAAATATTGACGCGCTAATTTCAGCGCGGTTTCCACGGCTTCCGAACCACCGGAAACGAAATAGGCGTAGTTGAGATCGCCAGGCGCCGTGCGCGTCAATTGTTCGGCAAGTTGTTCAACGGTGTCACTGGTGAAAAAGCTGGTGTGAGCATAGGCCAGTTGGTCGATTTGGCGATGCATGGCTGCCAACACATCGGGATGCGCATGCCCTAAACAGGAAACAGCGGCGCCACCGCAGGCATCAAGATACTGCTTTCCTTGTGTATCGAAGATGTACGCCCCTTCGGCGCGAGCGGCCACGGCGGGCGTGCTGCGCAAACTGCGGTGAATAATGTGGCTCATACTGGGTCCTGCTCCTGAATACGCTGCGGTGATTAAGCGCATCTTGCAGGATTCATTTGGATCACGTCAATGCAATAATGATTCACATGCATTCTATTTTCTTATGACGGATGCAAATGAATCATTCATCAGGATTTGCCAGGCACCACATAAGCCCCAGATTCAATCAGATAGCGTTCGGCATTTTCAATTTTATTGACGGCTTCACGTCCGTGACGTGCAACCAGCATCGCCAGCAAACACTCTGCCAGTCCCATGCCAGAGACCACAGAAGGGAAGAATGACGGGCTGTCGATGGAAAACAATAAGGTGCAATCGGCAGCTTGCGCCAGCGGGGAGACCGGTGAATCGGTAATCGCGATGATCTTTGCGCCTGCCTGTTGTGCGGCGTGCAGCACATCCAGTGACTCGCGGGAATAAGGCGCAAAGCTGGTCAGCAGTACACAGTCCTGCGCGGTGAGTTCGCGGGTAAATACTTCGATATTACTGGCCAGCCCATCAATCAACGAGACCTGACGATTGAAGAGTCGGTAAACATAAAATAGTGACCAGGCGATGGGAAAACTGGCGCGAAAGCCGCAGATATACACGTTATCAGCCGCATCGAGCAAGGTCACAGCCTGTTCCATTTCCGGCTGGTTTTCGTTTTGCGTATAGGCGAGATTCGCCTGATGCGCCTTGAACACCTCATCATACAGCTGCGGCTGAGTCCCTTTAGCAATTAGTTTTTCGGCTTTGGATACGTATGTATCATTGCGCAGGCCAATATCATCAATGAAGGCATCTTTCAGTTCACCCCAGCCGTTGTAGCCTAAACGCTGCGCCAGACGCAGCAGTGTGGCGGGTTTGACCCCGGCTTCAACGGCAAATGCGCGCATCGATTGCACCACCAGCTGATTGGCATTTTGCAGAGAGAATTCAGCCGCACGCTGCAGTTCTGGTGACAGCTCGCTGAACTGGCTGACAATTTTTTCCCGAAGATTCATGGCGTTTGGTCGTTGATGGCAGATGGATGCATATAAACATAATTGCGACGGCGAGAAAACCAGGCGCATTGACGATTCATCTTGAAACCATTGCCGTGGTGCTCCGGGCTCTTAGGCGCAATTCTTTCCAATACAGTTTGATCCGTGCCGTGGTTTAATGCCGCCCACAGAAAAGAATAAGGACAGGCTCGTTGCTATGCTTCAGTTTTCAAATGGTTTTCTGCTGAGTTTATCGCTGTGCCTTGATATTGGGCTGGCCAATATCGCCATGATTACCCTCGCGATGCAGCGCGGCTATTTTCATGGCTTTTGGTTAGGGATTGGCACCTGCATTGGCGACCTTATCTATGCGCTGCTGGCGCTGGCAGGCATGGCGGTGGTATTGCAGTTTACGGCGGTACGCTGGGGGTTGTGGATTGGCGGCGGATTATTACTGATGTGGTTTGCAGGTAAAATGTTGGTCGCTGCACTGCGTAAAGACGCAGCGTTACCCCCAGCGGAGCAGCAGCCTTATCGATCGTTACTGCGCGAATTCAGCCGTGGCGTGGTGCTGGCGATGTCATCTCCCACGGCGATTTTGTGGTTTGCTAGCGTGGGCGGTGCACTGATTGCCCGCATGGGGCACGGCAGCGTCAATGCCACCTCCTCTTTCCTCGGCGGATTCTTTATCGCGGGAGTCGTCTGGACCTGTGTGTTGTGCCTGGTGGGCAGCATGGGCGGTAAGCTGTTGGGGCAGCGCCTGCTGAAATATTCGTATCTCGCCTCGGCGCTGATCTTCTGCTATTTCGCCGCCTATGTGATGGTGTCAGGCTATCGGGAGTTTGTGCTGGGCTGAAGCAATCTGCTGTGAATAATGGTGAGGCGTGGTGCCCATCACTTTGCGAAAGGCGTTAATGAAGTGGCTTTGATCGTAAAAACCCAGTTGCAGCGCGGCTTCCTGCGGATGTACCCGGCGGCGTAACAGTTCGCGCGCCTGCTGTAGCCGCATTTGCATGTGGTATTGCAGCGGCGGCAGCCCGGTGAGTTGGGTGAAACGACGCACCAGATGATACTTACTTAGCCCGGCACGTTGCGCCAGCGCATCCAGTTGCGGTTTCTCGTGCAAGTGTTCACCCAGAAACTGCTTCACCTGCTCGATAATCTGCACTTCCCCCTGATGCACGCTCTCTTTGTCGTCGAGGAGTTCACCACACAGCCACAGCAACTGTTGTTCCAGCAGTAACTCGTCTCCTGCGCGCGCGGCCTGGTCGAATTCAGAGATGGCCTGAAACAACCGCGCGTCATGGAACACCCCTTCGCGCAAAGCTGGCGCTGCGGTGGTGCCGAACATTTCAGTTAAAATCGCCTGTGGCAAGTGGATGCTGATAAAACTCACCGGGTCATTGCTGAATAAAGAGGACTGAATCGCGCCAGGGTTATAAATCGTCACCTGCCCGGCAAATACGTCAGACACCTTACCATCGAGCCAAATCTCTTCCCGCCCGCTGAGATTGGCGCAAATCACATATTCATCATGCAGATGGCGCGGAAAGCGACTGCCGCTGGCATTAACGCGCGAACATTCGATTCCATTGCGGCTGAACCATTCAGATGAGGATAGTGACACGCGATAACTCGTTTAATGTGGCGATGGGTTATAACAGCATCGCCAGGGTCGAATTGCAATGCGGTTCAATTGTGAAGCTGATTAGCATCCTTGCCAATATTTGAAAAAGCGATTGCCGGAAGTCGCTGTTGCAACGTCTTCCGGCAGCGAGAATAAGGCTTAAATTCCCGCAATCCTTTTCAAATCATCCTCTGCGCCAGGCGCCACCGCCAGCACCTGAGCGCCTTTCAGCAAACGTTCGCCTTCGGTATTAAATGGGTGATACCAACCGCCTGCCTCTTTCACCAGGCAGTAGCCCGCCAGACAATCCCATGCGTGCATATAGGGTTCGTAATAGCCCACTACGCGCCCCGCCGCCACCCATGCCAGCATCAATGCGCCAGAGCCGATACGGATGAAGTTGCCACCAGCTTCCAGCAATGAGGCCAGAATTTTGCCCACTTCAGCAGGGCTAACGTGGCTATTAGCGCCAAATCCAGTGACATGGTTTTGCAGCGTGCGGCTCGGATCGACCTGCAAGCGACGACCATTTAAGGTCGCGCCTTGCCCCAGCGCCGCCACATAGCACTCCTGATAGGTTGGCGCAAAGATCACCCCAATTACCGGCACGCCGTCATGCAATACCGCGACGGAGACGCACCAGTTAGGCATGCCATTGAGGAACGGACTGGTGCCATCAATCGGGTCGACTACCCAGGTGTATCCGGATGTGCCTTCCTGCAATCCGTACTCTTCACCCAGGAAACCGTCGTCGGCAAACTGGGCACGAATCTGCTGATCAATCATCTGCTCGACTTCACGGTCAGCGCGCGACACCACATCCTGCAGATCATATTTGGTCTCGACCACCAGCGTGTCGCGATGATGGAAATACTCCAGCGCCTTCTCGCCCCCTGCGCGTGCCACTTTCTCTGCCAAAATCAAACGTGATAGCAGTGCTTCATTTACGGTGTCACTCATTATCTGTCCTTAAATTATCCGGCAATCAGGGCTAATCCCTGAGGTTTAAAATCAATCGCCACGGCAGCTGCCAGCGGCAAGTGCTGCTCCATCTGCGCATCAACAATAAACAGAGAACCCAGCGCCGTAGCCACTTCATATTCGATGTGATCCCCCAGCCAGGTGCTGTGGGTCACTTCACCTTGCAATGCGCCAACGCCATCACGGCACAGCGTAATAAACTGCGGTCGCACCGACAGTTGCGCTGAGCCGGTTGGCAGGCCGTTGCCGCGCACGCGATAGCGCTGATTTCCCAGCCGCACCAGCGCATCGCTGCCTTCTACCTTTTCGACCTCACACGGCAGAATGTTGGCTTCCCCCATAAAATCAGCGATGAACACCGAATTCGGGGAGTGGTAGAGGCTTTCTGGTGCGCCTTGCTGGGCAATATCACCCTCTTTCATGACAATAATTTTATCAGACACCGCCAAAGCTTCTTCCTGATCGTGCGTGACATACACCGCTGTAAAGCCAAGCCTTTGTTGTAGCTCGCGAATATCGGTGCGCACGCGGCGACGCAGACGTTCATCAAGATTGGATAATGGCTCATCCAGTAATAGCACCTGCGGTTCCAGCACCAGCGCACGCGCCACGGCGATACGTTGTTGCTGGCCGCCCGAAAGCTCAGACGGCAATCGCTGCCCCTGATTTTCGAGGCCGACCAGTTTTAATCCTTCACGCGCCCGATCCTGCGCTTCACGCTTGTTCATTCCCGAGGACTGAAGCCCATACATGATGTTGTCGAGCGCGCTCATATGGGGAAACAGCGCGTAAGATTGGAATACCATTGCCACATCGCGCTCGTTGGCAGGCAAATGTGTTACGTCCTTGCCGCCAATCAGAATGCGCCCGGAGGTGGGATGTTCCAGCCCCGCCAGCAAGCGCAGCGTGGTGGTCTTTCCGCAACCAGAGGGACCCAGCAGCGTAACCAGCGTGCCAGGCTCCACCGTCAGTGACAGATCCGGTAAGGCGTTGAAGCCCGCAAAACGTTTAGTGACATGCTCAAATACCACGGAACCCGCATTGATACTGGTCATACGGTTCTCTCCTGGGTTAACGAAGTTGAAGTCGACGGCACGGCGATATCCACGGGGCGCGCAACCCGACGCAGTTTTCGCTCACCCACCAGCCACTGAAACACGCCAATGATCAGCAACATCACCACAATCAGAACTGTGGAGTAAGCAATCGCCACGCCGTACTCACCGTTTTCGACCAACCCGACAATGTAGGAAGTCGCCATGTTGTACTGCGCGCTGACAAGGAAGATCACGGCACTAATCGAGGTGATGGCACGGACGAAGGCGTACACCAACGCGGCGCTGATCGCTGGTTTGAGTAACGGCAGCACCACTTTTCGCAGCGTGCGGAAACTGTTGGCACCCAGCGTCAGTGAGGCTTCATCGAGACTTTTATCCAGCTGAGTCATGGCCGCAATACCCCCGCGCACCCCCACCGGCATATTACGAAACACAAAACAGGCAACCAGGATCAAGGCCGTGCCGGTGATCTCCAGCGGCGGCAGGTTGTAGGCCATCACATAACTCACGCCGATCACTGTACCTGGAATAGCAAAACTCAGCATCAGTAAGAATTCGAAGGTCTGGCGTCCGGCAAACTTCTGCCGCACAATCAGCCAGGCGGTGAGCAAACCGACAATCGCGGTGAGCGGCGCGGCAATCAGCGCAATCTCCAGCGTGGTCCAGAACGAGTTCCACGCCACGCCCGTCCACAGCAGATGCCCGTCACTGACGCTGACACGGAAAGCCCGCACGTAATGCTCGACAGTGAGTGCATCATTCAGTCCCCATGACTGCACGAATCCACCGACCACAATCATCCCGTAGATCACCAGCGTGAACAGCCCCCATGGAATCACCATGCCGTATACGCCGAAGCGCAATGCCCGTGGTAATTGGCCATGTTTGCCGCCGTCGCCCTTACCGGTGACGGTGGCGAAGTTTTTGCCGCCCAGCCACCAGCGCTGCAGCACAAATGCCGCCAGGGTGAAGCTAAGTAAAATCATCGCCAGCACCGCTGCCCGACTAGAATCGTTCTGCGCTCCGACAACCGAGAAGAAGATTTCGGTGGAGAGCACGCCGTGGCTGCCACCCAGCACCATAGGATTACCAAAATCAGCCATGCTTTCGATAAAACTGATCAGGAAAGCGTTGGCCAGGCCGGGCGCCATTAACGGCAAAGAAATACGGCTGAAGGTGCGCCAGCGGTTGGCGCGTAGCGTTTGTGATGCTTCTTCCAGTGAGGGGCTAACACCCTCGACCACACCAATTAGCACCAGAAACGCGATAGGCGTGAACGACAACACCTGCGCAATCCAGATGCCGGTTAAACCATATAGCCAGCGGCCAGGTTCGATGCCAAACAGCGCCGCCAGATACTCCGTGACCACGCCTGAGCGGCCAAACAACAAAATCAGCGCCAGACCAATCACAAACGGCGGCGTGATGATCGGTAAGATGGTCAGCATGCGCAGCGCTTTTTTGCAGGGCAGCGGCGTGCGCGTGGCGGCCAGAGCAAAGGCCAGCCCCAGCAACGTAGAACCAGAGGCTGTCATTAGCGCCAGCCACAGCGTGCGCCAGGCCGTGCCGCAGGTGCCTCCTTTCAGACAAGCCAGACTCCAGATTGAGGGATCCTGAATATTGCTGATCAGTCCGTCGGGTTTAAAACTACCGTCAACGTCCTGCACCGAGACCACAAACATGCTCAGCACCGGATAGAGCACAAAAATGCTGACCAGCGCGGTCAGTAATACCAGGGACGCCACCACAAAGGCATCGCCTTTCAGCACGCCCCGCTCTGCCAGCGCAAAGGAAAACAGCAGCAAAAAGGTGGTCAGCATCAGCAGTGCACCCGCGCCCATCGCCGGTTGGCCTTGATCCAGTGGCCCGAAGCGATTTTCCAGCCATAACCAGCTCCAGCCGCTGTAGCCGATGGCATGCCCTTCAATCACCAGAAAAATCACACCCAGTGCGCTAAATAACAGCATCAGGCGGCTGCGCGCGCCAGAGGGTAGCAATCCACATGCAGCACACAGCGCGAACAAGGTCAGCGCCATCGCCAGCCACGGATGTGTGCTGACCTGCCATAAGGCGGGGGCGTTAGCAGGATCGCTCCACAAACTGAACAGCCAGCCGCCATCAAAAAAGCCGGCTTCCAGGCTGTACCACGGCATTACGAGTAAAGCCGCCAGCCCGATCAACAGTGCGCCGGTAAGCCGACGATTATTTGCATTCATGAAACACCTCAAGAGGGAGAGATGCACTCTCCGGCTCGCAGTGGAATGATGTGTTGAAAGGCGCCACACCGAGGATAGACTCTTACCGGCTGTGGCGCGCTTTCACGCAGTCTGGTCATCACTGTGCACTGGCACCAATCTCTTTATCCCAGCGGCTGAGCAGCGCTTTGCGTTTGGCGGAGTCGCCATAGGTTTTGAAGTCGTAATCGATCAGTTTGATATTTTCGAAGCGCGGGGCGTATTCCGAGATTTCTGCGTTGCGATTTGACGGCAGCTGGAAGGATTTCGCTTCCTTCATATGCGACTGCGCTTCTGCACTGAGCGCCCAGTCGTACCAGACTTTGGCATTGACCAGGTTGCGCGCCCCTTTCACAATCGACATTGAGCCAATTTCATAGCCCGTGCCTTCACAGGGCGCGACGGTTTTGATCGGGAAGCCATCCACCTGCATCGCAACGGCATCATGCATAAACACAATACCGACGGTGGTTTCGCCTCGCGCGGCAGCTTTCACTGGCGCGGAGCCGGACTTGGTGTATTGCGATACGTTGGCATTGAGTTTTTTCAGGTAATCGAAGGCCTGCTCCTCTCCCATGATTTGCACCAGCGTGGCCAGCGTGTTGTAGGCGGTGCCAGATGAGTTCGGGTTGGCGATCTGGATTTCCCCCTTAAAGCCCGGGTCCAGCAAATCCTTCCAGCACAGAGGTTCTTTCAACTTTTTATCGGCGAGCAGTTTGGTGTTATAGCCCCAGCCCAGTGCACCAGCGTAAATTCCCACCGTACGATAGCCCGAGTTCTCGGCTTGTTTTTGCGCCCAATCCTGCTGCTGGTCGAGCAGTGGCGATTTATACACCTGAGTTAGCCCTTCGTCGGCCGCCTGCATATGCGGATCGCCGGTACCGGCCCACCAGATATCGGTACGCGGATTGCGCGCTTCGCTGCGTAAACGCGCATAGGCTTCCCCCGCCGACAAGCGCACCATACTGACTTTGATATCCGGATGGCTCTGGCTGAAGATGCGCGTCATATGCTCGCACACCACCACATCAGCGGAACAAACCATGTTGAGATTGCCCGCCGCAGAGGCAGCGAATGGCAGTGCAGTGCAAGAGAGGGAAAGTGCGACGGCGATTAGGGTGGCTCGCATGGTGTTCTCCTTGGATTGTAGGGTGGTGCTTCACTGGCACCTTTTTGCACATCTGTGCAAAGTAGTAATTAACAAAAAAACAGCTGTCAATTAGCTTACTGCGCAATTGATAGCCTATGTCACAAAAATGCAACAAATGAGATCCCGAACGGTTTGCACAGCTTTGCAATTTGAGGCAGACTCTTTTTCAACCGATGTTTGCACAGGAGTTGAGCATGCTGAGTGATAAAACCGTGGTGAGTGCCCAGGATGTGGCAGAGCGCGCTGGCGTATCGCGTTCTGCGGTATCGCGCGTGTTTACACCGGGTGCCAGCGTATCCTCTGCCATGCGAGCACGTGTCATGAAAGCCGCACAGGAATTGGGTTATCACGTTAATCATCTGGCGCGCGGCCTGGTGCGTAATCGCAGTGGGATTGTGTGCTTAGTGGTATCGGAGATTGCTACCCCCTATCGCGCCAGCCTGGTACGCTGGTTGACGCAGTTTCTGCAGGAAGCGGGAAAAATTGCCATGTTGATCAATACTGATCGTTCCGACAACAGCGTGTCAGCCGCATTACAGCAGGCGATCAACTTCCGTGCGGATGCCTCGATCATCCTTTCCGGCATGCCGGATCGCACCATTACCCGCCAGTGTTATCAGCATGGGCAGCGCATCATTTTGATAAACCGCGATGAAGCGCTGCCCGGCTCGCTGAGCATCAACCTGGATGCACAACGTGCGGCGGCCACGGCGGTGATGGCGTTTCAGCGTGCTGGCTGTCGCCACCTCGCCTTTGCTAACTCTCTGGCGGGTACACCCAGCCTGATGAAGCGCGAAGCAGCGTTTGTTGCCGAAGCGCAGCGCGTGGGGATGGAAGTCACCATCGAACGATTTGGCTCGACCTCTTACGAAAGCGGACAAATTCTGGCGCACCGATTGCTGACTCAGCATCACCGCCCCGACGCGGTGTTTTGTGTGACCGATCTGGTTGCCTGCGGATTTATGGATGAAGCACGCCACCGCTTTGCCCTGCGCGTGCCCGAGGACCTGTGCCTGATTGGCTATGACAACATCGCGCAAGCGGGTTGGTCGTCTTACAATCTCACCACATTTGCCCAGCCGGTTGAGCAGTTTGCGCGTGATGCCGTGAAGTGGCTGATGCAAACCGAGGCAGATGAAACCGGCTTTACCCCGCAAACCGAGCAACAGCATGACAGCTTGCTGTACCAGGCTGATGTGGTGTGGCGCGGGTCGGTGCGTGCCGCCTAAACCCAGCAGGCTATTCAACCCTGTTCTGCATAAGGGCAACGTTCTCGCATAAGGATTACGATGAACCTTCTCAGGAATCAGATTTCCGCAGGCCTGTTGATTGCCTGTTCGCTGTGGTTAAGCGCCTCACCGGCACAGGCAGAAGCGCAGTTTCAGCTGGAAAAGGTGGTAGAACTGAGCCGACATGGTATTCGCCCGCCCACGCCCGGCAACCGCAAAGAGATTGAAGCGGCAACCCAGCGCCCGTGGACAATCTGGACCACACACGATGGCGAGTTGACCGGGCACGGCTATGCCGCCGTGGTGAACAAGGGCCGCTGGGAAGGCGATCATTATCGCCAGCTCGGATTGCTGGCCTCAGGCTGTCCACAGGCGCAGGAGGTGTATGTTCGCGCCAGCCCATTGCAGCGTACCCGCGCCACCGCCCAGGCGCTGGTGGACGGCGCGTTTCCTGGCTGTGGCGTCACGGTACATCACGTGGTGGGTGAGGATGATCCCCTGTTCCAGACCGAAGCGTTCCCAGCCACCACTACCGATCCCACACAACAGCTTGCCGCCGTGACCGCCGCAACTGGCGATCTGGCCGCGCGCCAGCAGGCGTTGCAACCTGCGGTTCAGGCTTTGAAAAGTGCGGTGTGTCAGCCTGGCACCGATTGCGCCTTCTTCGACAAGCCGTGGCAGATAAAACAGAGCAAGGGCGGTCAAACTTATATTCAGGGATTAAGCGTCCTCGCCAGCATGGTGGAGACGTTACGTCTGGGCTGGAATGAAAACCTCCCAGCGGATCAACTGGCTTGGGGTAACATTACTCACTCCGCGCAAATCACCGCCGTGCTGCCGCTGTTAACCGCCAATTACGATCTCAGCAACGATGTGCTGTATACCGCGAAAAAGCGTGGCTCCATTCTGCTGAATGAGATGATTCAGGGTGTTAAACAGGGGGTCAGCCCAGTTTCAGATGCCGTGCCGGATGCCCGCTGGCTGTTGTTTGTCGCGCATGACACTAACATCGCGATGGTGCGTACCCTGATGGGCTTCACCTGGACTTTACCGGGCTACACGCGCGGCAATATTCCGCCCGGCAGCAGCCTGGTGTTTGAGCGCTGGCGAGATAAGCAGAGCGGAAAACGTTGGCTGCATGTTTATTTCCAGGCACAAAGCCTCGACGATTTGCGTCATCTACAGTCTGTCGATCAAGCGCATCCGCTGCTGCGTGAAGAGTGGCAAGCGCCTGACTGTCGGGTCACTGAGGTCGGCACGCTTTGTCCGATGGCATCCACGTTAGCGGAATTCGGTCAGCAACTGGATCCTACCGCCATTACGCCGATCAGTTACGCGCCATAGCGCAAACCTGTTTCAACACGCCGCGCAGCCAGCGATGCGCGGCATCATTCTCCAGCCGAGGATGCCACATCTGTGACACGGTCATTTCTGGCGTCGCAAAGGGCAACTCAACCATCGCTAACGCCTGACTGTGAGCGATCAAAGGGTGATGCGCAACCAGCGAACGGGGCACCAGCGCCAGCCAATCCGAATCGACCACCAGTGCCACAGCAGCAGAGAAAGCCGGCACCACAGCGACAACCTTGCGCTGCAATCCGGCTTGCTCAATGGCGTCATGGATCGGTCCACCCCGCTCTGCGCGACGAGACGCCACAATGTGGCCAAACCGGGCTAACTGGGTGATGTCCATCTGCTGTGTCAAAGGATGGCCCGCGCGCACCACGGCGACAAAACGATCGCGAAACAGCGCCTGCAAGCGGATTTCTGGCCCCATATTGCCGAGCACGCCAATCTCTAAATCAATGCTGCCCTCTCGCAGTTCACGGTCACTCTTTTCCGGTTTCGCCACGAAGATCAGCTCGACATTGGGCGCCTGTGCGCTCACCGCTGCAATCAGCGCATTGCCAAACGCTTCGATAAAACCTTCATTGGTGCGCAACGTAAAACGGCGATCCAGCTCGGCCAAATTGAGGATTTCCGCATCCGGGCTAAGCACAGCGTGCGCTTCCTGCAGCGTGCGGTGAGTCCGTTCTCGCATCGCTTCAGCATAGGGGGTCAGCACCATCTGCCGACCGGCCCGCACTCATAACGCATCGCCCGTCACATTGCGCAGGCGGCCCAGCGTCCGGCTCATCGCCGATTCGCTCAGGTTGAGTTTGCGTGCCGCACCCACCACGCTGCCGGTAGTGAGCAGCGCGTCGAGCGCCGTGAGTAAATTCAGATCGGTGGTGTTCATGGTCATTATCCTGCTGAATGTCGTGCGACATAACAAGGCGTTTGTTGCAGGTTACCACTGCATAGGCTGCGTGTTCCGCCTCCTCTCACTCCGCGCTAGACTTTTCCCATCAACTCAACTGAGGAACACATGATGAAAACATTATTGATTGGCGCATCACGCGGGTTGGGATTCGCACTGGCAGAAACCATGCTACAGCGAGGCTATCAGGTTGTGGCGACCGGGCGAGCCCATTCTACCGATAAACTGGCGCAGCTGGCTGCGCGCTATCCGCAACATCTGACGGTAGAAACGGTGGATATCACTGACCCCGAGCAGGTTCGTGCTCTGCATCAACGCCTGGCAGGCACGGAGTTTGACATGCTGTTCGTCAATGCCGGGGTGAAAAATGACGATCGGGAAACCATAGCCGACGTTTCAACCGAGGAGTTCACCCGAGTCATGGTGACCAACGCGCTCAGCCCATTACGCGTGATCGAGACATTCAAAGATCGGGTCAGCGCCAGCGGCACGATTGCAGTGATGTCTTCCGGCCAGGGCAGTCTCACCAACAATACCAATGGGAACTACGAGGTGTATCGCGGCAGTAAAGCAGCCTTGAACATGTTTATGCGTAGCTTTGCCGCACGCCATCAGGATGCGCGCACACTGTTGTTAATGGCGCCGGGCTGGGTGCAGACCGATATGGGCGGGCCGGAAGCTCGCCTGACAATCGACGAGAGTATCCCCAATCTGCTTAACACCATGGAGACCTACGCAGGTCGCACCGGGCTGCATTATCTCGATTACCTTGGCCGCGTCGTGCCGTGGTGAAGCCAAACGAGATGCCCCGAACGCTGAAGCCTGGAGCCTGAAGTCTGAAGCCTGAAGCCTGAAGCCTGAAGCCTGAAGTCTGAAGTCTGAAGTCTGAAGCCTGAAGCCTGAAGCCTGAAGCCTGAAGCCTGAAGTCTGAAGTCCAGTTTATATCTTCCGCTGCAGCAGACTGCGCAATGTCTCCCGCAGCCAGCGGTTTGCCGGGTCGTCTTGCTGCGCGTTGTGCCATAGCAAAGACAGTTCATAATCCGGCATTTCAACCGGCACCGGCGCAGCATTCAAGCCATAACGTTGGCACCACGCAGGCGCCAGCCCTTGCGGCACCGTGGCGAACAGCGGCATCTGCTGCAGCAGCAGCGGTAAGCTGGAAAAGTGCGGCGTGACATAGCGTACACGTCTGGATTTGCCTATGCGCTGTAAGGCGTGGTCAAGGGCACTTTCACTGGCGCCGCGATACGAAACCAGCGCATGCTGATGACGCACAAACTGCGCCAGCGTCAGCATTTTCAGCGCAATTTGCTGCTGGCTCCACAAAGTGCGGAAACCCGCCGGGCCGATTTTCTCGCGGGTTAAGTCACGACTCACTTCATTCCCGACGGTGATCACCACATCCGCCTGCTGCTGCTCCATCAACGGAATCGCCTGCCAGGGATCGGCGGCCACCACATGAATATCTACGCCCGGTGCGTGGATAGCCAGTTCTGATAATAAATCAGCCATCAACCACTGCTCCAGCCAGTCGCTCATGCCGATGCGAAAACGACGGGTATCACGCTGAGGATCAAATGTTTCGGGGGTGAAGATCACCGAATGCAGCCCCTGCATCAGCGGTGCGAACTGCTGCACTAATTGCTCGGCACGCGGCGTCGGAGTCATGCCGTGTGAGGTGCGGATAAACAGCGCATCATCGAACATCTCACGCAGCCTTTTCAGGGCGGCACTCACGGCAGGCTGACCGAGGTAAAGGCGATTGGCGGCCTGCGTCACGCTGCGCACCTCGTACATCACCATCAACACAACCAGCAGATTGAGATCGATACGTGAGAAATCATTTTCATTGATGTTGTTCATGATTTTAATCGATTTAAATAATGTTATGCGCCTCAGTATAATGACTTTCAACTTACTGTCACGGACGCTATTGAACGCGTCCTCTATCAAGTGGAGCACAGCATGAACATTCAGGTAGGCGAGTGCAGGGTTGAAAAAATCACTGAACAGCGCGCCTCTTTTCCATTTGGTGCGCTGTTTAAAGCACATCGCACCGAAATGAGTGACGCCTTTGCCGAACAACCTGCAGAGGTCTCGATTCACAGCTGGGTGGTGCGCACCGCTGATCACACCATTCTGATTGATACCGCAACCGGCAACGGGCGCAACCGCGATAACAAACCGTTATTCCACCAGTTGGATACGCCCTATGCCGAAAATCTGGCACGGGCGGGCGTGAACCCTGCTGAAGTGACATTGGTATTGATGACGCATATCCATACCGATCACGTTGGCTGGAATACGCACTGGGTGGACGGCCAGTGGCAGCCGATGTTCCCCAACGCGCGTTATGTCTGCTCGGCGATAGAATTGCAGCACTGCCAGGACGATCCCGCCAGTCAGGAACTGTATCGCGACAGTATTCTTCCGCTGATAGAGCGCGGCCAGTTGCAGACGATCAATGTGCAGGATTCCCCGCTGTTCGCCGGCGTGCTGCGCTATATTTCCACACCGGGTCACAGCATCGATCACGCGTCGATTGTGCTGGAAAGTCAGGGCGAACATGCGATTTTCCCCGGCGATGTTATGCACCATCCAGTGCAATTTCAGCATCCACACTGGAACTCGCTGTTCTGTGAAGATCTCCCGCTCGCCATAACATCACGACAACGCGTTATAGACTGGTGCCAGCAACATCAGGCAATCTGGCTCAGTTCCCATTTTCACAGTAGCTCTTTGGGCCGCGTTACGCCTGATGGGCAATGGAGTCCACTAGAGGATTGACCGGATGCAATACGCTGACTATCTCACCGCGTCGCTGAGCGACTTATCCCTGGCACTGCAACG
Organism: uncultured bacterium; assembly: GCA_965147305.1. Lineage (GTDB taxonomy): Bacteria > Pseudomonadota > Gammaproteobacteria > Enterobacterales > Enterobacteriaceae > Pantoea. The sequence goes on from CBCTJT010000026.1 coordinate 51,674, forward strand.
CGGCGATGTTACCGCGCGCCAGTTGGCCGACTTCGCACTGCAGCGCATAAGTGAAGCAGACCAGCCGCGCTACAACGCCATTACCTGGCTGTTCGCTGATGAAGCGCGTGCGGCATCAGACTTGAGTGATACACGGCGTCAACGCGGTGAGACATTGGGCCAGCTGGACGGCGTGCCGGTGCTGATCAAAGACAATATTGAAGTACGAGGCTGGCCTACCAGCGCAGGTTCGGTGATGTTGCGTGACGTCATCGCCCAAGCCGATGCCCCGCTGGTCACCACGCTGCGCAATCAGGGTGCCATTCTCATCGGTAAAACCGCGATGCATGAACTGGCAGCGGGCATTACCGGCGCCTCCTCGCTGACTGGCTTTACCCACAATGCCTGGCTGGAAGGACGTTCACCGGGCGGTTCGAGTAGCGGTTCCGCAGTAGCCGTTGCCGCCGGTTATGTACCGCTCGCCATTGGCAGTGATACTGCAGGATCGGTGCGCATTCCCGCCGCGTTTAATGGCCTGTTCGGCTTACGCATGACGCGAGGTGCACTTAGCACCTCAGGCATAGTGCCGCTGTCACCGACCCAAGATATCCCCGGCCCGCTGGTGCGCAGCGCGGCCGATCTGCGCATCGCCAGCGAAGTGCTCAGTGGCAAAAAAATTGCTACGGAGGGAGATGCGTTACGGGTCGGTATCTGGCAGGAAGGATTCGCCGCCGCTGAAAGTGAGATTAATCAGGCGGTGCAGGCTGCCGTCGACGGGTTCGCGCCTGCCACGCTAAGTTGGCCCGAGCTGGAGACGTTGGCGGCAGAGGCCAATATTATCGGCTATGAATTTGCTGAAGCGCTGGCGAAGTATTTAGCCGATAAACCTCAGGCACAGTTCTATACCCTGCCGGATATCGCTGCGTCCGGGCTGTATCATCCTCAGCTCGAAACCGTGTTTAAGACCCGCGCGGTACATCCTGGCACGGCCAGCGAAGGTTATGCTCGGGTGCAGCAGCGCCAACATGATCTTTACCAGCAGTTGGTGGCGATGTTCGACCAGCACAACATTAATCTGCTGGCCTATCCGGTGGTGCGCCGTGCGCCGGTCAAACACGGCGAGATGCAGGAAGGCAGCAATGCGCTGGTTTCAGCAGTGACCGGTGCGCCAGCAATTTCGATTCCCGCAGGCCTGAGTGAAGACGGGTTGCCGATTGGCGTCGAATTGCTGGCGCTGCGTGGTCGGGAAGATTTGCTGTTGCGCGCGGCTGAAGTCATCGAGTTGCGCAGTCGCTAAAGAAATGAAAGCGGTCGCCACAGGTGGCGACCGCGTTTATCCGTGCAGTGACAGCCCTTTAATCGCTTTATCCACCGCTTTCTTTGGCCCACGGATCGCGATGCCCACCAGATTCAGGTTGTCGGCATCTTCGGCCATAAACACTTCGCGGTTGGCGGCATCATGTCCGGTAGAAAACATTGCCTCCACATACGGGATCACCGTTAATTCACGCTCCAAACCCTGACGATGGGCTCGCTGTAATCCCGCCACATCACCCGCAAACACCAGCATCGGCTGACCCGCCATATTGCCGTATTGTCGCCCTTTCGCATCCACATAGGGTTCGCCCATCATGTCAGGCGCGGCAGAAGCAATGCCGGTGGCGAGGAAGGCCACCACATTCAGGCGCTGCCAGGTGGCTAAATCATCACGAACAATCAGGGCGATTTTGGTATCAAACATCTGCAACTACTCTCCGGTGAGGTCGAAAACCTCATCATCTATGAGCAGCCAGTGGGGAGGATAGAACGTTTGTGCACTGCCGTTGATATGAGGCGGGAGTCATGCGATAGGCCCGCTGGAACCAGCGCCCGAGATGACTTTGATCGGCAAATCCGACTTGGGCAGCTACGTGCACCGGCTCAATGCCCTGCGCCAGCAGCACGCGTGCGCTGCGCAATCTCAGTCGCACCAGATACGCATGCGGTGACTGGCCAAATGCCTGCTTAAACTGGCGCGTCAGCTTAAAGCGATCGATGCCCGCCAGGCGCGATAGTTCATCCAGCCCGACATCCTGCGCCATAAAATCGTGCAGGTAGTCGCGTAACCGCTGCATGTGCTGCATCGCTGCGCCGGTTTGCTCATAGGGTTTGGTTTCAAGATGGCGGGAAAGCATCGTCATCAGATGATCGAGGCTCTGATCGCGCGCCAGTCGCCCTTCACTGTGATGCACTGAAAACCACGCCTGCTGGATAGCACTGGCTAACAGCGCATCATCATTTAACGTGTGGCGAAACGCACCTTCGATGTTGGAGACATCGCCCAGACCGCGTCGCTGCATCATCTCTGCCACCCAACGCTGCGGCAGATAAAGCATGGTATAGGTGAAACCCTCTTCGTTGGGCGCGTGGCCGTCATGCACCGCGCCCGGCTCAATCAAAATAGCGCGGCCCGGCGTGCTGGTGTGCAATGCTCGATGGCAGTTAAAACGCTGTAAGCCCTGCTGCGTCACGCCCACCAATAATTCATCGTGATCGTGCGGATCGTAGGCGTGTCCGCGAAAATGCGCGTTGACGCTTTCGATACCGGTTTCGTCATCGCGACGAAAATCGACCCAATCATTATTGGCTGACATAACGGCGTGCTCAGGTTGCGAGGGAAAGTCAGGCATAGCCTAGCAGCCTGAACCAGAGATAATCCAGTGGTAACAGCAACAGCACGCTAAAGATAAACACCAGCATGCAAAGCTGCAGGCCTGCTTTAGCTGGCACGTTACCCAGTCCCATCGCTACCACCACCGGCGAGGCCTGATATGGCAATAGTGGGGTCGCGTAGGCAAACACCTGCATCATCACCACGCTCATCAGTGAATAACCGGATGCGTTTGCCAGCTCTTGCGCGATCGGCGTCACCATCGCAGGCACGCCGTTCGCAGTCAGCACAAAGTTGAGCAGCGAGACCAGCGCGTTGAGCACCGCGAAATTGCTGAACGAAGCATGATCCTGCAGTGGCAAAACGCTCAGCAGCAGATTAGCGATGAGACGACCCAGCCCTGAATCCACCACAACCGTGGCCACGCCGAGAATACCCGCGATATAGATGCAAGTGCGGAAATTAACCCCGCTGGCGAAATCATCCCCCGAGAGAAAGCCAATGCGTGGCAGCAGACAAATACACGCCGCCGCCAGCCCGACCCATGCGGCAGGCAAGCCGTGCAGGCTATCGGTCATCCACAATAGCAAGGTGATCGCTAATAGCCCCATCAGCCGCCATTCGTTGCGACTGAGCGGCTCAAGTTGATCGCGATGGCGCACGGGCTGAGGTTGAGCGCGGAACAGGAACAGAATAGCGGCTGCGAGTACCATCCCTTTGCCGATCCCCACCACCGGCATATGCAGCAGCCACCAGGGTAGCCACTGGAGATGGATCTGATAGGCGTTTTCAGCAGCGCCGCTGAGCACCAGATTGGGCACATTAGCCGGTAAGATGCTGGCGGAAAGCTGGAAAGTGCCAAAACCCACCGCCAGCGCCAGACCAATGCTGCCACGACTCCCGGCTTTGATACCGGCGCGTTCACCCAGCGCTAGCACCACAGGCATCAGCAAAGCGATTCGCCCCATATTGGAAGGCATCACCAATGCCAACAGATAGGTCAGCACCAGGGTGCCAACGACCATGCGCGGCCAGCTCTGGCTGAGTGGCACCACCAGATAGTTCGCCCAGCGCTGTGCCAGCCCGACCTTGCGGATCGCCGCGCCAAGCACAAAACCGCTCAATACCAGCCAGAAGGCTGAAGAGGCAAATCCGCTGAAGATAGTGCTGGTAGGGGCGATGTTAAGCAGCGTGGCGGCAGCAAAAAACAGCAGCGCGGTAAGGTATTCCGGCAGGCGGGCGCTTGCCCAAAGCAAAATGGTAATGGCTATCACCAACGTGGTAAGCCAGAAATGCATGTCTGAAGTCACTGACTGAACTCCCTGTCTACGATCCGTCGCACAAAGCGGATAAGCATAATGCAATCCACGATGTGCAATGCTGAGTCAGTTAACAGTTTGTTAAATTGCCAGCTGTCCGAGCCAGTTTATTAATGCTTCACTGCCCGGCTGGTGGCTGCGCGAACGCTGCGGCCAGGCAAGAAAATAGGGTTTACTTAATGGCAGGCTTAACGCATCAACCATAACCAAATCCCCTCGCGCCAGCTCAGCGGCAATCAGTCTTTTCTGCCCTAACAGCAAACCCGCCCCTGCCACCGCAGCATCTATCGCCAGGGAGGTGAGATTGAAGCTTAACGCGGGTTGAGGCGCAGGTTCCGCCATCCCTTTCGCCTGATACCAGCTGCGCCAGTCGGGCAAAAAGCGCCCTTCATTACCCCAGTCGAGATGAATCAACGGAGCCTGTTGCAACACGCTTTCCAGCGGAAACTGTCTGAGCAGCGCGGGACTCGCCACCGGTACCACTTCATCCAAAAACAGACGCTGCTTATCAAGCTGAGGGTAGCGATCCTCACCAAAGCAGATAACGAAGTCCGCTGGGGTGGCATTAAAATCCACCTGGGCATGCGTGCCGTGCAGCGATAAATCAATATCAGGACAGTGAACGCGCCACTGCGCAATATTGGGCAGCAACCACTTCGAGGCTAGCGCGGGCAGTGAATAGAGCGTTAGCTTGGGCATCGTCGCCACATGGCGCAGGTTTTGCTGCCCGAGATGCAGAATGTCAAAGGCTTCCGTCACATAGCGCAGATACTCTTTACCGGTTTCAGTCAGCATCACGCCACTTTGCGTACGCACAAACAGCGCGCTGCCCAACTGTTCCTCTAGCTGGCGGATCTGCTGACTCACCGCAGCAGGCGTCAGCGCCAGTTGCGCGGCGGCCTTTGCCAGACTGCCCAACTCCGCCGCCACCTTAAATGACTGGATAACGCTGATTTTCGGTAAACGCGGTGATTGTGCAGGCATTAAGGTTTCCTTAGCAGGGCATTAAATTTATATCGTTACGCACTAACATATCAGTGAGTTACAGTCATTACACACCTGTAAAAATGAGAACTGCTGCTATGTCTGCACTGATTCGTTTCGATCTGCATCCGCTGGCCGACGCCGACTGGCGACGTGAATGCCGTGAACAGCTCAACCAGCATGGCGCGCTGGTCCTGCGTCAGTTTTTACAACCCGACGCGCTGCAAAGCATCATTGCCGAAGGAGATGCTCAGCGCCATCTGGCCTATCACACCCTCAGCAAGCATAACGTCTATCTGATGAAAAAAGACGAGGCGTTCGACGCGGATCATCCGCGCAATCGTGATGTGATCAGTACCAAAGGCTGTATTACCGACGATGTGATTGCCGCCGAATCGCCGCTGCGCCAGCTGTACAACGACGAACTGTTTAAAAGTTTCCTGTGCGACGTGCTGGGTGAAACCGCGCTCTATCCGTACGCCGATCCGCTCTCTTCCATCAACCTGCATTACGCGCCTGATGGTCAGGAACTCGGCTGGCACTTCGATAACTCTTCCTTCGCCATCACCCTGCTGTTGCAGAAGCCTCGCGCCGGCGGCGTATTCCAGTATGTGAAAGATTTGCGCGATGCCGATGCGGGAGAGATGAATTTTGACGGCGTTGCTGCGGTGCTGGATCAGCGCCAACCAGTCGATGCATTGGCGATTGAAGCGGGTGATTTAGTGCTGTTCCGTGGCCGCAACTCTATGCATCGTGTGACGCCAACCGAAGGCGACATCACACGCATGCTGGCAGTGCTGGCGTACAATACGCAGCCGGGCATCGCCCTGTCGGAAACCGCGCGCATGACCTTTTATGGTCGGTTGTGATCGGCGTTTAACAACCCCTGCCAGCCACGCACAAAAATCTGCTGGGTACGAAAAGCCACCAGATCGCGCCAGTCGCGGTCTGCTGGCCAGAAACCTTCCACCAGCTCATGCTTTAAGGCGCGCCCTGATTCACTGGCAGGTTCACCCTGCAAATGCAGCCAATGATCGTCACGCACGCGACGATGCATTTCTTCACCGGGATACGTTCCGCATTCCACCACCAGCGGCAAGATGTGCGTCTGCGGCAGTGATTTCAGCAGGAACTGTGACAGATAACCCGTTGCGGTTGCCGTCACTCCGGTGACACTGTCACGGCCTGCGCCGGTAAACAGCAACGTTAACCACTCGCCATACAGTGACTTTCCCCACTGATGCGCAGCGACCTGTTGTTCAGCAATCGAGAGCAGCATCGGATGGCCCCAGGCACCGGCCCCGGTGTGCAAATCGAAACTCAGAATGGTTTTTGCCTGCGACAAATGGTCGGCGATGAAGGTTTGCATGGTGCGATAAGACCAGCTCGGTTGCTGTCCACCGTAGAAGAAGCCGTCAGCGAATTGGTATTGCCCGGCTTCCACCACCCGCTTCACCGCCAGCCAACCTGCGCCGTTAAGGGTTTCAGCTAATAGCGCATCAGCTTGTTTCCGATCGCCGTGGTAAATCCCATGCCATGACGGGTATTCCTGATTGGCGGGCGCTGGCTGAGTGAAATCGATGAAGTTGCGGTTAAGATCGATGTTGTCTTCGTTGACGCGTCGTAAATGCGCCGCGCCCCAGGGATTCAACAGGTGCAGCAGCACAATTGCGGTGTCATCGGGCACAGCAGTCAGACTGAAGCGATTGAGCCACTCAATCTGACTGTCCGATCCGTAGTAACCTTCCACCCCGTGCGTGCCCGAGATGATCATCATTAACTTGCTGGCACCGGGATCGCCGATCACGGCGACATCGGTATAAAGCGTTTCACCTTGTGGGCCCGGCAGCGGATGCGGATATGAAGTCAAAGCGCCATGCTGGCGCTCGACTGCCGCAAGGAAGCGGGCACGTTGGGACGAATAATGCGGCAACTCTGACATGCTGTTTCCTGTAAATTAGGGCGCTTACGGATAGACCTTAAACTTGAAATACTTTTTCGCCAGCTGATCGTAAGTACCGTTGTTGTGCAGTTCAGCCAGTGCGTCATTGATCAGTTTCAGATGCACGGTATCGCCCTTACGCAGGCCAATCCCGACACCGTTGCCCAGCAACTCTTTATCCACCAGCGTGGCTTTGATGACGTAATCTTTGCCTTCCGGCGTATTCAGGAAACCCTGATCCGCTGACACCGCATTCGCCAGTGTGCCATCCAGTCGTCCCGCCACCAGATCGGGATAGATCTCCATCTGGTTCGGATAGGACACAATATTCACGCCCTGCGTCGCCCATTTTGCTTTGGCGTAGGTTTCCTGAATGGTGCCCTGCGCCACGCCGATGTTCTTACCGCGCAGCGTGCTGATATCTTCGGTCAGCGTGCTGTTTTTTGGCGTCAACAGCGCACTCGGCGTGATATACAGCATGTTGCTGAAATCCACCTGCTCACGGCGTTTCTCTGTCATCGACATCGCCGACAGAATTGCATCAAACTTCTTCGCCTGCAGTGCCGGAATGCTGCCATCAAAGCCGATCTGCACCCATTGGCACTTCACTTTTGCCTGGGCACAAATGGCGTTGCCCAAATCGATATCAAATCCTTTAAGTGAGCCATCACTGGCTTTGGATTCAAACGGAGGGAAAGTCGGATCGACACCAAAGCGCAACGTCTGCTCAGCAAATGAGAGGTGGCTGAATGCGCCAAGTGACAGCAGTAACGCGAAGGACAAACTCTTTTTCATTGTTATCTCCAGCAGGCAGGTAAATTCACAACGGCATGGAGAGTTAATAACATGGCGGAAACATTACCACCACTAAAAAAATGGATTTGACGCAGAGGGAATTCTTATAAAACAGAAGGAGTTAAGCGATTTTATCTCCGGCAGTAAGAGAATCTTAATGCCGGAAATGTGAGGTGGGTTATTAGGCGATGGCAGGACGAGAAACGTGCTCTGCGGCAGCCTGATTCGCTTTCTCCGCCGCCTCAGGCAGCGAGGAACCGGACACCAGCGCCTGGCTCAACACCCCGACAAAGCAGTCGCCTGCGCCGTGAGTGCTGATCAGCTTCACCGGAATTGCTGGTAAACTCTGCACCGGCTCACCCGACTGGCACACCGCCAGACCGTGCTCGCCCGCTGTCACAATCACCTGCGCGAAATCTTCCGCCAGTTTTTGTGCTGCCCGCTCCGCAGAGGCCAGATCCGTCACCTCGATTTGGCACATATCGCGCGCTTCAACTGCATTCACGATCAGCAGATCAATGCAGGCGGCGAGCGCGGGTTCAATCTCGCGCGCCGGTGCGGCATTGATACAGACCGCAATCCCTTTTTGCCGGGCCTGCTGCGCCAGTTGCAGGTTCACGCTGGCGGGCACTTCGTTTTGCAACACCAGCAAGCCAGCACCCTGCCACAGCGAGTCAGGCAGCGTAGCCACATCGATATGCAGATTCGCGTTGGACACCACCACGGCACCGTAATCGCCTTCCGCATCACTGATCGCCACGCTCATTCCCGACGGCTCATCCGGCAGAATCGCCACCGCATCGGTGTTAACCTCGGCATCACGCAGCGCCGTGAGCAGGAATTCACCCTGCGCGTCGTCGCCCACCGCGCCAATAAAACGAACCGCGCCACCCGCACGTGCGGCCGCCACCGCCTGGTTGCCACCTTTACCGCCAAATTTATAGCTACAGCCGCTGCCCATTACGGTTTCGCCCTTTTCCGGGCGATGGTGGGCCGCCAGCATAATGTCGTAATGCAGGCTACCGGCGACGATAATTTTGTTCATGACTAAAAGTCCCGCAGATCCTGAACCGCACGCTGGGTTTTCATCAGATTCTTTTCCGCCAGCTTTAAATCTTTCTTGGCGATTGCCACAAACAGCGCATCGAGAATATTTAATTGCGCGATACGTGCCGCCGCATTTTCCCCAAGCAGATGCGATCCCTGAGAGGTTGATGTCAATACCACATGCGCATTGCGCGCAATAGGCGACTCGGCATAATTGGTAATAGCAATAATCTTTGCACCATTTCGTGCCGCCAGTTTAATCGGATCGTTCACCGCTCGCGTTGCTCCTGAATGACTGATGGCGATCACCACATCATCATCGGATAACACCGCAGCAGACATCAGCATAATATGCGCATCGTCATAAGGCGTGGACTTGATCCCGATCTTCAGCAGTTTGTGCGATAAATCTCGCGCCACGGTGGCTGAACCGCCCACCGCATAAAGATCGATATGGCGCGCTTTAAATAAAATATCGGCAGCACGATTAAACTCAGATATATCCAAAATCGATAATGACTCTTCAATTGCCTGAATCGAGGTTCTGAATACTTTAGCCAGTAATTGTTCCGACGAGTCGTCCGGCTCAATTTCCGCATGCAAGCCTGCCACTTCAGATTGATTATAATAAATCAGTCCAGTGCGAAAATTACGAAAGCCTGTGAAGTTGAGCTTTTTAGTAATTTTCACAATCATCGCCTGGGAAACATTATTCTCTTCGGCAATTTCCTGCAACGAAGTCTGTTCACTAATGTCCGTTCTGGCGATGATGGCCTCAGCAACACGCCGCTCCAGCGGCGTCAGCTGTGGTAATCGCATACGAATTTGAGCGCCAATGGCTCGCGGATCTTGCTTCATTACCTGCCTCTTGTCGCCCGGTCAATCAACATCGCTATGATAATGATTAGGCCTGTGGCAAGCAATTGATAAAAGGCCTGAATATTCAGCAGAGTCAAGCCATTACGTAGTGCACCGAGAATGATGGCGCCAATAATAGTGCCGACGATACTGCCTTTGCCGCCCATCAGTGAAGCACCGCCAATCGCCGCTGCCGCAATCGCATCTAACTCCCACAAATTACCGATAGTCGGTTCTGCTGCGCCTAACCGACCAATCAGAATCAGCGATGCCAGTGACGCTAAGGTGCCTGAGATGATGAACACCGTCACTTTGGTGCGTTTAACCGGCACACCCGCGACGCGCGCCGCTTCCTCGTTACCGCCCACCGCCAGAATATATTCGCCCAACGGGGTTTTATTCATCACCAGCCATAGCACCATCGCAATCACTGCAACGATGATGATTGGGGTTGGAATACCGAACACATCGCTGTTAATTATGCTGCGAAACTCCATCGGAATGCCAAACACCGGATTACCGCCGGTATAAATCAGCGCAATGGCGCGGAACAGCGAAAGCCCACCCAACGTGACGATAAACGGTTGCAGCCCTGCATAGGCCACCAACATCCCGCTGAACACCCCGCACAAGGCACCGATCCCCAGCGTGGCCAGAATCGCCACCGGAACCGGCACACCAGACACCATCAGAGTGGCGCCCAATACCGCAGAGAGTGCAGCGGTCGGTCCGACTGATAAATCAATACCGCCGGAAATAATCACCAGCGTCATCCCCAGTGCAATCAACGCATTGATGGAAGATTGCTGCAAAATATTCAGCAGGTTTGGCACGGTAAAAAATACCGGCGACAGGAACGAAAATGTCACCACGATAATGAGCAGTCCGATTAAGGTACCGGCATCGCGCAGATTGAGTTTAAATTTCGCCGACGGCGCAGCCGCTGGCTGTGTATTTGTTTGCGTCATCATAATTGTGCCTATATAGAGTGCAGATTGAGTGCTATACAGCTTCTTTAATGTCGTTAATAGCAAAGCGTGCGATGTTCTCTTCGGTAATGTCATCACCGGTTAATTCACGCGTAATTCTCCCTTCACGCATCACTAAAACGCGATCGGACACGCGTAATATCTCGGTCATTTCTGACGACACCACGACAATCGCTTTACCTTGCTGGGCCAGCTTTTCAATCAGATTATATATTTCAGCTTTGGCCCCGATATCAATTCCCCGGGTTGGCTCATCAAATAAAAATACTTCGGCATCCGCAGCTACCCAGCGGCCAATAATCACCTTCTGCTGATTACCGCCACTCAGGGTGCCAATCGGTTTTTCGATATTCAGCGGACGCAGTTTTAAGTCGGACATCACCTGTTGCGCCACCGCGTCCAGTTTCACTTTACGAATAACGCCCGCAAGCGTGAAGTTGCGCATCGACGGCAATGCCATGTTCACTTTCACCGCACGCGCTTTGATGATGCCCTCTTTCTTACGATCTTCCGGCACCAGACCAATACCGGCACGAATCGCCGCGCTGACGTTGTGATTGCGTACTGACTGACCATTGACGCGTACTTCACCCGCGCTACGTTTATCGATACCGGCAATCAATTTGAGCAATTCGGTGCGGCCTGCGCCGACCAGACCCGCCACGCCCAGCACTTCCCCGGCGCAGACGCTGAAACTGGCCGGTTTGATCTCCGTTCCGCGCGTCACATTCTCAACCTGCAGCACTTCACGATCGGTGGCCCAGGATTGATGCGCCTGTTTATCGATTTTGCGCCCCACCATCTTCGCGACGATGCTCTCTTCGGTTTCATCGCAGATGTTCACCACCCCGACCTGCCGTCCATCGCGCATGATGGTGGCGCGATCGCAGACCTGGAAGATTTCATTCATCTTATGCGATACGTAAATCAATGAGACGCCGGTGGATTTCAAATCTGCGATCAGTTCCGCCAGGCGCTCAAACTCACGTGGCGTCAGGCTGGATGTCGGTTCATCCATGGCGATGATTTTCGCCTCATCCAGCAGTGCACGCGCAATTTCCACAATCTGCTGCTGCGATACCTTGAGATTCTTGATCGGCTCAGCGGGATTAATGCTGGGATCAAGCTGCTTCAGGATATGCGTGGCGCGTGCCAGTTGAGCACGTTTATCGACAAACAAACCGTTGAGGGTGGTCATGGGGCGACCCAAAAACATATTCTGGGCGACGGAGAGCTCAGGAACATGCTGCAACTCCTGATGAATCATCGCGATGCCCGCATGGCGCGCACTGAGCGGATTTTTCATCTGCACTGACTCGCCGTTGACGTGGATGTCACCGCTATCCGCCGGGCGCACGCCAGAGAGAATGTTCAGCAGCGTAGATTTGCCAGCCCCATTTTCTCCGATCAGCGCGTGCACTTCGCCCGGTCGCACCATAAAGTCCACATCCTGCAGCGCGATGGCGCTACCGTAGGTTTTATTGATGCCGCGCATCATTAAGCGATACTGTTCCATACGCTCTCCGCCTGTGTTACTGCTGTGCCAGCAATTGACGCAATTTGTCGTTGTCTTTAGTTGAGAAGGCATCGGCATTCTCTTTGGTGATCAGCGCCTGCGGCGTGGCAATCACACGCGACAGTTTCTGTCCGTTCACCAGACGCAGCATCACTTCCATCGCTACTTCCCCAGTCAGGATCGGGAAGCTATCGACTGTGCCGGTCAGTTCACCCCGCTTAATCGAAGCATAGGCATCAGAAATACCATCGGTACCAAATACTGCGGTTTGTTTGGCTTTATTCAGCGAACGCACCGCTTCCACCACACCAAGCGCCATGGTGTCGTTGTTGGCATAGAAACCAATCAGGTCAGGATGCTGTTGCAGAATCGTCGATGCGGCGTTAAAAGCCTGCTCGCGGCTCCAGTTAGCGGGCACGCTGGCGACAATGTTGAATTTGCCATTCGCCTGCAGCGTCTCTTTGAAACCGGCCGTGCGCTGACCTGCAGCGTACACGCCAGGCTGGCCTTCAATCACCGCCACTTTGCCGCCCTGCGGATAGTGCTGAATAAACCATTTGGCAACGCGCACGCCGTTGTCTTTCTGCACGTTACCAACGTAATACTGAGCGCTCGGCACCACGGCATCGTTGACGTTCACCACGGGAATACCTTTGCTGCTGGCACTTTCCAGTGCTGGCTCAAGGTTGATATCGGTCTGAGGTGACACCAGCAAGCCATTAAAACCTTGCGCAATCAGGGTTTCAGCGATGGACAGCTGGCCCATTTGATCATCTTCATTCGCGGCGGCCTGGTAAGCGACGGTGAAACCATACTTCTTCGCGACGTTCTGATAGCCCTCGCCGAGTGAACGCCAGTACTCATTGGTCAGCGTTTTCGACACCCCGCCAATTTTCAGCTTGCTGTCGACTTTGGGCATAGGGCCGTATTTACCTTCCAGCTGCGTCCAGTCCGTGCGGTCGGGTTCGGAGTCAGATTTCAGCGGCGCCAGGGTCGCAGCGTGCACGCTGGAACACAGCAGTGCGGAGGTCAGTACAGAGAGTAAGAGCTTTTTCATGGTGGTAGCCTTTTTATCGTTTTATTTGAGGTGCAGGGTTATGCGCTTGCTTATTGTGCAAGCATGATGTCATTCACAATTTGCTGTGAGGCCACCGCATCCTGACGGCTAATCGCTTCTTCCAGTGCCGGGTTATTGTTGAGTTTTTCGCTCAACTTCAGCAGACGCTTCACAGTCACAATGTTAATTTCCGCTTCACGGATCGGGTCGAGGCCACTGGCATCCGGGAAGGTGTCGAAGTAATAAGCGCCCTGATAGCCATCGCGCTGCATCTGCCACAGGAATTCCAGCGTGGCGCGCGGATTCACAGAGCCCGCCATCAAGCCATCATCGCGTTTGCCCCAGCCATCATTCAGGTCCAGCCCTAACAAGCGTGAACGACGGGCCACCATGGCGGCCGCAAATGCAGGCACTTCGTTGGCAAACAGCACGTGGGCGAAATCCAGCGTGATGCCGAGGTTGGCGCATCCCGCTTCTTCCACAGCCAGCAAACAGGTGGTGGCATTCGGGAAGATGCTGTAAGCACGTGGTTCATTGGGTTTGTATTCAATGCTGACGTCGATTTCCGGCGCATATTCAGCCACTTCACGCACCGCGCTGACGGCGTCTTCCCACATCTTTTTATAGTCGGCCTGGAAGCAATAATCGAAACCGTCCTGGCCCATCCACAAGGTCATCAGGTGTGAGCCAAACTCGCGGCCCGCATCAATACCGCGCTTGGTCAGTTCGATGGCTTCACGACGAATTTTGGCGTCGGGGTTGGTAAAGGCACCAATTTTGAATTGGGGAGCATCCCAGCGCATCTGCATGCCATTGACCGCCAGGCCCGCATCGGCAATCGCCTGACGCATAGTGGGAATGTCACTGGTCATGTGCTGCGGATAGTTTAGATCGAGATGCGTCAGGCCATTCACCTTACCGGCACGCGCAATCATCTGTAATACAGAAGGTTTTCCCTGGAGATCTGGCCAGTATAAGTGCGCCCCGGAGGCGAAAGAGTTCAAACGTGTGGCAAACTTTAATTCTGACATGAGGAAGGATCCTTCAGTGCGAGTTGTAATGTACTTTCCTTCTTCACGATTATTTGTGAAGTTATGGCATAAATTACACAAGCCAATTTGTTTAGCAAGACAACATCGCTTCAATTTGCGAGGCCGTTCACGAAATCCTGCGATCGATCAGCGCGCAGCCCCTGTCATTCTTTTGTCATAACTCACTCACCCTGCTGTCAGAGCCGTTTTCATATCCTGTGCCCGAACCTTCCTTATCTGGAGCACAAACATGAAACTGAAAAAACTGACGTTAGCGGCGGGTATTTTGATGGCAATGGCGGGCGGCGCGGCACACGCCAAAGCTCAGCCGGTGAAGAATATTGTGTTAGTACACGGTGCTTTTGTGGGCGGTGCAGGCTGGCGTCCGGTGTATGACCGCCTGACGCACGATGGCTATAAAGTCACGCTGGTACAGGAACCGCTGACCGGTTTCCCGGAAGATGTCACGGCGACACGCCGTATCATCGATCAGCAAAACGGACCGGTGATTCTGGTCGGCCACAGCTATGGCGGCGCGATCATCACCGAAGCCGGGAATGACAGCAAAGTAGTGGGACTGGTGTATATCGCCGCACACGCGCTGGATAACGGCGAAACCGAAGCCATCAACGGCAAAAAATTCCCGAACAGCGCGCATCCGTTTGCTAAATCCAGTGATGGCTATCTGACCATCGCGCCAGAAAATTACCACAGCGATTTCGCCGCCGATTTACCGGCTGCGCAGGCGGATTTCGAAGCCCACGCGCAGATGCCAACCAACGCCGCCGTGTTCACCGCCAACATTCCAGACCCGGCGTGGAAGACCAAGCCTAGCTGGTACATGGTGGCGAAAGCTGACAAAATCATTAACCCTGATCTGGAGCGGATGTACGCCAAACGCGCGCACAGCCACACGGTTGAAGTCGCGGGCGCCAGCCACTCGGTGTATGAATCTCATCCTGATGATGTGGCGAAACTGATTGAACAGGCCGCTCAGCAGGCGCAGCCCTAACCCACTTATCCCGCCCGGAGATGCGCATGAAAATTTTGGTGATTGAAGACGAAGCCAAAGCGCGCGATTACATGCGCAAAGGATTGACGGAAGCGGGATTTATCGTGGATGTGGCCGAGAATGGGCAAGATGGTTTGTTCTATGCGCAGGAGCACCATTACGATCTGATCTTACTTGATGTGATGATGCCCGGCATGAGCGGCTGGGAAGTCATGGCCGCGCTGGATAAACAGATCCATACGCCGGTGATTTTCCTCACGGCTAAAGGCACGTTGGAAGATCGCATCAAAGGGCTGGAACTGGGCGCGGATGATTATCTGGTGAAGCCCTTCTCGTTTGCAGAACTGCTGGCACGCGTCCGCACGCAGTTGCGGCGCGGCGGTCAGCAAAAACTTCCCGATGTGCTGACCCTGGCCGACCTGCAACTCGATATCCTGAAACGTCGGGTGGAGCGCGCGGGACAACGCATCGACCTCACCAATAAAGAGTTCAACCTGCTGCATCTGTTTATGCTACATCCCGGCGAGGTGCTGACGCGCACGGTGATCGCCTCACGCGTGTGGGACATGAATTTTGATAGCGATACCAACGTGGTGGATGTGGCGGTGAAGCGCCTGCGCCAGAAGATCGATGGTCCGTTTACTCAACCGTTGATTCACACTGTGCACGGCGTCGGATATCGCTGCGAAGCTGAAACATGAAAAAACTCTCGCTTGCCACTCGCTTATCACTACTGCTCAGCACCGCAGTGATTGTGATTTTTGCCCTGAGCGGCTTTGCGCTATATCAGTCTCTGGCGAAGCAGATCGGCGTGCGTGATGACGCAGCGCTGCTGACGCGTATCGATCAGATTCGTACGCTGCTGCGCGATGAAGACGCCATTACACTGATCCAGCAGAAACCACGCCTGTTTGCCAATATGCTTGGCAATACGGAGTCTTTGCTGGTGCTGCGTTTTCCTGGCCAGCCGCCGCTGATTGTGGTCAATCCCGGCGCACGACCGATGCCCGACATCACGCCCGTGCCCGCCGATCAGCCACTGAGTCTGGCCTCTGTACATCATCAGCAGGCGCAGGATGGCACCCCTTTTATTTCCGCCGCCGCCTTAGCACCGACGCGCGATGGTAACGGAAAAATTGAGATCATTACCGGCCGCCTGATGAGCGATCGTACCCAAACGCTCAACAGCTATCGCGATCAGATTATTGTATCGACTGCACTGGCAGCGTTACTGGTAGCAGCATTGAGTATCTGGCTGATTAGCCGCGGCTTGTCGCCGTTACGTCGGCTGGCAGCGGAAACCGATGCCATAGACGTGAGGCGCTTATCGCACCGTATCCAGTTCAGCGATGCCCCGACAGAACTGCAACCGCTGGTCGCCGCCTTCAACCAGATGCTCAGTCGCCTGGAACAGGGTTACCAGCAACTCAGCCAGGTTTCAGCGGATATGGCGCACGACCTGCGCACGCCGATTGGCACCTTAATCGGTCAGACCGAAGTGGCGTTGAGTCAGCCGCGCAGCCTGGGTGATTATCAGGCGTTGCTGGGATCGAATTACGAGGAGCTGGAGCGTCTGGCGAAGATGATCGATAACATGCTCTTCCTCGCCAAAGCGGAAGATGCCAGCCAGGCGATGGATTGGCAAACCATCGATTTGGCCCAACTGGGCGAAAAATTGCAGGACTATTTTGATGGCATGGCCGAGGAGCACAACATGCAGTTGGAGATGCGCATGCAGGGTGAATTACGCGCCGATCCGCTGCTGCTGCAACGTGCACTGGCGAATCTGATGGCGAATGCGTTGCGCTATGGCGAGCGCGAATCAGCCATTCGGGTGTTGAGTGTCGCGCGCGATCAAGGAATCGAATTGATGGTAGAGAATCAAGGCGCGGCGTTGAGTGCTGAACAGCAGTCACGCATGTTTGACCGCTTCTGGCGCGCCGATGCATCACGGCATCAAAGCAGTAGCGGACTGGGATTATCGATTGTGCGCAGCATCATGCGTTTGCATCAAGGAAGCTGTGCGGTGAGCAGTGAGAACGGGGTGAACCGGTTTAGTTTGCTGTTTCCACGTTAAACACGTGTAGCTACCGTCTTGCACGTCAAGCGGTAGCTACATAGTTTTCATCCCATGGCT
>CBCTJT010000027.1:0-64953 GCA_965147305.1 uncultured bacterium
CAGAACTGTCGGATCGTTCAACCGATCATTTTTGTCTTAACTGATCGGCATTACGTCATGATGACGGCATTTTTTGGCTTCAATAACAGCCGGTCGTCATAAATGACGACCCTACGATTTTAGAGCGTGCGCATTAATCACGAACCCGCAATTTGACAGGGTGCGTATTCATCACGCCTCCACAAATTTATAGGGTGCACATTCATCACGCCCCACGAATTAGTAGGGTGCGCATTCATGCGCACCAATACCAGATGACGATTAACGCTGTAATTCATCCAGCGCAGGTGCGTCCAGATGCGATACATCGCCTGCCGTCTCGACCACCCATCCCGCTGCCAGCCACGCGCTCTGTTGATGATCCACGCGGGAGATAGAGCAGTTGCGCAGACGTAAACGGCGCTCAGCGTGCGCCGGTAATCCCAGCAACGTGCTGACCAGCACGCCCAACGCCATACCGTGACTGACAATCAGCGGACGGCTGCCCGCTGGCAGTTCCAGCAACGCGTTTAGCGCATCGTGCATGCGCGTCGCCATCTCCAGCATCGATTCACCGCCGGGAATACGGCCGTCTTTGGTGCCATCCACCAGCGTCTTACGCCAGCTCTCCTCTTCCGGCGTTAAGCCATCAAGGGGACGCTGTTCCAGACAGCCCATATTCAGTTCACGCAGGCGGGCATCAACGGTGACCGTACAGCCGCAGGCATCCGCAATAATCTCTGCGGTGCGGCGCGTACGACCCAAATCGCTGGCAATCACATGAGTAATTCCCTGCGATTTCATCCGTTCGCCCACTTGTTGGGCCTGTTGCTCACCTTTTTCCGTCAGCGGACTGTCGGATTGACCTTGAATGCGTCGGGCCGCATTCCATACCGTTTCGCCGTGACGAACAAGATAGACCTGTAGCATGCTTAATTTCCGTTATACTGCGACAAATTTGCCTTGAGGGTTCAAACAATTATGTACCACGTTGTCGCAGCCACCATCAACCCGGCAAAAATTCGCGCGATTGCTCAGGCGTTCAACGACGTCTTTGGTGAAGGATCCTGCCATATTGAAGGGGTCGAGGTCGAGAGCGGCGTTGCTGCTCAACCGTTAAGCGATGTCGAAACGCGAACTGGCGCACGTACCCGCGTGGCGAACGCCCGTCAGCAACGCCCTGAATCTGACTATTGGGTCGCGATTGAAGCTGGCATCGAAGGCGATTGTGCCTTTGCATGGATGGTGATTGAAAACGCCCAGCAGCGCGGCGAATCGCGCTCCGCCAGCTTCACCTTGCCATCGATTGTCATGGAGGGATTAGCCGCCGGACACGAACTCGGTCACGAGATGGCGCGCTTAACCGGCGTTGATAATATCAAGCAGAAAGGCGGCGCTATCGGTGCGTTTACCAACGGTCTGTTGAGCCGCTCCAGCGTTTACCATCAGGCACTGATTCTGGCACTCTGCCCGTTCACCCATCCGCTGTATCAGCAGTAGTTAATGGCGGCCTAAGCGCGCTTCCAGCCAGCGTTTCAGCTCGGGAGGCGCTTCTTTCAGACTGTTGGATCCACGCGTGATAGTGGCAATACCGACGCCCAGCTCATTCTTCAGCTCGCGCTGACTCATGTCGCCGTTCATCAGCTCTTCGATAATGCGCAGGCGCGTGCCAAACGCTTCACGTTCATCGGGCGTCATCATCAGTTGCAGCAAAGGCAATGACACACCGTCCGCGAAAGCGTTTTGCATTAAATCGATAAAACGCAGCCAGTTATCTTCAACAGGCTGAGCCGCATCCGGCTGGGAAGAAAGGGGTTGGCTCATGAAGGGCTTCCGTACTCATTGACGAGTACGGAAGCATAGCACAGCTAGTAACGGCGATTCCACTCACCATCGGCGAGAATCTTATCCGGCTTGCCCATGAAGTAACGATAGTAGGCATCATACGCCAGCACGTTTTTCACGTAGCCGCGTGTTTCGGAGAACGGGATGGTTTCGATAAACGCCACCGCATCCAGTTTGCCACCGCTGTTATTCAACCAGCTGCGCACCCTGCCCGGCCCGGCATTATACGCCGCCGAGGAGAAGATACGGTTCTGATCGAACTGCTGATAGACGTACTCCAGATACTGCGTACCAATCTGGATATTAGTCTGCGGATCCAGCAGCTGGCTGCTGTTCACATAGCCGGGGATGTTGTACATCTTCACGGTATGGCTAGCCGTTGCAGGCATCACCTGCATCAAACCGCTGGCCCCGACCGGTGAGCGCGCTTTCGGATTCCACGCACTCTCCTGGCGGGAGATCGCCATGGCATAGCTCTGCGGAATGCCTTTGTCGCTGGTGTATTGCTGATACAGATTGCGCCACGCCAGCGGGAAACGCTCTTTCAGGCTATCCCACATTTTGGCGGTAATGGTCGCCTGCACGCTGAGATCCCACCAGTCCTGCTCATTGGCGTAACGCGCCAGCATCTGCTGCTGTGAATGGGTTTTGCTCGAGATCAGATTAGCCCACTCACTGCGTGCCAGATTATCCAGTCCCCAATACATCAGCTCACGCACGCGAGCCAGTTCTGGCCCCTGCACCACTGAATTGTCTGCTGCCGGGGCCTGATCGACCTGCAACGGATATTCCACGCCAAGACGCTGCGCCGCCACCATCGGATAGAACCCGCGCGCCTGCATCAGCTTACGCAGAATCTCATCGGCCTCGTCTTTGCGCCCCTGAGAAATCAGCAGATCGGCCTGCCAATATTGCCACTCATCTTTCTCTTTGGCTTCTACCGGCAAACGCGCGATCCAGGTGTTCAGTCCACGACGATCGTTCTGACTCAGCGCCAGACGCACACGACGTTCCACCAGCGCGGTAGATTCACTGTTCATCACCACCGCATCACGCCAGCGCGCCTGTTCGGAGGTCAGATCCGCGCCCATCATGCGCCACACCACAGTTTCCTTCAGATCCTGCTCTTCCGCCTGGCTCATTTTCTGCGCTTGCACCAGCTGCGGGATCATCATGCGCGCATTATCCATATCTTCACGCGCCACGCGGGCAAAGGCATAGCTGGTGGCCATACGGGTGAAATCGGTCGGACCGAGGCTGCTGGCAAAAGTGGTCACGGTCTGTGGATTCTGCTGCAACGCAATCAGTGCGCTGGAAGTGGTTTGATAATCCGCTGGCAGCATTTTCGCCAGATAATTCACCAGGCTGTCGTTGCCGGCTTTCATCGCCAGGCGAATACGCTCGAGGATGGTGATCGGTGACATCTGTCCAGACGCTTGCCACACCGAGAACAGCTGATCGCAGTCGTTCGGTAACGCTGAACCGCGCAGCCAAATCGATTTCGCGCCATCAAACGCAGCCTGTTGCTGGCCGGTAGCCCACTTGGCGTAATACCAGTTACAGCGTGCCTGCACCGGTTTCGGTTCATCTGGGCTGAAGCTCAATACGCCCTGCCAATCCTGACGATGTGCCAGCACATTGACGAAGCGCGTTGAGAGCGAACGCGCCGGTGGCAGCGTCGGATATTGCTGAATAAAGTTCTTCACCGCCAGCGGCGTCTCTTGATCGAGATCCTGCGCCAGCAAACGGTATTGCAGATACGGATAGAGCGGATAATCCTGCAGCGTTGGCATCAGCTGCGAGACCTGGTCCATTTGGTTATTATCCCAGGCTTGTTTGATTTGCGCATAGCGCTGTCGTTGTTGATCCAGCGAGTCGGCCCACACGCTGCCGGCCGTGCTGACCAGACAGATCCCTATCATCCAGTTACGCCACTTCTCCACTCTGCTCTCCTCTTCGCTGCGATCCAGCTCATGCCAGACTTAACTCATGCTAACCAGGCCAACGGTCTCTTGCCATGTTCTTCACAAAATTTACTCAGGCGCACCGTGATTGCACACCGTCTGCGCCGTGGCTGTGCAAATTATCATCACAAAATCTTATGTCATATCAATTAGCTACAACTATTCATTCACTTACAAAAATGGCACGCGCTTTGCTCTGTTGAATTCCATCTTGTATACCAGTTGGAATTCACTCATGGCAGCAACCTTCGGATACACGCTTCAGGATTGGCAGCACCGCTATCAGCAGGACCCGCAGTGCATTAGCGCACTTTTGGCGGCGCACCTCGACGCCATCGACCAGCAGGATAATGCCTGGCTGTATGTCGCCTCGCCCGCACAGCTGCAAGCGCAAATCGAGCCCTTGCTGGCGAGTTACTTGCGTAATCCCGCTGCGCTGCCGCTGTTTGGCGTGCCGTTTGCGGTGAAAGACAATATTGATGTGGCAGGCTGGCCGACCAGCGCCGCCTGCCCGGCGTTCACTTACACCGCAGAAGCCGATGCGTTTGTGGTCGCACAGTTAAAAGCGGCCGGTGCGGTGGTGATTGGCAAAACCAACCTTGACCAGTATGCGACAGGCTTAGTCGGCACGCGCTCGCCGTTTGGCGCGGTGAGTAACACCTTTAACCCTGAATATGTCAGCGGCGGCTCCAGTTCTGGTTCTGCTTCGGTGCTGGCGCGCGGCCTGGTGGGCTTCTCACTTGGCACCGATACCGCCGGTTCCGGTCGCGTCCCGGCGGGCTTTAATAACATCGTCGGTCTGAAACCCACCAAAGGCTGGTTCTCAGCCAGCGGCGTGGTGCCTGCTTGCCGTCTGAATGACACCATCTCCGTCTTCGCCCTGACGGTGGAAGATGCCTTCGCCGTTGCCACCGCCGCGGGCGGCTACGATGCCGGAGATGCCTACTCGCGCAGCAACCCACATACCGCGCCTGCCAGCTTAAAAGCGCAACCCGATTTTGCTATCCCCGCGTCGCCAGAATTCTTTGGCGACAAGCAGGCGGAAGCCGCGTGGTTGAGTGCGCTGGAGCAACTACAAGCGGGCGGCGCGACGCTGCACCCTATCGACTTCAGCGTGTTCCACCAGCTGGCGGAACAACTCTATTACGGCCCGTGGGTGGCCGAACGCACGGTTGCTGTCGGCGAAATGATCAACCGACAGGAAGAGATGGACCCGGTGGTGTACGGCATTGTCAGCAGCGGCCTGAAATACACCGCCGTCGAAGCTTATCAGGCGGAATACCTGCGTGCCGAGCTGACGCGTCAAATCCAGCAAACCCTGGCGCAGTTCGATGCGCTGGTGGTGCCGACTTCACCCACCATTCACACGCTGGAAGAGATGAAACAGGAGCCGGTGCGCTACAACTCGCAGTTTGGCACATACACCAACTTCACCAATCTCGCTGACCTCAGTGCGCTGGCGCTGCCTGGCCCGTTCCGCGCCGATGGCCTGCCTGCGGGCATCACGCTGATTGCACCGGCCTGGCAGGATCGCGCGCTGGCGGGCTTTGGCCTTCAGTGGCAACAGCAGATGGCGCTGACGTTAGGCGCGACCGGCAAAGCTCAGCCTTCTCAATACACCGCATTCCCGGTTTCAGCCGATCACGTGCGCGTGGCCGTGGTCGGTGCGCACCTCACCGGCATGCCGCTGAATTTCCAGCTCACTACCCGCGATGCGGTACTGGTGGAAGAGACGCAAACCGCCAGCAACTACCGCCTGTTTGCGCTACTTGATGGCCCGATCAAAAAGCCCGGCCTGCTGCGCGGCGACAGCGGTGCCGCCATCACGGTGGAACTGTGGGATATCCCGCTGGCGCGCTTTGGCGAGTTCGTGGCGGAAATCCCGGCCCCGCTGGGCATTGGCTCACTGACGCTGGCTGATGGTCGCGTGGTGAAAGGCTTTATCTGTGAACCGGCAGTGCTGTCGCAGGCGCTGGAAATTACCGAATTCGGTGGCTGGCGCAACTGGCTGGCCTCTCAGGGGAGTAAATAATCATGTTCAGCACCGTACTGATCGCTAACCGTGGCGAAATTGCCTGCCGCGCGATTCGCACCCTGAAGCGCCTCGGCGTGAAAAGCGTCGCCGTTTACTCCGATGCCGACCGTAACGCGCGCCATGTCAAAGAAGCCGATGTGGCGATTGCCCTCGGCGGCGACAAAGCCAGCGACAGCTATTTGCGTATCGATAAAATTCTGGCCGCCGCCAAAGAGACCGGCGCAGAAGCCATCTGGCCGGGCTACGGCTTCCTCTCCGAAAGCCTGCCGTTTGCTGCCGCCTGCGAAGAAGCCGGTATTGCGTTTGTCGGCCCGACTGCGCAGCAGATTGGCGAGTTCGGCCTGAAGCACCGCGCACGCGAGTTGGCCGCCAGCGCGGGTGTCCCGATGACGCCCGGCACGCCGCTGCTGGAGTCACTGGAAGAGGCGCTCAGCGCCGCTGACACCATCGGTTATCCGGTGATGCTG
This sequence comes from uncultured bacterium, assembly GCA_965147305.1. Classification (GTDB taxonomy): domain Bacteria; phylum Pseudomonadota; class Gammaproteobacteria; order Enterobacterales; family Enterobacteriaceae; genus Pantoea. Next base: position 6,291 of record CBCTJT010000027.1, read on the forward strand.
AAAAGCACCGCAGGCGGTGGTGGTATTGGCTTAACGCGTTGCGATGATGCCGATGCGCTGCGCAATGCATGGGAGAGCGTACGTCGTCTCGGCGAACAATTCTTTAGTGATGCGGGCGTGTTCCTGGAGCGCTTTATCGACCGCGCACGCCACGTTGAAGTGCAGATTTTTGGCGATGGCACCGGCAAGGTGATTGCCCTGGGTGAGCGTGACTGTTCACTCCAGCGCCGTAACCAGAAAGTGGTGGAAGAGACCCCCGCACCGAACCTGCCGCAGGCTACGCGTGAAGCGCTGCTGTCATCCGCCGTGCGTCTCGGTGAGTTAGTCAATTACCGCAGTGCGGGCACCGTGGAATACATCTATGACGCTGAGCAGGACGCGTTTTACTTCCTCGAAGTGAACACCCGCCTTCAGGTGGAGCATCCGGTAACGGAGTGCGTGACCGGGCTGGATTTGGTCGAGTGCATGCTGAAAGTCGCCGCCGGTGATGCTATCGACTGGCCGCGTCTGCAACAGGCCCCGCAAGGTGCGTCGATTGAAGTGCGTATCTACGCGGAAGATCCGTTGAAAAACTTCCAGCCGAGCCCGGGCACGCTGACCGGCGTTAGTTTCCCGGATGACGTGCGTGTGGATGGCTGGATCGATACCGGCACTGAAGTCTCAGCGTTTTACGATCCGATGATCGCCAAACTGATTGTTCACGCCGATACGCGCGAAGCGGCGCTGGCGAAAATGCAGCAGGCGCTGGATGCCACGCAGCTGCACGGCATCGCCACTAACCTCGATTATCTGCGCCAGATTGTCGCCACCGAAGCGTTCAGCAGCGGCAAAGTGTGGACGCGTTTCCTCGACAGCTTTACGCCGTCCGCCAGCGTGATTGAAGTGCTGCAACCCGGCACCTTCAGTAGCATTCAGGATTTCCCTGGCCGCCTCGGCTATTGGGACATCGGCGTACCGCCTTCGGGCCCGATGGATGACTTCGCTTTCCGCCTCGCTAACCGCATCGTCGGCAACCACGACAGCGCCGCCGGACTGGAATTTACTCTGCAAGGCCCGACGCTGCGTTTTCACAGCGATGCGGTGATTGCCCTGACCGGAGCCGATTGCCCGGCAGAGCTTGATGGCGTGAGCCTCGATTACTGGCAGCCAGTCAGCGTGAAAGCCGGCCAGACGCTGACGTTAGGCCGTGCCCAAAGCGGCTGCCGCACCTATCTAGCAGTGCGTAACGGCTTCGACGTGCCTGAATACCTCGGCAGCCGCTCTACTTTCTCACTCGGCCAGTTTGGCGGTCATGCCGGACGCACCCTGCGCGTCGCGGACATGCTGCCAATCTCTCAACCGCTGCTGGCTGCCTGCACTACGCCAGCGCCGGTCAGTGAGCCGCAAGCACTGGATCACGCGCTGGTGCCGCACTACGGCACCGAGTGGCGCATCGGCGTGTTGTACGGACCGCACGGCGCACCGGATTTCTTCACTCAGGCGGCTATCGATGAATTCTTCGCCAGCGACTGGCAGGTGCACTACAACTCCAACCGCCTCGGTGTGCGTTTAGTCGGACCAAAACCGACCTGGACGCGCGCTAACGGCGGTGAAGCCGGGCTGCACCCGTCCAACGTACACGACTGTGAATACGCGATTGGCGCGGTGAACTTTACCGGCGATTTCCCGGTGATCCTGACCCATGACGGCCCAAGCCTCGGCGGCTTCGTCTGCCCGGTGACCATCGCCAAAGCCGAACTGTGGAAAGTCGGCCAGGTAAAGCCGGGCGACAGCATTCGCTTCCATCCGATCAGCGCCGACGAAGCGGTGGCGCTGGAGAAAGCCCAGGCGCACAGCGTGGAAACCCTGCGCAGCACCCATGCGCCAGCCTTTGAGGTGCCCTCGCTGGCCGCCAGTGATATTGGCTCCGCGACCTTGCTGGCGGCGTTGCCTGCGACATCCACTACGCCAGCGGCAGTTTACCGTCAGGCCGGTGATAAATATGTGCTGATTGAGTACGGCGACAACGTGCTGGATCTGGCGCTGCGTCTGCGTGTGCACCTGCTGATGAATGCGCTGCGTGAACGTGCAGTGCCCGGCGTCGAAGAGTTGTCACCCGGCGTTCGCTCCCTTCAGGTGCGCTATGACAGCCTGATCCTCAGCCAGAAACAGCTGATGAATCTGCTGCTGGAATTAGAAGCCGGACTCGGTGATGTCAGCCAGTTGAAGGTGCCTTCTCGCATCGTCTGGATGCCGATGGCGTTTGAAGACAGCGCCACGCTTGGTGCGGTTGAGCGTTACCAGGAAACCGTGCGCGCTACCGCGCCATGGCTGCCGAATAACGTTGATTTTATTCAGCGCATCAACGGCCTGGAAAGTCGTGAAGCGGTACGCGACACCCTTTTCGATGCCAGCTATTTGATCCTCGGTCTTGGCGATGTCTATCTCGGTGCGCCGTGTGCAGTACCGATCGATCCACGCCATCGCCTGCTCAGCTCCAAATACAGCCCGGCGCGCACCTTCACCGCAGAGGGCACGGTGGGTATCGGCGGCATGTACATGTGCATTTACGGCATGGATTCCCCTGGCGGCTATCAGCTGGTGGGCCGCACGCTGCCAATCTGGAACAAATTCCTCAAGAACGATCAGTTCGCGGCGGATGAGCCATGGCTGCTGCACTTCTTCGATCAGGTGCGCTTCTATCCGGTGACCGAGGACGAACTCACCCAGCTGCGTGATGACTTCCGCGAAGGCCGCGCCACGGTGCGTATCGAAGAAACCCTGTTTGATTTCGCCGCGCATGGTCAATTCCTCGCGGAGCACGCCGACTCAATTGCCGAATTCCGTCAGCGCCAGTCAGCCGCCTTCGAACAGGAAGTGACGCTGTGGGCACAGGAAGAACAGAACGCGCCGCTCACCAGTGAAGAGACGCTGATTGTGGCGGAAGCCGATGAGGATGCGCTGGCGGTGTGCGCCGATATGAACGGCAACATCTGGAAAGTGCTGGTGCAGCCGGGTGATGCGGTGGAAGCCGGTCAGACGCTGATCATCGTTGAAGCGATGAAAATGGAACTGGCGATTGTCGCGCCGCAGGCCGGCACGGTGAAACGCATTGCCTGCCAGGCAGGACGTCCGGTCAGTCCGGGCGACACCCTGCTGTGGCTGGAATAAGGAGCACGCATGAATCAAAGCCCACGTAGCAAAGGCCGTCCGGAAGCGCTGGCGGAGAAGGTTTATCAGGCGCTGAAACAGGACATTTTTGAGTTCCGTTTAATGCCGGGTGACCGCTTTAGCGAAAACGAAATCGCCGATCGGCTCGAAGTGAGCCGCACGCCGGTGCGTCAGGCGCTGTTCTGGCTGGAGCGCGAGGGCTATGTGGAAGTGTGGTTCCGCAGCGGCTGGCAGGTGAAGCCGTTCGACTTCGAATATTTCGAAGAGCTGTACGACTTCCGCACCGTGCTGGAGCGCGAAGCGGTACGCCGTCTGTGCGCGCTGCCACCGCTGGCCTGTGCAGAGATCCTGACCGAACTGAAAAGTTTCTGGATCGATGCGCCTCGCCTGGAGGATGGCAAAGCAGTATCGGCGCACGACGAAGCCTTTCACATGGCGCTGGTGGCCGCCGCGGGCAATCAGGAGATGGCGCGTATCCACGCAGAATTAACCGAAAAGATCCGCATTATCCGCCGTCTCGACTTTACGCGTGACGACCGGGTGGATGCGACGTACCGCGAACACGCTCAGATTTTACGGGCGATTTTCCAGCAACAAACTGAGGAGGCACAGCGCATTTTAACCGACCACATTGCCGTCAGTAAGGCAGAGGTCAGAAAGATCACATTGCATATGTTACAGCAGGCCCGGCTTCAACCCATTGAATAAAAACACTAACACATTTAGAGGGTTAACGATGAAAAGACGTTCGTTGCTAAAAGCTTTTGCGCTCTCCGCCACCGTGGCCAGTTTGGGCTTTACCTTTGGTGCCCAGGCCGCTGATACCATCAAAGTCGGCATCATGTCGTCGCTTTCCGGCACCATGGCGATCTCTGAGACGCCGCTGAAAGACGTGGCCCTGATGACCATTGATGAGATCAACGCCAAAGGCGGCGTGCTGGGCAAGAAGCTGGAACCGGTCGTGGTCGATCCGGCGTCTAACTGGCCGCTGTTCGCGGAAAAAGCGCGCCAGCTGTTGACGCAGGATAAAGTCGCGGCGGTGTTCGGCTGCTGGACCTCGGTCTCACGTAAGTCGGTGCTGCCGGTGTTTGAAGAGCTGAACGGGCTGCTGTTCTATCCGGTGCAGTATGAAGGCGAAGAGATGTCGCCAAACGTGTTCTACACCGGCGCGGCACCAAACCAGCAGGCGATTCCAGCGGTGGAATATCTGATGAGCGAAGACGGCGGCAGCGCCAAACGCTTCTTCCTGCTGGGTACCGATTACGTCTACCCGCGCACCACCAACAAGATTCTGCGCGCCTTCCTGCACACCAAAGGCATCCAGGATAAAGACATTGAAGAAGTCTACACGCCGTTTGGTTACAGCGATTATCAGACCATCGTTTCTAACATCAAGAAGTTCTCTGCCGGTGGCAAAACTGCAGTGATCTCCACCATTAACGGTGACTCTAACGTGCCGTTCTACAAAGAGCTGGCCAACCAGGGCATCAAAGCCACGGATATTCCGGTGATCGCCTTCTCTGTCGGCGAGGAAGAACTGCGCGGCATTGATACCAAACCGCTGGTCGGACAGTTAGCGGCGTGGAACTACTTCGAATCAGTGGATAACCCGACCAACGCCAAATTCGTGGCGGATTACCGTGCCTATGCCAAAGCGCACAACCTGCCGAACGCGGGCACCGTGGTAACCAACGACCCGATGGAAGCGACCTATGTCGGCATCCATATGTGGGCGCAGGCGGTAGAAAAAGCCGGCACCACCGATGTGGATAAAGTGCGTGCGGCAATGGCCGGACAGAGCTTTAAAGCGCCAGACGGCTTCACGCTGACTATGGATAAAACCAACCACCATCTGCACAAGCCAGTGATGATTGGCGAAGTGGAAGAGAACGGCCAGTTCAATGTGGTGTGGCAGACCGATAAAACGGTGCGTGCCCAGCCGTGGAGCCCGTACATCGCCGGTAATGATAAGAAGCCGGATTATCCGGTGAAGTCGACCAAGTAATTCGCAAAGTGCGCGCTGCTGCCGTAACACCGACTCTCTGCCATCGGGATAGGTCGAAGGCAGCAGCCGCATCCGGATCGTCTCTCACAGAGTCAGGGAGAGGATGCCGAATGTGATTAACCGCGTTAAGTCTTTGCTGGATCGGTCCCCTCTTTCACTTGCGGGAGAGGGTTCGGGTGAGGGCTTCAGCCGCACCCAAGCCTCACGACAAACAGGATCATCATCATGACAATCCGCCGTTATCTTTGCTGTCTGCTGCTGCTCCTGCCGTGGCTCGCCCAGGCGGGTGATGGCGCTGATTTCGCCGCCGCCAGCCGCACTGATCAGGCCAACCTGCTGCAACAGTGGGCTGCCGCACCGCAGGCCAGCCGCTTGCCGCTGCTACAGGCACTGCGCAACGAAAGCATGGTCATCGACCAGAACAAACAGCCGTTCAACAAACAGGATGACAAACTCATCCCGCTGGACAGCGCACAACAGCCGACGGGTGACACCAAAAAGCTGTTTATGAACAACCGGCTGCGCGTGTTAATCGCCAGCGCCCTCGCCGCCCACCAGCTGGTGAGCGACGATCCTGCCATTCGCCTGCGCGCTGCACAACAACTGCAAAACGACGGTGCCGCCGATCAGCTGCCGCTGATTGAACAGCGTCTCGCGGTGGAAAAAGACACTCAGGTTCACGCGGTGCTCGCCATGGCCGCCGCTAACCTGCAACTCGCCAGTCCCGACGCCAGCGTGCGTCTCAAAGCCGTCACGCTGCTCGGTGAATCCAGCGATCCCAATATGCAGGCCAGCCTTAATCGCTTAACTCAGGCCAGCAACGAACCCGATGCGCAGGTGCGCGCCGCTGCTGCTGCCAGCCTGCAACAGATTAAACATCGCCTGATGTGGGGCGATATTTTAGGTCAGGCGTTTACCGGCCTGTCTCTTGGCTCGATCCTGCTGCTGGCCGCGCTTGGCCTGGCGATCACGTACGGTCTGCTCGGCGTGATCAATATGGCGCACGGCGAGATGCTGATGCTCGGCGCTTACGCCACCTGGTTTGTACAAAACCTGTTCCAGCAGTTCGCACCGCAGTGGCTGGCGTGGTATCCGCTGCTGGCGCTGCCCGTTGCGTTCCTGGTTACCGCCGGGATCGGCATGCTGTTGGAGCGCACCATCATTCGCCATTTATACGGTCGCCCATTGGAAACCCTGCTCGCCACCTGGGGCATCAGCCTGATGCTGATCCAGCTGGTGCGCATGCTATTTGGCGCACAAAACCTGGAAGTGGCTAACCCGAGCTGGCTCTCCGGCGGCTTGCAAGTGCTGCCTAATCTGGTGCTGCCGTACAACCGTATTGCGGTGATCCTGTTTGTGTTTGCCGTGCTCGGCCTCACCTGGCTGCTGCTCAACAAAACACGTTTGGGCCTCAGCGTGCGCGCCGTGACGCAAAACCGCGCCATGGCCGATTGCTGCGGCGTGCCGACCGGGCGCATCGATATGCTGGCATTCGGTCTGGGTTCTGGCATTGCCGGGCTAGGCGGCGTAGCGCTGTCGCAGCTCGGCAACGTCGGGCCGGAACTCGGCCAGGGTTACATCATCGACTCCTTCCTGGTGGTGGTGCTGGGCGGCGTGGGCCAACTAGCGGGCACCGTGGTGGCAGCCTTTGGTTTGGGCATTCTCAACAAAGTGCTGGAACCGCAGATTGGTGCGGTGCTGGGCAAAATCCTCATCCTCGTGTTGATCATTCTGTTCATTCAGAAACGTCCACAGGGCCTGTTTGCTTTCAAAGGAAGGGTGATTGACTGATGAGCCAACCCATAACCTTAACGCTGGCGCGTAAAGCGCCGCGCCTGAGCATTAGCCTCGGTATCGTGATCACCCTGCTGCTGCTGGTGCTGCCGTTCTGCGCCCTGCTGCCCGCCACGCACCCGCTGGCGATCTCCACTTACACGCTAACGCTGGTAGGGAAAATCCTCTGCTATGCCACGGTGGCGGTCGCGCTGGATCTGGTGTGGGGCTACGCCGGATTGCTGTCTCTCGGTCACGGTTTGTTCTTTGCTCTCGGCGGCTACGCAATGGGCATGTACCTGATGCGTCAGGCTTCCGGCGATGGCTTACCGGCGTTTATGTCGTTCCTGTCGTGGAATGAACTGCCGTGGTTTTGGGCCGGTACACAGCACTTTGCCTGGGCGCTGTGCCTGATCATGCTGGTGCCGGGCGTGCTGGCGCTGGTGTTTGGCTTCTTCGCCTTCCGCTCAAAAATTAAAGGCGTTTATTTCTCGATCATGACGCAGGCGTTGACTTACGCGGGGATGCTGCTGTTCTTCCGTAATGAAACCGGCTTTGGCGGCAACAACGGCTTTACCGGTTTCACCACCCTGCTTGGCTTTAACGTTACCGCCACCGGCACGCGCATCGGGCTGTTCGTCGCCACCGTGCTGCTGTTGTTAATCAGCCTTGGCATTGGCTTCGCACTGGCGCGCAGCAAGTTTGGCCGGGTGCTGACGGCGGTACGCGATGCCGAAAATCGCCTGATGTTCGTCGGTTACGACCCTAAAGGCTTCAAACTGTTTGTCTGGACGCTGTCGGCGGTGCTGTGTGGCCTGGCGGGCGCACTGTACGTGCCGCAGGTCGGCATCATCAATCCCAGCGAGATGTCGCCGACCAACTCGATTGAGGCGGCTATCTGGGTCGCACTTGGCGGGCGCGGCACCTTGATTGGTCCACTGCTCGGCGCGGCGATTGTGAATGGCGCTAAGAGCTGGTTTACCGTGGCATTCCCCGAATACTGGCTGTTCTTCCTCGGCCTGATGTTTATCCTCGTCACGCTGTTCCTGCCGCGTGGTGTGATTGGCCTGCTGCGCCGGAGGCGTGATGACTGAACAACTGTTTACCCAACCTCATCCGGCGGACCGCCATCGCGATCAGAGCGATCCGGTGCTACAGCTGGAGAAGATCAACGTCTCGTTTGATGGCTTCCGCGCGCTTACCGATCTGTCACTGAAGATCGGCGTCGGAGAACTGCGCTGCGTGATCGGCCCCAACGGCGCAGGCAAAACCACGCTGATGGATGTGATCACTGGTAAAACTCGTCCTGACAACGGCCAGGTGATCTACGACCAGGACACCGATCTCACCAAGATGTCATCAGTGGAAATTGCGCGCGCCGGCATTGGCCGCAAATTCCAGAAACCCACCGTGTTTGAGGCGCTCACGGTGTTTGAAAATCTGGAAATTGCGCTGAAAAACGATAAATCGGTGTGGGCCAGTTTGCGCGCCAGGCTGAACGGCGAGCAGCAGGATCGCATCGATGAGGTGTTGAAACTGCTGCGCCTCGGCGGTGAGCGCCAGCGTAAAGCCGGGCTACTGTCGCACGGTCAGAAGCAGTTTCTGGAAATCGGTATGTTGTTAGTGCAGGACCCGCATCTGCTGCTGCTGGATGAACCGGCAGCAGGCATGACCGATGCAGAAACCGAGTACACCGCCGAGCTGTTTCGCAGCCTGGCAGGCAAGCACTCGCTGATGGTGGTCGAGCACGATATGGGGTTTGTCGAGACCATCGCTGATCACGTCACGGTGCTGCATCAGGGTCAGGTGCTGGCAGAGGGGTCGTTACGCGAAGTGCAGGCGAACGATCGGGTCATTGACGTTTATCTGGGGCGCTAACATGTTGCAGGTTTCCGAACTGAATCAATATTACGGTGGCAGCCATATTTTGCGCGGCCTCTCTTTTGAAACCAAGCCGGGCGAAATCACCTGCTTGCTGGGGCGCAACGGTGTGGGTAAAACCACGCTGCTGAAATGTCTGATGGGGCTGATTCCGGCGAAATCCGGTGAAATTCGCTGGCAGGATAAGGTGATCAACAGCCGTAAGCCGCACCAGCGTGTGCAGTCAGGTATTGCCTATGTGCCGCAGGGCCGCGAGATCTTTCCGCGCCTGACGGTGGAAGAGAATCTGCTGATGGGGCTGGCGCGCTTCTCGGGATCGCAAGCCAAAACGGTGCCCGATGAGATTTATCAGCTGTTCCCGGTGCTGCGCGAGATGAAAGCCCGACGCGGCGGCGATCTCTCCGGCGGGCAACAGCAGCAGTTGGCGATCGGTCGGGCGCTGGCATGCAAGCCGCAGCTGTTGATCCTGGATGAGCCCACCGAAGGGATCCAGCCATCAGTGATCAAAGAGATCGGCGCAGTGATCCGCCAGTTAGCCCAGCGTGGTGATATGGCGATCCTGCTGGTGGAGCAGTTTTACGATTTCGCCGCCGAGCTGGCCGATCAGTATCTGGTGATGTCGCGCGGAGAGATCGTGCAACGCGGCGCGGGATCAAATATGGAAGCGGAAGGCGTGCGCGGGTTGGTGGCGATTTAAAGGTCTGGGGCGGATTGCCTGCCCCGGAACGGCACCAGCCTGCTCTGAACTTTCAGCGCGTGTTGTCAAAAACGGCACAATGGTTGAGGCCAGAGCGCCTCTGCTGCTGCAAGGGCTATCCGCAGCGCTGAGGCTTTTACGTTGGGCCAGGAGCCAGTCGCATGGATGCGACTGGCAGTTCGGGTTGGCCAGGACGGCCTTACCCGAACGGTCCGTAGGCACGACGTGGAAGCCGAAGGCACCGCGTCAGCGGCGCGAGGACGGTCCGGCAGCAGCAGAGGCGCTCGGGCCCGCACCCCCTGCGCTGCAGCCCCCCAGCATTATCACCCAAACGAAAAAAGGCTGACACTTTTAACAGTGACAGCCTTTGCGAATACGCGCTTAATTGAACCGTTTTATGCCATAAATCGCGCCGTTACAGGCCATTGCCTGCCGCCGAATCGACGCAGTTTGTTGCGCGACGTTACTGAGCCGGTTTCGTCTCCAACTGGAACACGCTGATATTCTCCACCAGCGAACCAACCTGCTGATTCAGCGCGCGTGCCGATTGAGCGGACTGCTGCGACAGCGTGGCGTTCTGCTGGGTGGCGGCATCCAAATGGGTTACCGCCAGATTCACCTGCTCGATGCCGACGCTCTGCTCCGCGCTGGCGGATGAAATGTTCTCCATCAACTCACACAACTGCTTCACGCTCTCGACGATCTCCTGCATCGACGAGCCTGCGCCTTTCACTAGCGTGTTGCCCTGCGCAATCAAACTCACCGAACGATCGGTTAAGCCACGGATGTCGCGTGCCGCCGAAGCCGAACGCTGTGCCAGCGCGCGCACTTCCGACGCCACCACCGCAAAGCCACGCCCATCATTCCCGGCTCGTGCCGCTTCGACCGCCGCATTCAGTGCCAGAATATTGGTCTGGAACGCGATGCCATCAATCACCGTGACGATCTCGTTGATCTCACGCGAGAACTGGTGAATCTCGCCCATCGCCACCACCACTTTTTCCACTATCTCACCGCCATCTCCGGCACGCTGACGGGTATCACGGGCGATATCGCTGGCATGGCGTGCATTATCGGCATTGTTTTTCACCACTGATGTCAGCTGTTCCATTGAAGCGGCAGTCTCTTCCAATGCGCTGGCCTGCGCCTCATTGCGCGCCGAGAGTTCGCGGCTGCCGTGCGCCACTTGATCGGTGGTGTCGGCAATCGCTTCGGTGCCGGAACGCACACCCGTGACAATGCGCGTCAGGTTATGGTTCATATCACGCAGCGCCGCCATCAGCTGTGCGGTTTCATCCCGCCCTGAAACCTCAATCTGGGTGCGAAGGTCGCCCGCTGCCACGGTTTTCGCCACGTTGATCGCTTGCTTCAGCGGCCGGGTGATACTCTGGATCAGCCAGGCGGTAATGCAGATACCCACCAGCAAAATACAGCCCATAGCGATCAGCAGCAGCGTGCGGGTTTTCTGGTAATGCGCGAGGTTATTCGCTTCGATCTCCTGATGCATCTGCTGTGCACGCTTCAGCGTTGCGGCCACCAGATCGTCGATTTGCTGCGTCGGTGCGCGATCGATTCCGGTGACCAGGTGGTCAACGCGCGCTGCACTGTTAATATCGCTGATGCTGTAGTTTTCCAGTGCCGCCAGATATTTGCTCTCCAGCCCGGCATGCACGTTGCGCGCCTGTTCAACCGGCGCGACAGGTAAGCCCAGCGCGGTTTGGATCTGGCTCAACTTGCGGAGCAGCGCCTGCGTTTGCTGACTCTCTTTTAAAAACGCCTTTTTATACTTATCGAAGGTCTCCTGCCCTTGGGTGCCACGCAGCAGGGTATTTTTCCACTCCTGTACCTGTATCTTGAACTGCACCTGCGCACTGCGCGCGGTGTCGATGCTGTCGGCAATCAGGACTTCACGTGCCATCACGTCCTGATTGTTTTCAAGCGCCTGCATATTGACTTGCAGTCCGTGCAGTCCCATCAACAATGTGGCAAGCAACAGCAGCGTGGCGAGAAAACCCAGCCGCTGGCCAATTTTAAACTGATTGAGCTTCATAAATCTGAACCCTGGTAAAGAGTGAGGAGAACCAATGTGACGAATGTCGCAGGGGTTATCGTCCAACAGGGCGATGGGCTTTATAGGATTGGCGAGGAGATTGCGTGACAGTTTTGTGAATAGCGAAGCGGTAAAAATCGAGGCGGCACAAGGGCCGCCAGTGATTACAGAATGCCAGTCTCGACGCTGAAGTGGCGTTTCTCGCCGGGAGCCAGCTCAATCAGCGTGCCAGCGCGCTGCGCCGCGTTAAACCCTTCCGGCCGACAGGTGGAGGGCAGCACATAAGCCGCCACCTGCTGATCGTGATTGTGCAGCAGCCAGCGCGTAGCATGGGGGAACTGTCGGCTGTCGAAGCGCGTCATCAAGGCATAACCTTCCGGCGCATGCAGTTCGAACTGCACCTCATTACCGTACTGCGGCAGATCATCGGCAAAGAACACGATCTCCGGATCGCACATCGCTGGCTGATCCAACTGCTGCAATGCCTGCGGATCGCGCGCCAGCTGTTCGGTGTACGCGGTCCACTGCGGCGTCGGTTTCACATGCGCCGGGATCGAGGTGCGCAGCTTGAAGGCATCCTGTGGGATCGACTGCTTAAAGCGCCCATTGGCCAGCCAGGCACTGTTCAGATGGCACATGTACTGCAGCGGCATCGGTGCGCCCGCCAGATTGGTGACGTTCATTTCGATGTGCAGGCGCGGCGTGTCAGCGTGCAAACGCACCGCTGGAGAGGCCAGATAGTGATGGCCAAAGCCTTTCACATATTCGGTCTCTCCTTCCAGCGACACGCGATCCTGCTCCAGCACCATCCATGCGCTGTCCATGCGCGCGCAGGCCATTTCACCGTGCAGCGGATGGTCGTCATCCGGCGCCGGACAGCCGTTCGCCAGCAGGCCGGAATGGAAGGCAAAACAGCCGTAAGTATCGATAATCGAACTGCCCAGCAGCGGCTGTTTAAAACTATGCCCCATGGTGAGGGAATGACCATCGAAAGTCGCGTCCCACACCATCTGACCGTAAAACGGCAGCACGATCACTGTACCGCGTTGGTTACGGATTCGCACCGCTTCCACGCCCGCCGGATAGCGAAACAGCTCGACGTGGAAATAGTCATTGTGCAGCAGCGTACTCGGTGTTTCATGGAACTGCTCACGACGCAGCGGCAAACGGGTTTTCATGGCATCTCCTCAACCAAACGACCTGCCTGCATCGCCTGATTTTTATGGCGCAACTCGCCCCAGAAGTAGAATCCGACCCAGGCAAAGCACAACAGCGACACACCAAAGGCCAGCTGCATCGATCCCAGATGATCGGAGACGAAGCCCTGAATCGCCGGGATAAACGCCGCGCCAACAATCGACATCACGATAAACGCACCTGCCACTTCAGTGTACTTGTTATCCACCGTGGCCAGCGTGCCCGCGTAAATCGTTGCCCAGCAGGGTCCGAACAGCACGCTGACAAACACTGCCGCGTACACTGCGGTAAAGTTTGGCACAAACATCACCCACGCGAGGGTGATCACACCGAGCACCGAGTAGGCAATCAGCACTTTTTCTGCACGGAAGCGCGTCATCAGGAAATTGGCGACAAACTTACCGATAAAGAAACAGATAAAGCTGTAAATCATAAAGTTAGAGGCGTGACGTTCGTTTGCCGCACCCAACGTCAGCGCCAGACGGATGGTGAAGGACCAGACTGCTACCTGCATGCCGACATACAGGAACTGCGCCACGATGCCGCGTTTGAAGTGGCGATTACCGGCCAGATAGCGGAAGGTTTCGCCTAGCGACGGCAGTGACTTTTCACTCGACGCCGGCTTGCAACGCGGATAACGGGTAAACAGGAACAGCAGCATCACCACCACTAACACCATCACCAGATATTTGTACGGCTCCAGCGTGTGTTCCAGCATGCTGAGGCGGAAGGCATGCGCCTGCTCGGCATTCATGCTCGCCATCTGCGTATGCAGACTTTCGCCATCCTGAAACACCAGATATTTACCCAACACGATGCCCATCAGCGCGCCAATCGGATAGAACGTTTGGCTGATGTTGAGGCGCAGCGTGGCGTGATCGCGATGACCAATCATCGAGCTATAGGTATTGGCGGCGGTTTCGAGGAAGCTGAGACCAATCGCGATGGCAAAGATCGCCGCGAGGAACATGGTGTAAGTCGCCATGTGCGAAGCGGGATAGAACAGCACACAACCGACGATATACAACACCAACCCCATCAGAATTGCCAGCTTGTAAGTGGCTTTGCGGATCACCAGCGAAGCCGGAATGGCAATCAGGAAGTAACCGCCGTAGAACGCGCTCTGCACCAGTGCACTGGCGAAGTCACTCAACGCAAACACGCTTTTGAACTGGGTGATCAGGATGTCGTTTAAGCTCGCGGCGCAGCCCCACAACGGGAACAGGCAAGAGAGCAAAATGAACTGGAACAGCGGCGTCTTATTCAGATAGCCGTCAGGTTGCTGAACAATGTTCGGTTGCATAGCTCGACCTCAGTTTACGTTGAGAAAACGCTGGAAGGTGTCCGCGTCCGGATAGGAACGTTGTGTGCCGCGTCCAGTGACGCTGCAGGCGGCATAAGCCGAGGCTTGCGCCATCGCCGTGGGAATATCGCCGGTCTTCACCAGCGTGTGCGCGAAGCAACCGATGAAGGCATCACCCGCGCCGCTGGTGTCCACCGCCTTCACTGACGTTGGCGCAACCTGATACAGCGTGTCGCCCGCCATCCACAGTGAACCGCGTGCACCCAGCGTGATAATCAGGTTTTTGAGGCCGCGCTTGAGTAGCGTCTGGCCTGCACGGATCACCTCTTCCTCGGTGCCAACCGGCAAGCCGGTGAGGATCTCCAGCTCGGTTTCGTTAGGCATAAAGAAATCGCACTTGCAGGCGTAATCGATATCGAGATTTGCCACTGCCGGTGCCGGATTGAGGATCACTTTGATGTCGTGCTGACGGGCAAAATCAATCGCGTAGTAGACGGTTTCTAGCGGGATCTCGAGTTGCAGGATGATCAGTTGGCAAGCTTTCAGCGCCTCGGCAGCGGCATCAATATCGGCCGGTTTGAGCTGCTGGTTGGCGCCTTTGATGATCAGAATGCGGTTCTGCGATTGATCGTCCACGAAGATCGGTGCCACGCCGCTGGAAGTGCCCGGCGCGGTGGTGACAAATTGAGTATCGACGCCCTGCTCCCTGAGGTTTGCCACGGTGTTTGGCGCGAACAAATCGTCACCCACTTTGCTTACCATCATCACGCTGCCACCCATTTTCGCCGCGGCTACCGCTTGATTTGCGCCTTTGCCACCACAGCCGATGGCGAAATCAGGCGCTTCCAGCGTTTCGCCCGCTTTCGGCATCTGATTGGTGTAGGTAATGAGGTCCACCATATTTGACCCAATAACCGCGATATCCATTGTTTACTCCCCGGTGAATTTTTAGCATTTAAATGTTATTTAAATCACACTAGCAGGTATACAAAGTGATCGATGTGATAAAATTCACATCCTGAGCAGCGTATGAAAACGATTTACCTGACAAAAAGGCCAGCACCAATGTTATTATTTTAACAAAACAACATCAGCGCTGTTGACGCTTTCAGCGCGGTGTGGGAAGTTTGCGGGGCGATCTCATTACAGGTAAGATTGAAAAATTGCCGGCTGGATAAGTCGCAAATCATTAAAATATGAGAGATTTACCCTGATTTGTCGGTGGCGCTTCTATCGCGCCGGCGGGTAAACATTTCTCCCTCAGGATAGTCATTACACAGAGATGCTCATGGAAACCCGGCGCGACGAACGCATTCACAAGCTGGCGCAAGCACTGAAGCGCACCGATAAGCTGCATCTGAAAGATGCGGCGCAACTGTTGGGCGTCTCGGAGATGACTATTCGCCGCGATTTGACTGAGCCAGCCTCGACAGTGGTCCTGCTCGGGGGCTACATCGTCAGCGATCCGAAAAGCCATGCCGGACACTATTTCGTCTCCGATCAGCACGGGCAAAATGCCGCACGCAAACAGCGTCTGGCGCAGACTGCAGCCAGTTTGATCGGCGAAAACGATACGGTGTTTTTTGACTGTGGCACGACGCTGCCTTACATCGTGGATGCGATTCCGGACACGCTGGCGTTCACCGCGATTTGCTGCGCCATGAACACCTTCCTCGCCTTGAAAGAGAAACCGGCCTGCAATGTGATCCTAAGCGGCGGCGAGTTTCATGCCGATAACGCCCTGTTCACGCCGATTGGCGCACACTCGATCCTCGACGATCTCTGCCCAACGCTGGCGTTTATCTCGGCAGCGGGTATCGATCAGGAACAAGGGGCGACCTGTTATAACCTCAATGAGTTAGCAATGAAGCATCATGCGATGCTGCGTGCCCGCACGCGCGTGTTAGTGGCAGACAGCAGCAAATTTGGCAAAGTGCTGCCCGCCCGTATTGGCGAACTACGCCGCTTTGATTTACTGGTGAGTGACAGCGCGCCAGAACCGGCGCTGAAGAACTGGCTGGCACAGCAAAACATCCCGCTGCGCCTGCCTTAAGATCATGCCTTGCGATCGATCACCGCGTCGCCGTCGCGCAGACGGCGCAGGTTATCGCAGATCCCTTTGATATTGCCGGCCAGCGAAATATCCGTTACGCCACCGATGTGCGGCGTGGCGATCACGTTATAGCGAAACACCGGATCTTGCGGATCGGGTGGCTCCTGCCAGAACACATCCAGCCCGGCACCCGCCAGTTTTTTGCTTTCCAGCGCCGCCAGAAAGGCCTGTTTCTCAATCAGCCCACCGCGTCCCAGGTTAATCAGATAGCTGTCCTGCTTCATCTGCGCCAGCGCAGTGGCGTCGATGATGTTATGCGTTTCAGCATTGTCCGGCAGGCTCAGCACCACAAAATCGGCCTGCTGCAACAGCTCCGGCAGCTGCGCCATGGTTCCCAGCCAGTCGAGCTGGTGCTCACGTGCAAAGGCTGCGTCGGCTTCACGTTTTACGCCAATCATCCGCATGCCGAAGGGCGCCAGGCGCTTCGCCAGAGCTTTACCAATGCCACCCAATCCCACCAGTCCGACAGTTTTTCCCATCAAGCCCAAGCCAATCGGCTGACCGAGCTTTTGCTGTGCCAGGCAGTCGGCAATTTCGTGCTGGCGCCGCGCCAGACCAATCATCATCCAGATGCCCAACTCCGCCACCGAATCGGCGTTGCCGGAATGATCGGAGGGAACGTTCGCCACCATAATGCCAGCCTTTTTGGCCGCTTCGAGATCGACTCCTTCCAGCCCAACACCAGCCTGTTGCACCAGTTTAAGGCGATCGGCGGTCGTAATCAGTCTGGCGTCTACCCGACACATACCGGGAATCAGCGCGTCAAATCCCGCCAGGCTTTCAGCGGCATGTCCTGCCGAGGCAACAAATTCCATATCGGGTAACGTCTGACGAATGGCCGGAATTAATCCGCCCCATGCATGTTCATCCGCAGCAATCAGCACTCTCATCGAACCCCTCCGTTTTCCAGGCAAAAAAATCAGCATAGCGACTGTTGAGTGAGAATCAATCAGTTATCCCCTGTTAAAGCCCACTCCAGAAGATTCAACGCCATGCGGCTGTGATTGCCAGGGGAAAACGGCTAAACTTCAGCATCTGAGGTTCCACCATTCACAGACCAGAGGCTCATTACAACGTGGCTCAATTCGTCTATAGCATGCATCGCGTCGGCAAAGTGGTTCCGCCGAAGCGTCACATTCTGAAGAACATCTCCCTTAGCTTCTTCCCTGGCGCCAAAATCGGCGTACTCGGCCTGAACGGCTCAGGTAAATCAACTCTGCTGCGCATCATGGCGGGCATTGATACCGATATCGAAGGGGAAGCACGCCCACAGCCGGGCATTAAAGTCGGCTATCTGCCACAGGAACCGAAACTGAACCCAGAGCACACCGTGCGTGAATCTGTGGAAGAAGCGGTATTTGAAGTGGTTGGCGCGCTGAAGCGTCTCGACGAAGTGTACGCACTGTATGCCGATCCCGATGCCGATTTCGACAAGCTGGCCGCCGAGCAGGGCCGTCTGGAAGAAGTGATCCAGGCCCACGACGGTCACAACCTCGATACCCAGCTGAACCGTGCTGCTGATGCCATGCGTCTGCCAGACTGGGATGCCAAAATCGAGACCCTGTCCGGTGGTGAACGCCGCCGCGTCGCGCTGTGCCGTCTGCTGCTGGAAAAGCCAGACATGCTGCTGCTCGATGAACCAACCAACCACCTGGATGCAGAATCCGTGGCCTGGCTGGAACGCTTCCTGCACGACTTTGAAGGGACCGTAGTAGCGATCACCCACGACCGTTACTTCCTCGATAACGTTGCTGGCTGGATTCTGGAGCTGGACCGTGGTGAAGGTATTCCATGGGAAGGTAACTACTCTTCCTGGCTGGAGCAGAAAGATCAGCGTCTGGCGCAGGAAGCTTCTTCTGAAGCGGCACGTCGTAAGTCGATTGAGAAAGAGCTGGAGTGGGTACGTCAGGGCGCGAAAGGCCGTCAGTCTAAGGGCAAAGCCCGTCTGGCACGCTTTGAAGAGCTGAACAATACCGATTACCAGAAGCGTAACGAAACCAACGAATTGTTCATTCCACCAGGTGCACGCCTCGGTGACAAAGTGTTGGAAGTCACCAACCTGAGCAAATCGTATGGCGATCGTGTGCTGATCGACGATCTGACCTTCGCGGTACCGAAGGGCGCGATTGTCGGCATCATCGGTCCGAACGGTGCGGGTAAATCGACTCTGTTCCGTATGATGTCAGGCCAGGAGCAGCCGGATTCCGGCACCATCGAGTTGGGCGAAACCGTCAAGCTGGCATCTGTGGATCAGTTCCGTGATGCGATGGACAACTCCAAAACCGTGTTCGAAGAAGTCTCTGGCGGTCAGGACATTATGCGCGTCGGCAACACTGAGATGCCAAGCCGTGCGTATGTTGGTCGCTTCAACTTCAAAGGCACCGATCAGGGCAAACGCGTTGGCGAGCTGTCCGGTGGTGAGCGTGGTCGTCTGCACCTCGCGAAACTGCTGCAGGTTGGCGGCAACCTGTTGCTGCTCGATGAACCAACCAACGACCTCGACATCGAAACCCTGCGCGCGCTGGAAAACGCCCTGCTGGAATTCCCAGGCTGTGCCATGGTGATCTCGCATGACCGTTGGTTCCTCGACCGTATCGCCACCCACATCATCGATTATCAGGATGAAGGTAAGGTGGAGTTCTTCGAAGGTAACTTTACCGAGTACGAAGAGTACAAGAAACGCACCCTCGGCGCAGATGCGCTGGAGCCAAAGCGTATCAAGTACAAGCGTATGGCGAAGTAATTGCCATGACGTGAAAAAGGCGCCGATCGGCGCCTTTTTTATGGCTGGCGCTTTTAGGCACCAAGCATTTGCTTCACTAACTCAACGCAGCGCAGGAAGCGCGTATCGTAGTCATCCTCTTTGACATGGACGAAGTCGATATTGTTTTCACGCAGCATGGTCACCAGCATCGACTGGAATTCGCGACGATCCATCGAACTGCCGAGGCTGCGCAAGCCATCGGCCACCCACGGCACATTGTTCTCCAGCAGAATCACCAGATCGAAACGATACTCATCGATCAGCGCCTGCACGAACGGATGCTCACGCCCCTCATACTTGAGGCAAAACGCCTGCGTGGTGACAAAGTCGGTATCGATAAACGCCACTTTGCTGGCGTATTTCACCGCGAAATCAATGTACTGCGCCTGCCCTAAGGCAATCTTGTCGTAGTCGGAATACTGTAGCGCCATCTCATCGCCACCGAGGTGCGAGAAGACATAATCGCGGCCATATTCCCATGCACTGGTAGTATTGAAGATATTCGCCAGCTTGTTGACCAGCGTCGATTTTCCGCTGGATTCCCCGCCAAGGATCGCCACAGTGCGCACAAAGAACGGCTTCACTTCGGTCGGAATGTATTCCCAGTAACGGAACGGATCCTGACGAATCTGCCCGCCGCTGATGTTCATAAAGGATCGGTTGGGATCGATCACTACCGTCGAGATGCCAAGATGCTGTTGATACATCGCCGCATCAGGCTCTTCACTGGTGTAAATGCAATCCGGCTCAATGCCCTGCTCGGAGAGGAATTTCTTTACCCCTTCACTCCACACATCCCAGCCGTGCGGATAGGGTTCGATCCCCTCTTCATCAAACGAGTGGATGCGGATGTTCTTCTGATACTTGAAGGTCTGTAACAACCAACGCAGACGGTCGCTGACGGTCGGCTGTTGCGACATGGCACTGTTTTCAAACAGTTCGCGATCGCGTGGATCGTCGTGGCCCATGATGATATGCAGTTCATCAACCTGACTGCAGGCTCGCTGGATAAGATAGATATGGCCGGTGTGCAGCGGATAAAACTTACCGAACACCACGCCAACGGTTTTATCGCGGCGCGGGAATTCCAGCCCGAGAAAACGGTGCAGCGCTTCCAGCTTCTGCGCACTCGGGCTTTTGATTTTGGCATTCAGCAGCTGGCTTAAGTAGCCTTTGGTCATCCCGCTGGCATCTGCAACCTGCTGCAGCGTATGGCCCTGCTGGCGTATGGCAGTTTTCAGGTAGTCGAACGATGACATTTAGTGCCTCCTGCATCGGCTGTAGCGGCGCAATTTATTGCGCATCTGCCAGCAAAATGGTCGCTTTCCGGTACGCGCGATAAATCGCGCCGCGACGGATAAGTGCTTGTTGTGGGCCATTACTAAAATAAACGCCCTGGCGAGATTACAGCTCGTCAAAAATGGCCAACGCATCCGACAGCTTTTTCGCGCTGTACACCTTCATGCCTTCAATCGCTTTCTTAGGTGCATTGCCCGCAGGCACAATCGCGCGTTTGAAACCATGCTTGGCCGCTTCTGAAATACGTTCCTGGCCGCTCGGCACCGGACGAATCTCGCCCGCCAGCCCAACTTCACCGAAGATCACTAAATCCTGCGGCAGTGGACGATTGCGCAAGCTCGACACCATGGCCAACAGCAATGCGAGGTCAGCACTGGTTTCCGTGACTTTCACGCCACCGACCACGTTGACGAACACATCCTGATCCGCCATCTGCAAGCCGCCGTGACGATGCAACACCGCCAGCAGAATCGCCAGACGGTTCTGCTCCAGCCCCACGGCGACACGACGCGGATTGCCCATCATTGAGTGATCCACCAGCGCCTGAATCTCCACCAGCAGCGGACGCGAACCCTCCCACACCACCATTACCGAACTGCCCGCGGTGACTTCATCGCCGCGCGACAGGAAAATGGCTGACGGGTTGCTGATCTCACGCATGCCCTGTTCGGTCATGGCGAACACGCCTAATTCATTCACCGCACCGAAGCGGTTTTTATGGCTGCGCAGCGTACGGAAGCGCGAATCGGCATCGCCATCCAGCATCACGGAACAGTCGATGCAGTGTTCCAGCACTTTCGGGCCTGCCAGCGAGCCGTCCTTGGTCACGTGGCCGACCATCACAATCGCCACACCGCGCGTTTTGGCGAAACGCGTCAGGTAAGCAGCGGTTTCACGCACCTGCGCGACGCTACCGGGCGAAGATTGGATATCCGCCATGTGCATCACCTGGATTGAGTCGATCACCATCAGTTTTGGCTGTTCCTGCTCGGCGATCAGACAGATCTGCTCGATGCTGGTTTCCGACAACATATTCAGGTTTTCGCTGGGTAATCCCAGACGATGGGCGCGCATCGCCACCTGTTGCAGTGATTCTTCACCGGTGACGTACAGGGTTTTCATCCCTTCAGCCAGCTGACACATCACCTGCAGCAGCAACGTCGATTTACCGGCACCGGGGTTACCACCGATCAGAATCGCACTGCCCGGCACCACACCGCCGCCCAGCACGCGGTCAAACTCTTTAAAACTTGTGGAGAAACGCGGCACGGCTTCGAGGCTGATTTCGGACAGCTTCTGCACCCGGCTAGGTCCAGCGCTGCCCGCATAGCCGCTCAGACGCTCGTTACGCGCTGCCGCAGGCGAGGCGGCAATCCGCACCTCGGTTATGGTGTTCCACGCGTTGCAGGCGCTGCATTGCCCCTGCCAGCGTGGATAATCTGCGCCGCACTCGTTACAAACGAAGGCGCGTTTTGCCGCTTTGGCCAAATCAAATCCTCAGTTAACGCTCTTCGTGAATCAGACTGCCGGTCAGGATGCAGAACACACCCATCAAATCGGCATGGCGGATAATGATCGACGCCTGCTCATTCACCTTGGGTTTCGCATGGAAAGCGATACCTAATCCTGCTGCCTTGATCATGGGCAGATCGTTGGCACCATCGCCAATCGCGACCGTCTGTTCCGGCGCAATTTCATGACGTTCAGCGAGATTTTTCAGGGTATCGGCTTTAAATTGGGCATCCACAATCTGCCCCAGCACTTCGCCCGTCAGCTTGCCATCGCGCATTTCCAGCTCGTTGGCGACAGCCGCAGCCAGATGCAATGTCTGACGCAAATGGTCGGCGTAGTAAGTGAAGCCGCCGGAGGCAATCGCCACCTGCCAGCCCAGCGCCTGCAGTTTATGCACCAGCGTGGTCAGGCCTGGCATCAGTGGCAGCGTGTCGCGCACCTGCTTAAGGATGTTGGCATCAGCGCCCGCCAGTTTTGCCACGCGCTCACGCAGGCTGGCTTTAAAGTCCAGCTCGCCGCGCATCGCACGTTCGGTGACTTCTGACACCTGCTCGCCGCAGCCCGCCAGTTTGGCGATCTCATCGATGCATTCGATCTGAATGGCGGTGGAATCCATGTCCATCACCAGCAATCCCGGGGTTTTCAGATGTGGGATCTTGCCGAGCGGCGCCACATCAAATCCTGCGTCGTGCGCCAGTTTGGTCGCACGCGGCGTCAGGGAACCGGCCAGTCGAACCACCTGATACTCATCGACATTCCAGGCACTGACGATCACCATCGCCGCACCCAGCAGATGCTGATAATCGGTCAGTTTTTGTTTATCGAGTCCGCGCCCATACAGCAACCAGCCAGTTCGACCGGCACGGTAATCCAGCGGCATCACTTCATCACCGCTTAGGGAAAGGGGTAGACCCGGCCAGAGTGAAACATCGGCGGGCAGATCGCACCAGGTAAGACGATTTGGCATTACAGCTCCTGTAGGGACAACAAAACCACGCAAGAGGCTACCTTGTCTGCGCGGGTTCTGGCAACATAATTGCCAGCCTTTCTGCTGTTACGTCACACGGGTTTCTGATGGTTAAAACCGCACTGAAATTTCGCCTGCATCGCACGGTGATTGTTCTTATCTCGCTGGCCCTGTTAGTGGTGCTGATGCAAGGGGCATCCTGGTTCAGTCTCGGCCACCAAATGGCCCGCTCTGAGCAGGTGGAAGAACTGGCGCATACGCTGACGCGTCAGGTGGCGTTTAGCCTGAAACCGCTGATGGATAACAGCGACGACAATCGCACGCAAATCGAAGCCATCCTTAATCAGATGACCGACAACAGCCGCATTCTCGATGCCTCAGTGTATGCCGACGACGGCAGCCTGGTGGCGCACAGCGGCGAAAGCATTAACGTGCGCGATCGTCTGGCGCTGGATGGCAAACGTGCCGGCAGCTACTTCAACCATCAAATCGTGCAGCCACTGGAAGGCAAAGAGGGGCCGCAAGGTTTCCTGCGCGTCACGCTGGATACCCACGTGCTGGTCACCGAATCGCGCCAGGTGGACAACACCACCAACATTTTGCGTTTGATGATGCTGCTGGCACTGGCGATTGGCATCATTCTGACTCGCACCCTACTACGCGACCGCCGCACCCGCTGGCAGCAATCACCGTTCCTGCTTACCGCCAGTCGCGCGGTGAAAGAAGATAAGGAACGTGAGGAAGAAGAAGCGGCCACCACCTCAGAGAATGAAAAAAGCCGTTAAGCCATTTTGCGGATGGTCTCATCCAGCGTATCCAACTGCTGCAATGATTGCATGGCTATACGCTGGAAGTTTGCGCTGAACGTTTCGTCATCCGCAATCGCCTGCCAGTAAGTTTTCGCCATAGTGCTGGCAGCACGCCACACCTCTCCTGGTAATGAAAAATCCAGCGTTAATGCCAGTTCATCACGCATATGCCCCTGCGAGTTCGGTGCCAGTGCCATCGGCAGCATGTCGTAGGCAGGCGTCAGACTGAATTTTTCCTGGTCGGTGAAGAAAGACAAATTCCCTGCGTGCATATCACTGTTACCAATCAGGCGACCAAATGCCCATTGCAAGGTGCCACGCTGTAGGGCGACATCATCAATGCGCTGCTGATGGTGCAGTTCACACAGCGCGGCAGGCCAGTGTTGTTGATGACCAACAAACTCTGCGCTGACGGCCTCAAGTGAACTCATCTCACGTCGGCCACGCTCACCGATGCGATCAAAACGCTGCACTTCGAGAAATAACTGCTCTGCACCTTCAATCAACTGGCTCTGCGCCGCGGCCACGCCTGTAGCTTGCAGATGTTTTAATGCCAGATGTTCCGCACGTAGCAAATCGCGCCAACGCTGAGCATTATCACTGTGGCGCGCCACCGTGAATTTCACCAGACAGTGACGATCGCCATTGGCTGTCGCGGCATAACAGAGGAATTTAGGTTGCTCGCCACCCGCTGATGACCCGGGCTCATCCCCACTCAGCGCATGATGTGCTCGCTGCGGATACGTTAACGCTTTCTCTTCTTCACTGAGGGCGCGCGGTGCTTCCTGCTCTAACCAACGCTGATAGGTGCGTTCACCGAGGATGAACGCGCCCGGCATATCAACACCACCGCTTGCCAGCGCCATTAAGCACTGATCGTCACTCCACAGGCGAATGTCATCATTCAATCCCAATGGGTGGGCATTCTCTCTACCCCACTGACGACCGATAAAGCCTTGCGGGCGCATATCCTGTAAAAACCACGGTAACCCTTCGTAAAAGTGCCCTCGTCCCTGCTCATCCTGATGCAGGCAACTGCCCTGCGGCCAGGTGGGTAACAGAGTGCCAGCGGGCTGCGCCTGGCCTTGTGCAGAAATGCGATACAGTGGGAAGCGGCTTTCGCCGCGAATCGGACGGAGCAAAGCATAACGCGTCGCGCGGGCTCTGCCCCATTTCACGATTTGGGGCTGTTGTCGTAATTGCCGCGACAACGTCGCCTGACTAATGCCAGAGCGTTGCAGTAAATCGGCAGCACTGAGCGGTCCCGCTAGCAGCAAACTTTGCAGATCGGCCATTGTCGTTCACCCTATCAGCGTCTGATGAATAGATTTGTGAATAGATTTATGCATAGATTTTATCATAAAAAAAGCCCGCACAGCGGGCTTCTTCGAATCATCACAACGTTAACGGTGAATAGATACTTTTAGCGTTCTGTCAGCAACGCTTGCAGCTCAGTCAGCGTCTTCACCTGCCAGGTTGGCGTGATGTGTTCCGGCAAAGGGCGCGTACCGTGATCGATCCAGCAGGTTTTCAGTCCCGCATTCATGCCGCCCAGAATGTCAGATTCAGGCGTATCACCGACCATCAACACCCGGCTGCGATCCGGGTTGCCGAGCAATTGCAGCGTGTGGTCGAAAATCGCCACATCCGGCTTCGGTACGCCGACCTGCTCAGAGATCACCAGCTCATCGAAGAACTCGCGGAATCCGGTACGTTCCAGACGCGCCTGCTGCAAGGCGGTAAATCCGTTAGTGATGATGGCGATCTTCACTTTGCCTTTAAGCGTATTCAGCAGCTCGGCGGCGCCCTCGAGTGGCAGGCAAATCTCTGCCATCGCACTGAGAAAATCGCTGTTCAGCACTTCAGGCGCTACGCTAAGTTTCTCGCCCCACAAGGTGAAACGACGCGTTTGCAGCTGCAACGCTGAAATGGTGCCGTTTTGATAATCGACCCACAACGGTTTGTTGATTGCCTGATAATCGGCGTAATCCTGATCGTTGAAGTGCACGTCATAGCTGGCAAACATGCGCTGTAAACCGGCATAAGCGTCAAAATGAAAAAGTGTGTCATCCGCATCAAACAGGATGCAGTCCCAGTCATTTAACATAGTGTCCCTTTTTACAGAGTTAGCGCCATGATAATGGCATCTTCACGGCCGTTGGCGGTGGGATAGTAGTTAGGACGAACGCTCACTTGATGAAAATCGAGCTGTTCGTACAGCGCAATCGCCGGATGATTCGAGGCACGCACTTCCAGCCACAATGTCATCACATCGCGCTTTTCCAGCTCAGCAATCAAATGTTGCAACAGTTGGCGCGCAAAGCCGCGGCGCTGGAAATCAGGGTCGACTGCAATGTTGAACAGCGAGGCTTCATCCAGCACCACCTGGGTAATGGCGAATCCCGCCAGTTTACCCTCGGCTTCCAGACGATAATTCACAAAACGTTCGCCCTGATTGCTGGCAAACGTCTGCTCGCTCCACGGAAACGCGTGGCTGCGACGTTCAATGGCCAGCAGCTGCGGCTGGTCTTCAGGGGTGACTAAAGAGATGGCTGTCATGATTACACATCTGTTGCCACAGGGCGCGTTTTGCCGCGCCACTGCTGATTAATTCGTTGAAAACGGCGGTGGAGAAGGTAATGCCGTTAAAAGTGTATTCGCTCTCGACGCCCAGTAACCAACCCGCACAATCCACCTGCTCAGGCAGCATCGGCAGCTGTTCTGGCGTCAGCGTCATCACCTGCGAAGGCTGAATATTCAGGGCGCGCAAGACATCGCGAATCAAAGGTTCCTGCAGCGCGGGCGCATGTTCCGCCACCATCACCAGACGGGTATCCGGTGCCAGCGTCACCGCAATTTCGCCCTGCAGCACGCGCGGACGCCGCAATTGGTACTGCGTAATCCCCATTTGCTGTAGAAGCCAGTCGCGCCTTGTGCTCATGCTATTACCCGTTATGCTGCCAGAATGCGACGCTATGCTAGCAAACCCATCGAACATGCGCCAACAAAGCACTATAATCCCCGCTCTGATTTAACAGGAGCGTTCCATGTCTGCTTTTACCCCGGCCAGCGAAGTCATTCTGCGCCACAGTGATGAATTTACCGCCCGCAATGTTTTGTTTGCTGGCGACCTGCAGGATGACCTGCCCGCCCAGCTGGAAACCGCGTCAACGCGCGTGCACACCCAGCAATACCATCACTGGCAGAACCTGAGCCGTCGCCTCGGTGAACGTGCGGTTTACAGCATGGTGGCCACTGCCGCCGATGTTGAAGGCTGCGATACGCTGGTTTACTTCTGGTCGAAGAACAAGCCGGAAGCACAGTTCCAGCTGCAGAACTTGCTGTCACTGATGCCGGCTGGCTGCGATATCTTTGTGGTCGGTGAAAACCGCAGCGGCGTGCGCAGTGCAGAAGGCATGCTGGAAGACTGGGCGAAACTGGAAAAAGTCGACAGTGCTCGTCGTTGCGGGCTCTATCATGGTCGTCTGGATACACAGCCAACCTTTGATGCCAGCAGCTACGGCAATACTTACATGATCGAAAATCTTACCATCCACACGCTGCCAGGCGTATTCAGCCGCGATGGACTGGATATCGGCAGCGATCTGCTGCTCTCCACGCTGGAGCCGCACTTCCGTGGCAAAGTGCTGGATATCGGCTGTGGCAGCGGCGTGCTTGCCACCGTGATGGCGCAAATCTCTCCACGCATCCGTTTGTGGCTGTGTGATGTACACGCCGCAGCGATTGAAGCCAGTAAACTGACGCTGGCCGCCAACGAACTGGAAGGTGAAGTATTTGCGAGTAACGTCTTCTCAGATGTCACCGGCCGCTTCGATATGATCATCTCTAATCCACCGTTCCATGATGGCCTGCAAACCAGCCTCGATGCGGCCAACACGCTGATTCGTGGCGCGCTGAAGCATCTGAACAGCGGCGGTGAACTGCGTATTGTCGCCAACGCCTTCCTGCCTTATCCGCAGATTCTGGATGAGACCTTCGGTAACCACGAAGTGCTGGCACAAACCGGCCGCTTTAAGGTGTACCGTGCGGTGTACGGACGCGGCGCCAAAACGCGTAAATAACGCATTTTGATCTTCATGACGGTGAAAATGTTGTTTTTTGCAGCAATCGTTTCATCGTCGTGAAATATGTATTGACGCAAAGAGTAAAATCTCTAGAATGCGCCTCCGTGGTTAGCAATACTTTAGGGTGTTGCACGGTACGCGACGGTGGCGGAATTGGTAGACGCGCTAGCTTCAGGTGTTAGTGTCCTTACGGACGTGAGGGTTCAAGTCCCTCCCCTCGCACCAATAATCACAAAGTTTATATCATAGCACTGAGCGATGGTGGCGGAATTGGTAGACGCGCTAGCTTCAGGTGTTAGTGTTCTTACGGACGTGAGGGTTCAAGTCCCTCCCTTCGCACCAATGCGATGGTATAAACAAGAAAAGACAACACAATGCGATGGTGGCGGAATTGGTAGACGCGCTAGCTTCAGGTGTTAGTGTTCTTACGGACGTGAGGGTTCAAGTCCCTCCCTTCGCACCACGTTGTCTTACCTTCCCGGCAGTAAAATTCCAACGTTGAATTAAACGAAAAACTCACGCGCTAAGCGTGTTTTGTCGTTTCTGCCGTTCGGAAACGGCATCAGATAATATGGAAGTTTACCGTCACGGCCGCGGCACCACCGGCCAATGCCAGGCAAGAAGGCAGCAGCAAATAGTGACGCAGGCGATGATGGAACAGCATTACTACCGTCAGCAGCAATGCCACAATCATTACCACACGCCATTGGCCGAAACTTGGCTCCCACAGCGCGAAAATCGGTAAGGCGGCACAGGGCAACAATACCCCCCAGCCACTGTCCAGCCGTTTACCCATCATCCAGCTCACACCCCACAAGCCGCAGGCAGCCAACATCGCCATGATCATCGCGCAACCCTCAAATGATAAATATTCGTATTATCATATGACAATATTTCTCATCTTGCAGCGAATTTTTTATTGCGGGACGCGTTGGATGACAGATTTACTGGAAAATGCTAAATTGCCGCCGATAACTATTTCGATAACACGTCAATAACGTGCTCACTATCCGATTTTCGGGAGTATTTCCCACGGGTAGCGCTTTGATATTTCAGGGCTGTGAAGAGTAATAATAATGAAATTACAATCTTATGATGAGTTGAAACACAGCAAATATCGGCTTTCGCTGATGCTCTTTTTGTTTTTAAATGTCGCCGTTTCGCTTTTTTGCCTGTTACCTTTTTTAGGCACAGATAGCCCGGTAAGCTCGCTGCCAGTAGGCATTGTCGCGGCTTTCAGTCTGACTTTGCTCACCGTTTGTCTGATGATGCCAAAACGGAAATTACCGCTATTAAATCCTGTCGCCATGATATTAGGCGCGCTGTGGGCGTGGCACATTAACCACAGGTATCATCAGGTTTTTTATTTTGATGGCAGCTTTTTAATAATCAGCCTGTTAAGCGTATTTTTTGTGAGTGCCATTGCGCTGAGTGATTATTTGATCGCATTTTGTTTACACATTACGCCGCCAGTATTAACCGTACTGTTATTAGATGATGGTCAGCATTTAATGATGATCATTTTTACGATTACGCTGCCTTTAATTGGTTTCTCGTTGCATCATTTAATGCGCCGCCGTTTTGATACCTTTACCCGACGGCTGGTGAGTCAGTTGTATGAGGAAAAAGAGAGTTTTAGCGATTTGAGTATGCTGGATCCGCTCACCGGTTTGTATAACCGTCGCGGTCTGAAAAATCGCCTCGACACCATTCTGGAAAACCATGCGGGCAGTCATTACGTGCTGCTGCTGGATATTGACCACTTCAAAGCCTACAACGACAACTACGGCCACGCGATGGGCGATCAGGCACTGGCGCGGGTATCGGTCGCGGTTCGTGATGCCGTGCGTTCGCGCGATGTGGTCACGCGTTATGGCGGTGAAGAGTTTCTGGTGCTGATGACCAATGTGAATGCGTCGATTGCCATGAAGCTGGCAGAGCGCATCCGTCAGTACGTCGTGGATCTGGAAATTCCACATCGCTTTAATGAAAAGGTCTCTACCCACGTCACCATCAGCGCCGGCATCGCGCCTATTTTTGGTGATGAGTTTGACCAGGCGGTGGCGAATGCTGATCGCGCGTTGTACGTAGCGAAAAATCAGGGACGTAACACCATACTCGCCTGGGAAGATTTGCCGAAGCTTACGCCAGTCAGTAACGACCTGATTTAACCGTTTCCACAGCGAAGCGATTTATCACGGAGTGGCGTCTGCTCCTGATAAGTGGCTCCGCTCCCTTCTCCACTTGATGACATCTTGTTCGCATTGACGGTAACGATTATCATTTGTTTC
The DNA here is from genome assembly GCA_965147305.1 of uncultured bacterium. GTDB lineage: Bacteria > Pseudomonadota > Gammaproteobacteria > Enterobacterales > Enterobacteriaceae > Pantoea. Next base: position 36,187 of record CBCTJT010000027.1, read on the forward strand.
ACGATTCCCGTTATCACTCAGGACCGGCATGCCCATCATCACACGTCAGGATCATCGCTTTAGCGAACATCCGCTGATCTTTATGCAGAGCGACCGCAGTTTAGCGAGCGCACTGGAAGATCTGATGCGTGATCAACGCAGCTACATGCTGGATAACGTCAAGCTCGGCCAGACCGCACCGGCAGGGACATTAACACTGGCAGATTGGTCCACACCGCTGCACTATCGTCGCCTGACGCAGCGCTACAGCGATTATCTTTACCGCAATCACCCTGATATGCAGCATGAAGCCAAACCGCTGCAGTCACTGTGGGCGCAATGGTATTTTGGTTTACTGTTAGCGCCACTCATGTTGATGTTGCTGCAGGAGCCGCGGGCGCTGAAATGTGCGCCACATCTGATCCATGTGGAATTTCATGAGAACGGCCATCCCTGTGCTTTCTGGATTGATGTGCAGGAAGATGAAGAGGCACGCTACCTAAGTGCGCAGCAGCGCATTGACCGCCTGATTCAGCAATGCCTGATCCCTGCCGTCAACGGCATGACGCAGCACGGTGATATCAACGCCAAACTCATCTGGAATAACATGGGGTATTCGTTTTACTGGTTCCTCGGTGAACTGAAAAGCCAGTTGCCCGCACCCGTTATCACCCAGCTGGAACAGGCGCTGTTCTTCAGCCAGACGCTGCTGGACGGCAGCGACAATCCGCTTTATCGCACCATGATCCCGAGAAATGGCGAGATGGAACGCCGCAGCTGCTGCCAGCGCTATCGCATTCCGGACGTGGAACGCTGCGGTAACTGCACGTTAAAAGTGGTTTAACCGGCGCGCATTCTGTTACAGATTCTCTTTTTATCCCGTTTACACTTTTCCCCCCTTGTGGCAGCTTTTAGGCTCTGTTTTTACCGGAGAAAAAAATGAGCCTGGAGTCGGTACGGCACTTCTTTGCCGAACATGCACCGGATATCGACATCATCGAGATGCCGGAGAGCACCGCCACGGTAGAACTGGCCGCACGCGTACATGGCGTGACGCCGGGACAAATCGCCAAAACCCTGTCGCTGAAAGTGAAAGATGCCATTGTGCTGATCGTCACGCGCGGTGATGCCCGCCTAGACAACCGCAAGCTGAAAGCCGCGCTCGGCGCCAAGGCACGCATGTTAAGTGTCGATGAGGTGGTGAACTGGACCGGACATCCGGTGGGCGGCGTCTGTCCCTTCGGACTGGAAAATCCGCTGACCGTTTATTGTGATGTGACCCTGCGCGGTTTTGATGAAGTGCTGCCCGCGGCAGGTTCGATTCACAGCGCAGTGCGCATTTCGCCGCAGCGCATGGCTGAACTGACTGCGGCGAAATGGGTCGACGTCTGCGAGGCGCTTTAACGCTGTTCGCGCGCCACGGCACCCGATATTTCAATACCCCGCGTCTCTCGCCCAAAGGCGACAAACACGCAAATCAGTACCGCCACCGTACCGGCAACGATCGCCATCCCCAGGCCGTAGTTGCCGCCGTGCGCCTCGGCAATGCGTGACTGCAAGGTCGCATTGACCGAGGCAATCAAATTACCCAACTGATAAACAAAGCCCGGCAGCACGGCGCGCGCATTCGAAGGCACCAGTTCGGTAAGATAGGTCGGTACCACGCCCCACGCGCCCTGCACCATAAACTGCATCAGGAACGCGCCGATGCCAATCATCCAGGATCCGCTGGAGAACGCCCACAGCGGCAACACTGGCAGCGCAAGGAAGGAGGCAAGGATAATCGCTTTCTTACGGCCAATGCGTTCTGACAGCGCACCAAAGGTAATCCCGCCCAGCATCGCCGCAATGTTATAGCTGATGGCGATGATGCTCACGGTGTGCGGATCAAACTGATGCTGCACTTTCAGGAAAGTGGGATAGAGATCCTGAGTGCCATGGCTAAAGAAGTTAAAGCACGCCATCAGCAGCACCATATAGATGCAGATTTTCCAATGCTGACGAATGATCGGCAGTAGCGCCGTGCTCTCTTTACGCTCGCGCGCGGCCAGCCAGACCGGAGATTCCGGCACTTTAAAATAGATAAACGGCAGCAACAGAATCGGCAGTGCTCCAATCAGGAACATGCCGCGCCAGCCCACCGACTCGAAAAACAGCCCGAAAATGATCGATGCCAGCAGGTAGCCGCAAGGGTAGCCCGCCTGGAAGATGCCGGACATCAGCCCACGCGAACGATCCGGGATGGTTTCCATCGCCAGCGAAGAGGCCACGCCCCAGATACCGCCCATCGCCACGCCATAAATCACGCGGAAGGCAAGGAACGCCGTAAAGTTTGGTGACCAGGCAGAGAGCAGCTCAAACAGCGAGAACATCACGATATTGAGCATCAGAATCGGGCGGCGGCCATATTTCTCAGCCAGACGACCAAAGATCAGCGCGCCAATCGGTCGAACCGCCAGCGTGAGCATAATGGCAACAGAAACATCGGAGACGCTGGTATTGAAGTACTGGGCAAGATCGCTGAGTACAAACACCAGGATAAAGAAGTCGAACGCATCCAGCGTCCAGCTGGCGAAACTGGCAAACGCCACGTTTCGCTGGGTCGCAGTCCAGTTGAACATAGGGGTATCCTGTCTGATTAGCTTCCGGTTCATTGACCAGAATTTATTGGAACGTTATCCGGCGAATGATTTCGCTGGTTATTATTGTGTTAACTATTTGTATATAGCATGTCAGAAAGAATGGCTGCGGCAGGGAATTGTCAGGGAGTGATTCGCGGTGTAAGGAAGCATGTCATCGAGTGGAAAGTTGCACTTCAGGGCTGCAGTCCAACGTCGTAGAGCATATTCAAGCGTTATTGCTGAAAGACGGGTGCAACAAAAGGTGTCGCACCCAGTAATGGGCAATCAGCGCTGCAGCTGATTAAATGCCCTTTCAATCATCTCCAGCAGCAACGGATTGTTGACGTTCTGCATCACATGTACCAGTGCGCCGGTATGTTCCGGTACGCCAATGTCCAGACGCAGTGGCGAACGATATCGCCAGCTCTTGCCGCGCGTCGCACCGGATCGCAACTCAATATCGACAAAGTAATCCACCCCATCCGCCACGCGCTGATTGAGTAGCCAGGCAATCACCAGCGCATCGTGGATCCAGCAGCCCGGCAGATGGCGAGTGCGAATCGAGTAGTCAATCCACGGACGCAGTGTCTCGCGGACAAATTGAGGCAGTGGATGATCATTGTTCGTCAGACGATTGAGATCCTGATGGGTCATCAATGTTTGTGTGGTGGCATCCATTGGCACCAGTGTGATGGCCGCACCGCTGTGCAGCACCTGATGCGCCGCTTCGGGATCCAGACCAAAGTTGGTGTCTTTGATGTAATCATCTAAAGCGAACACACCGCCCATGATCACAATCTCCGCCACCGATTCGGCCATTTGCGGATAGCGCTGCAGCGCCTGCGCCACGTTGGTCAGCGGACCGATTGCCACCAGAGTGAATTCACCAGGATTATCGCAAATCAGCTGACCCATCACGCCAGCTGCATCATTGCCATCTGCCGCGAGCAATTGCGGTTTGCGCACGCCCCGCCACAGTTCAGCGAGGGGGGCATCCTTTACGCCATCAAGGCGCGCGCGCCAGGGCGCAGGATCTTCACGGAGTGCCTGCAACGCGCCCTGCACCACGGGAATATTCAGCCCTAATCGCTGGAGTAAATCTTTGGCAACCTGCGCCCCTACCGCACTCGGCGTATTGCCGGTGACGGTGGTAATCAGTTCAACTGACAGCGAAGGTGATGCCAACGCCAGTGCCAGCGCCAGGCCGTCATCGGTGTTCGCCCCTGCAATTCCATTTCCCGGATCACAATCAATAATCAGTCTTTTCATAATGTTATAAGTTTATTTTTGTTGAGTAAGCAGGCAGCCACAAGACTCACCGATTTCAAGATGGTGAGGGAACTCCGCCAGTTGAGCTTCGCCATCCCAATTTTTCAGCATGGCGATAGCGCTACGTGCCATTTCACGCAGCGGTTGACGTACGGTCGTCAATGTCGGGACATGGAATGCGGATTGATCGGTGCCGTTAAAGCACACCAGCGCGACATCCTGCGGCACGCGCAAACCGTGCTCAGAGAGTGCGCGGATACAGCCAATCGCCTGGCCTTCATTGCTGGTAAACAACGCGCGCGGCACCTGTCCGCTGGCAAGCATACGTTTTGTAGCGTCGTAACCGCCTTGTCGTGAATAACTGGCAGGGAAAATCTGGGCTTCATCCACCTGCAGGCCCTTCTCTGCCATGGCATCGCGCCAGCCCTGAATACGATCCTGCGCATTCAGCATCTCCAGCGGACCGCTGATCATGCCAACCTGCTGATAGCCGTGACTGAGCAGATGTTCGGTCACTTGACGTGAGGCTTCGCGCTCATTCACCCGCAACATGCTCACGCCAGGACGCGGTTCAACACGATCCAGCATCACCAGCGGCGTGCCGCTGGCCTGAATCACATCAATATAAGGATGGCGGTCAACACTGTTGTAAAACAGGCCATCTACCTGGCGATTCAGCAAGCCCTGAATCAGTTCCAGCTCACGCTTGCGATCGTCTCCGGCATCACCCAGCAGCATGACGTGGCCGTGATCCAGCGACTCCTGCAGCAGCATATGCGCCATCGAGGCCACGAACGGGTTACTGATATTCGGCACGACAAGGCCAAACGTTTTGGTGCTGCCGGAAGCCAATGCACGCGCCACCGCATTCGGTCGATAGCCGGTCTGCTTAATTGCTTCCAGCACGCGCAGCCGCGTGGCTTCCGCCACCGGGCGCGGACCGTTATTAATCACGTAGCTCACCACCGCCACTGACGTGCCGGCGACTTTCGCCACATCGCTACGCGTTACATTTCCGCCTGGGGATTTCGCCAATGCTCTTGCCTCTGCATGAATGCCATTGGCCGGAATATCCGGCCAATGGCATTGTTTCATTTACAGCTTGTTGCGCGTCAGATCGCATCTTCCGGCAGATTCAGATCGCGCCCACGGGTTTCCGGTGCCACAAACGTGGTCAGAAAACCAATGGTCGCCATCGCCGAGAAGTACACGGCAATCGCCCACCAGTGTCCGGTGTACGATAACAGCGCCGCAGCCACTAAAGGTGCTGTCCCTCCAGAAAGGATAGACCCCAGCTCTTTCGCCACCGCCATCTTGGTGTAACGGTGTTTAACGCCAAACATTTCCACGCCCCACGCGGCCTGCACCCCAAAAATGCCGAGTGAAGCCAGCGCCATGCCCACGACCATCACCGGGATCACAATCGCCGGGTCGTGGCTGTCCATCAGACTGAATGCCGGCCAGGCATAAATCATGAGCAGCAGGCAGAATCCACGATAGGTAATGCGGCGGCCGAAGCGGTCAGACATCCAACCGGCGAACGGGATAATCAGGAAACCCAGCAGCGAGGCGATAAACACCGCCGTGGTTGGCACCGATTTATCGAGCATTAGCACTTTCGCGACGTAACCGACAATAAAGCCCTGCGCCAGGTAAGAGGGACCATTTTCGCCGATGCGTAAGCCGACCATGGTCCAAAACGCACGGCTGCGTTGCCAGAAACTGCGGGTATCAACGTCGACGGCTGCATGCTGCAACGTGGCGCTGCGTTCCGCCTGCAAAAGCGCCTGCTGACGTTCAAACACTGGCGTTTCACGCAGATGACGACGCAGCCACAACGCGACCACGGCAATCAGCACGCTGCTGAGGAACGGAATACGCCAGCCCCAATCCAACAGGGTTTGTTTATCCATCTGAATCACCGCCAGCCATACCAGCGAGGCGATCAACGTGCCGCTATTCGAGCCAAGTGCAATTACTGAAGAGACCAGACCACGACGTTCAACCGGAGCATATTCGCCCAGCATCACGGTGCCACCGGAGAGTTCCGCACCCGCGCCCAGTCCTTGAGTAAAGCGCAGCAGCACCAGACAGGCGGGTGCCCAGACGCCGATGGTGGCGTAAGAAGGGATGAGACCGATTAAGGTTGTCGATGCACCCATCAGAATGATGGTGGCGATCATGACGGTTTTGCGGCCTTTACGGTCGCCGATCCAGCCAAACAGCAGCGCACCAATCGGACGCGCGATGAACCCGACCGACCAGGTCGCAAAACTGGAGAGCAGCGCCATGGCAGGTGTGGCATTAGGGAAGAATACATCGCCAAAAATGATACCCGCCGCCAGGCCATAGAGCGCGAAATCCGCATACTCCATTGCCGTACCAAGCCAGCAAGAGAAGGTGGCGCGCCAGAAATCTTTGCGGCCAGAGGAGGTTTCCAGCCGCATGTCAGCAGCTGAAGAGGTGCTCAGTGAAGTTTGTTGCGAAACGGACTGATGTACCGTCATGACCTTTTCCCTGAAATAGGTGAAAACAGCAAACGCCCTTCCGTGGGACGGTTCCCTTGCAACAAGCGGAACTCCCCGGTGACGACGTTCAGTAGGCAAACCTGGATGAAAGTCAAAGAATTCCCTGGTGTTGGAATTCACTCATCCGCCTGTTCTCGCCGATGTTTTTTTCATCGATCGCATTAGTAAGGCAAATGTAACTACGTCATCTCAAGGCCAACTTTGTCTCTGGCACCGTGAGTTATCACTGTGGATACAGTCTATCTACGCGCGTAGATAAATCAAGTGATAAAAGTGAAAATTATTAATTTATCTTCACTATAACCCGGGATTAAAAGGCAAAAATGGCGTCAATTCATGACATTACATCTAATGCTCGTAAGTAAAAGCGCGTTAACCCAAATGTAATTAACGAGCATCGCTTATCATTAGCTGAGTGGCGGCTGATCCTTCATCGCGCTTTTTTTCGCACAAATCAGTTAAGCTTTGATGACAATTGCGAATTAATCTTAAAACCCCTTCGCGAATGCGGTTCAGCCCTCACCTGCATTACACTGGATAAAAATCACACAGGACGCTTATGACCATCATCCTCATGCGACACGGCAAACCTGACCATCCGGTAAGCGGGCGCTTTACTGCGCGAGCGCTGGCCGACTGGTGTGAAGGCTATGACCTTGCCGATATCTGCGACTCACCGCCGCCGCGTAGTATGGCCATCGCCCGGATGGCCAGTGTGATCGCCTCCAGCCCGTTACCACGTGCGCGCTCCTCGCTCACGCGCCTCGGCCTGCAACCGCATGAGGTGGATGACGTTTTCAGTGAAGTCGCGATGCCGCTGTTGCCATTTGAGCGCCTGCATCTGCCGCTGACCGTTTGGCTCGCTCTGTTGCGCCTGCTGTGGTTGTGCGGCTATGCCGGGCATGTGGAATCGTTGGGCCATGCACGGGATCGGGCACGCCAGGCGGCTGATAAGCTGGTGGCGTTATCAAAACAGGGAACGGTGTTGCTGGTGGGGCACGGCATCATGAACAAAATGATCGCCCGGGAATTGCGCAAACGCGGCTGGCAGGCGGAGAAACATGCCAGCAGCCGCCACTGGAGCAGTGCGATTTACCATCGCCCATTTATCTAACCCTGATTAATCCAAACCGACCTCACTATCAGGTGCCTGACAACCGTTGCCGCCTGGAGCCCCCGTCGTCATTTCAACTGGAAGTAACTTAGCACCTCACAGCCTTTTCCAGCGGTCGGCGTAGCGATCACTTTCATTTGCAGCAAATCAATCACGCTCAATGAGCCATCGCCCTCATTAGCAATCAACAGCGTTCGATTATCGGCGCTGAAACAGCCATCCATTGGCTTGTTGCCCACCGGAATATCCCCCAACGGATTGAGTAAATCGTCAAACAGCGTGATCAGCGGTTCCTGATCGCCAATTGCTACCAGCCGCTCACCGTTGGCACTGAAGCGCACCACCTGGCAGGGCTGCTGGTGGGCTGTAAGTCTAATGCGCTGGCGAATACGGTGGCTTTGCCTATCGACCACATACAACAACGGCGCGTCGGCCGCACTGGCCACCAGATAAGGGTGCTTTGGCGAGGCTGCGATACCCGAAATCGGCCCCGGCAGCAGAATGTTGTCGATGATGCGCCCTTCTGCCTCACACAGATCCACCACCGTGATGCTGGCGTCTTCTTCGTTTTCGGTGAACAATTTACGCCCGCTGGGCGAGAGCGTCAGACGATGGGCATTGTGCGATGGCAACTTAATGATTTTTTCTACTTTGTCGGTAAAGGGATCAATCACCGCAACGGCCGCACTGTTTTCACAACACAGATAAACTTTGCCGTCGCGCCCCAACTGGCCGCTGTGCGGCGACTGCAACGGAGATAAATCGATGAAACCATTGATCTGTCTTTTACGCAGATCGATCACCGCCACTTTGTGACCGGGATGGGGGTTGTCGCCATGAATTCCGTCACCGTAGATCGGCACGTAAGCTTTCTCTTGCTCGGGCAACATCAGTAATTCATGCGGACGCGGGGGAAACGCATTCAGCTCCTGCTGCACGGTAAAGGTGTCGGGATCGAGAAAAAGAACCCGATTCCCCTGTTTATCGACCGCCAGTAATCCACGGTTATGTGGCTGCATAGTGCCTCCTTTGTGTTAACCACCTCGTTTAAGCGTAGTTAACCTACATCAACAAGGGGCAAATCCCTGCCAGGCCAGCGAAAAATGTAGCCTCTTTAAACCATTTCAATGCGGGAATTTTTTATCTAAGCCACAGCCTGCGCCATGCACAGGTTATTTTATTAGGAATAGTCCTAACAGCCATTAATTATAAAATCAGTTGGCCATTCAAATATTTCCGGGAAATTTTATGCTTAACGGATCCTTCATTTTCCGGTTTATCTGAAAGCAAAAAAAAGTAATAGCCTCTAAGGCGAGAATGCTTTATTAAGCTGATGTGAGTACTTTTTACACACAGCCGTGAGGAAACATAAGAGCGCATAAGCTGCCAGCATCAGGGAATCCTTGCCACCATAATCACAATAATCAGGTGCACCATGAATAAAAAACGTCTCCAGCCAGCGCTCGCGCTCTGGCAGAACTGGAAAAGAATCGCTTTTACCAGCCAGACATTACTGCAGAAAAAACAGCATACTGCGCTCTGCGCGCCGGAGTACGATCCCAGCGAAGAGGACAATATCGTGTTGTTTTCTGGCGAGAAAGCATTGCCAGAAATCCCGAAAAAAGTCTGGATGTATTGGGACGATGAATATTTGCCCAAATCGATGATGTTAAATATTCAAAAACTACGCAAAGATAATCCTGACCACGATATTCATTTACTTAACCGATTAACGGTAAAAGAAGTTTTGCCCGATTTCATTTTCACTTCAACCCAATTAAGCGAACAACAAAAAAGTGAAGTGATTCGTCTGGAATTGTTATTACGTTATGGCGGCATTGCCATTGATTGCAGCACGTTGTTATTTGAAGATCTCTCATGGGTGCATCGTGCACATCAAGAACGCTGCATGGATGTGATTGGTTATTATCGTGAAATCTCCACCGTCAATTACCTGGCGCCGGTGATTGAAAACTGGTTCCTGGCGGCAGCACCGAACAACCCGTTTATTCGTGAATGGCAGAAGCAGTATGCGCCGATCAAACACCTGGGTGAGCAGAATTATTTCAATGAGCTCAGCAAGCGCGATGATTATGCGCTGCTGACCCAGAAAATTGACCAACCGCAACAGCAGTTGGGTTCATTGGCGCAACAGGCGGCCATGCGGGAATATCGTCGGGTGAATCTCTATCTGCGCAAGTGCGAAGCCAACGCCTACTATTATCAGCGTTTGAGCGGCTGGAAAAGCGAGGCATTTGCACATGCCATCCTGTTCAATCAACGCCCGCTAACGCCGCCGCCGGTGATTAAGCTGAGCGGCAACGAACAGATGCACCTCGATTTCAACCTGCGTTTAGGCAATTACAACCGCAGCAGCCTGCTGGGTGAGATGATGCAGCCACCTGCGGCAATGGCATTGGCTTCACCCATCAACAAAGCGCGCGCGTAGCCAGTGGATAAAGGTGGTCACCGCCCGTGGCACCTGTGCCGCATACGGGCGCACCATCCACAGCCGATCGGCGAAAGCATCCACGGTTAGCCACTGCGGCAGAACCTGTTGCAGCGTACCTGCGGCCAGCGCCGCTGTGGCACTGAAATCCGGTAACATCGCAATGCCTAATCCCTGCAATGCTGCGTCACGAATGGATTCGCTGTTATTGGTGGCAAAGTTACCCTGAATCTTCACCTGGACCGTTTCACTCACGCCGCTCACCGGGCGAAAGCGCCACTGGGGTGATTCCAGCCCGCGCGGGTAGTACAAACAGTTATGTTGCTGCAACGCTTCGGGCGTTTGCGGTACGCCGTTTTGTGCCAGATAGGCCGGCGAGGCCACCAACAGCGCCTGCGTTTCACACAGTGGCAACGCAACGTGGGTTTCAGGCAGCGTCTGACTGTGACGGATAGCCAGATCAAACCCTTCACTGCCCAGCGATACCAGACGGTCAGTGACATCCAGCTGCAGCCGCACCTGCGGATACTCCCGCAAAAAATCACCGATGATCGGCACCAGCTGCTGCCGTGCAAACGCCACCGGCGCGCTGACACGCACTAAGCCGCGTACCGGCCCGGCCTCATCGCGCACGCTGAAAAAGCTTTGGGCGATGCGCGCAAAAGGATCGCGTAACTCATCCACCAGCTTTTCACCCGCCGAGGTGAGACGCACACTGCGCGTGGTGCGCTGCACCAGTGACACGCCCGCCATCTCTTCCAGCTCTTTTATCTTTTGGCTCATGGCCGCTTTGCTGACATCTAATCGTTCAGCCGCACGGGTAAAACTACCCAGTTCAGCCAGCACCGTTAGCCAGTGCAAATGCACCCAGAGCGCATCAGTTTTGATTTCTTTCATATGGATTGTTCAAAATAATAAATAATCATTTCAACCAGCGCGCTTTTTCTTTCCTGCAGCAAGCGGCAGCATAGAGCCACATCCTACTCTTATCTTGTGAGCAAAAACGAGGGTTTATTTATGCCGTTACTGACTTTTGACGTGATTCAGGGCCGTTCTGAATCAGAGATTCGCACCTTGCTGGATGCGGCGCACCGCGCGGTATTAACCGCGTTTAAAGTACCCACGCGCGATCGCTATCAGATTGTTCATGAGAATAAACGCTATCAGATGGTGTTTCAGGATACCGGTCTGGGTTTTGAGCGGACGGATAACCTGGTGATGGTGCGCGTTTACACCAGCCCAAGAAGTGAAGAACAGAAAACGCTATTCATGGCAGAGTTAGCCCGCGAGTTGCAGGAAAATTGTGGCGTGCAGGGCAACGATCTGATGATCAGTTTTATCACCAACAGCAAAGGTGACTGGAGCTTTGCCGACGGCGAAGCGCAGTATCTCACTGGCAAGCTCTAATCCTCCCTCTCCCCCTCGCTGGCAGCGGCGCGTGCGTTGCTGCCAGGTCAAAGCATAGTCAATTTAAACCTGCCTTAAACGAATCGGAACCCGCCGCACAATTCTGTGTGGTTATGTTGCAGCACTGTGACAGCCCATATAAATTGATGCATAACCCCCAAAGAGGGCCGAGGGCGCAAGGATGGCGTCACTATTTTATGTGAGGATCAAACCTTGTCCGAGTTGGTTTCGGTTGTACTCTTTTTGGCGGCCATCGCCGTTTACTCCTGTAAAGCCGGGCGAAATAAATTCTGGTTTATCCTGATCTTAGTGTTGCTCACGCTGTTTATCGTGCTCAATGCCACGCTGTTTGCCAGTAACTATTTTACCGGCGATGGCATCACCGATGCGGTGTTGTATACCCTGACCAACAGCCTGACAGGCGCGGGCATCAGTAAATATGTGGTGCCCGCCATTGGATTAATCATTGGCCTATTTTTGCTGTTTTGCCTGCTGTCCTGGCTGCTACGTCGCCGCAAACGGCCGCATCATTTGGGCTGGAGTCTACTGGCTATCGCCTGCGCCGCCGGTTCGGTGCAAACCACACCGGCATTTCGCCAGGTGAAGGATCTTATTGCCTCGCACTCACGCCTGGCCGACTCTGATTTTGACGACTATTACAAAACGCCCAATAAAACCATTTCCGAGCCCAAACTCAACCTGGTCTACATCTACGGTGAGAGCCTTGAGCGCACCTATTTTGATCAGCACGCTTTCCCCGGACTCGCACCGGAGTTGAGCCGCGAAAAAGACCAGAGTATTGATTTCAGCGAAACCGAGCAGTTACCCGGCACGGATTACACCATCGCGGGGATGGTGGCTTCGCAATGTGGCATTCCGCTGTTTGCACCTTTTGATGGTAACGCCTCAGCCGCGCTTTCCAGCTTCTATCCTCAGAATATTTGCCTGGGCGATATCCTGAAGAATTCTGGCTATGAAAACTGGTTCATTCAGGGGGCCGATTTACGCTTTGCGGGTAAGGACACGTTCTTACTTTCACACGGCTTCGCCCCGGCACACATGTATGGTTCAGAAGAGTTAAAGAGCCGGGTTGCCGATCCTGCTTACCGCAACAACTGGGGTTTTTACGACGACACGGTGATGGATGAAGTGTTTGAGAAGTATGAAGAACTTTCACGCCAGCAAAAGCGTTTTGCCTTGTTTACCCTGACGGTGGACACCCATCATCCTGACGGCTTTATCTCACGCAGCTGTCAGCGTAAAAGTTACAGCTACGACGGAAAACCCAATCAATCCTTCAGCGCTGTGGCCTGCTCACAAGAGCATGTCGCGCGTTTGATTGCGCGTATCAAAGCGTCGCCATGGTTTAAAAACACCATCATCGTGGTCAGTTCGGATCATCTGGCCATGAATAACACCGCGCATCAGTATCTGATTAAGCAGCCGAGACGCGATCTGTTTATGGTAATTCGTGGTGACGAGCCACAGGCAGAAGTGCTGGATGGCAAACGCAGCACCCTGGATAACGGCGCGACGGTACTGGATATTCTGGGCGGTGATAAAGCGATTGGCCTCGGTCGCAGCGGCCTCTCCTCGACGTCCTTATCGGCACAGTTTGATGATATGGCGCAGAAGGTAACGGCATGGAAAGCCGATATCATTCAGCTGTGGAACTTCCCCAGCAAGATGGATACGTTTACCGTCGATCAGCAGAAAAACACCTTCAGCTTCTCGGGTTCCACCTTCAAATTGCCGATTCTGTTCCGCGTCGGGCAGGATCGCGTCGAGCCGCTGCCAGAAGGCGAATACTCTGCCCCGCTGCGCTACCAGCTCGCCGACTTTACCTCCTCGGATAAATTCGTCTGGGTCGATCGTTGCTTCAAGATGGGCCGCTTATGGCAGCCTGATTTGGCACTCTCTACCGATCTCTGTGTCTCCATGGGCCAGATGGGCGCAAAACCGACGGTGACGCGCATTGATAAACCGCAGTGGAAGGGTAAAGCTGAATTCCCGAAAGCCGAAGTGAGTGCCGCTACTTATCAACTCAACGAGCAGCAGATTCGCGTGGAAGATAACGATATCCGCTATCAAGCCGATCGCTTCCTGCTGACGGTGCCCGGCGCACCGGACAGCGTAAAACGTTTCACCGGCATATCGCGCCCCGAGAGCTGGGGACGTTGGTCAAATGCGAATCTGGCACCTGAGGTAAACATCGAATATGTCGAGCCTTTACCGGCTCGCTTTGATGTGCAGATCACCGCACGCGCTTTTGGGCCCAACGCGCATCGCCCCATTCCAGTCCGCGTGGGTGATGAGGAGCAGGTGCTGAATCTGGGTGATGATTTATCCACCACCACGCTCCACTTTAGCAATCCTAACGGCAGCCATAATCTGATTATTACGCCGCCCGAACCACAGCTCTCCAATATTGGCAATATTACCGGACAGGATCCGCGCAAATTGGGTATTGGAATGGTGGATATAAAAATTATTCCACAGCCGCTGAATTAAGCCATTCACCCGCAAATCCAGGCCTGCCAACGCGCAGGCCTTTTTTATTAGCGGTTCTCGTTACCTATTGTAAGCATTGATTTTTTTCGAGACGGCGCGCAAAATCCATATCATCACATTGAGAAACTATCACCCTCTGGATACGCTTCTCTCTTCATGGAACGACACCAGAGGAAATAAGGATGATATTGACAATGCTTAACACTCATAAAGCCTATAAAGCGTTGCAGGACGCGGGCGTTGCGGACAAACAGGCCGAAGTTATGGTGGATATTTTTGCTGAAATGCAGCAAGAGAATACCTTAACCAAATTCGACTTATCGCAAGCAATGGAAACCCTGGCACGGGAACAAAGAGCGACCAACCATCGCATTGATTCTCTTGAAGGGCGTGTCGATAAATTCGAAACGGAGGTAAATCAGCGATTTGACAAAATCGATGCAAGATTTGAGAAAATCGACCAGAGATTTGAGAAAATCGACCAGAGGTTTGAGAAAATAGATGAAAAACTCGACCAGCACGATGCTAAATTTAACGAATTAGATCAACGTATGCAGATTGGTTTCACGGAGCTAAAACAAGACAATGTGTGGATGAGGCGCATCATGTTTACTATCGCCACCACAATGATCGCATTTACCACCAAATATCTGTTAAGCAACTGAGCCAGGCACCTCGCCCGGCTGTCACATGCCCTTAGCGCAGCGCCTGCAACTTTACGCGCTGCGTTCCATCCTCATTGAAATTGTCTTCTGCCAGCCAGCGCTCAAAGGCCTGCTTCAACTGCGGCCACTCCCCATCGATAATGGAGAACCAGCAGGTGTCGCGGCTGCGGCCTTTGTATACGATTGCCTGACGAAAGATGCCTTCAAACTGGAAACCTAAGCGTAATGCAGCCTGGCGCGAGGGCTGATTGCAGCTGTCGCATTTCCATTCGTAGCGACGATAGCCCAACTGCTCAATGGCATAACGCATCAGCAAATAATGCGCTTCCGTTGCCATGCGAGTTTGCTTAAGCAGCGGCGAAAACGCCACATGCCCCACTTCCACCACACCGTGCGTGGTGTCGATGCGCATCAGCGCCAACGTCCCGACTGCACGCTGGCTGTGCAGATCAATCACCGCGAAATGCATTGGGTCACGTCCCTGCTCAATCTGTATGGCATAGGCCAGATAGGCCTCCTCATCGGCGAATGGCTCAGCAAACATATAGGTCCAGTCGCGCCCGTCGCTGGCCTGCGCATAGGCAGCGTAGAGATCGCGACCATGGCGTTCAGCACTGAGTGGTTCCAGTCGGCAATAATGACCGGTGAAGGTCTCATAAGCGGGCCAACTTCGTGACTGCCACTCTGGCAGAGGTGCGCCAACCGGTTGTCCGTATAGGTTCGTGTATTGCGTCATCGCTCAATTCCCTTGTCAGTGAATGTCTGTTGCACAGCGTGCCAGTTCGCTGGCATGTTAAAAAGCACCACATTCGATGAAGTTTATGGATCCACGAAAAATCACGATGAATGAGAGTGAATTACACAGCCTGTTACTGACACCGTTAATTCCCGACGGCACGCATACGCTGCAGCAGCAGCTATTGCAGCGCATTAAACAGGCCATTCTGACAGGCGCGATTTCCGCAGGAACGCCTTTACCCTCAACGCGTCAATTGGCCGCCGATCTGAAGGTGTCTCGCAATACGGTAACCGGCGTCTGGGCACAGCTTCAGGCCGAAGGCTTTCTGGTTAGCGATCGTCAAGGCAGCCGAATTAGTCCTTTCGCGCAACGGCCACCCATCTCCCATCACGACGTCAGCGCGAGTGACACTCTGCTACCGCCGAGAGTGGCGCAGCTTCGCTCCAACCACCGACCACTAAGTCAGGAGATGCCGCTGCGGCCCGGTGTTCCCGCGCTGGCACACTTCCCGCTGGCCCAGTGGCGACGAACGCTCAATCGCGTGATGCAGCATCAGCCACAGCAACTCCTCGGCTACGGCGATCCGCTCGGCGAGCCTACTCTGCGTGCCGCACTGGCCCAACATCTGGCACTGGCGCGCGGCGTCCGCTGTTCACCGGAGCAAATCGTCATCACCGAAGGCGCACAGCAGGCGCTAACGCTGTGCGTGTCTCTATTGAGCCAACGCGGCGACATCGGTTGGGTGGAAGAGCCGGGCTATCGCGGAGCAAAAGCCGCCATGCGCCTTGGGGATATGCGCGTTGAGCCAATCAAAGTGGATGCACAAGGCCTGGCTCCGCATATAAGTGGCTGGCAACAGCGCCCGCCGCGATTAATTTACACCACCCCGACTCATCAATATCCCACAGGCGTGGTGATGAGCGCGCCTCGTCGTCTGGCACTTCTCGCCACCGCGCGCCAACATCAGTCGTGGATTATTGAAGACGATTACGACAGTGATTTCCGCTACAGCGGCGAACCGATCGCCGCGATGCAAGGCATGATGCAGCCATCACCAGTGATTTACGTGGGATCGTTCAGTAAAACGCTGTTTCCGGCACTCCGCATTGGATTTATGGTGCTGCCGCTCCAGCTATTGGCCCAGTTACGTCCGGCTTTACATGAATTACTGCGCGGGGGGAATCGCCCCGAACAGCAAGCGCTGGCCCAGTTTATTCACAGCGGGGACTACAGCCGTCATCTGAGCAAAATGCGTCGTCTCTATCGCCAGCGCCAAACCAGCTTGCGCGAGGCGCTGTTGCTAACCCTGGGAACGCAGACGTCGTTACTGGGCGGCGAGTGCGGCATGCATCTGGTATTGCGCCTGGCTGATACACAACACGATGCAGAAGTGGTGGAGAGGATGATGGCCAGCGGCTATGCGCCCGGGGCATTGTCAGGATTTTATCTGGGAGACGAGAGACAACAAGGATTGGTGTTGGGATACGGCAACAGCAGTACCAGCCAAATCATTGCAGGCGTTGCGCGCATCGCGCAGTGCCTGGACGTGAAGTAGCGGCGGCCTGATAGCCGCCGCGACAAAGGATTAACCTTTGAAGAAGATATCGCCAGATTTACCCATCACGATCTTGCCGCTATCGTCGGTGATCAGGATGTAATTAGCATTGATATATGCCCAGTGGGTGCCAGGCTGCGGTGCCGGCAGATGGCGCGGCTGCCACTCAACGATGGTGTACTGCTTTTTGCGGTACTCATCTGGCACCACATCACCGACCTTGTACTCTTTGTAGTCGATGATAATGGTGTTCAGGTCGTAGTTATTCTTTCCTACGGGTGCATCCTGCATACCATTTTGTGATGGACGAATCGGTGCTACATCACCGGAAGATTCCGCCGGTTCAGTGCTGGCCGGTGCATCAGCAGCAGGAGCCTGAGTTTGTGCATCAGGCGCAACCTGCTGCACCTGTGGTGGCGGTGGTACGTTATCCGTTTGCTCGCCTTCAGCCAGTGCGGCTGGAGTCAGGCTCAAAGCGCCCAGAAAAATTCCTGCAGAAAGAAGGGTGACGTGTGTCCTGCGCATTGGTGATTTCCACTCTGGTTAATTATTAACTGTCCAATTTACTGACAAGTGCAGCACGCAGAAGGTTCCCCCGGCGCGCTTTGCGCGTCAAATTCGCTGCACAGCATACCTCAGCAAAGGCGTTTTTTGGCGCAGCAAAATTGCAAGCAACCATTTTTTTACTCGGTTTGGTTTTTCTGCGCCAGATCCATCAGCAGGGCAATACCAAGATAGTTGCTCCAGTTAAAGGCGTTCTGCAGCACCACAATGGCATTGCCATTTTGCTTATCAAATCCGATAAAGCTGGAGTAACCGCCAATGTAACCCACCTGGTAAGTGATTTTCTGATCACCATAGGTGTCCGTTACCCAGGCAATATTCTGCGACTGATTGCCATGTTGCTCGTAACCGTGATTGACCTGCGCAAAAGCCGCATTAATAGGCGTATTGGCACCATCATGCAGGTGCGCATCAAGATAGCGGATTAAATCTCGCGCGTTGCTATACAGGCTGGCGGCGGCCACCATGTTATTGCTGAATGCCCAATCCGGCGTCAGTTCGCCACGTGGAATTAGCTTAGGCTGATCGCCCGCATGCCCCAGCGCGCGCATCGGATAGCCACGCATGCTCTGCGGTTTGAAGCTGCTGCTGGTCATGCCAAGGGGTTGAAACAGATTACGTTGCGCCAGACTTTCAATGTCCTGATGCAGACGATGCTTCAGGATATAGCCGAGCAGCGCATACCCCAGATTAGAATATTGTGCCGCCGGCTTTGCTGGCGCGTCAAAATCAGCCAGGTAGCTGAGCACCGCATCACTGTCGAGGTTACCGTAAAAATTCTCACCGCTGCGCAGATAAGCTATAAATTTCATAAACATCGGCAGATCCATATCCTGACGCGGTAGCCCCGAAGTGTGCGTGACCAACTGCAGCAGCGTAATGCGTTTCGCATCTTCACTGAGCGGCACCTCCGGCGGTAGCAGTGTGGCGAGCGTATCATTCCAGTGCAGCTCGCCGCGATCCACCAACTCAATAATCACTTCCGCCGTCATGCCTTTACTCAGCGAGCCGAGAGCAAACAGCGTATCCGGCGTGATCGGATAACGGTGTACCGCATCGGTCACACCAAAACTGTAAAATTTCGCGGGCTGGCGCTGATGGATAATCGCAATGCTGATGCCAGACACCTGCTTCTGCTGCATGTAATGCCGCACGATGTCATCGACGTTTTCATTGAAGGTTGCGTGGGAAAGATAGACTTTATCGCCCACCGGCGCGGAGGTTTGTGACAGCGTGCCACAGGCGCTCAGCAGCAGACTGCAGCACAACAGCAGCAAAAGCGGAATGATGCGTTGCATCATCCATCGTTCCTGGTAAAGGTTTTCATAGCAATTGATTTATATAGTATTTTTTATTTTTAGCAAAACGTGCGGTGAATATTTGTGGCGAAATATAACACAGAAGAGGGTAATCACCACCTGCCAGAAACAGGTGGCGGCAGGGATTATTGATTCACCGGAATCACTGAACCTTTGTAGTGCTGGTTGATAAATTCAGCGGTTTGTTTTGACTCCAGATCTTTCGCTAGTTCCAGAATGCGCGGGTCATGTGCCAGTTTTGGCGTGGTCACCAGTACGTTGGCATAGGGATTATCCTTCGCCTGTTCCAGCGCCAGCGCATCTTTCGACGGCACTAAACCCGCTTGCAACGCGTAGTTGCCGTTGATGATCGCTAACTGTGCATCATCCAGTGCACGCGGCAACTGCGGCGACTCGATTCCAATGATCTTCAGATGATGGGGGTTATCACTAATATCCGCCGTCGTCACTAAGGTACTGGCATTACTGTCTTTAAGCTTAATCAAACCGCTGGCCTGCAGTAGATAGAGTGCACGACTGAGATTGGTGACATTATTGGGCACCGCGACCTGTGCGCCATCAGGCAGATCTTTCAGGGATTTAACTTTATGCGAGTAAATGCCCAACGGCTCAATATGCACCGTCGCCACCACTGCAAATTTCTCCCCCAAGGCTTTTTCCTGATCGCGCAAATAAGGTACATGCTGGAAGTAGTTCGCATCCACATCGCCGCGAGCTAACAGCTCATTGGCGTTCAGATTACCGTTGAGCTCAATCACCTTCAGATCGAGCTTTTTATCGGTTTCTTTGATGTGGTTGAGGATTTCGCTATGCGGCACCGGATCGGCCGCCACGCGCAATGCGGCTGCCGAAGCATAAGTGCTCAATACCGAGAGCAGTGCCAGGGTCGCTATCACCTTTTTAGTCATGTGCTTTCCTTACTTTTATTATGATTGAACAGTGTTCTGGGCGTCGGCGTAGTACCGCGCCGCCACATCGCGATGCGATCGCAAACGCCCTTTGAGATAGTTCCAGCCCACTTCACGCAGTAGCGGGTTGGTGGGATCGCTGGTCGGTCCGCGTGCTTCAGCGGCCAGTTGCGGCGGTAATTGATAAAGTGGCACTTCGGCATCTAACTGGGCACCGAGGAAAAAGGCGATGGAAACCCGCTCTTTACGTGCGGGGGGCGACACCACACGGTGTACCGTGGCACGCAGATAACCATTGGTGGCAATCTCTAGCAGTTCGCCGATATTCACCACAAAAGCGCCCGGTTTTGGCAATGCATCCACCCAATTCCCCGGCGTCACTTCGACCTGTAAGCCGGGCTGCTCATCCTGTAGCAGAAACGTCAGGAAGCCTGAGTCTTTGTGCGCGCCGACGCCTTGCTGACTGGCATCGCTGGCCTGGCCGGGATAACGAATCAGCTTCACATGCTCGTTGGGATGTGTGCCGTACAGCGCATCAAACGCATCTGGCGGCAGCGACAATGATTTGGCGAACGCGCGCAGCAGGCGCAGTGCAATACCGGTCATCGCCTGCTGCCACGCGTGGATCACCGGCCTGAGTTGTGGCAGCGCCTCTGGCCATAGATTTGGACCCTGCAGACGCTTCCAGGCGGGATCGCCGGCTTGTAACGCTAACGCCACCCGTTCCGCGCCAATATCAAACTGCTCACGTTGGTCGCGCTGCTCACGGGTATATTCCACGCCAGCCCGGTTGTAGCCGCGGAAGTGCGGTGAGTGGATCATCGAGACACGCTGCTTCTCCTCATCCGGCAGGGCAAAAAACGCCTGCGTAATGCTTTGCACGTTCTGCAGCAGCTGCGGATTGATGCCATGATTGATCAGATAGAAAAAGCCGACATCGCGCGCCGTGGTGCGCAGTTCGGCAAGATAAGGCGACTGGTCAGCATCCGGGAGTTCCAGCAGTGCTAAATCCAGCACAGGCAATGTTTCTGCCATACAATTTTGTCCTTCACGCAGTAAAATTCTGCGTTTACGCTGCCACTGGCGTTCCATTCCAGCCAATACTGTTGCGCAATATGTTATGGCGAATGATTTTTAGGAAAGCTTCAGCAATCGATATGCAAAAAGCGGTAAATCCGTGCCGCTTCCCGTTATAATCGCGCCGTCAAAATTTTGCCTACCCGCACCGCACAGGAGATGCCGTATGAACCAAGGCCCGTTAACCGAGAAAGAACTGAACTGGCTGGAAGATATGCTGGAGAAATACGGCAATGAACAGTCGGTGGTGGATACCTCCGAGCTGGATGGCATGCTGACGGCACTGTTATCTGGCCCGAACGATATCGAACCGAGTGAGTGGCTGGTGGCGCTGTGGGGTGACAAGAAACACATTCCTAAATGGGCCAACGAGCGTGAAATGGACCGCTTTATGGCGCTGATTTTCCAGCACTTCAACGACATTGCTGAGCGTCTGGCTGAATTTCCGGAGCAGTTTGATCCTCTGTTTGGCACGCAGGAAATGGAAGGCCAGGAGTTCACTGTGGTGGAAGACTGGTGTTATGGCTATCTGCGCGGCGTGGCGTTAGATACGGATTGGGATCAACTGCCGGAGAACCTGCAACCGGCGATGGATGCAATTAAGCTGCACGGCAGTGAAACGGAGCTGGCAAAGCGTGAAGCGTTCTCGCCGGACGAATTTGAAGCCAGCATTGAAGCCATTCGCCCGGCGGCGCTGGAACTGCATGAATACTGGCAAGAGCAGCGCATGGCGCAGCCCGATCCAGAACCCCAGCTGCCGCACTTCGCGGGCGAGAAAACCGGCCGTAACGATCCCTGCCCGTGCGGCAGCGGCAAGAAGTACAAGCAGTGTTGCGGTAAATAACGCGAAAACAGGGCAAGGGTGGGACAGAACTCGCCCCTGCTAAACTTAGTGTAAGCGCGGTGTAAGCTCGCAATAACGGCTATCCAGCACACTCAGCTCGCGCAGGGTACGTTTTTCAGGCCGCCTTGTTGTAAGAGTGAAGCCCAAAGGATTAGGATGCGGGCTTCACATCAGTAACGAGCGTCGGCAATTGCCATGCACCGCCAGCGCGAATCGCACGACACATACCAGTGGTAGCATCACTGCTCTGCACAAAATCTTTGCCATCCCATACCCAGGCCGCCGTACTCCAGCAGTCGCCAATGCCGCGCCCTTTCTGTGCCTCGGAAATCACGCCTTCACTGTAATCAGAACCGGAATCGGTGATCAGCTGCGGTTTACCCTGTAACACACGATCCATCAGCCAATAGCCATAGCCTTCGTTATAGGCACCGCGCCAGCACAGCGCGGCAATCAGCACATGCGCGTCATCCACAGGCGTTAACGTTAGCGGCTCAGCGCCTTCTTCGGGTTGATCATCCGTCGGGTCCAGATTATCGCAGCTGTCGTCATCGGTCAGTGAAGCAATCAGCTTCGGCTTGAGCAACGCCAGTTCATCCGCACTCAACGGACGCGGCGCGGCTTTCTCGACTTTGACCTGCTGAATCACCGGCATGGCTACCGTCGCGGGAACACTGTTTTCAGGCTTATTACCTTTGCGTACCAGCGCGCCCGGCGTACTCAGACGACCCTGTGCATCGTCCATCTTAAGCAACGTGGCAAAGGCACCATTGCTGGAAAGCTCGAACGGCTCTTCGCCCCCGCGAAACTCCACTTTGCCACTGCCTTTGATGGCATTAATCAGCGCCAGCGTTTGCGCATCGGTTAGCGTCCACTCATCGTTCTCGGCTTTCGTCACTTCGCCCTGCGCGTGATCATCAATCCACAGCGCCAGTGCATCCACTTGCTTAGAGTCATCATCGCCAGTATCAGCCAGCACCACACGTCCGTGGGTCGGCGCATTGGGCCCGCCAGCACGCGTGAGCAGCACCGATCCCCCTGCGCCCTCTTCAGCGCTGTAACCCGCCGCACGGCAGGTTAAGGTGTTGTCGCAGGCGAGTTCCCAGTCCTTATGGCTAAAGGAGACGCCATCTTCATCTGCCAGCAATGGCGCGCTCAAACTGGTGAGCAGCGCGAACGCCAGCAGCAATCGGGTTTTCATGCCATCACTCCGTAACGGTAAAGGTGGCTAGTGTGATGATTTTTAGGGCGCGGGAGAAGTGAATTTTTTGCGCTGATCTTCAATCTACAACGATGCCACAATTTGCTGGCGGACACGGCACCGATTGCCTTTCGTCAGCAGAATGGCGGCGACTACGCTATCCCTGCGTTAACACTGAAAGATTCGTTAGCGGAAGGAGAAAGTGGTTTTGCCGTGCATGTGAAATGATCGCGCGGCGTTGGCATTACTCATACAGCCAACGCCCTGCTTTGGCGGATTCAATCAGCATCCCCAGGGTAAAATCCGGCACCACCGGGACTTCGCGCTTGTTGAAGGGATTCAGGATCTGCGCCAGCGATGGTTCATCCGGATAGTAGGTATCAATCAAAAATCCACCGCGATCCACCGCGAATTCGTTGAAGAACTCGTCCATCAACGCCTGCGCTTCTTCGCGCTCGAAGTTAAGATCGGTATCAATATCAATTTGTGGCGTCAGCATTTTTTGCTTGAACAGATAGACGCCGTCATAGCGGCGCACTAATTCGTAGATACGCTGGTCGATTTCGTCGGTCATGATCTACCTCCTGCTAAACGAGGGGCTATTCTGCCACGCAATCTCATCCGCCTGGTAGCGCAAAAGTTAGCGCTGTGCCGCAACGCTATATGCTCCGCTAATGATTAGCAGTTCGATGGGTTGAAACAGCGTGGCCACTTGACCACCGGCTAGCATGAATTCACAAAATACTGCATATATAACAAAATGATATATAAAATAACTAGCTCGATTATCCTTGTATTATTGATAGCCTGAGCCAAACTGGCCGCGGGTTTATGACTTCCTTGTCATCGTAATAGGACTAGCGACTCAGGCAATGACCGGCATAAAAGCGGCGGCGGCCTGAATGTGCCGTTGATTGACGTGGTCAACCTGAGATTTTTTACTGGCGCGTGCGGGTGGGCTGCACAAACTGCAGGTAAAGGGTTTTTTGATGTTCTCGGTGATCACCACATATCCCCCCTGACAGATCCGGCACGCCTTACGGGAAATAATGCCGCATTCAATAAAGCGAATTAATGTCCAGGCACGTGTCAGACCTAATATGGGCTCCTCATGATTCTGACCGTGACACTGTTCCAGGTAGAGCCGATACGTTTTCATCAACACGTTTATTGGCTTACATTTTTCCGTAGCTTTCAAATACAGGTAAATGTTGTAAAACATCGACGAGTGAATATTTTGCTCCCACGACATAAACCAATCTTCGGAGAAGGGCAGCATGCCTTTTGGCGGCGGACATCCGCGTAGTTCCTTATACAAACGTAATAGTCTTCGTCGACTAAGGGCTGTCTCAGATTCTAAAATTTGCATACGTGCACCGAGAGAAATCAACTCAATGGCGATATGAACGTCATGTACTTCCTGCAATAAATTTCTTTCACACATCTCGCCACCTTAATCCACAGCTATAGGCTCTTTATTGAGTGAATTAAGTAAATTCGTCGACAAGATAATGCCCGTGTGAATTTTTTGTAGTGCCTCAACCCTCGAATCTTTCGTGAGATTCTCAATCAAGACTTCATCATCAATGCGTAAGCGGCAAATGAATTGATTGGTCGAGGCCAGTTTCAACAATTGGGGTAACGTCAGAATCTTGATATTATCGGTAATAGCCTCCGATAAGCCAAGGCGAAAACCTGCCGCAAATTTATCCTGTCGAATTAATTGTTGCGCCAGCAAAAGGTAAGATAAATTCATATCGTGGATATGCTGAAGATACTCATCAAAGTCAGACATTGATAACACCTTATTTTATCATGCAAAGAAGAAGTCATTAAGAAAGGAGTATCCATTCTCCATGTGATGCTGATAATCGTGAGGTCGTAGAGTGAACGTCTTTGTTACCATCGAGCATCTTAACAACCGACGATTGAGCCGCATCCAGCAATGGAAAAATGATATCCATCAGAATTCCCCATAACAATACGCCAAAAAACATCTAATTAGAAACAAGTCATAACACAATGATTAATAAGAATAATAATGTTATTAATTCTTGTTAATTATTAATATCGTCCTTTAACAGCTTTACGGGTGCTTCATCACTTCAGATGGCTCCATCATAATCCATGCGACTGCGCAAACGTTTTATTGCCAGACTGTGAAGCTGACTCACTCTTGTTTCCGTAATGTCGAGAATCAAGGCGATTTCGCGCATATTGAGATCATGGTGATAATAAAAATACAAGATGCGCCTCTCCCGCTCAGGAATATAGCGTATATAGTCAGCAATACGCTCCATCATATCTCCCTGAATAGAGTGATGCAGGGGATTCAGCAAGGCATGTTCTTCATCAACCTGTTCCCACAGATCGGCATAATGCTCTTGCAATTCATCCATCGAATAAAGCCGGCTGTTATTATTATCTGCCAGCATCTGTTGAAAAACCCGCAAAGATACGCCCATTCGCTCGGCAATATCCCTTTCACATGCACTCGCGCCCTGCTCCTGTTCAATTATCTGGATAACAGCGGATATTTCTCGCGAATGAGTTCTGACTCGACGCGGTACCCAATCACGTTCGCGTAACTCGTCGATTAACGCCCAGCGTACGCGTTGTGTAACCCAGGCGCTGAGCGTAACACTTTTCTTCGGGTCATAATTGTCAATAGCAACAATAAACCCGATCGCTCCTGCCTGAATGAGATCATCGAACTCTACGCTAGCAGGTAACCTTTTTTGCAGGCGTAAAACTTCTTGCCGCACCAGATAATAGTGTGTTAACCACAGTTCGTTTTTATCATTCAGACCGGATGCGGTATATAAGCCATCCATATTGCCACCCATTTGATAGTAATGAAAATAATTATCAACTGAGCGATATGATTTATATAGCGCAATAAGGTTTTAGGATCAGCGCTATTTGATCTCATTAATTCGCTACTGGGGGATGCGTTAAAACGATTCTCACTGCGTATTCTCTTTTGCAGATATCAGATCCTGATGGCGGCTATTCACTTTATTGATCAAATGGGCAGGCATGCTGGCGCTATTCCTAATGGACGATGCCTTACCCCCCTTTTCTTTGCCACCTCATCACACGCGTGTTTACCCATCCTGAACAGTTTTTAGCAGCACTGCGCTAAATAATATGGCTATCTGATGCAGACATTACGTGCCACGCTCTCTGTGCCAGAGGCCAGCAAACGGCCATTGAACAGATATAGGGCAATCACACTAACATCGCCTGCTTGCCAATGCGGGAAGACATACTTTTGTACGTCCTCATCGCGGCTTTTATCACCCAGGCCACGGCTGTGCTGCATGACGGTGATTTTAAGCAGGTTGTGGTTAAACTCGCCGTTAAACCACACCGCACGATGAATAGGGATGACTGGCGCAGTCAGTTGGCCGTCCCTAAAACGAGAAAGCGTGCCGAGATAGCTTAGATGGCCCTGGCTGAAGCCATCGCGATAGCTGCGGTAAATCCCCTGCGTCAGCACCCATTCACGCTCACTTTTGATGTCATAAAATGCCAGCGGAAACAGGCACTGGGACTGCTGTGTGGTGGTGACCAGCCAGCGCCCAATCACGGCAGCAAACGCCAGTACAAAGCAGCCGATAAACAGCCAGAGCAGCGGGGATTTAATTGATGCGAAAATAGAACGACTCGCACGCATTGTTTGCTTCCTCAAAGAGTTGTTGGCACGCAATCACACCCTGATGCTGCGGATTGTTGGCTGAATTGAGAGTGACATACAGCACGCTGGCCGCAGGTTTATCCGGGTTCGCCTCCAGCACATAACGGCGATAGGTGCGCAGCGTGGTTTCGATTAAGGCGTGCTGAGTTTGATGTCCTTTCGGCACCCAGACGCTGCTGCCGACAGGAATGGCCGGGCCTTGCCAGCTGACAAATTCAACCCGTTTTGGCGTGAGCAGAAAGAAGTGTTGTACCAGCACAGCCACCAGATACCCGGCGGTAATAGCGGTGATGGCGATGACTAATGCGCGCCGCCAATTCAACGTGCCACGAGCAGGTGGCGAAAGGGGCATCGGCAGTGGGACGGGGCGTTCGACTGCAGGCGGCGTATTAATGATTAAGCGATAACCACTACGTGTGACGGCCAGCAGGCTAACCTGCTGATCAAGCTCCAGCGACAGCAATGCGCGGCGAAGTTTGCTGATCATCACGCGCACGCTGTTATCAGTGGCGGCATAACCGGCACGGCGCCAGCCAATCTCCATCAGTTGTTCATGCGTTAGCACTTCGCCTTGCGCCTCCGCCAGTGCATACAGGCAGCGCGCGGCGCTGGCGGGCAGCGTCACGGACATATCATCCAGCGTACGGCTCAGAATGCGCGTACGTCGATCTAATCTGGCCGACTGACCAAGCAAGATTGTGAGGGGCATAGAGATGTCGTCTATCAATTAGGGTAAGAGTGGGTCGGTTGTTAATGTTATGTTTGCGCTAACCGATCCCATTTTTTGCGGCTAAAGAGTGCCAGATTTTCAGCGCACTCCCGCGTTTATTTTTCTGAAAGTCACCAAAAACACCCTTAATCATTAAGGTTATTTATTTGATCTATACCGCGTAAATCACATGGTTATTTTTTATCGATAATTAACAACGCCAATGAGCGATTCACGTTAGTTGTTCAGGTAATAATGATTAGTATTTTTCATCGGTGTTCGGCACGATCGCGCCAGCGGTGACAGTGTTGAGTCATCAGGTGACCGTAGGGTATTGAGTGCATTCAGGATGATGTTTAAGAAATGGATATTGCTATTGATTATGAGAGGGGTATAGCTGAATTTCAGACACAAAAAAAGCCGCTCGTAAGCGACTTAATTTTGCATCAATCGATGGTGCCGAAGGTCGGACTCGAACCGACATGTATCTCTACGGTTGATTTTGAATCAACTGCGTCTACCGATTTCGCCACTTCGGCACTGAAGAGGATGCGGAAAACGTTGGGGATTATACCGTTACGCGCCGAGTGCGCAACCGGAATCAACAGGGTTGTGCGCTGACCGTTGAAAAAACCAGCACTTCACCGTTTATCAGGGGCAAACACGGCAGCGCGAGTGCCTTTCAGGCGCTTTCTTATGCAGATTCCAGAACATTCCCAAACTCCCGCTACTTCGGAACTTTCTGTGCTTATGCCTCTCTTAACCAAAACTGACAGCGTCAGATGTATAAAACAAAGAGGTTGAGATGAACAAAGCAACACAACGCATCATTTGGGGATTGGGTATCGCGGCGGCACTGACAGCAGGAAGTGCATCGGCGGCGAGTTGGCAGGATCAGTTGAGCAGCGCGGCATCACAGCTGTCTCAGCAAAACAGCGGTTCTACCACCACCAGCAACACGCAGAACGGCGGTCTATCGCTCTCTTCGCTGAGCGGTTTACTGAATGGCGGTGACAAAGCCGTTAGCTCTAACAGCATGACTAATGCCGCAGGCGTGATGTCCTACTGCGTGCAGCACAACGTAGTGGATAACAATGTGTCATCGGTGAAGGATCAAGTGCTGAGCAAGCTCGGCCTGAGCAGCCCTGCCGCCCAGGAGCAGAAAACCGATTATCAGCAGGGCCTGCAAGGTTTGCTGAATACCGGCAACGGTCAGCAGCTGAATTTGCAGAGTCTGAGCAACTCGCCGATGGGTGAGAAAGTGAAGACTAAGGCCTGTGACGTGGTGCTGAAGCAAGGCAAGAAATACATCGGCATGTAATTCCCGCCCTACTTCGGGTTGCAGGTGCGTTGGCGGCTTTCGTTCTCCCGCATCGCTTACTGAGTAAGGGCATCGGGTGTCTCTCGATAGCCGCCGTTCTGCAACCGGGATGAAAGTGGGTGAAGTGACCATGAATAAGGCGCGAGCTGTCCCTCGCGTCTTATTTACTATTAATGGGTTCACTTCATAAATTGCGCCGCTAGGGCCCATCAATCCATCAGCCAATCAACTCATCAACTCATCAACTCATCAACTCATCAACTCATCAACTCATCAACTCATCAACT
>CBCTJT010000028.1:0-60908 GCA_965147305.1 uncultured bacterium
GCCATGGGATGAAAACTATGTAGCTACCGCTTGACGTGCAAGACGGTAGCTACAGACCGCCTGGTATCGGTAGCGACGCAATTTATTGCGTTTGTTTTACACCGGCGGCAAATCGAACAGCAGAATTTCCGCATCGCTGTCGGCTTTAAGGGTTAACGCGCTTTCATCCCAGATAGCCAGCGCATCGCTGGTGTCGACCTGTTCACCGTTGACGCTCACCAGGCCTTTTACCACCTGAATCCACACACGGCGACCGGCTTCGACAGTCACCTCATCGGCTTCGCCTTCGGCCAACACCCAGCGCGACAAGGTCATGTCCTGGAACACTTTCAGCGATCCTTCACGCTCATCCGGAGACAGGACAAACTGGCGGCCTTTCACATCATCAAAGCGGCGCTGGGCATAACGTGGCTCAATGCCTTTGCGCTCTGGAATGATCCAGATCTGATACAAATGCAGCGGATCTTTCTCGCTGGCGTTGTATTCCGAGTGACGCACACCCGAGCCAGCGCTCATAATCTGGAACTCACCCGCTGGGATCTGCTCCTTGTTGCCCATGCTGTCCTGATGCTCCACGGTGCCAGACAGCACATAGGTCAGAATCTCCATGTCTTTATGCGGATGCGTGCCAAAACCCTGGCCGCCATCGATCACATCTTCATTGATAACGCGCAGTGCCGAGAAGCCCATAAAATTGGCGTCGTAGTAATCGGCGAAGGAAAACGTGTGCCAGCTATCGAGCCAACCGTGATTGGCGTGACCGCGTTCTTCTGCTTTGCGTACGTAGATCATGTTCAATTCTCCTCAATGTTTTTTACAGTGTGTGCCTGAGGGAGATCGATTGATAGCTGAAAAACTTCACGCCTCTGTTCAAAAAAGCTGAACGTTTTGGCGCAGATTGGACAAGTTGCATGAAGGAGGTAAATCGCAGGCAAAAAAAAAGCCAGCACCCGAGCTGGCTAAGTAATTCTGGAAGCAATGTGAGCAATGTCGTGCTTACCCGTTCTGTCAGGAGACGTTCCCGAGTCCGCATGACAATAATAATCATTATCATTCGCGTCTGTAAACCCCTTTTGAGAATTATTTTCAATTGACGAGTGCTGAGAATTCCTTGATGTTAAAGGGGATTTTATTCACTTTGCACAAGGAGTCGCTTTATGAGTCAGATCGTCATTCGCCACGTAATACCTGAAGATGCTGCAGCATTGACACGTCTCTACAGCCAACCAGAGACCCAGGCGAATACTTTGCAACTGCCACACCAGTCACCCACGCTATGGCAGGAGCGCCTCAGCAATCCGCGCCCGGGTGTGCATATGCTAGTGGCATTGATTGACGATCAACTGGCTGGGCAAATCACGCTAGAGGTGCAATCTGTCGCACGTCGTCGCCATGCAGCTACCTTTGGTATGGGCGTCGATCCCGCCTTTCATCGTCGCGGCGTAGGTTCGGCGCTGATGGCCGCGATGATTGACCTGTGCGACAACTGGCTGCAGGTAACACGAATCGAGTTAACCGTGTTCGCCGATAATCATAAAGCGATTGGTCTGTATCAGAAGTTTGGCTTTGAAATTGAAGGCACAGCGAAGCGTTTTGCCATGCGTGATGGCGAGATGATTGATACGCATTACATGGCGCGACTGAAATAACTTGCGCGATGAATCGCGCCGCTACAACTCGCGCTGAGGCGGTAGCGGCGCAATTTATTGCGCTAAATTAATACCCGGCACTCAAATCATCCACCGAACGCGGATCCGAAGCACCATAGCGCATGCCATCCGGCCCAATCATAATGCTCTGCGTGCTGCCCATGGCGGGCATCACTTTCACATGCTGACCTTTGGCTTCTAGCAAGCGCAGCGTGTCCGGGCTAAAGCCTTTCTCCACGCGCAGCTGATCCGGCAACCACTGATGGTGGAAACGCGGTGCGTTGGTGGCTTCCGCCACGTTCATCCCGAAATCGATGCTGTTCACCACCATTTGCAGCACAGTGGTGATAATACGGCTACCGCCTGGACTACCCGTTACCAGCCAGGTTTTGCCGTCTTTGGCAATGATGGTCGGTGACATAGACGACAGTGGACGCTTAGCTGGTTGTACCGCATTGGCTTCGCCGCCCACCAAACCATATACGTTCGGCGTACCCGGTTTGGCGGAGAAGTCATCCATCTCGTTGTTCATCAGGATACCGCTCTGCCCGGCAACAATGCCGCTGCCGAAGTAGGTATTCAGGGTGTAAGTCACCGCCACTGCGTTGCCGTCTTTATCCACCACCGAGAAGTGCGTGGTCTGGTTACTCTCGTACGGCTCAAGCTTGCCTGGTTTAATTTCGCTGGAAGGACGTGCTTTGTTGACGTCAATCTGCTGCGCCAGAGTTTTCGCGTAGGCTTTGCTGGTCAATGCCTGCTGGGGCACTTTGACGAAATCCGGATCGCCCAGGTATTCCGAACGGTCGGCATAAGCGTATTTCTCCGCTTCGGCCATCACCTGCATCGCATCGGCGCTGCCAAAGCCCCACTTCGCCAGATCGAAGTTTTCGAGGATATTGAGAATCTGCACGATGTGAATCCCGCCCGATGACGGAGGTGGCATTGAGAACACCTCATAACCGCGATAGGTGCCGCTCACCGGCTTACGCTCCACTGCGCGATAGGCTGCCAAATCCGGTTTACCGATTAAACCGCCGTGCTGCGCCATTTCTCCTGCAATCTCATCAGCAATTTTACCTTTGTAGAACGCATCAGGCCCTTGTTGGGCAATCAGCTGCAGGCTGTGCGCGAGGTTTTTCTGCACCAGGCGCTCGCCTTTATGATACGGCTTGCCGTCGGCTTTATAGAAAATCGCCCGGCTGTTGTCGTGATTGATCAGCGTCTCTTTACCGTAGGTCGCCAAATCGTCCGCCAGCGCATCGTTAACGATGATGCCTTCACGCGCCAGCTTAATCGCCGGTGCCAGCAGTTTGCTCAGCGGCAGCGTACCGTATTTTTGTGCCGCCAGCGCAAAACCCGCCACGGTGCCCGGCGTTCCGGAGGCTAAGTGAGAAGTCAGCGACAGCTTCGCATCGGCATTACCCTGCTTATCGAGGAACATATCGCGTGAGGCTCGCGCTGGTGCCATTTCGCGGAAATCAATCGCCGTGGTGCGGCCTGAAGCGGTGCGCAACATCATAAAGCCGCCGCCGCCGAGATTACCGGCCTGCGGATGGGTCACTGCCAGCGCAAAGCCGACCGCAACAGCGGCATCCACCGCATTACCGCCCTGCTTCAAAATATCAACGCCTACTTCGGTGGCCATCGCATCCACCGACGCCACCATACCGTGCTGCGCTTTCACCGGATGGAAGGTGTCGCTGTCCACGCCATATGACACCGGTGGCGCACTGGCCGGCGCGGCGAACGCGCCCTGCACTACGGTAAAACTCATCAATAATGCCCAGCCAACCTGGCGCACGCTGCCCTTTAGTCTCATTTGCTATCTTCCTTTGCGGTTATTTACATTTGTTATTTTTTGATGCAAGTGTTTGCAAACACGATAAAAAGCGTAGCAGTAAGCCAAATTCGGCGCACTCCTGGTTCAGGACTTTGTGACATCGCATAAACTTATGACAGCAGCCTTTGTTGCCATACTGATGGTGACAACACACAGCAGGCTGCATTAATGGAGGAAGACCATGAAAAAATGGCTAATCGTTATCGCTGCGTTGCTGCCGTTGAGCAGCATGGCAAATATGCTGAACAGCACCAATGATCCGAATAAACCTGGCTACAACCCGAGCCAGCAGCGTATGCAGTCGCAAATGCAGACCCAGCAGCAACAACAGCAGCTGAAGCTGAAACAGGATCAGCAGCAGCAGAATCAGGAGTTACAGCGGAAAATGCAGGAACGGCGGGATAGCGCCCAGCAGCGCGTGATTCAATCGCAGCCGGGCCAGCAGAACGGTAATTCTCAGAGCGGGAATTAACGGAAGTCGGGTCCGATGATGTCGATGCGGTCGGTACAAATAGCATCGACGCCCCAACTCAACAGCTCGCGCGCCCGCGCGGGCTGATTCACCGTGTACACCAGAATATGCAACCCGGCGGCTTTCAGCTGCGCGGTGCGTTCGGCATCCAGCAGTTTGTGATTGAGATGGATGGAGACGCAGTCCAGTGACGAAGTGAGCATTAACCAATCATCGTGCCACGTATCCAGCAACAGTCCGCGTGGCAGCTCAGGCACCGCCTGCATCGCCGCTTCCAAAGCTTCATACGAGAAGGAAGACAACAGCGGCGCAGTCTGGCCTTGCCACAGTTCACGCGCGGCGATGGCGACATCGCGTCCGGTTTCCTGCTCTTTGCCGGTGGTCGGCTTGATCTCGATATTCGCCATCATCTGATGCTGACGACAGCGTTCAGCCACGTCACGCAGCAGCGCCAGCGGCTCGCCTTCGTATTCGCGGCTGTACCAGCTTCCGGCATCCAGCTGTGACAACTTACTCCATGACAGATCGCCCGCCACACCCCAGCCGTTGCTGGTGCGATCCAGCGTATCGTCATGCAGCAGGAACACCTGCTTATCATCCGACAGCTTGGCATCAAACTCGATCATGGTGTGGCCGTACTGCGCGCCGACATCAATCGCCGCCAGGGTATTTTCCGGGGCCAGTTTACCGCCGCCGCGATGGGCGACGATCTGCGGATATGGCCAATTTTCTACACTCATTCCAGACGCTTTCCATGGGTTGAATCGAAGAAGTGTAACGCATCTGGCGGCAGTTGCAGCCATAAGGTGCTGCCTGACTGTGGACGCTCGCTGTGCGGCAAACGCACCACCAGACGAGTATTGCCGATACGGCCGTGCGCGAGGTTATCTGCACCCAGCATCTCCAGCGTATCCACCACTAAAGGAATGCCACCTGCTGCTTGCGAGCTGAGCACCAGATGCTCAGGACGGATGCCCAACGTGAGGGGACGATTCGCCCACTTCGCTTTGCTCTCGCCCAATGGCAGGCTATTAAGCGCATCGAGCGTAAAGCGCGTGCCGTCACTGTTGATCTGGCCTGGCAGCAGGTTCATGGCAGGCGCACCGATGAACGACGCCACAAACTGGCTCGCCGGGCGCTCATACACTTCTACCGGCGTGCCCACTTGCTCGACCACACCTTTGTTCATCACCATCACGCGCTGTGCCAGCGTCATCGCTTCGACCTGATCATGGGTCACGTACAGGCTGGTGGTTTTCAGGCGACGATGCAGCTGTTGCAGCTCCAGACGCATCTGCACGCGCAGGCGCGCATCAAGGTTCGACAGCGGCTCATCAAACAGGAATACCGCCGGTTCACGTACAATCGCGCGGCCCATCGCCACACGCTGACGTTGACCGCCCGACAGCTCACGCGGACGGCGAGCCAGCAGATGATCCAGCTCCAGACTGCGCGCCGCTTCCATCACGCGTTGCTCAATCTGCTCTTTACCCATGCCGCGAATTTTTAGGCCATAGGCCATGTTTTCGCCCACGGTCATGTGCGGGTAAAGCGCGTAGTTCTGGAATACCATGGCGATGCCACGATCTTTCGGTTCCATATTGGTGACGCGCTTGTCGTCGATATAGATATCGCCCGAGGTCACACGTTCCAGGCCCGCTACCATGCGCAGCAGCGTTGATTTGCCGCAGCCGGAAGGACCGACCATCACCATAAATTCGCCATCATTGATGGTGATATTCAGCGGCTGGATGATCTGATTTTTGCCGTCATACGATTTGGTGACGGTCTGAAGGGTTACGCCTGCCATTTATTTATCACTCTCCACCAGGCCACGCACAAACGCACGTTGCATAACTAATACCACCACCACCGGTGGGATCAGGGTTAATAACATTGCCGCCATCACTTCGTTCCACTGCGTCGGGCCACCGCTGGTGTTGATCATACTTTTCACCCCGGCCACTGCGGTGCTGAGGCCCGGATCGTTGATGATCAGTAACGGCCACAGGTACTGGTTCCAGCCGTAGATAAAGGTGATCACAAACAGCGCGGCGAGGTTGGTTTTGGACAGCGGTAACACGATGTCCCAGAAGAAACGCATCGGGCTGGCACCATCAATACGTGCCGCTTCAATTAGCTCATCAGGCAGTGACATAAAGAACTGGCGGAACAGGAAGGTGGCCGTGGCTGAGGCCATCAACGGCAACGTTAAACCGCTGTAGCTGTCGAGCATATTCAGGTTTGAAATCACTTCCACCGTGGGGAAGATACGCACTTCCACCGGCAGCATCAGGGTGATGAAGATCAGCCAGAAGAACAGCGAGCGCAACGGGAAACGGAACCACACCAGCGCAAACGCGGAGAGCATCGACACCGCGATTTTGCCCACCGTAATGCCGAGCGCCATGATCAAGCTGTTAAGCATCATCATGCCAAAGGCCGGACCGCTGCCGTTGACGCCCTGCGTCCAGATACGCGAAATGTTGTCCCACAGGTGCGTGCCGGTCACTAAGGTCATCGGCACCTGGTACACCGCTTCGTTATCCAGCGTGGCGGCGACAATCGCTACGTACAGCGGGAATAGAATGGTCAGCACGCCAAGCACCAGCAGGGTATGGCTGAAGATATCCAGCCCGCGTCGATTCTCAATCATTGGTATTGCACCTTACGCTCGACAAAGCGGAATTGCAGGATCGTCAGGCCAATCACCAGCAGCATCAGTACCACCGACTGCGCGGCGGAGGAGGAAAGATCCAGACCGGTAAAACCTTCGCGATAAATTTTGTAGATCAGCGTGGTGGTGGCCTGCACCGGACCGCCGCCGGTTGCAGCATCGATCACTGGGAAGGTATCGAAGAACGCATACACCAGATTGACCACCAGCAGGAAGAAGCTCACCGGGGTGATCAGCGGCAGTGACAGGTTGAAGAAGCGACGCACCGGACCAGCACCGTCAATCGCCGCCGCTTCCACCAGCGATTTGGGAATCGACTGCAGCGCGGCGAAGAAGAACAAGAAGTTGTAGCTCATCTGCTGCCAGATGGATGCCAGCACAATCAGGAACATCGCCTGACCGCTGTTTTGCGCGTAGTTCCAGTTGTAGCCGATCTGATTCAGCAGATGGCTGAACAGGCCGAGACCCGGGTTAAACAGGAACATCCACAGTACCGCCGCAACCACCGGGGCAACGGCGTAAGGCAACAGCAACAGCGTTTGATAGAGTTTTTTCAGCCGTATGACGTAATCGACCAGCGCCGCCAGCAGCAGCGAAAAGGTCATGCCGCACACGGTGACCAGTGCGCTGAACTCAATGGTGGTCCAGAACGACGCGAGGTAATACTCATCGTTGAACAGGCGCTTGAAATTATCCAGGCCAACAAAGGTGCTGGAAATACCAAAGGGATCGATGCTTTGTAGTGAGTACCACAACGCTTCACCGGCAGGCCATAAGAAGAAAATGGCGGTAATCACCAGCTGCGGTGCCACCAGCAAATAGGGCAAAAAACGGGAGCGAAAAACGGGGCGTGATGAGGACATAGCAGACTCGCCAAAAGAGAAATCGGGGCTGGCGCCATGCGCCAGCCCCGAGACAACGGAATTACTTCACTTGCTGTTCAAAACGACGCAGCAGTTCGTTTCCGCGCTTCACAGCGTTATCCAGTGCAGCCTGAGGAGCCTGTTTGCCGGTCCACACGCCTTCCAGCTCTTCGTCCACGATGGTACGAATCTGTGGCATGTTGCCCAGACGCATGCCTTTGGTGAACGGCAGTGGATCTTTGTTCAGCATCTGACGCGTGGCGATGTCTGCGCCTGGGTTCTTGTCATAGAAGCCCTGTTGCTTAGTCAGCTCATACGCAGCAGTGGTGATTGGCAGGTAACCGGTCTTCTGGTGCCATTCCGCCGCGATTTCTGGCTGAGCCAGGAACTTCATGAACTCCGCTACGCCTTTGTAGGTGTCGGCATCTTTGCCTTTCATCACCCACAGGCTCGCGCCGCCGATAATGGCGTTCTGCGGTGCGTTTGGCACAGTAGAGTCGTATGGCATCATGCCCACGCCGAAGTTGAACTTCGAGTAGTGCTTGATATCAGCCAGTGAACCTGAAGAAGCCGTAGTGATGCCGCAATCGCCGTTGTAGAACTTAGCGGTGGATTCATCTTTACGACCGAAGTAGGTGAAATCACCCTTCTTGTTCATGTCTTCGAGCATCTGGATATGACGCACCTGCACTGGCTTGTTGAACTCCAGTACCGCGTCAGTGCCGTCGAAGCCGTTGTTTTTGGTCGCAACCGGCAGTGCATGCCAGGCGCTGAAGTTCTCGATCTGGATCCAACCCTGCCAGCCGCTGGCGTAACCACAGGTCATGCCCGCTTTACGCAGCGCATCGGCGTCTTTCGCCAGTTCCTGCCAGGTTTTGGGTGGCTGGTCTGGGTTCAGGCCGGCTTTTTTGAACGCGTCTTTGTTGTAGTACAGCACCGGCGTGGAGCTGTTGAACGGCTGAGAGATCAGCTGACCGTTGCTGTCGCTGTAGTAACCCGCCACCGCTGGCACAAACTGTTTTGGATCCATCTGCACGCCCGCGTCTTTGAACACGTCGTGCACTGGCACGATGGCTTTCGACGCCATCATGGTCGCCGTACCTACTTCGTAAACCTGCAGAATCGCCGGTGCTTTACCGGTACGCACCGCAGCAATGCCCGCTGCCAGGCTCTGCTCGTAGTTACCTTTGTAAGTCGGTACGATTTTGTATTCTGGGTGAGCCTGGTTAAAACGTTGTGCCAGAGAATCGACTTCTTTGCCTAACTCGCCTTCCATTGAGTGCCAGAAAGGAATGTCAGTGGCAGCCAGCGCGTTACCGCTGAGCGCCAGACCAAGCAAAACACTCATCAGGCGGGGACGAAGCGTAAAAGCGGACATAAGTTTTTTCCTGTGCTGTTAGGTACGCGCGATATCACGCATTTTTTTGTTCGCGAAGTAACATGACACGGGGAAATGACGGATTAATAACAAGTTTATGACGGAGATGTGACAGGGATTGCGCGTATTAGAAAGTTTAAAGTGGCACGAGTTATCTCAAACTCGTGCCCACTGTTCAGACCGTTGGTGGCGAGTAAGCCAGGTCAGGCACCGAGATAAGCGCTGCGTACCGCTTCGTTTGACAGCAACGCTTCACCACTGTCTTCCAGCACCACATGACCGTTCTCCAGCACGTAGCCGCGATCGGCCAGCTTCAGCGCCTGGTTGGCGTTTTGCTCAACGAGGAAGATGGTCATGCCCTCTTTGCGCAGCTGTTCAATCGTATCAAAAATCTGCTGAATAATTATCGGTGCTAAACCCAGTGAAGGCTCGTCCAGCAGCAGCAAGCGTGGCTGACTCATCAGTGCACGACCGATCGCCAGCATCTGTTGCTCACCACCGGACATGGTGCCCGCACGCTGCACTTTACGTTCAGCCAGACGCGGGAACAGCTGATACACCCGCTCAATGCGCTCCTGATACTGCTGGCGCGTGGCAAAGAAGCCGCCCATCGCCAGGTTCTCTTCCACCGTCATACGTGAAAATACGCGGCGGCCTTCCGGCACAATCGCAATCGCTTCACGCATGATTTTGGCGGTCTGCCAGTCGGTGATCTCTTTACCATCGAAGACAATGGTGCCGCTGGTGGCGCGCGGTTCGCCGCACAGGGTGCCGAGCAGCGTGGTTTTACCCGCGCCGTTAGCACCAATCAGCGTCACGATTTCGCCCTGACTAATGTGCAGATTAATGTTGTGCAGTGCCTGAATCGGGCCGTAATGGGCACTCACCCCTTGCAACGTTAAAATTGGGTTTGCCATATTACGCCTCACCTAAATAAGCACGGATCACATCCGGATTGTTACGCACTTCTTCCGGCGTACCGTTAGCCAGCGGCGTCCCCTGGTTCACCACATAAATGCGGTCAGAAATACCCATCACCAGCTTCATATCGTGTTCAATCAACAGCACCGAGACCTTATGCTCACCGCGCAGTTCGGCAATCAACTCGTCCAGCTCGTGGGTTTCACGCGGGTTAAGTCCTGCGGCAGGCTCATCCAGCATCAGGATTTCAGGACGCGTCACCATGCAGCGCGCAATCTCCAGACGACGCTGCTGCCCGTAAGCGAGGTTACCCGCCTGGCGGTTGGCCAGCTCCAGCAAACCGATACGCTCCAGCCAGGTGGCCGCACGATCGAGCGCTTCACTCTCACCACGACGGAACGCCGGGGTTTTGAACAGGCCGGAGAACACGCCGCTTTTCAGATGCTGATGCTGCGCCACCAGCAGGTTTTCAATCACTGTCATTTCGCGGAACAGACGCACATGCTGGAAAGTACGCACGATGCCCATACGCGCAATCTTCTGGCCGGGCTGGCCCTGCAACTCCTGGTCGCGCAGTTTGATGGTACCGCCGCTCGGCTTGTAAAAACCAGTCAGGCAGTTGAACACCGTGGTTTTACCGGCGCCGTTAGGGCCGATCAGTGACACGATTTCCTGAGGATGCAGTTCCAGCGCCACGTTGTTGACGGCTAACAGACCGCCAAAGCGCATCATCAAGCCTTCAACGGCTAATAAAGGCTGACTCATGCCTGCTCTCCTTGTTTACTGCTTTTCAACTTCAGGTGTGGACGCTTCATCGGCAGCAGCCCTTGAGGACGCCAGATCATCATCAGCACCATCAAACCACCCAGCACCAGCATGCTGTACTCGTTCAAATCACGCATCAACTCGCGCGACACCACCAGCAATACCGCCGCGAGGATCACCGCAAACTGCGAACCCATACCGCCCAGCACCACAATCGCCAGCACAAAGGCCGATTCGACGAAGGTGAAGGATTCCGGGCTGACAAAGCCCTGACGCGCAGCAAACAGCGTACCGGCAAAACCGGCGAACACGGCGCTGATGGTGAAAGCGGTCAGCTTGATGCGCGTTGGGCTAAGTCCCAATGAACGACAGGCGATCTCATCTTCACGCAGCGCTTCCCACGCGCGACCCAATGGCATACGCAGCAAACGGTTGATGACGAACAGCGTCAGTACCACCAGCAGCAGAGCCACCAGATAAAGGAAAATCACGCGATGGTTGGGATCGTATTGCAGGCCCGTAAGCTCATGGAAAGTAGTCCAGCCACCTTCACTGACGCGACGTCCAAACTCAATGCCGAACAGGCTCGGTTTAGGGATCTGCGCGATACCGTTTGGACCACCAGTGATCGAAGTGCTGTTCAGCAGCAGAATACGCACGATTTCACCGAAGCCGAGCGTCACAATCGCCAGATAGTCACCGCGCAAACGCAGCACCGGGAAGCCCAGCATCAAGCCAAACGCACCGGCGACAATGCCCGCCAGCGGCAGACTTTCCCAGAAACCAAAGCCGTAATAGTGATTGAGCAGCGCGAAGGTGTAAGCGCCGATGGCATAGAAACCGCCATAGCCCAGCACCAATAGGCCAGAAAGACCGACTACCACGTTAAGGCCAAGACCCAGCATCACATAAATCAGCGTTAACGTGGCGATATCCACGCTGCCGCGTGACACCAGAAACGGCCACAGCACCGCAGCAACGATCATCAGGGCCATCACCAGCTTTTGCTTTGGCGTCGAGCCATCGAAGCCCGGTAGCACGAAGCCTTTACCGCTGCGTTTGAACTTGCCATGGAACAGCGGACGCAGCAGCTGGAAAACAAACACCACCGCACAGCCGATGAAAATCCAGTTCCAGCGTGCGGCGCCGGCGTTAGCCACCACCAGTTTGGTGCCATCCAGATCGAGCCGGACGCCCATAAAGAAGGTGGCGAGAATCAGTAACATCACCGTTGAAATAACGGCGTTGACCAGACCGAGGCGTTTCATACTTTCTCTACCTCCGGACGGCCCAGAATCCCGGTCGGCATCACCAGCAGCACCACAATCAGCAGCGCGAACGACACCACATCTTTGTATTCAGTCGACAGATAGGCTGAGGTCAGCGCTTCCGCGATACCCAGCACCAGACCACCAATCATCGCGCCCGGAATACTGCCGATACCGCCTAACACCGCAGCGGTAAACGCCTTCATCCCGGCCATAAAGCCGATGAACGGGTTGATTGAGCCGTAGAATTGGCCCAGCAGCACGCCAGCTACTGCGGCCATGGCAGCACCGATAATGAAGGTCAGAGAGATCACGCGGTCGGTGTTGATACCCAGCAAGCTTGCCATTTTCAGGTCTTCCGCACAGGCGCGACACGCGCGGCCCATACGTGAATAACGGATAAACAGCGTCAGGGCCAGCATCGACAGGAAGGTCACTACCCAAATCACCAGTTGCATGGTGGAGAGCGTGGCTGCGAAACCGTTGCTCTCGCCCAGCGTCCACTGGCCGGTGATCAGGCTTGGCAACGCCAGATCGCGCGAGCCTTGCGTCAGGCTGACGTAGTTCTGCAGGAAGATCGACATCCCGATAGCCGAGATGAGGGCGATCAAACGCTTAGAGGAGCGCACGGGTTTATACGCCACGCGCTCAATGCTCCAGCCGTAGGCGCTGGAGATGATCACCGCCATCACGAAACCGGCGGCAATCATCAGCCACGTGGTATCGATGCCCATCATCATCAGGGCGGCAATCACAATAAAGGAGACATAGCTGCCGATCATATACACCTCGCCGTGGGCGAAGTTGATCATGCCGATGATGCCGTAAACCATGGTGTAACCAATGGCGATCAGCGCGTAGGTGCTCCCGAGGGTGACCCCGTTAAACATCTGCTGAATGAAATAGAGAAACTGCTCGGACATAGTGAGGACCTGCATGTGGACTAAAAATCCCCTCTCCCTTTTGGCAGAGGGTTAGGGTGAGGGAACAGAAGCGCGCGTCATGAATGTCGTGCGCGCTGTCCCTCTCCCAGCCCTCTCCGGTAAAAGAGAGGGCCAATCTATTTAAGCTTGGGAATTACTTAACAGCGGTAGAAGAACCGTCTTTGTGCCATTTAAAGACACCAAATTCGAAGCCCTTCAGGTCGCCTTTCTGATCCCAGTTCAGGTTGCCCATCACGGTTGGCACTGCTGCGCCTTCTTTCAGGTTTTTAGCAATCGCATCAGGCTCATCGCTCTTGCTACGCTCGATACCGGCCACCAGTGACTGAATCGCGGCATAAGTCGTCCAGACGAACGGACCGGTTGGATCTTTGCGGTTTGAAGCGGTGTTAGTTTTGATCGCGTCAACAATCGCCTTGTTCTCTGGCAACTGGTCGTAACGCTTCGGCAGAGTCACATACAGACCTTCTGAAGCATCACCGGCGATGTTAGACAGTGAAGCGTTGCCCACGCCCTCTGGCCCCATGAAGCCCGCTTTCAGACCGGCTGATTTTGCCTGACGCAGAATCTGGCCCAGCTCTGGGTAGTAACCGCCGTAGTAAACGAAATCGACGTTCTCTTTCTTCAGACGCGCAATCAGCGTTGAGAAATCTTTATCGCCCGCAGTGATACCTTCGAACAGCACCACGTTGCCGCCTTTGGCTTTCAGGGTTTTCTGCACAGACTCTGCCAGGCCCTGACCGTACTGTTGTTTGTCATGCACAACAGCGATACGTTTTGGTTTGATCTGGTCGAGGATATATGTCGCCGCTGTTGGGCCCTGATCCGAATCCAGACCGGTAGTACGCATCACATCAGCATAACCACGTGCCGTCAGTTCCGGAGCGGTCGCTGCTGGGGTGATCATCAGAATGCCTTCATCGTTGTAAATGTCAGATGCAGGCTGAGTAGAAGAGGAGCACAGGTGGCCGATAACGTATTTGATGCCGTCGTTAACCACTTTGTTGGCTACCGCAACCGCTTGTTTCGGGTCACAGGCATCGTCATATTCCACGCCAACCAGTTTGTCACCGTTCACGCCGCCTTTGGCGTTGATGTCCTTGATCGCCTGCGCTGCACCAGTGAATTGCATGTCACCGTATTGCGCAACCGGGCCGGTTGCTGCGCCAACGATGGCAATTTTGATGTCTTTCGCCATTGCCGCGTGGCTCAGCGCCAGCGCGACGCAACCTGCCAATAATGCGCGTCCTTTACTCATTTTCATGCGAACTTCCCCATCTGTTGTGTCGTGTGTCGTTGTGTTTGGTTTATTTTCAGCCAGTCAAAGAGGAAAACTGATTTTAGAATAATGAGTTAGCGCACTTTTCTGGCATTTTTTGTTAAGAAGGCTTTATTTTTCAGGTTATTAAACAGGAACTTTCTTCTGTAAATCAACTGACATATTCAGTATTAGTCGCGTGGAACAGCAGAATCATCTGGTTTATCTGGCCGTAATTTAGTCAGGTTACCAGGGCTTTATGCTGGCTTTTTCAACGATCATTGATGCCTTCCTCCACAATCCTGGCAAAGTGGCTGGCATTTGACCTATTTTCATTGCAAAAAAGTGACAGCACGCTGACTGTCTAAATTCGCTACACTATGGCCTTTCTGGCAGTACAGGA
This sequence comes from uncultured bacterium, assembly GCA_965147305.1. Lineage (GTDB taxonomy): Bacteria > Pseudomonadota > Gammaproteobacteria > Enterobacterales > Enterobacteriaceae > Pantoea. Next base: position 14,436 of record CBCTJT010000028.1, read on the forward strand.
AAGGGTAATGAAGCTCACTATTCAGCGAATCACCGCATTCACGCCGCAGGATCGGTTGGATTTAGCTAAAGTCTGGCCGCAGATCGATATTTCGCAACTGGAAACCGCATTAAGCGAGACGCAGCGCTTGTATGCGGCAAGGTTTAACGATCGTTTGTTGGGCGGATTGCAGCTGGAAATTCGTGGCACGCAAGGGAAGATTTCGCACCTTAGTGTGCGCGAAGTGACGCGGCGGCGCGGCGTAGGGCAATATTTACTGGAAGAGACCATCGCGCAGAACAGCGCACTGGCGGATTGGTGGATAGCCGATGACGGCGAAGACGATCAGAATATCCGCGCGGCGTTTATGCAGGTCTGCGGATTTCGCGCGCAGGCGGATGGCTGGGTGAAATAAAAAGGGCGACTATAAAAGTCGCCCCGTTTTTCACCTGATGATTATCAGGCTTCAATCGCCATACGCAGTTTCTTCATGGCGTTCTTTTCCAGCTGACGTACACGCTCTGCAGAGACGCCATATTTGTCGGCCAACTCCTGCAGTGTGGTTTTGTTCTCATCATCCAGCCAACGGGCGCGGATAATGTGCTGGCTGCGCTCATCAAGACTCAGCATCGCATCGCTCAGCTTATCGGCAGCGTGTGCATCCCAGTTGTCCTCTTCGATGCCATCGGCAAAGTCAGAGGTTTTATCCTGCAGATACAGCACCGGTGCCATCGGCTTGCCTTCGCCTGCTTCGTCATCCGAAGACATATCGAAGGTCATATCCTGCGCGGCCATACGAGATTCCATCTCGAGTACATCTTTGCTGCTCACGCCTAACTCGCGCGCAACCATTTCCACTTCGTCCTGGTTGAACCAACCCAGACGCTGTTTGCTTTTACGCAGATTAAAGAACAGCTTACGCTGCGCTTTAGTGGTCGCGACCTTCACGATACGCCAGTTACGCAGCACGTATTCGTGAATTTCTGCTTTGATCCAGTGCACGGCAAATGACACCAGACGCACGCCGACTTCAGGGTTGAAGCGACGCACCGCCTTCATCAGGCCGATGTTACCTTCCTGAATCAGGTCCGCCTGTGGCAGGCCGTAACCGGAGTAGTTACGAGCAATATGAACAACAAAGCGCAGGTGAGACAGGATCAGCGTCTTAGCTGCATCCAGATCGCCCTGGTAATGCAGTTTCTCCGCTAATGCCTTCTCCTGTTCTGCCGTCAGTACCGGCCAGTTGTTAGCAGCCCGGACGTAAGATTCCAGGTTACCCAGAGGCGCAATCGCTAAAGTTTGCATTTCTTTGGTCATTCAAACCCTCACACATTCAATGGACTTGCTGCACAGTTCCTTGCGCAGACGTTACAGTATGACAACGTCGCTAAAAAACCAAAAGCAATCTGTGCTACTTGGACGACAAAGTTATCCACAAGTTCAATAATAGCAGTTGATATTTTACACACAGATGACGGCGGGGGGAAATAGGAAGATTCCTCTGCTCCCAGATCGTCGGCAGCAGAGGAAGAGTATATCAAAAAACGTTGCTGTTGGTTACTGCGGCGTAAATCGGCGTAAATGTTGTACAGTCGCTAACCACGCGGCAATCCAGCCAATGATGGCGGCAATCAACAGCAGCAGCAGTCCTTCATCCCAGGAAAAACCTTCCAGAACAAAGGTAGTGCCGAACACCGTTGCCACCTGCGCAACGACCGACTGCAGGCGCAACACCAGCACTTCGGACAGCAGCAGTGAAAGCACTGCGCCACTGAAACCTAACAACGCGCCACCATACAGGAACGGACGCAGGATAAAGCCATCTGTCGCACCAATCAGCTTTTGCACATTGATCGTATCGCGACGGGCAAAAATGCTCAGGCGTACGCTGTTACCGATCACCAGGAACACCGCCACGACCATCAGCAGGCCAATCATTGAAGCGATTTGCCCAACCAGCCCAGTTAACGCTGCTAAACGGGCAAACCAGCTGTCATCCATGCGTACTTCATCCACGCCCTGCACTTTCGACACGCTATCGCGCAGGTTAGCCATGGTGTCCGAATTCTGGAAATTCAGCTTCGGCGTGATGATGGCCACGGCGGGCAGTGGGTTTTGCTCCAGCATATCCATTGAGCCGCCGAAACCAGACCAATTGCGGAACTCATTCAGCGCTTCTTCACGCGTCAGATAGTTGACGTTATCCACGCCATCCAGCTTTTTCAGCTCAGCTGCCACATTCTCGGCCGCCGTATCATCCAGCGCTTTATCCAAATATACCGTTAACTGCGGTGCCGGATACCACTGCGTCGATGCCTGGCTGACGTTTTTCCACACCATATAACAGACGCTAGGCAGCGTCAGCGAGATGGCTATCACCATCACGGTCAGCAACGTTGCCAACGGCTGACGCCACATATCCGACAGCGTGCCGCGCAGTGCATAGCGCCACTGTTCCTGCCAGCCGCCTTTCAGCGCCTTGCTTTTGGAAGGCTGTTTCGTCGCTTTCGGCGCGGCCGGGCGCTTATTGCGTTTATTGACCATCATGGCCTCCGTGCAGGCGTCCTTGATTCAGCGTCATCAAGCGGTAATTGCGGCGTGCAATCAGCCCGGTGTCGTGCGTCGCCATCAGTACGGTCACGCCGACGCGGTTGAACTCTTCAAACAGGCGCAGGATGTCTTCCGACAGCGCATCATCCAGGTTACCGGTGGGTTCATCCGCCAGCAGTACTGCAGGCTTGTTCACTACCGCGCGGGCAATGCCGACACGCTGCTGTTCACCGCCAGAGAGCTGGATCGGGTAACTCTTCGCTTTGTCGAGCAGGCCAACTTTATCCAGCGCTGCCGATACGCGACGACGAATATCCTCACCGCTGGCGCCAGAAATAATCAGCGGGATCGCCACGTTGTCATAGACCGAACGATCCATCAGCAAATGGTGATCCTGGAAAATCATCCCGATCTGACGTCGCAGGAAAGGCACTTCACTATGACGCAGACGCGAAATATCGTGGCCGCTAAACCAGATTTGCCCAGCGCTCGGGCGCTCAATGCCACAAATCAGCTTCAGTAAGGTACTTTTACCTGCACCAGAGTGGCCGGTCAGGAATGCCATTTCGCCAGGGCGCAGATGGAAATCCACCCCCTGCAACGCCTGACGTCCTCCCAGGTATGCTTTACTGACCTCTTCAAAGCGAATCATCCCAATCATTCCTCTCGGGCAAACAGTGCCTCAATAAAGTCTGCGGCCTTAAACGGCCGTAAATCCTCGATGCCTTCCCCGACACCGATATAACGAATCGGAATGCCAAACTGATCGGCAACCGAGAAGATCACACCACCTTTGGCGGTGCCGTCGAGCTTGGTCAGCGTGATGCCGGTCAGGCCCACCGCTTCATGGAACAATTTGGCCTGACTGACGGCGTTTTGTCCGGTGCTGGCGTCAAGGGTCAGCATCACTTCGTGCGGCGCATCCTCATCCAGCTTTTTCATCACGCGGGTGATTTTTTTCAGCTCTTCCATCAGATGGGCTTTGTTCTGCAGACGGCCGGCGGTATCGGCAATTAATACATCCACATTACGCGACTTCGCGGCCTGAATGGCGTCGAATATAACGGAAGCTGAGTCAGCACCGGTATGTTGAGCCACTACCGGAATGTTGTTGCGCTGGCCCCAAACCTGAAGCTGTTCAACCGCTGCGGCACGGAAAGTATCGCCCGCCGCCAGCATGACCGATTTGCCTTGCGCCTGATACTGACGCGCCAGCTTACCGATAGTGGTGGTTTTACCCACACCGTTGACGCCCACCATCAGGATAACAAACGGCGCTTTGCCGCCCACATCCAGCGGCTGATCCACTTTTTCCAGAATGCCTGCCATTTCAGTTTTCAGCAGTCCGTACAACGCTTCAGCATCACGCAACTGCTTGCGATTAGCCTGCTGCGTCAGATTGGTGATGATGCGGCGCGTGGTTTCCACTCCGACATCGGCAATCAGCAGCTGCTCTTCCAGCTCTTCAAACAGGTCATCATCGATTTTTTTGCCGCGGAACAGGCTAACAAAGCCAGAACCGAGGTTCTCGCGCGTTTTGACCAGGCTGCGCTTGAGGCGAGCAAAGAAGCCTTCTTTGGTCGGGCGCTCTTGCTCTTGCGTGACCAGTGGCGCGGCGGCCAACGGTAAATCGCTGACGGTATCTTGTGCTTCAGCGTCTTCTGCGTAGGTCTCAGCCAACGCCAGCGCTTCAAGTTCTTCGTCACTCAACGCGTCGTCTTCAGGTTCAACGGCTGCGTCTTCAATCTCCGGCTCATGCTGCGCAATCACTGGCTCAACAGCCGCTTCTTTGATTTCCGGCTGGTGCTGGGCAACTACTGGCTCAACGACCGCTTCTTCGATCTCTGGCTGGTGCTGGGCAATCACTGGCTCAACGACCGCTTCTTCGATCTCTGGCTCGTGCTGCGCAATTACTGGCTCAACGACCGCTTCTTCGATCTCTGGCTCGTGCTGCGCAATTACTGGCTCAACAGCCGCGTCTTCGATTTCCGGCTCGTGCTGCGCAATTACTGGCTCAACAGCCGCTTCTTCGATTTCCGGCTCGTGCTGCACAGCAGGCGCTTCAACAATCAGTTCTTCTGCCTGTGGCTCTTCTTCGATCGGTGCCACATCCGGATGGATTTCCTCTTCCGGCAGCACTTCCTCTTCAATCGACGTGATCGGCTCGGCCACAACCGCTTCCGGCTCTGCCCGCTGTTCTTCGGCTACGTGCTCAGTGACGGCAACCGTCTCTTCTGCCTGCGCTTCGGCGCTTGCTAACGCGCTCTCTTCAGCGATCGGCTGTTGCGCCGCTTCGGCCGGTTGCTGCTCTTCCGCAGGCTGCTGCTTCTCTTCTTCTTTGCCAAAGCCTAGCCAGGAAAAAAAGCCACGTTTTTTCTCTTTTGCCATTGTGTAACCACACTCCTCGATGGCTTATTCCCGGTAGCACGCTGTTCCCAGGGGATAAAAAATTCAATTTTTTGTTCACGAGCGGCGTAAAAATCAGGCAATTACGCGCACCATATCAACTCAGTAGTCTAACACTTTCCAGCCAGCGCACCACAGCACCCTTTTTTACGTTTCTTCTGCCTGCCACGCCCGTTAAACTACGCAACAAATTATGACGAGTTGTGAGCGAAATGAGTAAATCCCCCCGCAGCAGCGGCGCTGCTGGCCAAATTCGTATCATTGGCGGACAGTGGCGTGGCCGTAAATTACCGGTGCCAGATAGCGCGGGTCTGCGCCCTACCACCGATCGTGTGCGTGAAACCCTGTTTAACTGGTTAGCGCCGGATATTCAGGAAGCGCGCTGCCTCGATTGCTTCGCCGGCAGCGGTGCACTCGGTTTAGAAGCACTGTCACGCTATGCGGCGTCTGCTACGCTGCTTGAGATGGAGCGTTCCGTTGCCCAGCAGCTGTCGCAGAACCTGCAAACGCTGCGTGCCACGCAAGGCAAAGTCGTGCAGACCAATACTTTGCAGTGGTTGAGCCAACCGGGCGAGCCGTTCGACGTGATATTTGTTGATCCCCCGTTTCGTAAAGGATTGTTGCTGGAAACGCTGACGCTGCTGGAAAACAACGGCTGGCTGGCGGAGAACGCACTGATTTACGTCGAAAGCGAAGTCGAACATGGGACGCCGGTTGCGCCTGCCAACTGGGATCTCTATCGCGAAAAGATTGCCGGTCAGGTGGCTTATCGCCTTTATCAACGCCAACAGGAGACGCACGATGTGGCTTAATCTGGGACGATTACTGATGATTTGCGTCTGGGCATTTCTGCTGCTGAATCTGGTGCACCCTTTCCCGACACCACTGCGCTACTTTGTGCATGTGGCACTGTTCTTCATGGTGATCATGCACGGCTTGCAGTTGGTATTGCTGCGCGCCACCCAGCCGAAAGAGGCGCCAAAACTCAGTGGTGTCACTCAAGCGAAGATTTTCTTTTTTGGTGTGTTTGAACTGCTGGCGTGGCAGAAGAAGCATTACCCGAAAATGTAACGAACAGGGCCGCAGCAGCGGCCCGTTTTATTGTGCAGGTGTGAAACTGACAAAGCGACTGCCCTGCATTTTCAACTCGCCCTTCGCGCCCTTATCAATGTGATGATAGTCATTGGCGCTCACCACCACTTTGATATCACTCGCACCATTAAGTGGATGGAACCAGGCTTCATACTTCATATCTTCAGCCACAATCTCTTCGCGCTGGCGCGAACGGCGATTGGGCGACGGAAACTCACGTTTGGTTTTCACTTCAACGCTCAGTGAGCGGACGGGTGAAGCATCGTTTACCGCGGTTTCACGGCGTTGCTTAATAAACTGACGGGTCGCCAAAACGGCAATAATCGCCAGAACGATGAAAAAGATTAGCGGTGGTTTGCTCATGTTTTCTCTCGCGCTTTGCGTTAGTGTCGGAACAGTAAAAAGACGACAAAGCATACAACCAGAGTTGACCGATTGTCACATTCGTCGCCGGTAACTTACACTGAGATCGCGATTTTGGGAAAATTCATGACTCTGAACGATGCGTTCAGAAAAGGGAGAAAACATGCTTTGGTCTTTCCTTGCCGTACTTTTTTCCGGTTGGCTTTACGTTGATGCTTCATACCGCGGCCCGCAGTGGCAACGCTGGCTGTTCAAACCCGTTACCTTGCTGTTGCTGGTCGCCTGGGCCTGGCAAGCGCCCACGCTCAACACCACCGATTACCTGATTCTGGCAGGTCTGGTTGCCACTCTGGTAGGTGATGCGCTGACGTTACTGCCTCGCCAGCAAATGCTGTATGCACTGGGCGCATTCTTCCTCTCTCATCTGCTCTACACCATCAGCTTTGCGGCGCACATGACCATGAGTTTCTTCTGGCCGATTCCGGTGACCTTGCTGGTAATTGGGGCAGTGGTGATTGGCGTGATCTGGTCGAAGCTGGAGGATTTGCGCTGGCCGATCTGTACCTTGATTGGCATGACGCTGGTGATGAACTGGATGGCGGCAGAGAATTACTTCTTCCGTCCAACAGATTACAGCTTCTCACTGTTGGTTGGTGCAGGATTGCTGCTGTTAGGCAACATTGTCTGGTTTATCACGCATTATCGCCGCCGTTTCAGTGCCGATAGTGCCATTGTTGCGGCCTGCTACTTCGCCGGTCACTTTATGATTGTGCGTTCACTGTGGCTGTATTGAAGAAAAGATGACCTTTTGCTTGACTCTGGAGTTGACTCCAGAGTGTAGCATTCGGGATGCGGGCAGTGGCCCGCATTGATCCCGGAGGTCATATGCACGCTCATTCTCATTCATGCCGTTGTGGGAAATCCCACAGCAAACCTCAGCCGCTGTGCGCCATTCGTAGCGTTACACCCTCGACGCTGAAAATTTCTGCCGCCTTTCCTGCCACACCTGAAAGTGGTTGCGGCTGCAGTGATAACGACAGCGGCAGTCCCGGCGGCGAAAGCGACGCCGAAAGCGACGCCGAAAGCGACAGGCTCGCGCTAACCTCACATCAATTCCGCTGGCAGATTGCCGGAATGGATTGCCCCAGCTGTGCGCGCAAAATTGAAACTGCCGTGCAACAACTGGCGCAGGTGCGCACTGCTCGCGTGATTTTTGCCAGTGAAAAACTGGTAGTGGATGCCGACCAGGATATCCGCCCGGCCATCGAACAAGCCGTCAAAAATGTTGGCTTTACCCTGACCTCAACCGATCCGCAATCCCAATCCGCACCACAACGTCGCTGGCAGGAAAATGCCGGTTTGCTATTACTGGCACTGCTAATGCTCGCCAGTTGGCTGCTGAGTCAGGTTTCTCCTGTTTGGGGCGATCGTCTGTTTGTGGTGACCACGCTGATAGGCTTAGCGCCGATTGCACTCAGCGCCTGGAAACTGCTGCGCGGCGGTTCCCCGTTCAGTATCGAAACGCTGATGACCCTTGCCGCCGCCGGCGCATTAGTGATTGGTGCACACGCTGAAGCTGCCATGGTGCTGCTGCTATTCCAACTGGGCGAACGTCTGGAATCTTACGCCGCTTCCCGTGCACGTCGAGGAGTGACTGCGTTAATGGCGCTGCGTCCCGATACCGCGACGCGTTTGAACGGCACTCAGCGTGAGCAGGTGGCGCTGGCGGACTTACGTCCCGGCGATAGGATTGAAGTCGCTGCTGGTGGGCGTTTACCCGCCGATGGTGAGCTGCTTAACCTCAGCGCCAGCTTTGATGAAAGCGCATTAACCGGCGAATCCGTGCCCGTTGCACGTCAGCCGGGCGAAACGGTGATGGCGGGCGCGACCAGTGTGGATCGCCTGGTCACGCTGAAAGTGATCTCCGAACCTGGCCAGAGCGCGATTGACCGCATCCTGCAACTCATCGAAGAAGCCGAAAGCCACCGTGCGCCGGTTGAGCGTTTTATCGATCGCTTCAGCCGCATTTATACGCCAGCCATTATGCTGCTGGCGCTGCTGGTGATGGTGCTGCCACCACTGCTGGCAGGGGCCGCGTGGTTACCATGGATTTATAAAGGCCTGACGCTGCTGCTGATTGGCTGCCCTTGTGCGCTGGTGATTTCAACACCCGCCGCGATCACCTCTGGCTTAGCGGCGGCAGCACGTCAGGGCGCCCTGATCAAAGGGGGTGCCGCGCTGGAATGTCTCAGCCGTATCCAGACCATGGCATTCGACAAAACCGGCACTCTCACACTGGGTAAACCGCAGGTGACCGAGGTCGAATCTTTCAGTGCGATGGAAGAAAGCGCGCTGCTGAGCATTGCGGCGGCAGTCGAACAAGGTTCCAGCCATCCATTGGCAATCGCCATCGTGCGTGAGGCCGAAAAACGCCAGCTCACGCTACCGCACGCCCAGCAGCAGCAAGCGCTGGCCGGCAGCGGCATCCGTGCGCAGATTGATGGCGCGGCCTATCAGCTGCTGGCGCCGCGTGATGTCACCACGCTCACGATCGATCAGCAGCAGGCGATAGCGCAACGGGAAGCACAGGGTAAAACCGTGGTGGTGCTGTTGCAGGATGAGACGGTGCTCGGCACGCTGGCGTTGCAGGATCAGCTGCGTGAGGAAGCCGTCACCGCGCTGGCACAGCTGAAAGCGCTGGGCATTAATAGCATGATGTTGACCGGCGATAACCCACGTGCAGCGGCGGCGATGGCGGCAAAACTGAGCATTGATTATCGGGCCGGGCTGTTGCCTGCCGACAAAGTGGAGGCGGTGCGCAAATTAGGAGAGCAGCAGCCATTGGCGATGGTGGGCGATGGCATTAATGACGCTCCGGCGATGAAAGCGGCCACGATTGGCATCGCGATGGGCAGCGGCACCGACGTCGCGCTGGAAGCCGCCGACGCCGCACTGACGCAAAACCGTCTGGCGATTCTGCCGCGTACCGTGGCGCTGGCCCGCCGCACGCGTGCGATTATCCGTCAGAACATCGCCATTGCGCTGGGGCTGAAGGGGATTTTCCTCGTCACCACGCTGCTCGGATTTACCGGTTTGTGGCTGGCGGTGCTGGCAGATTCGGGTGCGACGGCGCTGGTCACGGCCAACGCCTTGCGATTACTGCGTCAGCGTTAAGCCGTGCCTTTCTGAATCAGATACTGGTACGGCAGCGTTTCCGTCTGCTGTGCCAGCAGCTGATGTTCCATAAAACGGCAGAAACCGGGAATATCACGCGTGGTAGCCGGATCGTCAGCAATGATCAGTAAGGTTTCGCCCGCCTGCATGGTGCGCACCGTTTTGCGCACCATCATCACTGGTTCCGGGCAGCGCAGACCAAGTGCATCAAGCGTGTGGTCCGGCGCAGAAAAGGGATCGCTCATGATTCTCTGTCTTCATTCAAGGTGGGCGCTCATTCTAGCGCGCTAAATACGCAGCGCAAGGCGATAACGATTGCGTTAAAATTAACCATTGCATTAATTGCGCAACGCGCTAAGATCGCCGCCGTTTTTTTACCAAATTGCTTAATCCTCGCAATAATTCGCGCTGTAGCAAGGCGGCAAGAGCGTAAATCCCCAGAAGCTTACTCCAGTAAGTCACCCGGGTACGTGAATGCAGCCAACGCAGCTACAACGCGAAATATGAAGAGGATTGTTGGGTTCCCTCACCCCATTACTCAAAAAGGTCTCACATGATTGATTTCTCTGCACGTCAGCGCATGCATGCGCTGTTTTGGCTATCGCTATTCCATCTGCTGGTGATCACCTCCAGTAACTATCTGGTGCAGCTGCCGGTTTCCATCTTCGGCTTCCACACCACCTGGGGTGCGTTTAGTTTTCCGTTTATCTTCCTCGCTACCGATCTCACCGTGCGCATTTTTGGCGCGCCATTAGCCCGCCGCATTATTCTGGCGGTGATGATCCCGGCACTGTTTATCTCTTACGTGGTGTCCTGCGTGTTTTACCAGGGTGAATGGCAAGGATGGGCGTCGCTGGAGCAGGTGAACCTGTTTGTCGCACGTATCGCCAGCGCCAGCTTCATGGCCTACGCGCTCGGCCAGATCCTTGATATCCACGTTTTTAACCGTTTGCGTCGTTTACCGCAGTGGTGGATCGCCCCGGCATCGGCCATGTTCCTCGGTAATATCAGCGATACCATGGCCTTCTTTTTCATCGCCTTTTACAAGAGCCCAGACCCGTTTATGGCCGCGCATTGGGTGGAGATTGCACTGGTGGATTACAGCTTCAAAGTGCTGATCTGCATGATTTTCTTCCTGCCTGCCTACGGTGTACTGCTGAACAGCCTGCTGAAACGTCTGGCTGAACGTTCTGGTCAACGCCAGATGAATTTCGGCTAATTGCACATAGACGAAATGCTGCGGCACGCTAAGATTTCCTGACAGACCGGCGGTTGCTTTTGACCGCCGATTCCGTTTTTATAGCCGTCATACTTCAAACGGCAGACGCGTTGGCCGCGCGGTTCCTCCAACGCTTACTCACGTAAGCTCAAGGGGCACGCACTGGCGACCTTTCTGACGCTTGAAATATTTAGGCTAAGCCTGAACGACTGGAATCATGTAAAAGGGAAAAGAATGCGTAACTTAGTGAAATATGCCGGTATTGGTTTGTTGGTATTAGGCCTGGCGGCCTGTGACCAGAAGAAAGATGATGCGGCTGCGGGCAGCAATGGTGCCAGCGCCAGCCAGTCGGCTCAAACTGTCAACTTGATGGACGGCAAGCTGAGCTTCAGTCTGCCGGCGGGCATGTCAGATAAGAGCGGTAAACTCGGTTCTGAATCCACCAATATGCATGTCTATGCCGATGAATCCGGCCAGCGCGCGATTATTGTGATTGCCGGCGATCCGACCAACGAAGCGCTGGATGCATTGTCACAGCGTCTGGAACAGCAGCAGCGCGGTCGCGATCCGCAGTTGCAGGTCGTTTCTAACAAAGCGGTGACGCTGAAAGATCAGCCCGCTCAGCAGCTGGATACCGTGATTTCAGCCAACAACCAGACGTCATGGTCTTCCGTGATCCTGGCAAAAGTGGATGGCAAACTGCTGACCCTGCAGATCACTCTGCCAGCGGATAACCAGCAGCAGGCGCAGAGCGATGCTGATGCGATCGTGAAAAGCATCACATTAAAATAACATCCAGACAAAGCCCTTTTTACAACACGCAGGGAAGCGAAAGAGCAGGCTGGGGTCGCTTTGGGGCAGGCAATCCGCAGCGCTGAACAGAATGAGTCTGCCAGGATAGCCCGCAGGACGCGGGCGAAAGGCGGGGCGGCACATGGATGTGCCATCCCCCGCCGTTCCGTCAGGCGGACGAATGAAGTGAAGGAACCCGCGTCAGCGGGCGCGAGGACGCCAGCCCCAAAGCGACCTCAGACTGCGTTTAGCCCCCACCCTTTCAAACGGCCTGCCTTACAATCTCACCGGCGAAATATGCCAAATCTCGTCCGCGTACTCTTGTATCGTCCTGTCCGCTGAGAAGTAACCCATATTGGCGATATTCAATGCCGCACGGCGCTGCCACTCATCCGGCTGACGATAAAGCTTATCCACCTTATCCTGCGCATCCACATAGCTGCGATAGTCGGCCAGCAGTTGATAGTGGTCGCCGAAATTCACCAGCGCATCAAACAGATTGCGATAGCGACCTAACTCTCCCGGACTGAATACACCGCTGGCAATTTGCGTCAACGCCTGATGCAGCTCGGCATCTTCCTCATAATATTTACGCGGGTTGTAGCCATCCTTGCGCAGTTGCTCGACCTGAGGTGTGGTGTTGCCGAAGATAAAGATATTCTCCGCGCCAACATGCTCGCGCATCTCGACGTTTGCGCCGTCCAGCGTACCGATGGTCAACGCGCCATTAAGGGCAAACTTCATATTACTGGTGCCCGATGCCTCGGTGCCCGCCGTAGAAATCTGCTCGGAGAGATCCGCCGCCGGAATAATGATCTGCGCCAGGCTCACGCTGTAGTTGGGAATAAACACCACCTTCAGCTTGTTCTTCACCTGTGGATCGTTGTTGATCACATTAGCGACATCGTTGATCAAATGAATGATGTGCTTCGCCACGTAATAGGCCGACGCGGCTTTACCGGCAAAGATATTCACACGTGGTACCCAATCCGCAGTGGGATCGGCTTTGATGCGGTTATAGCGGGTAATGACATGCAACACATTGAGCAACTGACGCTTATATTCGTGGATACGTTTGATCTGCACGTCAAACAGCGCATGCGGATCCAGCACGATATCCATGTTCTTCGCCACCCAATCCGCTAAACGCTTTTTGTTGGCGAACTTGGCATCGGCAATCTGCTCGATAAAGGCAGGATAATCAATGTGCGGCGTCAGATCGCTCAGCTGACTAAGATCGGTTCGCCAGGTGCGGCCAATGGTCTCGTCCAGTACATCAGAAAGCGCCGGGTTAGCCAGCGCCAGCCAGCGACGCGGCGTCACGCCGTTGGTTTTATTACAGAAACGGCCAGGGAACAGGCGTGCGAAATCAGCAAACAGCGACTGCACCATCAGATTGGAGTGCAGCTCTGAAACGCCATTCACCTTGTGGCTGACCACCACTGCCAGCCACGCCATGCGGATCTTACGGCCGTTGTTCTCATCGATGATTGAGATACGCGACATCAGATCCCAATCGTCCGGATAGTATTCCTGAATGGTTTTCAGGAAGTAATCGTTGATTTCAAACACGATGCTGAGATGGCGCGGCAGGATCTTGCCGAACATGTCCACTGGCCAGGTTTCCAGCGCTTCACTCATCAGTGTGTGGTTAGTGTACGAGAACACCTGACAGGTCACTTCAAAAGCGTCGTCCCAGCTGAACTTGTGCTCATCGATCAACAAGCGCATCAATTCAGGGATGGCTAAAACCGGGTGGGTATCATTGAGGTGGATAGCAATTTTATCCGCCAGGTTGTCCCAGGTTTCATGCATTTGCCAGTGGCGGTTCAAAATATCCTGCACCGTGGCGGAGACGAGGAAATACTCCTGACGCAAACGCAGTTCACGGCCTGAATCGGTGGAGTCATCCGGATAGAGCACGCGTGATACGTTCTCTGAGTGGTTTTTATCTTCCACTGCCGCAAAATAATCACCCTGGTTAAACTTGCCGAGGTTGATCTCATTACTGGCTTGCGCGCTCCACAAGCGCAGCGTGTTGGTGGCATCGGTGTCAAAACCGGGAATGATCTGATCGTAAGCCGCTGCGATAATCTCTTCGGTTTCCAGCCAGCGTACGCGCGCACCTTCATGTTGCAAGCGGCCGCCGAAGCGCACTTTGTAGCGGGTGTTGAAGCGCTGGAATTCCCACGGATTACCGTATTCCAGCCAGTAATCCGGTGATTCACGCTGCTGACCGTCAACAATGTTCTGCTTGAACATGCCGTAGTCATAGCGAATGCCGTAACCGCGTCCCGGCAAGCCGAGCGTGGCGAGAGAATCGAGGAAGCAGGCCGCTAAACGACCCAAGCCGCCATTGCCGAGCCCCGGATCGTTCTCTTCGTCCATCAGTTCGCTGAGGTCGAGCCCCATCTCGTCCAGCGCCTGATTCAGATCGTCATAGATGCCCATCGCCAGCAATGCATTGCCCAGCGTGCGTCCCATCAGGAACTCCATCGACAGGTAGTAAACCTGACGCACATCCTGCGACAGCTGCGCACGGCTGGAACGCAACCAGCGCTCCACCATGCGATCGCGCACCGCCAACAGTGAGGCGTTAAGCCACTCATGCTGATTGGCGATTGATGGGTCTTTACCAATAGTAAACATCAGCTTATAGGCGATTGAGTGCTTCAGTGCGTCAACCGTTAACGTGGGTGAGGCATAGGTGAAAGGTGCATTCATATCCAGTATCCCAATCTCTGATTACAGCAAACGTTGATAAAGATCGCGGTAGGCTTGTGCGGCCACCTGCCAACTAAAATCCATCCCCATCGCCTGCCGCTGAACGTAACGCCAGAGTGAAGGACGGGACCAGAGTACAAAAGCACGTCGAATCGCCCGCAGCAGCGACCAGGCGTTACTGTCTTCAAAACTGAAACCGCTTGCGACCCCGTCAGCGAGGTTCTCCAGCGAACTGTCCTGCACGGTATCCGCCAATCCACCGGTGCGACGCACCAGCGGTAACGTACCGTATTTCAAACCGTACAACTGGGTTAAGCCGCACGGTTCAAAGCGACTCGGCACCATGATCACATCCGCTCCGCCAACAATACGGTGCGAGAAGGCCTCGTGATAACCGATTTGTACGCCGACGCTGCCGGGATGTTCAGCAGCCGCAGCGAGAAAGCCTTGTTGTAGCTCAGCATCACCCTGGCCCAACAACACCAGTTGGCCGCCTTGCGCCAGTAAGCCCGGTAACGCTTCCAGCACCAGATCCAGCCCTTTCTGTTTGGTCAGACGGCTGATGACACAAAATACCGGCACTTTGTCGTCCACCTTCAGGCCCATGGCGATCTGCAGTTGGCGCTTATTCTCCGCCTTGCTTTCCAGCGTTTCCCGGTCATAACGCGCCGTCAGCAACAGGTCGTGCGCCGGGTCCCAAATGCCTGGGTCAACGCCATTCAGGATGCCACTCAGCCGGCCCTCTTTTAGCCGCTGCTCCAGCAAGGATTCCATGCCATAACCGAATTCTGGCCGGGTGATTTCCAGAGCATACGTGGGACTGACTGCGGTTATATGATCGGCATAAAATAATCCCGCCTTGAGGTACGAAATCTGTCCGAAAAACTCTAACCCGTGCATGTCGAAAAAGGCGCGAGGGATCTGGATCTCATCCAGATGACGCGCATTGAACAAGCCCTGGTAAGCCAGGTTATGCACCGTAAACACCGTTTTCGCCGGACGACCCCGTGCCGCGATATAGGCACAGGTAAGGCCAGCATGCCAGTCGTGCGCATGCACCACATCGGGCTGCCAGTGCATATCCAACCCGCTGGCGATCTCAGCGCCCATCCAGCCGAGCAGCGCAAAACGCAGATAGTTATCAACGTAAGCAAACTGCGATGTGTCGTGATAAGGGCTGCCGGGACGCTCATACAATCCCGGCGCATCTATTAAATAAATGCCAACTCCGTTGAATTGTCCAAATAATAAACGGACCGGGCCAGCAAAAGTGTGTAATTCCGCAACGATCTCGGTGTCAGGAATCCCTTTACGCAAATCCGGATACGCGGGTAGCAGTACCCGCGCATCCGTACCACCCGCAATCTGAGCCTGAGGCAATGCGCCGACGACATCAGCTAACCCGCCGGTTTTCAGCAGCGGGAAAAGTTCTGAACAGACATGTAAAACCTGCATCCTGGACCCCTATTGTGTTATCGCGCGCGTTCCCCGCGGCGATTGCCTGTGTGCTTGCTCGTTGCGTTCGTGGTCAGCCAGCCAATTTGGCCAGCATGGCGCGCGTCACCAAAACGATGCCTTCTTCTGAACGGTAAAAACGGCGGCTGTCTTCATCAGGGTTTTCACCAATCACCATGCCTTCCGGAATCACGCAGGCGCGATCGATCACGCAACGGCGCAGACGACAGGAACGATTGATCACCACATCAGGTAACAGTACCGATGAGTCGATATTGCAAAATGAGTTGATGCGCACGCGCGGGAATAGCACCGAATTCACCACCACGGAACCGGAGATGATGCAGCCGCCAGAGACCAGCGAATTCATCGTCATGCCGTGACTGCCCGAGCGGTCCTGCACAAATTTGGCGGGCGGCAACGGTTCCATATGGGTGCGGATCGGCCATTCGTGGTCGTACATATCCAGCTCAGGCGTGACGGATGCCAGATCGAGATTGGCGCGCCAGTAAGCTTCCAGCGTCCCGACGTCACGCCAGTACGGCTCGGCATTTTCATCGTTCTGCACGCACGACAGCGTAAAGGAGTGCGCATAGGCTTCACCGCTGGCAACAATTTTGGGCAGTAAGTCTTTGCCGAAATCGTGGCTCGATTCAGGGATCTGCAAATCTTCTTCCAACAGCTGGTAGAGGTAATCTGCGTTAAACACGTAGATTCCCATACTGGCTAACGCTTTGGTGTCATCGCCCGGCATTGACGGTGGCTTGGGTGGTTTCTCCACAAAATCAATGACATTGTTTGCTTCATCCACGGCCATCACACCGAACGCCGTGGCTTCTGCCAGCGGCACTGGCAAGCAGGCGATGGTGCATTTCGCACCACGCTCGGCGTGATCCAGCAACATGCGCGAATAGTCCATTTTGTAGATGTGATCCCCGGCGAGAATCACAATGTACTGCGCGTTGTAGCGACGAATAATGTCGAGATTCTGCGAGACCGCATCCGCCGTGCCGCGATACCAATGTTCGGTCGCGGCACGCTGCTGCGCCGGCAGTAAATCGACAAACTCGTTCATTTCTTCGTTGAACAGGGACCAGCCACGCTGAATATGCTGCGTCAACGTATGCGACTGATATTGAGTGATGACACCGATGCGCCGGATACCCGAGTTAATACAGTTGGACAGTGCAAAGTCGATGATGCGGAACTTACCGCCGAAGTGCACAGCCGGTTTGGCGCGTTTCGCGGTGAGATCCTTCAGGCGCGTACCGCGCCCGCCAGCAAGGATTAAGGCCACCGTTTGTGTAGGGAGCTGGCGCGCCAGCATCAGATGATCTGTTCTATCTAATTTCACCATGTCTGACTCCTTATGATTGCTTTAGGAACGCACACACGCCGTGTGCGGGCCCGTGCCAGACAGTTGTAAGGATGGGGTTATCTTCCCCGGCGAAAGGAGGAATGGCACGCCACTCTCCGTCTGGTAAGGCAAGGTCACTCACCGAGTCCGTGGCGTTGATTGTTATTAACCAGCGGCTGGAGAGCAGGATCTGCATTCTGTGCGCCCCCTGTTCCCACTCCTCATTTCCCAGTGGTTTGCCGCTGGCATTGAACCACTGCACGTTGCCATCTCCCTCCTGCCACCAGCGGTCCGCCGTCAGTGCAGGAATGCGCTGACGCAGCCGGATTAACGCGGCAGTGAAGTCGACCAGTCCAAAATCATCCTGATGCCAGTTCAACCAGGTGAGCGGGTTATCCTGACAGTAAGCGTTATTGTTGCCGTGCTGGCTGTGACCGCGTTCATCTCCGGCCAGCAACATCGGTGTGCCCTGCGCCATCAGCAGCGTAGTGAGTAAGGCGTGCACGCTGCGCCGCCGCCGTTCGACAATATCGAAATTGACCTGCAGCCCCTCTTTGCCATGGTTATGGCTGAAGTTACTGCTGCTGCCGTCACGATTGTCCTCGCCGTTGGCCTGATTATGTTTGTGGTTGAAACTCACCACGTCACGCAGCGTGAAACCGTCATGCGCGGTGATCAGATTAACGCTGGCGTGCGGCAATCGCCCTTCTCGCTGGAATACATCACTGGAGGCGGCAAAGCGCCGGGCAAATTCACCGTTGTTGAGCTGGCCGTGCAGCCAGTAACGGCGCGCGGCATCGCGGAAATGGTCATTCCACTCGGCGAACCCTTCGGGAAAATTGCCCACCTGATAGCCGCCGGGCCCGATATCCCATGGCTCAGCAATCAATTTGACCTGTGACAGCACTGGACAGGCTTTGATGGCAGCGAACAGCGGCGCATCCCGGCGATAATCAGGGGTGCGACCCAGCACGCTGGCGAGGTCAAAACGGAAGCCATCGATATGGCAGTCCCGCACCCAATAGCGCAGCGCTTCTAAGGCCCATTCCATCACTTGCGGATCGCTGAGATTGAGCGTGTTGCCGCAGCCGGTCCAGTTTTGATATTCACCCTGCGCGTCGAGCCAGTAATAGCTGGCGTTATCCACACCGCGCAGCGAAATGTTGGGGCCAATCTCTTCCAGTTCAGCGGTGTGGTTGAACACCACATCGAGGATCACTTCGATACCCGCCGCATGCAGCGCTTTGACCGCCTGCTGAAACTCCTGCAATGGGGTTAAGCCGTGCTCACCGGAGGCATAGCGCGGATCCACCGCCCACAGCGCAAAGGGGTTATAGCCCCAGTAATTGCTGAGCCCGAGGCGCTGCAGCCGTGGCTCCGTTGCAAAATGCGCAATCGGCAGCAGCTCCAGCGCGGTAATGCCGAGATGGCGCAAGTACTTCACCATAGCAGGATGGCCCAGTGCCGCATAAGTCCCGCGCAGCCTTTCCGGAATTTCCGGATGTTGCCGGGTTAAACCACGCACGTGTGCCTCATAAATCACCGTGTTACCCCAGGGAGTACGCAGCGGCTGATCCGTTTCCCAGTCAAAATCCTCGGCAATCACCAGCGATTTCGGCGCAATCGCAGCGTTATCCTGCTCATCCGGCTGCTGTTCACCACCGCTAAAACGCGGATCGTCGGGAATATCCCCCACCACCGCTTTGGCGCAGGGATCGACCAGCAATTTAGCCGGATTAAAACGATGACCTTGCTGTGGTGCCCATGGGCCGTGCACGCGATAGCCATAGCGCTGGCCGGGCTTTAACGCCGGAAAATAACCGTGCCAGATATCCCCACTGCGTGCGGGCAACGTAAAGCGCCGTTCAACGCCGTGCGCATCAAACAGGCACAGCTCCACCTGCTCGGCATGGCGGGAAAACAGCGTAAAGTTAACGCCGCGCCCATCGTAATGGGCGCCCAACGGCGTTGGCTGCCCGGACTCCAGCATCAGTCGCCCTCCCGCACCAGCCAAATCGTGGCCAGCGGCGGTAAGGTCAGGCTCAGGGATTGCGCCCGGCCATGGCTTTCAATGTTATCGGAATGCACGATGCCGTGATTGCGGGTATCACTGCCGTGATAGTCCTGCTGATCGGTGTTCAGCACCTCACGCCAGCCGCCTTGCTGATTGACGCCAAAGCGATAGTCGTGACGCGCCACCGGCGTGAAGTTACTGGCAACAATGATTTCATTGCCCTCGCGATCGCGGCGCACAAAAACAAACACCGAGTTTTCGTGATCGTCGACCACCAGCCATTCAAAGCCCTGCGCATCGAAATCCAGTTGGTGTAATGGCGTGAAGTGTTTGTAGCTGTGGTTAAGATCGCGCACTAAGCGCTGCACGCCATTGTGCCAGTTGTCTTCGCCCTCCAGCAGATGCCAGTCGAGGCTGGTATCGTGATTCCATTCGCGCCCTTGCGCGAACTCGTTGCCCATAAACTGCAGTTTTTTACCTGGGAAGCCCCACATCCAGCCGTAATAGGCGCGCAGGTTGGCGAACTTCTGCCAGGCATCACCGGGCATACGATCGAGAATCGAGCGTTTACCGTGCACCACTTCGTCATGCGACAGCGGCAGCACGAAGTTTTCGGTGTAGTTGTACAGCATGCCGAAGGTCATCAGATTGTGATGATATTGGCGATGCACCGGGTCGAGTTTCATATAGTCCAGCGTGTCGTGCATCCAGCCGAGGTTCCACTTAAACCAGAAACCGAGTCCGCCATCTTCTGAAGGACGTGTCACACCAGGATAGTCGGTGGACTCTTCTGCCACGCTGATGGTGCCCGGCGCAGCGCGGCCCAGCGTACGGTTGGTATGGCGCAGGAACGAGATAGCTTCGAGGTTCTCACGGCCGCCGAAGTGGTTGGGCACCCATTCGCCCTCTTTGCGGCTGTAATCGCGATAAATCATTGAGGCCACGGCATCGACGCGCAGGCCATCAATGCCAAAGCGTTCCATCCAATACAGTGCATTGCCGGAGAGATAGTTGCTGACTTCGCGGCGACCAAAGTTGTAGATCAGCGTATTCCAGTCCTGATGGAAGCCTTCTCGCGGATCGCTGTGTTCATACAGTTCGGTGCCATCGAATTTCGCCAATCCGAAGTCGTCACTGGGGAAGTGGCCCGGCACCCAATCCAGCAATACGTTGAGGCCGGCATCGTGCGCTGCGGCGATAAAGTGGCGAAACTCATCACGGGTCCCAAAGCGGCGCGTGGGCGCATACATGCCAAGTGGCTGATAACCCCAGCTGCCATCAAACGGATGTTCATTGATCGGCAGTAGCTCGATGTGGGTGAAGCCCATCTCTTTGACGTAAGGCACCAACTGTTCGGCCAGCTCTTTGTAGCTCAGCCAGAAATTGTTGTCGGTGTGTCGGCGCCACGAACCCAGATGCACTTCGTAAATCGAGATCGGCTGATCAAACGCATTGGCGGCTTTGCGCTGCGGCTGCATCTCTACTTTCGGCGGCAAACCACAAATCATCGAGGCAGTCTGCGGACGCATCTGCGCTTCAAAGGCGAACGGGTCAGCTTTGATACGCATTTGCCCTGTCGCATCAATGATTTCATATTTGTAGAGCTGTCCATTGACCGCGCCGGGCACAAACAGCTCCCAGATACCGAGTTCACGGCGGAAGCGCATCGGGTGACGGCGTCCGTCCCAGAAATTGAATTCGCCCACCACGGAAACCCGGCGTGCGTTCGGGGCCCACACCGAGAAGCGGGTGCCGCTGACGCCATCAATGGTCGCGTTATGTGCACCCAGCGTTTCGTACGGGCGCAGATGCGTGCCTTCGCCGAGCAGCCAGGCATCCATTTCGGCCAGTAGCGGTCCGAAGCGATAGGCATCATCGATCAGGTTTTGCTGGCCGTGCCAGGTGACCGCCAGCTGATAGCGAAACAGGTTTTTACGGCGTGGGATCACACCGCAGAAGAAGCCGCGTGAATCGAGGCATTTAAGCTGCGCGCATTTGCGTCCGGTGTTGGTTTCAATCACCCAGACTTCGGAGGCATCGGGCAGCAGCGCGCGGACTTCGAGGCCTTCGACAGTTTGGTGCATCCCCAAAAAAGAGAAGGGATCGGCATAATTCCCGGCAAAAAGGGCATTGATCGCCTGGCGATCGGGAAGCTCTGACATGACTTTCTTCCTATGATTTTGCGCAGGCGACCGGAGTGGACAACAAAGTCGCCTCTGGTGCGCTGCTTTTCATTGAGCCATACATACACCAGCAAGGGAGGACACCGTCCATGGGAGAAGATCTTTGCCGTGTACAACAACCATTCAGTTCGGAAAGCAAAAACAGTTAACAACCGGCACATCACTGTTAAATCATAGCTTGGGGCTGGCAGAAGCCAGGGGGGAAAGCAAAAAAATCTTGTCGGGCAAGCAAAAAGGGGAAGCGGATCACTTGTCAGGCGCAATTTGCGTTAAGTTTTGCAACCTGCATTACAAAAAAAAGGCCGGGAAACCCCGGCCTGTCTGGCTTGTCGCTGCGCTTAGTCGATTAGCAAACGCAACATGCGGCGCAGCGGTTCGGCCGCGCCCCATAATAGCTGGTCACCTACAGTGAAGGCGGAGAGATATTCCGGCCCCATGTTCAGTTTGCGCAGACGGCCCACTGGCGTGGTCAGCGTACCGGTGACCGCCGCAGGCGTCAGCTCACGCATGGTGATTTCGCGATCGTTTGGCACCACTTTCACCCACTCGTTATGAGAGGCCAGCAGCTGTTCGATTTCGTTCAGCGGGATATCTTTCTTCAGCTTCAGAGTGAAGGCCTGGCTGTGGCAGCGCAGTGCACCGACGCGCACGCACAGACCATCCACCGGAATCACGCTGCTGGTGCGCAGAATCTTGTTAGTTTCTGCCTGGCCTTTCCACTCTTCACGGCTCTGGCCGTTATCCAACTGCTTGTCGATCCATGGAATCAGGCTGCCCGCCAGCGGTACGCCGAAGTTGTCGGTCGGCAAGGTGCCTGAACGAGTGAAATCGGTGACGCTACGTTCAATCTCAAGAATCGCCGAAGCCGGATCCTGCAGGGATTTCGCCACGTGGTCGTGCAGCATGCCCATTTGGGTCAGCAGTTCACGCATGTGACGTGCGCCACCGCCGGATGCCGCCTGATAGGTAGCGACAGAGGCCCACTCCACCAGATCGTTAGCGAACAGACCGCCGAGGGACATCAGCATCAGGCTGACGGTGCAGTTACCGCCGACGAAGGTTTTGACGCCGCTATCGAGGCCCTGGCGAATCACATTATGGTTAACCGGATCGAGAATGATGATGGCGTCATCTTTCATGCGCAGCGTGGAAGCTGCATCAATCCAGTAGCCCTGCCAGCCGCTTTCACGCAGCTTCGGATAGACTTCACTGGTGTAGTCGCCACCCTGACAGGTGATAATAATATCCAGCGCCTTCAGCGCCTCGATATCAAAAGCATCCTGCAGCGCACCGGTCGACTTGCCGCCGAATGTCGGTGCTGCCTGACCAAGCTGAGACGTGGAGAAGAAGACCGGATTGATCACATCAAAATCACGTTCTTCACTCATGCGTGACATCAGCACAGAGCCGACCATGCCACGCCAACCAATAAAGCCTACATTCTTCATTTTCTGTCCGTCCGGGGCGTTTTCACTGTGCCCTTCGTGGTGCGAGGAAAAGACCAAGCGGAATATCCAGTTGATCTGCGTAATAATCAGGTTTACCTGCGACCTCCAACTCTACAAAATGCAGGCTTTCTGGCAAGTGAATTAATTCGATTGCGCCAACTTTTTCAGCAGTACAACTAATACTCCCCTCAATGAATCGAGGTACGGGCAGGCGGAAATTCGGAGTATCTGGATCGGCTACGCGAGAAAGCGATCCGCAAGCCCGTCGCCGCCAACGCACCTCAATTTAAATATGACGGGAAAAAGGGATGGCTTTTACCTATGACTGAAATGATATCTGCGACCATATTGCTGCTGTTGATTATGGATCCGCTGGGCAACCTGCCGATTTTTATGTCGGTGCTCAAGCATCTCGAACCCAAGCGCCGACGTGCGGTGCTGATACGTGAAATGCTGATCGCACTGATCATCATGCTGCTGTTCCTGTTTACCGGCGAACGTATACTGGCGTTCCTGAATTTGCGCACTGAAACCGTCTCAATCTCCGGCGGCATCATTCTGTTCCTGATCGCCATCCGCATGATTTTTCCTTCTGGCGAAACCAGCACCAGCGGATTACCTGCAGGTGAAGAGCCGTTTCTGGTGCCGCTGGCGATTCCGCTGGTCGCAGGCCCTTCTTTGTTAGCCACGCTGATGCTGCTGTCACATCAATATCCCAATCAGATGTCACATTTGGTTGGCGCATTGCTGATTGCCTGGGGTGTTACCGTTGTCATTCTGCTGATGTCAGGGCTGTTTTTACGCCTGCTCGGCGACAAAGGCGTTAACGCGCTGGAGCGGTTGATGGGATTGATATTGATTATGCTGGCAACGCAGATGTTCCTGGATGGGATTCGCGCTTATCTCAAGCTTTAAGTCTCCTACTGAGGAGCGATGGCCCTTAAACAGGGCCATCCGTCGTCATAAATAATTCATTTAAATTGCCAGGCTTTAGGATTTATCCGCATAGAACCGGCTAACGCTTAGAGGGTTAAATAGTTCTAATTCTTGAAAGGCCTATGGCGAACAGGGAGTCATTTGTGGCGGATAATATGGACACCTACAAAGGTGTGGGAATATTCATTATTGTCGAACGGCTCTACAGTCGCGATTCCCCCAGCTGGCACGGCATTGGCACGGCGCTAATGCAAGTTCATCGAATGGTTTACCAACTCTATCGCAAACAAGATGTTTCATTGGACGGCGAAAGAATTACACCGGAAAGCGCCTCGTTATGGCAACGCATTCAAATTCTTTCCGGTACGCAATTAGTGCAACAGAATTCGGCAGAAAATGTCACACGTTTTGCGCTCGATTATGCCGGATCGCGTTTTATGGGCACACCGGTTTCGATTGGCGGCCTCAAATCGAAAAAAATCCCAGATTTCCTCACCAAAGAATATACGCGGCCGACGCAAAGAATTATGGCTTATGGCCGCGATCCGATTCCAACCGCCACGCTGTATGGTCGCCCGGATGCAAAATTTGTCATGGGCAGCGGCGGCAAGGACGATCCCACAGCCGCCGCGAAGTACGACCTGAAAACTAAGCAGTTAAAATTGATTGATCCCAATAATTAACTGCCTGGCATGATGCGCCAGTTAACTTCCCTGCGAGCGAAAAAATGAGAATTCCTGCTTCACATCTTGTGTTCGGCGCACTCTTTTTGATTTTCGGTTATCTCTCATACAACGAAACCGTCAGCTTTTATCTGAGCAATTTCGCGGGCACGGTTGCCGATATTCGTAGCGTATTGATTGCACCACTCTTCACTGCACTGTTCTATTTGCTTTATTATATTGTCAGCAGCTTTACCTTCAGGAAATTATCACGCCTCGCAACCAGTAAGGAAGTGGTATTTCAAACTCTTTTTTTTATCGCTAATGTTTTACTGCTGCTGTTGTCCGCAAAACTGTTTTCGTGGAAAACCAGCAACGAATTAAGTGGTGCAACCCAGTTAATTGACCTGGATACGCAGCAAATTATTCTGACTTATTTGGTTGCCAGTTTAGCTGCGTTTATTATATTTATAGCGATCCGAAAAAAATGGCACTGATGTCGTTGGCAAACATCATTAAGCAGGGCTTCTTGAATATGTTTAATTATCGTGGGGTGGAAACGCGCGCGCGATATATCATTTTCGTGATATTTCAGGTTGCCTGGTTTTGTCTGTACTTGAAAGAGTTTGCATCGCTTGATGCAGAGATTGGCTTTGTGCCGTTGCTGCTATTTATCCTGCCAACGCTGGCTTGCGGCAGCCGTAGGGTCAATGACGCAGGCTATTCGCGTGGCGTGTTTATGCTGCTACTGATTGCGCCCTTCTTGCTGTTCCCCTTTCTCATCTTTCCGCCCTCCGTTCCGCGCCCACCGACTACCCAATGAAAGCGTGCGGCACTTTGGCCGCCCGCTCGCAGGATTACTTCTGCTTCTTCTCAATCGGTTTGCCCGACCAGTAACCGGCCAGCAGCGAACCTGACAGGTTGTGCCACACCGAGAACAGTGCGCCCGGCAAAGCGGCCAGCGGCGAGAAGTAGAGTTTGCCCAGCGTTGCCGCCAGACCCGAGTTCTGCATGCCCACTTCCAACGCCAGCGTGCGGCAGGTGGATTCGTCAAAGCCGAACAGCTTGCCGCCCCAGTAGCCGCCTAACAGGCCAATGGCGTTATGCAGGATCACTGCCGCAATCACCACCAGACCGACAGAACCGATAAAGCCCTGACTGCCCGCAACCACTGCGCTGATAATCAGCAAAATACACACCATCGAGAACGCTGGCAGATACGGCTCAACGCGGCGCACCACGCTGTTCATTGAGTGGTGAATAATCAGGCCCAAACCAATCGGGATCACGACAATTTTAATGATGCTCAGCAGCATGCCAACCACATCGACCTGAATGTGAGTATCCACGTAGAAGCGTGTCAGCAGCGGCGTGGCGAAGACGCCCACCAGCGCAGAAACCGAAGAGATGGTCACGGACAAAGCCACATCGCCCTTCGCCAGATAGATCATCACGTTGGAGGCGGTGCCGCTGGCCACGCTGCCCACTAGGATCATCCCGGCAGAAAGGTCCGGTGGCATGTGGAACAGTTTTGCCAGGCCCCAGGCGGCCAGTGGCATCACCAGATAGTGCAAAAAGGTGCCGGCGATAACCGGTGCCGGACGTGTCAGCACGCGTTTGAAATCATCAATATTTAGCGTCACACCCATGCCGAACATGATCAACATCAGCAGGTAAGTTACCCACGGCCCAATGCCGAGGAACGTAGAGGGCGAGTAATACGCCGCGACCGAGAGCAGCACGGCCCAGAGTGGGAACAGGCGGGTTAATTTGGCGAGCATGGAGAGACTTCCTTAGATATTTTTTAATTTATTTCATATGCCACAGATGAAGTGCCGCGCGGGGAACGACCACAGCGACGGACGCGGGATCATAACATTTCATTATCGTGACGTAAGGCGGGAAGTCGCTGGCAGGATAAAATGCGGATCGTCTGCGGTCGATCCGCGCTTTGTAGAGAAATTACTCTGCTTTTTCCAGTAAAACGCGGTAGATCACACCACCGATTGCCGCACCGATAATCGGCATCAGCCAGAACATCCAGAGTTGCTGCAACGCCCAACCGCCCTGGAAGATCGCCACGCCGGTGCTGCGCGCTGGATTGACGGAAGTGTTAGTGACCGGAATGCTCACCAGATGGATCAGCGTCAGCGCCAGACCAATAGCAATCGGTGCGAAACCGGCCGGAGCGCGTTTATCGGTCGCGCCCATGATCACCACCAGGAAAATCGCCGTCATCACCGTTTCACAGATCATCCCGGCATGCAGGCTAAATCCGCCCGGTGAATGCTCGCCATAGCCATTCGAGGCGAACCCGCTGGCAGCAGCATCAAAGCCGGGTTTACCGCTGGCTATCAGGTACAACACGCCGCCTGCTGCTGCGGCGCCGATTAACTGCACGATGATGTAAGGGATTACCTGAGCGGCCGGGAAGCGCCCTCCGACCGTCAATCCTATGGTGACGGCCGGATTAAAATGCCCACCGGAAATGTGCCCTACAGCGAACGCCATCACCAGTACCGTCAAGCCAAACGCCAGCGCCACGCCGGCAAAACCAATCCCCACTTGTGGGAAGGTGGCGGCTAATACCGCGCTGCCACACCCGCCGAAAACCAGAACAAAAGTACCTACCCCTTCAGCAACCAATCTTTGCATGGCCATTCCCTCAAAAATGTAATGTTTTCTGATTGGGACAATCGATAAGGGCGATTAAAACGTAACCGCTGATTAGCAGCGTAGTGGGATATGGAGACAATTCCAGTGGGAAAAATGAAGGATATTGCTATGAATCATGAGGTTATAAAGAAATCGCTGGCGCGGAAAGTGGGCTGCCGTTTGGCTTAATCTATTGTTTAACGAAATTTATAAAATAAAAAAGCCGGACCAGGTCCGGCTTGATGGATTGCGCTAAAAATTTGCCTTAAGAACCAAAAAGATTCTTATGCAACGCGCGCACCACTTCTTCAGCGTCTGGCGTTGGCACAAGGAAGCACAGGTTATAGCTGCTGGCACCGTAGCAAATCATGCGCAGATTAAATGGCTCCAGCGCACCAAACACCTCTTTACCGACGCCGCAGGCTTTCGACAGGTTGTTGCCGATAATCGCCACCAGCGCCAGGTTCTCTTCCACTTCCACGCGGCACAGTGAAGAGAGTTCAGTCAGCAGTGCCTGGGTCAGCAGGCTTTCACCCGTGGTTGAAGAACCGGTGGTATCCAGCGTCAGCGCCACACTCACTTCTGACGTGGTGACCAGATCGACGGAGATGTTATGGCGGGCCAGAATCGCGAATACTTCAGCAAGGAAGCCGTGCGCGTGCAGCATGTTCAGGCTGTGCAGCGTCATCAGCGTTTGCTTACGACGTAGTGCCAGCGCACGGAACAGCGGTGGATTCTGGGTTTCATTGCAGACGCGCGTGCCACCTGCAGCCGGATCTTTGCTTGAACCGACGAACACCGGAATGTCACTGCGCACAGCTGGCAGCAGGGTCGCCGGATGCAGCACTTTCGCGCCGAAAATGGCCATTTCAGCCGCTTCTTCGAAGGTGATCTCTTCGATGCGTTTCGCGGTGGGCACCACGCGTGGATCGGTGGTATAGATGCCGGCCACGTCAGTCCAGATATCCACACGCGCCGCCTGCAGGGCTTCACCCAGCAGTGCCGCGGTATAGTCGCTGCCGCCACGTCCCAGCGTGGTGGTGCGGCCTTTGCCTTCGCTACCAATAAAGCCCTGGGTAATCACCAGTGCCTCAGCAACGCGTGGCGCCAATTGCGCGGTGGATAGCTCTTTCAGCGTGGCAACCTCAGGCTCAGCACGACCAAAACGGTCGCTGGTGCGCATCACTTTACGCACGTCAAACCATTCGGCATTGACCTGACGCTCACGCAGCACTTCGACGAACAGCAGTGTCGACATCAGCTCACCGTGGCTCACCAACTCATCGGTCAGCGCATGTGAGGTCGCCAGTGCAGTCGCTTCCGCCAGCATCAGGATGTTTTCCAGCATGCGATCAATTTCCTGACGAATCACTTCAGGGGATTGCAGGCGATCAATGATGGCGTATTGAATGTTGCGAATTTCGTCCAGCAGGTGCGCGCGCTGCTCCAGTTCCCGGCCTTCAGCCAGAGAAACCAGCAGATTAGTCACGCCAGCAGACGCAGAGAGCACCACTAAACGGGTATTGGCATCGGAGAGCACAACATCCGCACTGCGGTTCATGGCATCAAAATCGGCAACGCTGGTGCCGCCAAATTTTGCCACGATCAGGTTTTGAGACATGTTACGAACCTCGTGTCAGATTAGCTTTCTCCCGTTATTAAACGGAAGAGGTGATTTCAGCCTTGGCACAAGAGAAGAGCAGAATTGGACAGACAAGATCAGGAGATGAGTCACCAAAAGCACTTCACCTTGCGAAACGTCCGACTGCGGACGCTTCTGGTGACAACCCAGAGGATTCAGCCCCTGCAGCCGACAGGACAACACTCCGCGTGTTGTTCCATCTCGGCGTCGCACCCCATGATGTGTTGTCGTTGGATACGGATCCTCAAACACACTGCCTGGGCGACGCGCCTCTTCTGGCTTGCACCCAAAGGTGCAAGTCGCGGGCACAAAATACTGATTAATTTTGCTGCTGTCCAGCCTTGCAACGTGTTGAAAATTCATTTTTAGAATTACGCCAGCGCATCGCAGAACAAACGCGAGCGCTCACTCCCGCCTAAAGTAGTCATCGGCGCCAAAAAACGCGGCTTTTTGCTGATGCGGCACAGGGAAATTTTTTGCCAGAACATCGACAATCGCCGCCGGATTAACCTGAAACCGTGCGGCCACGGTCACAAATTTTTTCCCTTCGTTTGCAACTGTGGTCATACTGAAACCCGTTCGCGGTAGCGTATCAGCCACAAGAAATGCTTAGCACGCCGGGCCAGCAGGACGCGCCCGGCTGGAATGACGGTTCTTATTTCAACAAGAGTGTTGCCATGAAAAATATCAATCCGAAACAAACCGCAGCCTGGAAAGCGCTGCAGCAGCATTTTGACCAGATGAAATCGGTGCAGATTGCCGACCTGTTTAAAGATGATGCCGATCGTTTTGCGAAATTCTCTGCCACCTTCGACGATCAGATGCTGGTGGATTTCTCAAAAAACCGCATCACCCAGGAAACCCTCGATAAGTTACAGGCGTTGGCGAAAGAGACCGATCTGGCGGGCGCCATCAAATCCATGTTCTCTGGCGAGAAGATTAACCGCACCGAAGAACGTGCCGTGCTGCACGTTGCTTTGCGTAATCGCAGCAACACGCCAATCATCGTGGATGGCAAAGATGTGATGCCTGAAGTGAATGCGGTGCTGGCGAAGATGAAAGGCTTCTCTGAGCGCATCATCAGCGGTGAGTGGAAAGGTTATACCGGCAAAGCGATCACCGACGTGGTGAACATCGGTATTGGCGGTTCGGATCTCGGTCCATTCATGGTGACTGAGGCGCTGCGCCCGTATAAAAACCACCTGAACATGCACTTTGTTTCTAACGTTGATGGCACCCACATTGCCGAGACGCTGAAAGATCTCAGCCCGGAAACCACCCTGTTCCTCGTGGCGTCTAAAACCTTCACCACGCAGGAAACCATGACCAACGCCCACAGCGCGCGCGACTGGTTCCTGAAAACCGCGGGCGACCAGCAGCATGTAGCCAAACACTTTGCTGCGCTGTCGACCAACGGTAAAGCGGTGGGCGAGTTCGGTATTGATACTGACAACATGTTCGAGTTCTGGGACTGGGTCGGCGGTCGCTATTCACTGTGGTCAGCGATTGGTTTGTCGATCATCCTGTCAGTGGGCTTCGAGAATTTCGAACAGCTGCTGAGCGGCGCACATGCGATGGACAACCATTTCGCCAACACGCCAGCTGAGCAGAACCTGCCGGTGCTGCTGGCGCTGATCGGTATCTGGTACAACAACTTCTTTGGTGCCGAAACCGAAGCCATCCTGCCTTACGACCAGTACATGCACCGTTTCGCAGCGTACTTCCAGCAGGGCAATATGGAGTCCAACGGTAAGTACGTGGATCGCGAAGGTAACCCGGTGGATTACCAGACCGGCCCAATTATCTGGGGCGAGCCTGGCACCAACGGTCAGCATGCGTTTTATCAGCTGATTCATCAGGGCACCAAACTGATCCCTTGCGACTTTATCGCTCCGGCGCAGACCCACAACGCACTGACCGATCACCATCCGAAGCTGCTGTCGAACTTCTTCGCGCAGACCGAAGCATTGGCGTTTGGTAAATCTCGTGATGTGGTGGAGAAAGAGTTTACCGATGCCGGTAAATCCGTTGAGTCTGTTGCCCACATCGTGCCGTTCAAGGTGTTCGAAGGTAACCGCCCAACCAACTCCATCCTGCTGCGTGAAATCACCCCGTTCAGCCTGGGTGCACTGATTGCGCTGTACGAGCACAAGATCTTCACACAGGGCGCGATTCTCAACATCTTCACCTTTGACCAATGGGGTGTTGAATTGGGCAAACAGCTGGCAAACCGTATTCTGCCAGAGCTGGAAAATGCAGCGCAGATTAGCAGCCACGATAGCTCCACCAATGGCTTAATTAACCGCTATAAATCCTGGCGTTAATTTTCCTGCCAATGTGAATCAGGCGGCTTAATTGCCGCCTTATTTTTATCAAACATGTAATAACCCTCTCAATTTTGCTATTCAGCGGCCCCGTTGCGGTTAGATAATTCTTAAAATGCACTAAGGAAAATCGGAAGTTGCAATGCGAGACCTGCACTTCATTGAGCAAATAATGGATCTAAAAGGCCAGCTGATAATAAGTATCTGATTGATAAATAAGTTAATAAAATTAAATCACATTCAGGAAAATCTGATTATTCCTATTCCGTGCCATTTTTTAATGCAAAAGTGAAAAATCCTGCCGCGTCATCCACAGCCACTCAAATATTCCACTCTCAGAAAAATCTTCAAATAAAAAAAGCAGCTATCGCCAATTCGCCGTATTTATCACCAGAATAACCCCTGATTTTCACCCTCTTTTACTGGCAATGAACTCTGGTAATTTGTTGCCCTATACTGAACGCGCCCGAAATTAGGGTACATCCTTCATTCATTTGTTTCTAAAAATGCAGGAAACGTTGTTATGAAAAAACTGATGGTTGCCGGTGCAGCCTTACTTTACGTTGCCGTTTCTTCCGCTGCGATTGCCGCACCGGAAGAAGCTGGTGCTGCAGCAGGTGCGCAGGCGGGAGCAATCTCGACCGGTGCCACTACCGCTGTGGGTATCGGAGCACTTGGCGCGTTAGTAGGGCTCGGCATCGCTGCAGCTGGCGGCGGTGACGGAGCAAATACCGGCACAACAACGACCACCACAACGAGCACCACTCGTTGATGTAGCACCTTTAAACATAACCACACAGCCGTGTGGTTATTTTTTGCCTGGTTTTATTTTTGACAGGGATATACACAGTGCGCCGACTCTCCTTGCTGCTTTTCTGCCTCTTGCTGCAGGCCTGCACACAAACGCAAAAAGGCCTTGAACAAACCGTGATGCTGGCCGTGAACGGCCCGGATGATGTCACCGTCACCGATGAACAAGTCGCCAGTCTCCCCTACGCCAGCCTGTATGCGCGCATCAATGAAGGACCGCGTATCTTCGTGGTGCTTGGGTATGACGAAAACGGCCAGCAGAAATGGATCACCCAGGATAAAGCGATGCTGGTGATGCAGCACGGACGTCTGGTGAAGACTCTGGGGCTGGCCAGCAACCTCGACGACGTGAGCAATCTGGCGCAAGACCCGCTCGCCGATCCACTGCATCTGCAAAACAACGCCCGCTGGACACGCGTGGTGCAATGGCGCGAGAAAGAGAAAGTGCGCGCCGCCACCGCCACTTCCACCTTTCAGCGCGGCGATGACACCGTGTTGAACATTGCCGGTGAGCGCGTGCCCTGTCGGGTATGGATCGAGACGGTCCACATGGAGAGCCTGGGCGCAGAATGGCAAAACACCTTCTGGATCGATAACCGTGATGGCACCGTTTTGCAGGCAAATCAAATGCTGGCCGCAGACGCCTTCCCCGTTGAAACCACCATTCTGAAGCCGGCGAAATCATGAAAATAATCACTCCCCTGCTGACAGCCTTGTCGCTGCTGACGGCCGGTTATGCGCTGGCGGACAGCCAGGTGACCGTGCACGACGTGCGTGGCCAAAACATCCTGCAGATTGATCATGCACAGAATCTGGCGCAGCTGGTCACCAACCCGGCGCTGCACACCTGGTGGCCCGGTACGGTGATTGCCGAACGTGGCGCAACGGCGGTGGCACAGCAACAACAGCTACAGCTGCTGGCTGATTTGCGCACCTGGCAGGCTGACAGCGGCGATACGCTGGCAGCGACCATTGGCGCGGTGATCCACCAGCTCAGTGCGATAAAGGTCACCGGACGCCAGTTCACTTCACTCGATCCCGATTGGGTGCGCCTGCGGCCAGAAGCCAATCGCACACTGCTGGGCAGTTACGACCTCTACACACTGCCGCAACCCAATCAGGTGCTGATTCTCGGCGCGCTGGAACATCCCGGTAAAGAGAGCTGGCAACCCGGTCGCACTGTGCGGGACTACCTTGAGGCACACGACCGCCTGTCGGGTGCCGAGCGCAGCTTCGCCACGATCATCGCGCCTTCCGGCCAGACGCAGCAGGTGCCCATTGCCTACTGGAATCAACGTCATGTGGAAGTCGAACCCGGCAGCATCATCTGGCTTGGCTTTACCTCGTGGAGCCTGCCCTGGGGCAAAGCTGATTTGAATGCGCGCATGCTTTCTGTTCTGACACACCGGATTCCAGACTGATGAAAAAACAATTACTTCTCAGCCTGTTGGCTGCTTCTGTCGCTGCGGCATGCCAGGTGCACGCGGAAACCTGGCCAGAACCGATCGGGCCATCGCAATCGGATTTCGGCGGCGTGGGTTTGATGCAGACCCCCACTGCACGTATGGCGAAAGAGGGCGAGTTTAGCCTGAACTTCCGCGATAACGATCAGTATCGCTACTACTCTGCTTCGTTACAGCTGTTCCCGTGGCTGGAAACTACCGTGCGTTACACTGACGTGCGCACGCGGCGCTATAGCGCAGTCGAAGGCTTCAGTGGCAATCAAAGCTATAAAGACAAAGCGTTCGATGTGAAGTTGCGTCTGTGGCAGGAGAGCTACTGGCTGCCTGAAGTGGCGGTGGGATCGCGCGATTTGGGCGGTACTGGCCTGTTTGACAGTGAATATCTGGTGGCGACCAAAGCTTGGGGCCCGTTTGATTTCACCATGGGGATTGGCTGGGGTTATCTCGGTAATAGCGGCAGCATCAAAAACCCGTTCTGCTCCTACAGCGACAGCTTCTGTAGCCGCACCGGCGGCGGGACGGCGGGTTCTATCAATGGTTCCCAGATGTTCCACGGCCCGGCTGCCCTGTTTGGTGGCGTGGAATACCAAACGCCCTGGCAGCCGCTGCGTTTGAAACTCGAATATGAAGGCAACGATTATCAGGATGACTTTGCCGGGCGTCTGGAGCAGCGCAGTAAGGTCAACGTCGGCGCTATCTATCGCCTGACCGACTGGGCCGATATCAACGCCAGCTATGAGCGCGGCAACACCTTTATGTTTGGCGTTACTGTACGCACTAACTTTAACGATCTGCACCAGTCGCACATCGACAGCGCCAAACCGGCTTATAACCCGCAGCCGCAGGGCGATCTGTTGCAGTCCACGGTGGTGGCAAACCAGCTTACCGATCTGAAATACAATGCCGGCCTAAACGGTCCGCACATTCAGACCAAAGGCAGTACGCTGTACGTTTCAGGCGAGCAGACCAAATATCGCGATACGCGTGAAGGCGTTGATCGTGCCAATCGCATCATCATGAACAACCTGCCCGCCGGTATCGATACCATTGATGTCACCGAGTCGCGGCTCAATATGCCGCAGGTGACGACCCGCACCAACGTCGCTAGCCTGCACAACGAGCTGAGCGGTTACCCGCTGGGCCATGAGCAGCCGCTGCAGCAAACGCGCGAGAACCCGGTTGATCCTGGCGAGACTGAACAAGGCTTCTTTATCCGTAAAGATCGTCTTCACTACAATCTGGCACCGGTGCTGAATCAGTCGGTCGGTGGGCCGGAAAGCTTCTATATGTACCAACTCGGGGCGATGGCTAGTGCGGATTACGCCCTCACCGATCACCTGCTGGTCAGCGGCAGCCTGTTCGGCAACCTCGCCAACAACTACGACAAATTTAACTACAACGGCGCACCGGCTGATTCCACGTTGCCGCGCGTGCGTACTCATATTCGCGACTACGTCGAGAACAATGTCTACGTTAATGACCTGCAAGCCAACTACATGGGTTACCTCGGCAATGGCTTTTACGGCCAGGTTTACGGCGGTTATCTCGAAACTATGTACGGAGGTGTCGGCGGTGAAGTGCTGTATCGCCCAATCGACAGCAACTGGGCCTTTGGTGTTGATGCCAACTACGTGAAGCAGCGTGACTGGGACAACATGATGCAGTTCACCGACTACAAAGCGCCGACCGGACACTTCACCGCGTACTGGCGTCCGTGGTTTATGCAGGATGTGTTGGTGAAAGCCAGCGTCGGTGAATACCTGGCGAAAGATAAGGGCGTGACGGTCGATGTGTCGAAGCGC
Source organism: uncultured bacterium (assembly GCA_965147305.1). Classification (GTDB taxonomy): domain Bacteria; phylum Pseudomonadota; class Gammaproteobacteria; order Enterobacterales; family Enterobacteriaceae; genus Pantoea. Next base: position 49,486 of record CBCTJT010000028.1, read on the forward strand.
TTCGACAGCGGCGTGATGGTGGGCTTCTATGCCACCAAAACCAACGTGTCCGCCGAAGCTTATGGTGAAGGTGACTTCACTAAAGGCTTCTACATTTCGATTCCGATGGATCTGTTTACCGTGACGCCAACCCGAGGCCGTGCGCAGGTGAACTGGGTGCCGTTAACGCGTGATGGCGGGCAGATGTTGGGTCGTAAATATCAGCTGTATGATATGACGTCGGATCGTGATGCGCGGTTTAATTAATCAGGTTAAACCCGCGCGTTAAATCGCGCCGCTACAGATTGCATTGCATCAGTAGCGGCGCGATTCATTGCGCAATCAGCAGTTTAATCCGCGTCATAACCCAGATTTGGCGCTAACCAGCGTTCCACTTCGCTCACGCTCATCCCTTTACGCGCCGCATAATCCTCCACCTGATCGCGCTGAATTTGCGCCACGGCGAAGTATTTACTGTCAGGATGGCTAAAGTACCAGCCGGATACTGCCGCACCCGGCCACATGGCGAAGGATTCGGTGAGCTTCATGCCGGTGTGTGCTTCCACGTCCAGCAATTGCCAGATCTGCGCTTTCTCGGTATGTTCCGGACAGGCCGGATAGCCCGGTGCCGGACGAATGCCCTGATAATTTTCGCGAATCAGCTCTTCGTTACTCAGGTTCTCATGGGCGGCGAAGCCCCAGATCACCTTACGTACACGCTCATGCAGATACTCGGCAAAGGCTTCGGCCAAACGGTCTGCCAGCGCCTTGATCATGATTTTGTTGTAGTCATCATGCTGCTGTTCATAGGCTTCGGCCAACGCATCCTCTTCCAGTCCACCGGTGACGGCAAACGCGCCCAGGTAATCGGCTTTGCCACTGGATTTTGGCGCCACAAAGTCGGCCAGACAGTAGTTGGCAAAGTCAGACTTTTCAGTCTGCTGACGTAAGTGATGGCTCACACACAAGACGTGGTCACGTTGTTCATCACGATAGATCTCAACATCATCACCCACACGGTTGGCTGGGAAAATCCCCACTACGCCACGCGGATTCAAGGTGCCGGTTTCGCTGAGCATATCCAACATGGCGTTGGCATCGGCAAACAGCCGCTTGGCCTCTTCACCCACCACTTCATCTTCAAGGATGCGTGGATATTTGCCCGCCAGCGACCAGGTCATAAAGAACGGCGTCCAGTCAATATAGTGACGCAGCGTTTCGATGCTGGCTTCGACCGCGCTTACCCCAAGACGATGCGCCACCGGCGGCGTGTAGCTTTCCCAATCAATGGAATAATCATTGTCGCGTGCAGTTTGCAGGCTCACCGGCGGCGTGCGTGGCTTCTTACGCGCGTGCTGAATACGCACCGTGTCGTACTCTTTGCGCGTGCGCGCCACGAACTCTTCTTTCAACGTATCGGATAACAGCGATGACACCACGCCAACGGTGCGTGAGGCGTTTTGCACATACACCGTTGGGCCACTGTAGTTCTGTTCGATCTTCACCGCCGTGTGCGCTTTCGAGGTGGTGGCACCGCCAATCAGCAGCGGAATGGTGAAGCCCTGACGCTCCATCTCTTTCGCCACGTTGACCATCTCATCCAGCGACGGCGTGATCAGTCCGGAGAGCCCGATAATATCGGCATTCTCTGCAATCGCGGTTTTAAGAATTTTGTCACTCGGCACCATCACGCCAAGATCGATAATTTCGTAGTTATTACACTGCAACACCACGCCGACGATGTTTTTGCCGATATCGTGGACATCACCCTTCACCGTCGCCAGCACGATTTTGCCGTTACTGCGGCCCGCTTCTTTGCTAGCTTCAATGTAGGGTTCGAGATAGGCCACCGCCTGCTTCATCACGCGCGCCGATTTCACCACCTGCGGCAGGAACATTTTGCCTTCGCCAAACAGATCGCCGACCACGTTCATGCCGGACATCAGCGGCCCTTCGATCACCTGAATCGGACGTTCAAATCCCTGACGGGCTTCCTCGGTATCCAGCTCGATAAACTCGGTAATGCCTTTCACCAATGAGTATTCAAGGCGCTTGACCACATCCCAGCTACGCCATTCAGCCTGCTGCTTTTCCTGCTCGCCGTCACCTTTGCTCCCGCGATATTTCTCCGCCAGCTCCAGTAAACGCTCGGTGCCATCGTCACGACGGTTCAGCACCACATCTTCCACCGCATCACGCAGTTCTGCTGGCAAATCGTCATAGATCGCTAGCTGGCCGGCGTTAACGATGCCCATGTCCATGCCGTTGCGAATGGCGTAATAGAGGAACACTGCGTGAATCGCTTCGCGCACCGGGTCGTTACCACGGAACGAGAACGACACGTTGGAGACGCCACCGGAGATCATCGCATGTGGCAGTTCGCGTTTAATGTCTTCACAAGCGCCGATGAAGTCCATCGCATAGTTATTATGCTCTTCAATACCCGTGGCGACCGCGAAGATATTCGGGTCGAAAATGATGTCTTCTGGCGGGAATCCGACCTCTTCCGTCAGGATCTTGTAGGCGCGACGACAGATTTCGATTTTACGGGCGCGGGTATCCGCCTGACCGACTTCATCAAACGCCATCACTACCATGGCAGCACCATAGCGCCTGACTTTGCGCGCGTGCTCGATAAACGGCTCAATGCCCTCTTTCATTGAAATCGAGTTAACGATGCCTTTACCCTGAATGCACTGCAGCCCTTTCTCGATCACCTCCCACTTGGAGGAATCGATCATGATCGGCACACGTGCAATATCCGGTTCACCGGCAATCAGATTGAGGAAGCGCACCATCGCCGCTTCCGCATCCAGCATGCCTTCGTCCATGTTGATATCGATAATCTGCGCGCCGCTTTCCACCTGCTGACGCGCGACATCCAGCGCTTCGTTGTACTTCTCTTCTTTGATCAGTCGCTTGAATTTAGCCGAGCCGGTGACGTTGGTGCGTTCGCCGACGTTCACAAACAGGGAATCGGCGTGAATGTTCAGTGGCTCCAAACCGGATAAACGGCAGGCTACTGGGATGTCTGGCAGCGCGCGCGGCGTAACGCCTTCTACCGCCGCAGCCATCGCCGCGATATGTTCCGGCGTGGTTCCACAGCAGCCGCCGATAATATTCAGGAAACCGGCACGCGCCCATTCACCAATTTGTTCGGCCATGGTCGCCGCATCTAAATCGTATTCACCAAACGCATTCGGCAAACCGGCGTTAGGGTGCGCAGTCACATAGCCTTCCGCAATGCGCGATAACTCCTGCACATACTGGCGCAGTTCGTCTGGACCGAGCGCACAGTTAAGCCCGAACGACAGCGGCTCGGCGTGGCGCAGTGAGTTGTAGAAACCTTCGGTGGTTTGGCCGGAGAGCGTGCGGCCAGAGGCATCCGTGATGGTGCCGGAGATCATCACCGGCAGCTTCACGCCCATCGCTTCCATCTCGACCTGCACGGCGTAAATTGCCGCCTTGGCATTCAACGTATCAAACACCGTCTCGATCATGATCAGGTCGGAACCACCGGCAATGAGCGCGTGGGTCGATTCACGGTAGGCTGCCACCAGTTGATTAAACGTGACGTTTCGGAAGGCGGGATCGTTTACATCAGGCGAAATGGAGCAGGTGCGGTTGGTGGGTCCGAGCACACCGGCCACATAGCGCGGTCTGTCAGGGGTTTTCGCCGTCCATGCATCGGCGCTGGCTCGCGCCAGTTTCGCCGCCTCAAAGTTAATCTCCGCCGAGAGCGCTTCCATCGCGTAATCTGCCATCGCAATGGTAGTCGAGTTGAAGGTATTGGTTTCCAGAATATCTGCGCCAGCGGCGAGATAGGCATCGTGGATTTCACGAATCACTTCAGGTTTGGTCAGCACTAACAGGTCGTTATTGCCTTTCAAATCGGAGGGCCAGTCGGCAAAACGGCTGCCACGGAAATCTGCTTCACTCAGTTTATAACTCTGGATCATGGTGCCCATGCCACCATCCAAAATCATAATGCGCTGTGCCAGCTGCTGATGCAGCATTTCGGTTTTGTTGCTCACTCTCGCCCCGTCCACGTCATTGCGTTGGCTAATATGCCAGCCAGACATACTGGCATAACTTTCCGGTGAGCAAAAGTCACGACAGATGAGACATTTTCAGCCTGAAAGTATCACAGATCCGACCAGTAAAGCAGCGTTTGCATTCATTCGCCTAAAAACGAAAATGGTTTCCAGCATTGATGCGATTGTGGAGACGTTATGGCAACCCCAGTACCGGCGAAGCGTGGAAAAAAACCGCGTGCCGCAGCAGCCACCAGCGCCCCAGCAGGTGGACAAGTCCAATCCCTGACGCGCGGTTTGCGTTTACTCGAATTGATCGCCGAATCTCACGGCAGTGTTGCACTAACCGAACTGGCGCAACAAGCCGGATTACCAAACTCCACCACGCACCGCTTGCTGACCACCATGCAGCAGCAGGGATTTGTGCATCAGGTCGGCGATCTGGGCCTCTGGACCATTGGATCACATGCCTTTGTGGTCGGCAGCAGTTTCCTGCAGAGCCGCAATTTACTGGCGATTGTGCATCCTATCCTGCGGAAGCTGATGGAAGATGCCGGTGAAACGGTGAATCTGGCGGTGCTGGATCTCAGTGATTACCAGGCGGTGATTATCGATCAGGTGCAGTGTACCCAGTTAATGCGCATGTCAGCACCAATCGGCGGTAAGTTACCGATGCACGCCTCCGGCGCGGGCAAGGCGTTCCTCGCCCACCTCAGCGATGAGCAAGTGACCGCGCTGCTGCATCAGAAAGGCTTGCACCATTACACGCCGAAAACGCTGATGTCCCCGCACAGCCTGAAAGAGAACCTGGCGCTGATTCGCAAGATGGGCTTTTCACATGATGATGAAGAGCACGCGCTGGGCCTGCGCTGCGTGGCGGCACCGATTTATGATGAGCACGGTGAGCCTTTTGCCGCCATCTCGATTTCTGGTCCGATTGCACGCATGACCGATGACCGCGTCACCGAATTGGGCGCACTGGTGATCCGTGCCGCCAGACAGGTCACGCAGACCTATTCTGGCCGCTAAGCGGCCACCGAAGCATAGCGCGTGCTGAATCGTTGCCCGGCGCGCCAGGCGATCACTTCTTCGATATGCCCTTCCCGGATGCGCGTTTGCAGCGCGCGCCACCAGCCTGGATCAAACAGCTGCGGGTGCAGCGCGAGCAATAACTTCCCGGTGCCCGGCTCGCTGCACAGTGCATAGCGGAAGGTTTCCGGGAACACATCATCCGGTCCCACGCTGTACCACGGCTCGGCTTGGAGCTCATCCTCTTCGTAACGCGCTGGTGGCACATCGCGGAACAGCAGTTCGGTCATAGGCCGAATTTCATCGTAGTCGTAAAACACCACGCGGCCGTGACGCGTCATACCGAAGTTTTTGAATAGCATGTCGCCAGGGAAAATGTTCGCTGCCGCCAGTTGGCGAATCGCATCGCCATATTCACCAATCGCGTGCTGACGCTGTTCCGGCGTGGCCTGCGCCAGCCACAAATTGAGTGGTTCCATGCGGCGTTCCAGCCACAGATGGCGGATGATCAGCACGTCGTCACGCAGTTCCATCTTCTCCGGGATGTCGCGTTCAAACTCCGCCATCAGCGCTGCCGGGATACGTGCGCGCGGTATCGCGAAGTACTCAAACTCTTGGGTATCGGCCATGCGTCCTACGCGGTCGTGCTCTTTAACCATGCGATAGCAATCCCGCACCTGCGCATCGGTGACTTCCTTCTGCGGCGCGAAGCGATCTTTAATCACCTTAAATACGCGATCAAATCCCGGCAGCGTAAACACCAGCATCACCATGCCGCGGATGCCGGGCGCGATGATGAAATCTTCCTGGCTATGCGCCAGATAATTCAGGTACTCGCGATAACATTCGGTTTTACCGTGCTTCTGACAGCCAATCGCCATATAGCGCTCTGCAACGGTTTTACCCGGCAGAATCGGTTGCAGCCAGGCAACCAACGCCGCGGGCACCGGTGCATACACCATAAAATAGGCGCGGGCGAAGCCGAAAACGATGCTGGCGTCGTCGCTGTCGGTTAAGCAGGTGTCGATCCATAAGCGTCCCGCTTCATCGCGCTGAATGGGCAGCAGACAGGGCACCATGCCATCGCTCAACTGTAAACGCGCCACGATCCAGGCAGTTTTATTGCGATAGAACAGTTCACCGGCGACATCCAGCGTGGCGGTGGCCAGTTGAGCGGGGCTGAACTGTTCATGCAAGTGGCGGACGATCCAGCCAATATCGCGGGTGATATCCTGCCAGGGTAAACGCAAAGGAATATCGTTAAGAACCTGCCTTAATACTTCATGCCAGCTGCCTTGTGGACGGTACAGCCGCGACAATGGACGTTGTGCCATCGGCGCAGCGGCATAGGGCTGCGAGGGGAAGATAAACAGCCGATTGGGATCGAGATGGCTGTGCCCCTGCAAGCGACAATAGACTGAGTTAAAGAAGCTTTCGGCGATTTCATGCCGTGGATAACCGGGTAACAGCGTCTCATAGTGACTTTTCACCCGCAGCCAGAACGCCTCATCCCAGTTTGATACGTCATTGAGGATGCGCAGTTGATTGGTCACTAATCCGACATGGTGATCGTATAGATGGATACGCGCTTTCATCGCCTGCTGCACGGCATGCCAGTCGGCCTGCTCGAAGCGCTGCTGGGCGCCTGCGGTGATATCCAGAAAGCGGCCATACTGCGCGTCGAACCCTTGCAGGATGGTGTGGGCGATCAGAGATTCTCTCGGTGTCATCGGCAACGCTCCGGCAAAGGAAGCCCGTCCGTGGGCCAGGCGTGATGAAATTCCGCGATGCGGTTTTTAGCCGCCATCAATGGCGACCCTACGAATGTGTCGTGCGATTTTCGTAGGGTACGCATGCAGACTTATCAGAACTGCGCGGCTTCCGTCGAACCGGTCAGCGCAGTGACTGAGGACTGGCCGCCCTGAATCACATTGGTGATGCGATCAAAATAGCCGGTGCCCACTTCCTGCTGATGCGAGGAGAAGGTGTAGCCTTTGTCACGCGCCGCAAATTCCGGTTGTTGCACTTTTTCGACGTAATGACGCATCCCTTCGCCCTGCGCATACGCGTGCGCCAGATCGAACATGTTGAACCACATGCTGTGAATGCCCGCCAGGGTAATGAACTGGAAGCGGTAGCCCATATCGCTTAACGCCTGCTGGAAACGAGCGATGGTGCGATCGTCGAGATTCTTCTTCCAGTTGAATGACGGCGAGCAGTTATAGGCCAGCAACTTGCCCGGATACTGCGCGTGGATCGCATCGGCAAAACGCTGCGCCAGTTCGAGATCCGGCGTCGAGGTTTCGCACCAGAGTACATCTGCGTACGGCGCATACGACAAGCCGCGGCTGATCGCCTGCTCAATACCGGCGCGGGTACGGAAGAATCCTTCTGCAGTGCGTTGCCCGGTGATAAACGGTGTGTCGCGCTCATCACAGTCAGAGGTAATCAAATCAGCGGCATCGGCATCAGTGCGCGCCAGCAATATGGTGGGCACGCCCATTACATCGGCTGCCAGTCGCGCAGCCACCAGTTTCTGAATCGCTTCCTGAGTGGGTACCAACACTTTGCCGCCCATATGGCCACACTTCTTCACCGAAGCCAGTTGATCTTCAAAGTGCACCGCACCGGCACCCGCCTGAATCATCGACTTCATCAGCTCAAAGGCATTGAGCACCCCACCAAAGCCCGCTTCTGCATCCGCCACAATCGGCAGGAAGTAGTCGATATAGCCTTCGTCCTCTGGCGACAAACCGTTGGCCCACTGAATCTGGTCGGCACGCTGGAAGCTCTGATTGATACGCTCGACCACATTCGGCACCGAATTCGCCGGATAGAGCGACTGATCGGGATACATCTGTCCGGCCATATTCGCATCCGCCGCCACCTGCCAGCCAGAGAGATAGATCGCCTCAATCCCCGCCTTGGCTTGCTGTATCGCCTGCCCGCCGGTTAAGGCGCCGAGGCTGTTGATATAGCCCTTAGTGGATTCGCCGTTGAGCAGCAACCACAGTTTATTGGCCCCACGCTCTGCCAGCGTACAGGCCGGATTCACTGAACCACGCAGGTTGATAACATCTTCCGCGCTGTATGGGCGGGTAATGCCCTGCCAGCGCGCGTCGTTCCAGCTCGATTCCAGTTGTTTGATCTGTTGGTTACGATTCATAGCGTTATCTCCAGGTTCATGGCAGCAGGCGGTAGCCCGGCAGAGTGAGGAAAGAAACCAGTTCGTTATCAGTGGTGATTTGCGCCATCAGTGCGGCGGCATCGGCAAAGCGCCCGCTACAGAAGCGCTCCTCACCCAGCGTTTGTTGCAGCGCCTGCATCTCTTCATCGAGTAACTGCTCAAACAGCTCGGCGGTCACCAGTTGGCCATCGCTGAGGATCTGCTTGTGGTGAATCCACTGCCAGATGGAGGTGCGGGCAATTTCGGCGGTGGCAGCATCTTCCATCAACCCGTCAATCGGCACACAACCGTTGCCCCCAATCCAGGATTCGAGGTATTGCAGCGCCACACGGATGTTGGCGCGCATGCCGGCTTCGGTGCGCAGACCACGACACGGGCGCAGCAGACGCTCAGCGGTTATCGGGCCATCCTGATTGCGGCTGACATGCAGCTGATTCGGTTGTTCACCCAGCTGGCGATCAAATTCTGCCATCGCGATATCGGCCAGACCCGGATGCGCCACCCAGGTGCCGTCATGACCGTTTCCAGCTTCACGCGCTTTGTCTTCCTGTACTTTCTGCATCACCCACGCATTACGCTCGGCATCTTTGCTCGGTATCAGCGCGGACATGCCACCCATCGCCAGTGCGCCACGGCGATGGCAGGTTTTGATCAGCAACCGTGAATAGGCATCAAGGAACGGTTGATCCATGCTGATTTGCTGACGATCCGGCAGAATGCGATCGCCGTGCTGCGCCAGGGTTTTGATGTAGCTGAAAATGTAATCCCAGCGGCCACAATTCAATCCCACCACGTGATCGCGCAATTCCCACAGGATCTCGTCCATCTGGAATACCGCTGGCAAAGTCTCGATCAGCACCGTGGCTTTGATGGTGCCGCGCGGCAGATCGAAACGATCTTCGCTAAAGCGGAAGATCTCACGCCACCATGCCACTTCAGACGCATGCTCGGTTTTTGGCAAATAGAACCAGGGGCCATGCCCCTTCTCCAGCAGCGCATCAACGTTGTGGAACAGGTAAAGCGCGAAATCAAACAGCCCGCCAGGAATGGCACGATCGCGCCACTCAACGTGCTTTTCATTCAGATGCAAACCGCGTACACGGCACATCAGCAGTGCGGGATCCGACTTCAGCTGATAGATCTTGCCCGCCTCACTAGTGAAGCTCAGCGTGCCATTCACCGCATCACGCAGTGTCAGCTGGCCATCCATCAATTTCTGCCAGGTGGGTGCCAGCGAATCCTCAAAATCGGCCATGAAGACGTTGACGTTAGCATTCAACGCGTTGATCACCATTTTGCGATCCGGCGGGCCGGTGATCTCGACGCGACGATCGCGCAGCAGCTGGGGAATCGGGCGCACCTGCCAATCACGCTCACGAATGGAAGTAGTTTCCGAATCAAAGTCTGGTAGGGCACCTTGATCGTAACGCTGCTGGCGCTGCAGGCGTGCTTTTAACAGGCGCTCACGTTCCGGTGCAAAACGCGCGACCAGTGTGTGCAGGAAGTCGATGGCTTCCGGGGTGAGCAGTTGCTTCTCCGCGTGGGTAAAGGGCTGAGTGAAGGTCAGCGTATTGTGGATAACCGAATCTGTCATGCGGGCTGCTCCTGTTATGATCCGTCCCCAATTTCTGGGATCCGGGTGTAGGGTGATTTTTAACCGGCAAGATCAGAGCATAATGATTTTTATTTTGTTTTCAAAAACTATTTCCATTTTTTATCAAAAGTTAAATCATCATACTGATAAATATGTAATTTAAAATCTCGAATTAAAGGCAATGGCTTCCGATTGATTACACAATGCAAAAAAAATGCCGCAACAACACTAAGTTGTCGCGGCACGTGCAATGTGAAAAACCAGCTTTTACTTTATTCGAGTGTCGGGTTCATACGACGGAGATCGAACGGTGTGATCTGGTAAACGTAATAGTTTAACCAGTTTGAGAACAACAGATTACCGTGGCTGCGCCAGGTGGCACGCGGCGGCAGTTCAGGATTGTCCTGCGGGAAGTAGTTAAACGGTACTTCTGGAAGTAGCCCGGCATCATAATCACGATGGTATTCACCGGATAGCGTTAGCGCATCGTACTCAGGATGGCCGGTAACAAACGCCAGGCGTTTGTCTTTACTCGCCATCAGATAAGCACCCGTGGCCTCAGATTCGGCAAACAACTCGAGATCGGTATAGTCGCGAATTAACTGGCTCGGGAAATCTGCATAACGGGAATGCGGCGCGAGAAAATTGTCGTCAAATCCACGGGTTAACAAGGCATGGGGATGCAGGATTTGATGCTCATACACACCTGAAAGTTTGTTCTGACGCGTCTGTTTTGGAATACCGTACAGAATGTTCAGTGCGGCTTGTACCGCCCAACAGACAAACAGTGTGGATGTGACGTGTTCTTTCGCCCAGTGCAGCACACGCTGAATCTGTGGCCAGTATGCCACGTCATTGAAATCCACCAATCCCAGCGGGGCACCTGTAACGATTAGACCATCGAAATTATCGTGCTCAATATCTTCGAAGTTGCAGTAGAAGTTATTGAGATGTTCGCTTGGCGTGTTCCGTGACTCACGACTGTCGATACGCAGCAGCTGCACGTCAATCTGCAGTGGCGAGTTAGAAAGCAAACGTAAGAACTGATTTTCTGTTTCGATCTTCTTTGGCATCAGATTGAGGATCAGTACTTTTAACGGACGAATCTCCTGAACACTGGCGCGTGATGAGGCCATGACAAACACGTTCTCATTACGCAAAAAATTCACTGCCGGCAATTCGTCGGGGATTCTGATTGGCATAACTGACTGACCTCTTACTGATAACCGTATAAACGTTTAGACATCCAGATGCCCGAGGTTAGCCTGGCATCAGCTTAATGTCGAGTCTTCATGCGGATTATGAAAATGTTTCAGTTTAAAGCAGGATTTGGAGGTGTGATTCAGTTATTTATGCCGCATTTTTGCGCAACTAACGCGGTTTTCTATGCGTTTTTTGCATATAGATGAAGTGTAATGACAGCGTTTAATAGGAAAATGGGAGGCTTAACTGATCAATTCTATCTTTTTTCGCAGCGCGTTTAGTAGTGTTTACCCGTCAGTTAGTCACGGGTGGGATGTTTTCGTAGCTTTTCGCGCAGATTTCGCCGTTCTGCAGACGTAAAAAAGCCCTGAACTACTGTTCAGGGCTTCTTCACTTA
>CBCTJT010000029.1:0-60400 GCA_965147305.1 uncultured bacterium
CGCAACGTTATCCGCTGCGGCCTCCATTAAGATCTTAACTGACAAGCATTACGCCCGATTGGGCGCCGTAGTTTTATGCCTGACAGGATTTCTGCGTCAGCCAGCGCTGGCGCAATTTATCCCACATCCAGTTATAAGCCATGGTATAGGGCAGGAAGAACAGGAAGAACGCGACTTCCACCATAAAGGCTTGCAGCAGCGTAATCTTCAGCATCCAGGCGGCAATCGGTAAACCGATGACGATAAAGCCCCCTTCAAAGCCCAGCGCGTGGATGGCGCGCAGACCGAGGCCGCGTTTTCTCTGCGGCGGCCAGATGCGATCAAAACCGGTGTTATAGATCATGTTCCACAGCATGGCGACCGTTGACAACATAATCGCCAGCGCGCCCATCTGAAACAGCGGCTTTTCCATAATCCAGGCAGCCAGCGGTGCCACAGTGAGAATCGCCAGCACTTCAAATCCTGCAGCATGATAAAAACGTTCTTTCAGCGAACGGGTACGCATATAAACCTCCTATTAGGTAACGCGACACATTTTCTCACCGCGAAATGCTAAGATAAAATGATTACCTATCGATAAAAGCGATGGTTCACCATGAAATACTCCCCAGAATCCCTTGAGGCCTTTGTGCAGACCGTCGCCAGTGGCTCGTTTTCTGCGGCGGCGCGGGCGTTGGCCAAAAGCCAGTCCACCATTAGCAGTGCGGTGGCTAATCTGGAAGATGATCTGGGTTTCATACTGTTTGATCGCAGCGGTCGCCAGCCGGTATTAACCGAACAAGGGCAGCGCGCTCTGGCGCAGGTGCAGCAGATTCTCGCGGCCAGCCAGCGGTTGGATGAGCTGGCGGTAAGGTTGTCGCAGGGCGTGGAACCGCGACTCAGCCTGGCGATTTCCGATTTCTGGCAGGCCGACCACCATGAAAATCTCCTCAACCGCTTTGAAGCGCGTTATCCGGATATCGAATTTGAATGCATGATCGCTGAAGATGCGGATGCGCTGGATTTGCTGCAAGCCGGCCGCGTGCATCTCGGCGTGGTGCGCGCGCAGCCGCAGTTGCCGCCGGATCTGGCTGTGGCGCGTTTGCAGGTGGGGGCGGAAATGGCGATCTATCTGCATCAGGATCATGCGCTGGCGCAGTCAAAGCAGGTGAGTGAAGCACAACTCGGTGAGTTGCGTCATTTACGGCTTAACACTTGGGTGCAAAACCGCGAACCGCTGCCCGCCGGGCGCGTGTGGTCGGCACCCTCTTATTTGTTGCTGCTGGAAATGGCGGAGCAGGGCTTTGGCTGGAGCGTGTTACCGCGCTGGCTGGTGGAGCAGTTTGGTCATCAGGTGTTGAAAGAGTTGCCGGTGCCGGGCTGGCCACAGCGCATCGCGGTGGATGTGATCTGGTCGCGACGCAATCCGCCGGGACCCGCCGGGCGCTGGATGATCGATCAGCTCTGCGCCCAGCAGCCGAATTAATCGCGACGTGCCACGTCGGCCAGTACGACATCCAGCAGCCGAATTAATCGCGGCGTGCCACGTCGGCCAGTTCGGCATCCAGCAGACGCGCCAGATCCTGCGCTGCCAGTTCAATATCCAGCCCGCGCTTGCCGCCGGAGATAAAGATGGTGGCAAACTCCGCCGCCTGTTGGTCGATCACCGTCGGCAGGCGCTTTTTCTGCCCCAGCGGACTGATGCCACCCACCAGATAACCGGTCACGCGCTGCGCCAGTTGCGGATCGGCCATATCGGCCTTTTTCGCGCCCAGCGCCTTTGCCACTTTTTTCAAATCGAGTTGCGAGGAGACCGGCGTCACCGCTACTGCCAGCGCTTTGGCATCGCCGTTGAGCGCCACTAACAGGGTTTTGAACACCTGACGCGCATCGAGATTGAGCTTACGCACCGCCTCGTCACCAAAATTTGTCTCATGGCTGTCGTGATCGTAAGGGTGCAGAGTGAAAGCGACCTTTTGTTTTTCCAGCAGTTTTACGGCGGGTGTCATGTTCTGTCCTTGCTACGAAAATTCTTATTTCAGTTTTGGTGAATAATACTGGCGAAATTCTGAACTTTGCGCGAAAATTGGCCGGCGCCAGCAATGCTGGTGATAACCAAAATCATAAACAAATTCCTCTTTGACGGGCCGATAGCGATATTGGCCTTCTTTTTTGCCTGCAATTCGCCGCACATCCGCTTTGCCTGCCATATGCTGCTCAACTGCTCAACGGCTCAACGGCTCAACGGCTCAATTACTCACTGCTCAACAACTCAACCCTTTTTCCGCACGATCATACATACGCACTTTATGGTACTGACAGCTTTCGGTACTTGCGGGGGCAATAGAGCCCTGCGGTTACAGCGCTGGTTACGACTTCAGCAATCCCGGCAAGTTATCCTCGCCATACAGATGCAGCGCACCAACGGCCACCACATAGCGGCCTTTCGGCAGCGCCTGCAATAACTCGCGCCAGTGCTGATTGCGATTGCGCATCAGCGTGTCATTGAGATCGCTACTGAAGGTGGTCGGCAGGGCCACTGGCTGCTGCGTAGGCGGCGCATCCAGCCACCAGCTGATCATGGTTTGCAGCAGGCGGGCGTTGGTGTGCCAATGCTCCAGCGTGTCCAGTAATAGCGATAAACCCTGTTGCGGCAACGACTTCAGTAGCGCGATCTGGGTTTCCGGGCCTTCCAGTTCAATGATGCGCTTATTGGCCGCTTTCGCCGCCATCAGCAGCTGGTAATCAATGCCGTATTGCGGTCGCAGCCCCAGACGCTGCGCCTGTTGCGCCTGCAGCATCAGGGCGATTTGCCAGAACGGCAGCGTGTCGAACACTGCCATGGAAAGCGAAAGCTCATCGCACAGCGCATCCAGTCGCTGCAACACCTCGGCATCCAGACGCATCGCTAGCGGTGCATAGTCATCGTCGTTGCTAAAAGGGGATGCGCCCTGGGTGATATCGGCCTCGACAATTAGCGCATCGGCTTTGCTCAGCTGGTGCAGCAAACCCGCAGGCAGCGGCTGCATATCTCGCGTGCCCATATGAATACTGCCCGCCAGATGCAGGCGTCGATCGCCCAATTTGATATCCATTGCCGGCCAGGTATATCGCGCCGGGAAGAGGCTGGCGGCCATCTGCTGGAAGCTGTGCCACAGACTGCGTCTCATGCCCTGTCCTTTTGAAGTCAAAAATCCATGCTAGCGATTTCAGTCACTGAAAAACAGGGCAGAGAGGGCGATTAACGTTTTGCCGGCTTAAAGCGCAACAAACGATTCGCGTTACTCACCACGGTAATCGATGACAGCGCCATCGCTGCACCCGCCACAATCGGGCTGAGCAGTAAGCCGGTGAACGGGTAGAGCACACCCGCCGCAATGGGAATGCCCAGGCTGTTGTAAATAAAAGCGCCGAGCAAATTCTGACGCATATTGCGCAGCGTCGCGCCTGCCATCGCCAGCGCATCGGCAACGCAGTGCAGATCGTTACGCATCAGCGTCATGGCGGCGGTTTCGACGGCCACATCGCTGCCGCCACCCATGGCAATCCCCACATCGGCCTGCGCCAGTGCAGGCGCATCGTTGATGCCATCACCGACCATCACCACTTTGCGCCCCTGCTGTTGTAACTGCGCAATCGCCTGCGCTTTGCCTTCGGGCAGCACGCCCGCAATCACTTCATCAATACCGGCTTCGGCAGCAATCACCTGCGCGGTTTTCTGGTGATCGCCGGTCAGCATGATTAACCGATATCCCAACTGGTGCAGGCGCTGTAACGCCTCCGCGCTCTCCGGACGAAGGCTGTCACGCAGAGCAATCAGGCCTAGCAACTGGCGCTGGTCGGCCAGCAACACTGGCGTAGTCCCTTGCGCGGCAAAACGCTCGATATCATGTTGTGCGGCGCGGTAATCAATCTGGTGCTCATCCAACAGCGCCTGATTGCCAAGCAGCAGCGTTCTGCCTGCCACTTTAGCGCTGACACCTTTGCCGCGTATTGTACGAAATTGCTTGGTGGATTCTTCGTTGAGGTCCGGCGCTGCCGCCAGAATCGCTTTCGCCAGCGGATGATTTGAACCTTGTTCCAGCTGCGCCGCCGCGCTCAGCACCTGCTGGCGATTCCAGTCGCCATACACCAGCACATCGCTGACTTGTGGGGTGCCGCGCGTCAGCGTGCCAGTTTTATCAAACACGATGGTATCGACTTCGCTGGCACGCTGCAGCGCATCAGCATCGCGCACCAGCACGCCCAATTCTGCCGCGCGACCGACGCCGGCAATCACCGACATCGGCGTCGCCAGCCCCAGCGCGCAAGGGCAGGCGATAATCAGCACTGTGGTGACGATCACCAGCGTGTAAGCCAACTGTGGCTGCGGGCCGACCAGATACCACACCAGACCCGCCAACAGGGCAATCGCCACCACCACCGGCACAAACACCGCTGAGATGCGATCGGCGAGGCGGCCAATGTCCGGTTTGCTGCTCTGCGCCTGGCGCACCAGATTGATGATACGTGCCAGCGTGGTGTGGCTGCCGGTGGCGCGCGCTACGAAGCGCAGCGTGCCATCCTGCACCAGCGTTCCGGCATAGACTTTATCGCCGGGTTGCTTCGCCTGAGGCACCGCTTCACCGGTCAGCATCGCTTCATCAAACCAGGCTTCACCGCTTTCGACTTCGCCGTCCACCGGCACGCGATCGCCCGTCACCAGCTTCAGCAGCATGCCGGGCTGCACTTCGCTCAGTGGCAATAACGTTTCACCCTGTTCGCCGATGACACAGGCTTGCGCTGGGGTGAGATCCAGTAGCCGTTCGAGGGCTTTGGAGGCCCGCTGGCGAGCCCGCTGTTCCAGTGCATGGCCGAGGTTAATCAAACCGACAATCATCACGCTGGCTTCGAAATAGAGATGTCGTGCCTGCATCGGGAAAAATTCTGGCCACAGGGCCACGCTCATCGAATAGAGCCAGGCAGCGCCAGTGCCTAAGGCCACCAGCGTATCCATGGTGGCGGTGCCGTGCCGTAAGCTGCGCCACGCACTGCGATAGAAGTGGCCGCCAGCGATCACCATCACCAGCAAGGTGATAACGCCAAGCGAGCGCCATAACGTTTGGTTGGCGTCGCTGAGCATCATGTTGTCGCCGAGCATGCCCCAGATCATCATCGGCACGCCGAGCAGCAGCGCCAGCGCCGCTTGCCAGCTAAAGCGGCGCATCGCCTGCTGGGCGCTGACCTGCTGACGTTCGCGCCGCGTCTGTTCATCGTCGATCACTTCAGCGGAATAGCCCGCCTGATCCACTGCACCAATCAGCGCCTCGGCTTGCGCATCGCCTAACACCAGCGCACTGCGCTCACCGAGATTGACGCGGGCCTGACTGACGCCCGGCACTTTCTGCAATGCTTGTTCCACACGGCTCACACAGCTAGCGCAGCTCATACCGCCGATCAGCAAATGATGCACAGGAAGGTTTTCTTCTGCCGGTTGCGACTCCGTTGTCAGCGCCTCCGGCGGCGGCTCTGTTGCTGTCAACGGCTCAGGCTTTGGGCTGTCTTTCACCGCCGCGTGATAACCTGCCTGTTCTACGGTCGCAATCAGATCGCTGATGCTGGCAGCACCGGTAACGCGCGCTTCCTGCTGCGTAACGTCCGCTTGTTCTACATCGTCGCGCTGCTCCAGCGCTTCTTTGACCCGTTTGACGCAGTGGCCACAGGACAAACCGTCCAGTGCCAGTAATTGTGTGTGTGACATCTTAAACTCCTTAACGAGAGGTTTGACTGTCTGCAAACTTTGCATTAGTTATAGAGCCTAAACCTTCCATTCAGGGGAAGGTCAAGAGGCAGCGACATGAACATCAGCGATGTGGCAAAAAAGACCGGGCTGACCAGCAAGGCGATCCGCTTTTATGAAGAGAAGGGCGTGGTGACGCCGCCGTTGCGCAGTGACAATGGTTACCGCAGCTATGCCGCGCACCATATCGATGAGCTGAATCTGCTGCGCCAGGCGCGTCAGGTCGGCTTTACGCTGGACGAATGCCGCGAGCTGGTGACCCTGTTCAACGATCCCGCTCGCCACAGCGCGGATGTCAAAGCGCGCACTTTGCAGAAAGCAGATGAAATCGCCGCGCACATCGAAGAACTACATGCGATGCGCGCGCGACTGCTGGAATTAGCGGAAGCCTGCCCCGGTGATGACAGCGCTGAATGCCCGATCATCAATCATTTGGCGGGCTGCTGCCATCAGGGTGAAGGAAAGCGCGGCTGAATCAATAGCGTGATGCCGACCACTCCGGTGACGATCACTGGCGTCCCAGCGGGCAAATCTTCTTTTGCCTGAACTCGCCAACTGCTGTCGCCAATGCGCACATGACCTAAACCATCTTTAAGCGTGGAATCCAGGGTCAGGTGCATCCCGATCATTTGCGATCCGCGTTGATTCAGGGTGTTGGGCTGCTGAGAAACCTCTCGGTAGCGCATCCAGCGATACCAGAAGTAGACGCATAACAACGTCAACACAGCGAACAGCATGCCCTGATGTGTCCACGAGAACGGGAAAAACCACTCAATCAGACCGACCAGCACCGCCGCAAGGCCACTCCACAGCAGATAGCCGCTGGTGCCGAGCATTTCAGCGGCCAGCAGCAGGCCGCCCAGCGTTAGCCAGAACCAGTGTGGATGGGCAATCAGTTCCATCAGGATCACGGTTTACGCTCCTGACGGCTCTCCTTCAGCAATTCCCCGATCCCGGCAATGGAACCCAGCAAACTGCTGGCATCCAGCGGCATCATCACCACTTTGCTGTTATGAGATTCACCGATCTTTTGCAGCGCATCGGTATATTTCTGCGCCACAAAGTAGTTCACCGCCTGAATGTCGCCTGCGGCAATCGCTTCCGATACGGCACGCGTGGCGTTGGCTTCGGCCTGCGCCTGACGTTCACGCGCTTCGGCCTGCAGGAAGGCAGAGGTTCGTTCACCTTCGGCTTTTAGAATCTGTGACTGCTTATCACCTTCGGCACGCAGTATCGCCGCCTGACGCACGCCTTCTGCGGTAAGAATGTCGGCACGCTTGGTACGCTCGGCTTTCATCTGCGCGTTCATCGCCGCGATCAGTTCCTGCGGTGGACGCACATCACGAATTTCGATACGGGTGATCTTCACGCCCCATGGATTGGTGGCTTCATCGACGATGTGCAGTAAGCGGGTATTGATGTTATCGCGCTGCGACAGCATCTCATCTAATTCCATGCTACCGAGCACCGTACGGATGTTGGTCATGGTCAGATTGAGGATCGACAGCTCAAGATTGCTGACTTCATAGGCCGCGCGCGCAGGATCAACCACTTGGATAAAACACACGGCATCAATGGTGACGTTAGCGTTATCTTTGGAGATGATTTCTTGCGAGGGAATATCGAGGACTTGTTCCATCATGTTGATCTTGCGACCCACACGATCCATGAACGGTACGATCAAACTCAGGCCTGGCGGTAGGGTTTTGGTGTAACGACCAAAACGTTCCACCGTCCACTGATAGCCTTGTGGCACGATTTTTACACCAGCCCACACAGTGACGAGCGCGAGCACGATAATGACGGGTATCACAGTCAACATATAACCTCCTGGTTGTCAGATTGTCGGGCCGAGTCGTTCGGCCCGTTTCACGCGCGGTACCGATCAGTACAGCAGCGAGTACAGCTGGCGGCGATAGCGGGTGGCGAGGGGATCACCGGTACCCAGCGCAGCCAAAATCTCTTGGAACATTTTACGTACCTGACCTTCGCCAGCACTGAGATCGCTCTTCAGGAAGCTGAACAGTAGATCCAACGCTTCTTCGTTACGGCCCACCTGATGCAGCTGTAAAGCAAGTTTAGCAGCCAGTTCCGCATTCGCGGGCTCGGCTGCCAGCTGTTCCTGCAGTTGTTGAATTTCAGGGGTATCCGCAGCTTGTTTCAGCAGATCGATTTGCGATACCAGGCTCTGATAGCGAGTGTCCTGATCCTGCAATGGCACCACCGCCAGCACGGCTTCCGCTTCTTCGCTGCGGCTCAGGGTGATCAGCACCTCTGCCAACAGGAAACCAATTTCACTGTTCTGGTTGCTCAGCGTCCAGGCATCTTTCAGTAACGGCAGCGCATCCAGCGGTTTGCCTTCTTCCATCAGCTGCATTGCCTGATGGGTTTTAATCTCTTCTTCACGCGGCAGCACTTTTTGCAGCAGGGCGCGAATCGCTTCTTCCGGCTGCGGGCCCTGGAAGCCATCAACCGGCTGCCCGTTCTGGAACAGATACACGGTTGGAATGGAGCGCAGACCAAACTGCGATGCCACCATCTGCTCTTTATCACAATCCAGTTTGGCCAAGATAAACTGACCCGCGTACTCCTGTGCCAGACGCTCCAGCACCGGCGTCAGCTCCTGACAGTGTTGGCTGCGATCGGACCAGAAATAGAACAGCACCGGCATCTGCGTGGATTGTTCCAGCGTCTGGTGCAGGTTGGATTCGTTGATGTCGATAATCAAAGCGTGTGACATGAATACGTCTCTTTGCAGAAAGTGTGTTGAGAATATGGGGGCAAGCTGCCCCGCTTCAAGTTCAAATCTAGCTTGTCGATCAGTTGCTGCGCAAGATGCGATCCAGCATCCAGCCCGGTAACAAGCGTTTCAGCAGGCTCATCATCCATGCGACCAGCGTCACTGGATAGCGCAGGCGCGGATGTTTACTTTCCAGCGCGTGGCGCAGCTTGGGCAAGATCGCCTCCGGCGGCAGGGTGAAGCGTGCGGCAATGCCCGGATTGCGCACCGGTTTGTCCTGCTCGCCCTGATGCACATTGTCGGTGAAGCGCGTGGCAATCGGGCCTGGCTCGATCAAACTCACACGCACGCCGTGGGCGCGTACTTCCATGCGCAGCGCATCGCTCCAGGCTTCCAGCGCCCATTTGCTGGCGGCATAGGCACCGCGTCCGGGTGTGGAGATCAACCCCAGCACCGAGCTGGTATTGATAATACGCCCATTGCCGCTGGCTTGCAGGGCAGGCAGCAGGCGCATCGTCAGTTGGTGCGTACCAAACAGGTTGGTGGAGAACTGCTTTTCAAGCTGCGCGCGCGAGACGCTGCTCAACGGGCCATACTGACCAAAGCCGCCGTTGTTGAACAGGCCATGCAGGCGATGCTCGCACAATTCCAGAATATGGTCGGCGGCGGTATCCACGCTGGCATCACCATCAAGATCGAGCAGCACGCCAGTAAAGCCCAGCGCCTCCATGCGCGCCACATCATCCGCGCGACGGCAGGCGGCAATCACGCGATAGCCGCGAGACTGCAGATCGTTGGCGGCCACTAAGCCGATGCCGCTGGAGCAGCCAGTGATTACGATTGTTTTTTGCATTTCTTTACCTGTTAAAAATCACACGCCTGCTTTAATTCTGCTTTACTAGCGGAGCCAGTTCGTTGGCCATCAGATTGGCGATAAACGGCTGCGCATCCGGATTGGGGTGAATACCGTCCTGCTGCATCCATTCCGGCTTCAGATAGACCTGCTCCATAAAGAAGGGCACCAGAGGAATGTTGTACTGCTGTGCCAGCTGCGGATAAATCGCGCTAAACGCCTCGGTATAACGACGTCCATAATTAGCGGGTAAACGAATTTGCATCAGCAGCGGCTGCGCTTTAGCGGCTTTGACTTCGTCGATCACCTTACTAAGATCCTGCGCGATATTGGCAGGCGGGAAGCCGCGTAAGCCATCGTTACCGCCCAATTCGATTAACACCCAACGGGGTTGATGCTGTTTTAATAGGCCAGGCAAACGCGCCAGCCCTTGTCCGGCGGTATCTCCGCTAATGCTGGCGTTAATAATCTGGGGCTGCTGTTGCCAGGTTTTATTGAGCAGGCTGGGCCATGCCGCAGTGGCGGACATGCGATACCCGGCGCTCAGGCTGTCGCCCAGTACCAGCAAGGTATCGGCGGCGGCGATGCGGGACACCAGCAGAAGCAATAACAACAGGAAGGGATAATGCCAGCGGAAAACATTGTTGCAGTTCATCATCTTACTAAGTCCGTCGGTCAGGGAGAGCATCAGCTGACCATCCTTACCGGAGTTGAGCTGGTTGTCAAACCAGCTGAGACCATCGCGCTGATTGGCGAATCGGGTTCCGGCAAATCCACATTACTGGGCATTCTGGCCGGGCTGGACGATGGCAGCAGCGGTGAGGTCAATCTGCTCGGCCAGCCGCTGCATAATATGAACGAAGAGCAACGTGCCGCGTTGCGCGCGCGGGAAGTGGGCTTTGTGTTCCAGTCCTTTATGCTGGTGCCGACGCTCAATGCGCTGGAGAACGTGCAGCTGCCTGCCTTGCTGCGCGGTGACAGCGATCGTGACAGCCGCGCACAATCAGTCGAACTGCTGACTCAGCTCGGTTTGAAAGATCGTCTGCATCATCTGCCCGCGCAGCTTTCGGGCGGGGAACAACAGCGTGTGGCGCTGGCTCGCGCGTTTAGCGGCCGTCCCGGTTTGCTGTTCGCCGATGAACCGACCGGCAACCTGGATCGCAAAACCGGCGACCGCATCGCCGACTTACTCTTCTCCCTCAACCGCGACTTCGCCACCACGCTGATTCTGGTGACGCACGATGAGCAACTGGCGGCGCGCTGCGATCGTCGGCTGCGCCTGCGCGACGGCAAGCTGTGGGAGGAAACATGATCTGGCGCTGGTTCTGGCGTGAATGGCGTTCGCCGTCGCTGCTGATCGTCTGGCTGGCGTTAACGCTGGCGGTGGCCTGCGTGCTGGCGCTGGGCTCGATCAGCGATCGCATGGAAAAAGGGCTCAGTCAGCAGAGCCGTGATTTTATGGCGGGAGATCGTACCCTGCGCAGCAGCGCGCCCGCGCCTGACGCCTGGCTGAACAAAGCACGCGATGAAGGGCTCTCGGTCAGTCGACAGCTGAGCTTTATGACCATGACCTTCGCCGATCAAACGCCGCAGCTGGCGGATGTGAAAGCGGTGGACGATGCCTATCCGATGTTCGGTACGTTGCAGACCGATCCGCCGGGATTAAAACCGCAGGCGGGCACGGTGCTGGCCGCGCCACGCTTGCTGGCGCTGCTGAATTTGAAAGTTGGCGATAACGTTGATGTCGGTGACACCACGCTGCGCATTGCCGGTGAAGTGATTCAGGAGCCAGATGGCGGCTTCAATCCGTTCCAGACGGCGCCGCGTCTGCTGATGAACCTCGCGGATGTCGATAAAACCGGTGCGATTCAGCCCGGCAGTCGACTCAGCTGGCGCTACAAATTTTCCGGCGATCCGGCTCCGCTGGCGCGTTATGACAGCTGGATCCAGCCGCAGTTAAAAGCCGGCGAACGCTGGATCAGCGTCGAGAACTCCGAAGATGCGCTGGGTCGATCGATGCAGCGTGCGCAGCAATTTCTCCTGTTATCAGCACTGCTGACGCTGATGCTGGCGATTGCCGCCGTGGCGGTGGCGATGAGCCATTACTGCCGCAGTCGCTACGATTTAGTGGCAGTGCTGAAAACGCTGGGTGCGACGCGCAAAGCCTTGCAACGGTTGATCATCGGCCAGTGGCTGGCGGTGCTGCTGCTGGCGGCCATCGCAGGCAGCGTGCTGGGGCAGGGGATTGAGATCATCTTGCTGGCGATGCTCAAGCCGGTGCTGCCCGCCGCGTTGCCTGCCGCCAGTTTCTGGCCGTGGCTGTGGGCGATTGGCGCGATGTTTGTCATTTCACTGCTGGTGGGATTGCGTCCGTATCGCCTGCTGATGGCGACGCAGCCGCTGCGTGTGCTCAGGCGCGATGCGGTGGCGAACGTCTGGCCGCTGCGGTTTTATCTGCCTGCGATGGCGCTGGTGGTGGTTGGCCTGCTGGCTTTATTGATGGGCGGCAGCAAAATGCTATGGGCGCTGTTGGCGGGCGTGGTGATGCTGGCGCTGCTGTTGTCACTGCTCGGCTGGGGCACGCTGTTGTTGCTGCGCAAGCTGGTGGTGCGCAATCTGGCGATGCGTCTGGCGATCAATCGTCTGCTACGGCAGCCGGTGATGACGCTGAGCCAGCTGGCGGCATTTTCGCTCTCCTTTATGCTGCTGGCATTACTGCTGGTGATGCGCGGCGATCTGCTGGATCGCTGGCAGCAGCAGTTGCCGCCGGATGCGCCGAACTACTTCCTGCTCAACATGACGCAGGAACAGGTGCCGCAGGTGCGCGACTTCCTCAATCAGCATCATATTAAACCAGAATCCTATTACCCGATTGTGCGTGCGCGCCTGACGGAACTGAACGGCAAAGAAGCCGATCCGAAGATGGATAACGCGCTGAACCGCGAACTCAATCTGACGTGGCAATCGGATCGACCGGATCACAATCCGCTGCTGGCCGGAAGCTGGCCGCCGAAAGCGGGTGAAGTGTCGATGGAAGTGGAACTGGCGGATCGCCTTGGCCTGAAGCTCGGCGATACGCTGACCTTCAGCGGTGATACCCAGCAGTTCAGCGCCAAAGTCACCAGCCTGCGCAAAGTGGATTGGGAGAGCCTGCGGCCGAACTTCTTCTTTATCTTCCCGCCGGGCGCGCTGGATCAACAGCCGCAAACCTGGCTCACCAGCTTCCGCATGGACAGCAATCCGGCGCTGCTGGCGCAGCTCAATCGCGCCTTCCCGACGCTGAGTTTGCTGGATGTCGGCAGCATGCTGAAGCAGATCGGTCTGGTGCTGGCGCAGGTCAGTCAGGCGCTGGAGATCATGGTGGTATTGGTGACGGTGTGCGGTGTGCTGCTGCTACTGGCGCAGATTCAGGTGGGTATGCGACAGCGCAGGCAAGAGCTGGTGGTGTATCGCACGTTGGGTGCCAGTAAACGCCTGTTGCGCGGCACGCTGTGGTGCGAGTTTGCCTTGCTCGGCGTGGTGTCGGGGATTGCGGCGGCACTGGGCGCAGAAGCGGCGCTGTGGGGATTACAGCGTAAGATCTTCGATTTCCCGTGGGAGCCGGACTGGACGCTGTGGATTGCATTACCGATTTGCGGCGCGCTGCTGTTGTCAGTGTGCGGTGGCTGGCTGGGCGTGCGATTGCTGAAAGGGAAGGCGCTGTTCAGGCGGTTTGAAGCGGCTTAATCTTCTGCACATAAATCAAAGGCCGCTTGCGCGGCCTTTTTCATTTACAGCTTCTCAACGGCCCAGGCAATCCCGCTGGCGTACTCTTCCGGCAGCAGCGGCACCAGCGCGTTCAGCGCCGCGGCAAGGCGTGCCTGATCGCTATCGGTGAGATTTAAGTGCCCAACCTTACGGCCCGGACGCACTTCTTTGTCATACCAGTGCAGATGCACCAGCGGCTGTTGCAGCCAGTCGACATTCACGTCGGTGCCAATCAGATTCACCATCACCGACGGCGCGAACACCACCGGCTTCGGCAGAGCCAAACCCAGCATCGCACGCAGATGCAGCTCAAACTGGCTGATCGACGCGCCGTTTTGCGTCCAGTGACCGCTGTTGTGCACACGCGGCGCCAGTTCGTTGATTAGCAGACCTTCAGGCGTGATGAAACACTCCATCGCCATCACACCAACGTATTTCAGCTCATGCATGATCGCGCTGAGCATCGCTTCCGCCTGCTGCTGTTGCGCGGCATCGGCCTGCGGGAACGCCACGCTGGTGCGCAGAATGCCGTCCTGATGCAGGTTATGGGTCAGCGGATAGAACACCGTAGTGCCATCCTGACCGCGTGCACCGACCAACGACACTTCACCGCTGAAGTTAATGCCCTGCTCAACGATGCATTCGCCGTAGCACTCATCCGGCAACGAATCGGTTTCGTTGGCGCGCAGACGCCACTGACCGCGACCGTCGTAACCGCCGGTGCGACGTTTCACAATCGCCAGTTCACCCAGCGAGCTGAACACCTGCGACCATTCACTTTTATCGGCCAGCAACTGCCATGGCGCCGTTGCCAGGTTCAGCTGATCGAGCAGCTGTTTCTGCGTCAGGCGATCGGCGAGACGTGGGAAAATATCGCGGTTCACAAATGCCGGATGCAACGCCAGCTCGCGCGTTAACGCAGTTTCCGGCCAGCGCTCAATCTCTGCGGTGATCACGCTTTCGGCGATCGGCAGGGCAGAAGGTTCGGCATCCAGACCCACCGGATATACCGCGATGCCCAGCGGTTCACCCGCCTGGCGCAGCATACGGCCTAACTGACCGTTGCCGAGTACGCAAACCGGTTTCATGCATCCACCCGCGGATCTGGGTTGTTCAGCACTTCGTCGGTCTGGGTTTGACGCCAGGTCGCGAGACGCGCCGCCAGCTCTTTGTCATGTACTGCCAGAATCTGTGCCGCCAGCAATGCAGCGTTTGCCGCACCGGCTTTACCGATCGCCAGCGTACCGACAGGAATACCGCGCGGCATTTGCACGATGGAGTAAAGGCTATCCACACCGCTCAGCGCGGCGCTTTGTACCGGCACGCCCAGCACTGGCACCAGCGTTTTAGCGGCGATCATGCCCGGCAGATGCGCAGCACCGCCCGCTCCGGCAATAATCACGTGGAAACCGTTATCTGCGGCTGTTTCGGCAAAGCTGAACAGTTTGTCTGGCGTACGGTGAGCAGAGACCACTTCAACGTGGAACGGAACATCCAGGCTGTTAAGAATTTCCTCGGCGAACTGCATGGTAGCCCAGTCACTTTTAGAACCCATGACGATGGCGATACGAGCCGGGGTGGCGTTGGATGACATGCGGTCAACTCCTGTGAATAGTCAAACGAACCTGGCCGGGCGGGCAGGTAAAGAAGGGCACAGAGAATAGCATGAGAAGAGAGCAAGGAAAACGGTTGCGTGGGCGGAAAACGGGCAATGGTGCGTGAAGATGGGCAGATGATGAATCTTCATCCCGCTGAGTGTCGAGCACGGGTGCGCCCGACTATTTAGGATTCGAATTTAAAACGGAAATTCGATCAGCTGCACGCCATCGGCATCGACCTGAATCATCGAGCCATTTTCATGCCAGGCACCGAGTACCACACGTTGGGCGCTTTCACCTTGCACAACCAGCTCATGTACCGCCGGACGATGGGTATGCCCATGAATCAGAATCCGCACCTGCTGGCGCGTCATCGTATCGATCACGGCTTGCTGATTGACGTCCATGATGCTCATCGACTTGTGCTGATTGGCTTGCTTGCTGTCGGCGCGCATACGTGCGGCGATGCGCATGCGGATGCGCAGCGGCAGGGCGAGGAACAGACGCTGCAACCAGCGCTGATGCACTTTGGCGCGGAAGCGAAGATAGCCTTCATCGTCAGTACATAAGGTATCGCCATGCATAATCAGCACGCGATGGCCGTAAAGGCTAAGCACTTGCTCTTCCGGCAGCAACGTCATCCCGCTTTCACGCGCAAAACGCTTACCAAGCAGGAAGTCTCGATTGCCATGGATGAAGAATTTGGGGATCGGCAGGGCCTTCAGTGCCGCAGCGATTTCGCGGTGCAGCGGATTGGGATCGTCATCGCCAATCCAGGCTTCAAACAGATCGCCGAGGATGTAAAGCGCATCGCAATCGCGCGCTTCACCCTGCAAAAAATGCAGAAAACCGGCAGTAATTGCCGGTTCTTCTGTGCACAGATGCAAATCTGCGATAAACAGCGTGCGCGACATTACTCGCTAACAGTCACTTTCTGGATGACAACGTCGTCAACCGGAACGTCCTGATGCATGCCGCTGCGGCCAGTTTTCACCGCTTTGATTTTCTCAACCACGTCCATGCCTTCAACCACTTCGGCGAACACGCAGTAACCCCAGCCCTGCAGGCTTTCATCACGGAAGTTCAGGAAGTCGTTGTCTGCTACGTTGATGAAGAACTGTGCAGTCGCTGAGTGTGGCGCCTGAGTACGGGCCATTGCCAGCGTACCTTTGGTGTTCTTCAGACCGTTGTTGGCTTCGTTACGGATGTCTTCTTTGGTGTCTTTCTGCTTCATGCCAGGCTCGAAACCGCCGCCCTGAACCATGAAACCGTTGATAACACGGTGGAAGATGGTGTTGTCGTAGAAACCTTCACGGCAGTAGTCCAGGAAGTTTTTCACGGTAGCCGGCGCTTTGTCATCGAAGGTTTTGATTACGATGTCGCCATGGTTCGTCTGGAAAGTGACCATTATATTCGTCCTGTTACGGGTGTCGTCAGTATCAACTGCCGCGCCTGCTAAGCGGCGGGGCATTTTTGTAGACGCCTCTTATATCACAAATTCCGATGGCTCGTCAGTAAGGCAGCCACAGAAGGTAAGCGAGCGATGCACAACTGAGAAAAATACGGCACAATACCCAGCTACGCTGGAAAGGCGTATCCCGCAAACGTTAATAACGGAATCGTTCAATGCTGAAGATCTATAACACCCTGAGCCGTCAGAAAGAGGAATTCAAACCGATCCACGCTGGTCAGATCGGCATGTACGTCTGTGGAATTACGGTTTATGACCTTTGTCATATCGGCCATGGGCGTACCTTCGTTGCATTTGATGTGGTGTCACGTTATCTGCGCTATGTGGGCTATCAGCTCAAATATGTGCGTAACATTACCGATATTGAAGACAAGATCATCAAACGTGCCAACGAGAACGGTGAGAGCATCGAAACGCTGACCAACCGTATGATCGCTGAAATGCACAAAGATTTTGACGCACTGGGCATTCTGCCGCCGGATCTGGAGCCGCGTGCCACGCGCCATATCCCTGAAATCATCGAACTGGTTGAGCGTTTAATCGAACGCAAACACGCTTATGTGGCGGACAACGGCGATGTGATGTTCGATGTGCTGAGTGATAAAGGATATGGCGTGCTGTCGCGTCAGGATCTGACTCAGCTGCAGGCGGGCGCGCGCGTTGAAATCACCGAAATTAAACGCAACCCGATGGACTTCGTGTTGTGGAAAATGTCCAAACCTAACGAGCCCGCGTGGAATTCGCCGTGGGGCAACGGTCGTCCAGGCTGGCACATTGAGTGTTCCGCGATGAACTGCAAACAGCTCGGCACCCACTTCGATATCCACGGCGGCGGGTCGGATCTGATGTTCCCGCACCATGAAAACGAAGTGGCGCAGTCAACCTGTGCGCACGACGGCGATTACGTCAACTACTGGATGCACTCCGGCATGGTGATGATTGATCGCGAGAAGATGTCGAAATCACTCGGCAACTTCTTCACCGTGCGTGACGTACTGGCGCATTACGATGCCGAAACCGTGCGCTACTTCCTGATGTCGGGCCACTATCGCAGCCAGCTTAACTACGGCGAAGATAACCTCAATCAGGCACGTGCGGCACTGGAGCGTCTCTACACCGCACTGCGTCACACCGATGCCAGCGCCACGCCAGCAGGTGGCGAAGAGTTTGAAGCACGCTTCCGCACCGCAATGGATGACGACTTCAACACGCCGGAAGCTTACTCGGCGTTCTTCGACATGGCGCGTGAAGTCAACCGCCTGAAAACCGAAGATAAAGCGGCTGCGGATGCGCTGGCTGCCAAACTGCGTCAGCTGGCGAACGTGCTCGGCATCCTGCAACAGGATCCAGAGCAGTTCCTGCAGAGCAGTGCGCAGGTGAATGATGACGAAGTGGCGGAAATCGAGCATTGGGTCAAAGCGCGTTCTGATGCGCGTGCCGCGAAAGATTGGGCACAGGCGGATGTTGCGCGTGACAAGCTGAATGAGCTGGGCGTGATTGTCGAAGATGGTCCGCAGGGTTCGAGCTGGCGTCGTAAGTAATCGCATCGGGTGCGCGTATATCGGCACCCGAATAGGCAGATTGAAGGGTGCGCTATCATCAGTAACCAAATTTTCAGGTTGCAGGGATCGCGTTAATGCCACCTGAATTTATCAGCCGCAGAATAGCAAAAGGGGCGAACCGCAGTTCGCCCCTTTTTTGTTTGCCTGAATGCTTAAGCTACAACGGTAATTTTATAACCGGCGAACTCAACCTTCTGGCCTGCCACAATCTTGCAGCGCTTACGCGTTTCGATTGCGCCATCTACGCGCACTTCGCCATCCGCGATGGCCACTTTTGCCTGCGCACCGCTCTGTACCCAACCTTCGAGTTTCAGCAGGTTACACAAATCAACGTGAGCATGTTCGCCCAAAGAAAAACTGGCCATTATGCCTCCTCCACGTCGTGATACTCTTCGCACGCGACTAATGTATTTTGAATCAGGGTCGCAACGGTCATTGGACCGACGCCACCGGGAACCGGGGTGATATAAGACGCACGCTCAGAAGCGCTCGCGAAATCCACATCGCCCACCACTTTACCGCTCTCCAGACGATTGATGCCAACATCAATCACCACTGCGCCTGGCTTGATCCAGTCACCCGGAATAAAGCCTGGTTTACCGACCGCAACCACCAGCAGATCGGCATGCTCAACGTGATGACGCAGATCTTTGGTGAAACGGTGCGTGACGGTGGTGGTGCAGCCCGCCAGCAGCAGCTCCATGCTCATCGGACGACCGACGATATTGGATGCGCCAACCACCACGGCGTTCAGGCCGTAGGTATCGATATTGTAGCGCTCCAGCAGCGTGACGATGCCGCGCGGCGTACAAGGACGCAGCTTCGGCGCACGCTGGCACAGACGACCGATGTTGTAAGGATGGAAGCCATCGACATCTTTGTCCGGCACGATACGTTCCAGCACTTTGACATTATCGATGCCAGCTGGCAGCGGCAGCTGAACCAGAATACCGTCGATTTCGCTGTCATTGTTCAGCGTATCGATCAGTTCCAGCAGTTCGGCTTCGCTGGTGGTCGCAGGCAGATCGTAAGAGCGGGAGATAAAGCCCACTTCATCACAGGCGCGACGTTTGCTGGCGACATAGATCTGCGAAGCGGGGTTCTCACCCACCAGCACCACTGCCAAACCTGGTGCACGTTTACCGGCTGCCAGACGCTGCTGTACTTTTTCGGCAACCTCAAGGCGCACCTGCTGCGCAATCGTTTTACCGTCAATAATTTTTGCTGCCATCAGAGAGGAAATCCATCTGTAGAGAGTTAAATCGGGGATTGGCGCCTATTCTGTCAGAAGCGCGTCCGGCTGTCAGGTAGAGATTCATTTCGCCTGTGCGTTTCACGACTTTCCGCAGTGACGTGAGGCCGCCTTAGCGCGTATTATGTCCCTCAGGAAATTATGTGGATGCCGTGATGATTTGGTTAATACTCGCCACGCTGGCGGTGGTGTTTGTTGTAGGGTTTCAACTACTGACGGCCGGTTCGCGTCATGCTGCGCAAGGGCTGAGTAAAAGGCTGCAATTGCCGCCGGTGCACATCGAATCGATGCTGTCGCTAATGGGTAAGGATGCGGCAAAAGAGTTCACCGATTACATCGCGGGCGATAATGAAACCCATCTGGCTAACGGCGCAGCGGTGATGCTGATCTGGCAGGTATTGATTGTCGATGGCAGCGACGAGAACGCGGTGCGCTGGCATGGGATTTTGACTAAGGCTGGATTTTCAGGGCTGATTTCGCGGCAGCAGCTGTTGCTGGCGCTGGGATTTTTGCGGCAGCTGGAGCCGGAGAGTGCGGAGCTACATGCGTTGCGGGAGCAATATAATGCGCGGTTTACGCAGCAAGGGATCGAGCTGGAAGGGGAGGCGGGCGAGGTGAGCAATCTGGTGTCGATGAGCGAGTGGCGTAAGCGGCATTGAGGGGGAGGGGGATTGTTGGGCATGGGTATTGAGGACGGATGGCGCGCAACATGGGACGTACTGCTCTGTCTTCAGGACGAATTGTTCAATGATTCAACACTCTGGAGCCGCAGGGCGGCAAAAACGTTGACGCGAGAGCGTGCAAACGTATAATCCGACGCAACCACTATGCGCCCTTAGCTCAGCTGGATAGAGCACCGGCCTTCTAAGCCGTAGGTCACAGGTTCGAATCCTGTAGGGCGTGCCAAATTTATATCAAGAGACGTCAACTGACGTCTTTTTTTATGCCTAAAATTCAGTAAATTAGCGCTGTAGCAAGCATTCAAATTCAACCTGAGTCTATCGACATAAACCCACATCAAGTAATCTTTGTTGGTATATGTGTTGGTACAACCCCGTTCAATGGCTTTTTGTACCAACATCCAGTGATGGAGAGCAGCCAATGGCGCTAACAGATGTAAAAGTCAGAAGTGCGAAACCTACTGATAAAGCCTTTAAGCTTACCGATGGGGAAGGAATGCATTTGATGGTGCACCCGAACGGCTCTAAGTATTGGCGGCTGCAGTATCGCTTCGATGGCAAGCAGAAAACGTTGGCGCTAGGTGTTTATCCTGAGATCTCGCTTTCTGAAGCCAGACAACGTCGTGATGAAGCTAAACGGAAGATTGCCAATGGCATCGATCCGGGTGAGCAGAAGAAGGTTGATAAGCAAACCCGTAAAATTGCCATTGAGAACAACTTCAAAGCGCTTGCTCTGGAATGGCATGAGTACAAAAGTCCAGGATGGTCGAAGGGATATGCCGATGATCTGATGGAAGCGTTTGAGAATGACATCTTTCCGGATCTCGGCAAGCGTCCCATCGCTGAAATCAAACCACTAGAGATGCTGACGACGCTGCGCAAGTTAGAGAAGCGAGGTGTGCTGGATAAACTGCGTAAGGTCCGGCAAGCCTGCAAGCAGGTGTTTACCTATGCCATCGTGACGGGCAGGGCGGAGATAAATCCAGTCGCCGATCTAGCTAGTGCGTTAGCGACGCCAAAACCTCAGCATTTCCCTCATCTACTCGCTGATGAGTTGCCAGCGTTTTTACAAGCACTGGAGAATTACAGCGGCAGTCCGATTACTCGACTTGCTACACGTATCCTGATGCTAACTGGAGTTCGAACCATTGAGCTGAGGTTGGCTGAGTGGAGTGAGTTTGATTTGGATAAAGGGATTTGGGAAGTGCCGAAGGAGCGCATGAAGATGCGACGTCCGCATATCGTGCCTTTGTCTACTCAGGTCGTTAAGGCGTTGCGAGAGATTCAGGCTGTGAATGGGCGCTATGCTTTGGTGTTTCCGGGAAGGAATGACGCTGCAAAGCCAATGAGCGAGGCGAGCATCAACCAAGTACTGAAGCGGATTGGGTATCATGGGAAAGCGACAGGACACGGGTTTAGGCACACCATGAGCACCATTTTGCATGAGCAAGGGTACAACACGACTTGGATTGAGCTGCAGTTAGCGCATGTGGACAAGAACACTATTCGCGGTACTTATAACCATGCACAGTATCTGGAGCAGAGAAGGGACATGTTGCAGTGGTATGGGGATTATGTAGATGCTCTAAAGAAAATAAATATTATTGAGCTTAATAAGGTCGTTTGAATGGGGGGCTGGTTCAAACGATCTTCGTGCCATATTCTGAACTTATCACTATTTGTATTAGCTCAGACTTGACCTGACAGTTTTATCTGGCAGCACACTATCAAATCTGACAGTCTGCTTTGAGCGAGGAGCGGAAGTTACAATTATTTTTACATTTGACACGATAAAAGTAAATTTTATCGCTAGACTAATTAGTAGCAGGTCACCACCTGGCAATATTGCAGGTGGTGTATTAGTACAGCATTGAAATTATTTTTTGACTAAGATATTTTTGAAAGTTCAACTTCAAAAGTTGAATTTTCATTTCTTAGCACATGATCAACACCTTTATATAGTTTTCGTGATTCTTTTACTGCATTTGCATCAACCTTTGAGTAAGAATATGGACGGATCAGGTTAGTAAAAATCACCTCGGCGTAAAGAGGTTTCTTGTTATTATCAAATGACTTCATTCTTTTAATGATTATTTCTAAGAGATATTTTTTTAAACCATCCTGAATTTTGCCTGATTTTATTATCAGAAACATCATTTCCCCCAAGGTGGTACATGCAATGTACTCTGGAGATTGTTTTCTTTCTTCAATTGTCCACTTGTCATAGTCAAGATATTCAGTTGTGCCTGCCCATACATTACAGTTATGGATTAATTCATAAATTAGATAATCAAATCGCATAGGGAACTCTCTGTGAATATCTATAGTTTCCGATGCTTCATGGACCTCAAGTATTTCTTTTAAAAAGTAGCGATAATACATGAGCCACACATGGTCTTTTGAACGTTTGAATATGGCGGTGGAAACCATGACATCGAAAAAAACCAGCCCAACGAAGATAGGACACTCCCAGCGCTCATCACTACTTGAAAAGTAATTATCCGGCTGGTTGTAAAAGTTTGAGCTTCCTTTCTGTTTCTTTATGTAGTTAACTACGTAATCACCCACAGGCTTCCATATCCCTACACTTATCGCCATACGAATATCATTTAAATAAAAATTAAGCAATGCGTTGCTCTCGTCGAGTAGGTACTCGCCGGTATATGAGCGATTTTGATTATCGCGTAACTCCCTATACATAATACTTTTTGGATTGGATATCAAATACGTAAAGAAATTTTCATTATATTCATTACTATCCCTAAAATGTAAACAGCTGGCCTTCATTGCTACGTGTGGGTATGTATCAATTAAATAATGGATGAAGGCCTTTGATTTCAGAAGTTTCGATATATTCAGCTGAATGGCTTCCTGGTGTTTGTCTTTGTGGGGAAATAGCTTTGACAAGATTATTTTTGTTTTTATGAATCTTTTTTTTATCCTTTTTCTATCTGCTATTATCTGAAAAGGTAAAGGATTTAAGTAATCATGCACTCGGACATACCATTTCTTATTGCTGACAACATCAAATAATTGCTCATGGTATTTATCAAAAAGATATCCCAGCTGCTCTATTTTCTTTGCGCGCATATACTTTTCGGAAACGTTGATCCAATATGTTAGGTTTGCTTCTGGTATTCTTTTACCTAAGGTTTTGAGCCCAAAAAATGCGATTAAAATGCAGAGGCAAGTAAATGCCAAAGTATCTTCGTTAAAACCTAATATCCATGGGATCGGTTTTAACGGAAAAATACTTAGTAAAACTTTGGAGTATATAATCGCCAAGATTACCGATGTAATGATGATGATAAATAAAATATTTAATTTAGATGTGCGCAATTTTAAATCTACACGCTTCTCATCTGTTAAGAGCGTATACCAAGCAAGAAGTATGGCAAAGACTGCTAGTGAACCATTGGTACCCATTGTCACCTCTGAATAAATCCATGTTTAAATATTAATGATTTTAAATCCAGTCTTTTATTTTAACCTATTCTAAGTGTTAATATCAGAATTATCTACACCATTCAGCGCAATTAGTTTTAGTGTTTCTCTGGTATTTGCAACTTCCGCTATTGGCACTGGGCGGACTGTCAGTTTAGGTTAAGCCCTGTGCAGTAACAGTGCCAGATCAAGTTTGAGCTAATACACACTATTATTCGTAGGATAGATTCTGGAAAAACATAGCGTTTACTATCCCCGATCTGAAAAAACCTTTTGTTTGTATTCGTCACCAGTCCATATTTGAAGCATCATCAAACATACGTGTCAAAGATTCGACAAAACTTTTCATGTCATCCTCGGATGACATCGCATTAGCATACTTACCGTTAATCGCATAAGAAAGAATTAATGGATTTCCTGACTCAATATAAATTTGAGCGGGTAATAAATTACCACTCCACATATTTTTTTCAAATTCCTGTAATAGCTCTATAGCTTCAGGTGCAACAAAATCAACACCATTTCCAAATTTAAAATGTTCTTTGTTTTGACGATGTGGCATCAGAAGTGGTACAGCACCAACCGAAGAATGAAATTCCAGTGTTTGTCCATCTTTTCCAAATGAGCCATGTGAAATAAAATTTCTTATTTTCTGTCTAAGTATGATCAAACGATCATAAAAAACTTTCATTTTGGGAGTGTTAATATCGATAGCTAGTTTAAACTTCGTTTTCCAATCTTCTCCAATTTTATCTGAAACATCAACACCTGTTTTTATTTTCCCATTTAAAATTGCTATCAAAATGAAAACATGTTCCGTCCAATTGAAAAAAGATTCTATAGCAGATATTGCATACCAAATAGCCTCTTTACGAAGATTAGCTGTTTTATTATAATTTTCAAAAACATTACCAGCCTGAATGGAAAATAAATCCTTATTATTAAGAGTTAAGGCAGGAGTGTTTTTTACGTGTACTTCTGGTTTAATTTCTATTTCTGTAATTTGTTTGTTGATGTTATCGTAGCAATTACAAAAATGGCAGAAGCGATCATAAAGCTCATTGCTATTGTTATTAACATTCAAGTTGGAAGTTTTGGCTGCTTCATCGGCTATATAGTTAAAATATTCCGTTCCTGCTTTAACTCCAGATTGTATACATTTCAAAATAGCTTTTGCTTTATCCTCATCATTTTTATTTTTTATAAAAATGCCTAGCCCCATTTTTCTATATTCTACAATAAGGGTAGTGTTTTCTATTTTTACAGGTATTGAAAAGGCCACCTTTTCCTCTGGGCCATTAAAATTAAAGTCAAGCAAGTCTACCAAAAGAAAATATACTAGGTAATAAGGAGGTAGAGAATCTCCTGCCTCCGAGCGAATTCCCCAGAAGTATTCATCTACTCCTGCTTTTTCCATCGGATTTATAGCATGCTCAATTTTTTTTTTAGTCTTTAGGTCGATCATCATCATTTTTCCATTTTATTTAGAACCAATAACAACTAAATCTGCCATCGTTGTTTTTTTGATAAATAGCGCCGTACTGCCAAGTAGCTTAAGGCCTTCTTCATTAATTTTATTTACTCTAAGTCCTGGTTGAACAATTACAACTTGGAATTTAAGAGGTGTGATTCTGGAGCGCTCTTTCATAGCAGCAAGGTCTTTTATAGTACCTTTCAGAAAACGAGAATGACCACGCGATCGCCACTGTTCCTCGCGACGCTTAATGTGGTGGTATAAATAGGAAAGATTCAGGTGTTTCCAACGGATGCATCTCTGTGCCTGCCCACATACTTCGTAAAGGTCTTTAAGTCTGGCTCCTGCTTCTTCTGAACCTGAATATTTGCAATGGATTAAGGAGAGAACAATACAGTCATCAACTATTCTCAATCCTACTAAATCTGCTGACTCACCTTTCCCATCATCATTAATAATTACATCGTAATTATCTTTAATTTCACAGTACCAACGCCATTGGATGGATGATGGATCACGATTATAGCCCATTGATTCCACTCGAACATCAGTTCCTTTCCAATCAAACGCTACAATTTCGTCTTTGTCATAAAGGCCAATATTTTGACTTACATGAACTATATGAGCGTTGTATGAAAATGAGCCATCGGAGTAATGAATCATTACTGGATCAATTTCCATATACTCTGATAGTGGTACAGGTTCAGATTCACCACGCTGTACAAAAACTTCAGGGCCAGATATCAATTGATAGGCATAGCCTTTTGCTGTAGCACTTCCCGTGAGGCATAATTTATATTCAGATGACGTTTCATCTGTAGAAAAAATGAGCCGCACATTACCATCGTCAAACTTTCCAGCAGTCCTAACCTCTACTAAATATAAATGCGCAGATACAGTATCAAAATGGAAAATAACTTTATCTTCGAACGTAGTAAGCAAATACTCACCCCATTGAGCTGATATTGGATATTCATTATAGGGTTCGAGTAATGGGACAGGACGCAAAAAGTTTCGCGTAAGATTGTTTGGATCCGGTTCTGAACTAAAGATCTTGTCCCAGGCTTTTTTAACCCAGTTGCACCAATCAGCAATGCTGCCCCCTTTTTGTGGTGACCAGACTTTACCTTTGCGTTGCGAGCATCCCCAGATTACACGGTTTCCAGATTCATAACCTAATGCAGCAATGTTGCTTAAGCTTGATTGAGACGCTTCAATTAGTGATAGCCCCTCAGTGACATTTGGGCCAAAGTATTGAGTAAAGCTGATTGCCCCAATTTGGGATGCGCCTAAATTTCTTGCCAAAGGATATTCAATACCATTGAATACATTAAAGACTTTTTCACCACTGACAACTTCAAATTTATCATCACAAATAGTACTGACTAGATTCTCAACTCGAAATGCTTTATAGTCATTTGAGAATACAAACAAGGCGGATCTCTCTTGATCCCAATGAGCAATTAGAATTTTATAATTGGTATCTTTAAGATCTTTGTAGTTTCCCCACCGGACTGAAGTTGCCTGGACAGCTAGCACAACAAGCAACTTCTCATCTTCTGCTATTGCATGCCAAGATTCATCAAATCTGGGCAGTTTTTCCTTGTATCTTTCAGGCTTCCAATTGTCACAGTATGTTTGAAATAACATGACAGAACAACTTGGCTCAATATTCCAGAGAGAAATCTGATCGTGTAAATCACCTTTCCTTTTTAAGGCATCCACGACCTCTTGCAACCTAATCTCTCTAGCAATGCGTCCTTCAGAGAGTCGCCTTAATACGTTATCCCAATCGGCATCTGTTGAATATAGATGCTGTAATTCACCTTCAACATTGGGGTCTGCAATATTCATGATTACACTGGCTTGACCAATTTTCTGTGCTTTATTGACACGAGTAAAGCGGCCAATGAACTGCAAAGTTACGGCAAGAGACTTATGGTGATCATGTAAAGCGGCAATTTTCAAGTTGGGTAGATCATAGCCTTCTCCCAACATATCTACGCAAATAACGATTCTTGATTGTCTTGATAATAATTTATTAAGGCGTTTTTTTATTTCCGTTTTAGGATAATCAGAATGAACAACGATTGGATTAAAGTCCGGTGCAGTTTTCTGATAAATAGTCAGTATTTCTTCTGCTCGCTGCTTATTGTTAGTACGGGCCATAAGCAAATGATCAAGGCCATTATTTAAGTCTTTACGCAGTTTACCAATAGCTGTATCTGCGATTGCATGATCCATAAGGTCAGAGTAATACTCTTCTACCGGCAGCAAATTTACATTTGTAAAATAGCCTGCACGTTGGGCTTCTCCCATCGTGTAGTTATAAATAATTTTTCCACCAAGGGACTTCTTATCATTCCTAAAGGGGGTAGCTGTAAACTGCACAACACGTTTGTCTTTAAATTGTTCGCGAATTGTCTGCCATGATGAGGCTGAGATATGATGGGCCTCATCAACAAAAAGATGGCTACACGACTCGCAAAGTGCATTTAATGCTGCTTCGGAGCAGGCAGACAAAACGCTGGTCGTAGCAACCAAGACGTTTGATTCACAGGCTAATTGCTTAGCTTCTTCCGCTACCTGAATTCCCTTCTTAATAATAGCGACATTAGGGAGTGCAATGTTAGACGGAACGACTGTTAGCTCTGGCAAATATCCCAAATCAATGAATTTTTTGGATATTTGTGTTCGAAGAGAGTCTGATGGGACTATGAGTAAAATTCTTTCGCATCGCTGGTAAATCATGGTAGCCAGCATTGTTTCCGTTTTTCCCGTTCCTGTAGGCAGTACAATGGTAGCTGGTTCTACCTGCAAATCAGTAGCGAAGTAGCCTGCAATTGCATGAAGTGCACCCAGCTGGGGTTTTCTAAGGCCAGGAGAATTGCGCTCTGGATCGTCCTCTCTAAACTGAAATTGATGATGCCATTGTTCATTAATTTCATCAGGTGAAGTACTTAATGCTTGCTCTGGAAAATGCTCCCAGATTAATTCAGTATCTTCTCGCCATTTTTCGAATGTAAATGGCCCCTTAGTTTTAAGAGAAGCTACACCATCTGCGCATTTACCTCTGGAATTTGGATCTTTCAGATAGATATAGTCTAGAGGAGGCTTCAGACCCGTAACAAGTTCAAAATATCCTGGGAAACGTGCATTACTGACTTGAGCCGATACCGTTGTTGATCGGCAAAGTAACTTATGAACAATATTCCCACCCACTTTTCTTGCAGGGGTTGCTTTCGCGGGCAAGGTAAATTTAATTGTTAACAGGTCAAATAAGTCCATATGTACTTACCTCTTAAGATGTCCTGAAAAAGCCTGCTGACTTAACTTAGAGAAGAGGGCATCGCTATCAATATCGCCTGACGCCATTTTATTTAAGCTGTTATTGATTATTGATACGATTAAATGAAAATTAACCATAAGTTCGTCGGGCGGAATTAGAACTTCAAAATTTTTAAGTTCAACCGGAGATATATGTGGCACTGTTGTTTCTGTTGGGCAGCAATGCTTTTCGAAAGCTGGCGATTTAATACAACTGTAAATATAGTTTGTGTAAGATTCGCAACGAGGTCGTAACCTAGCTACACGCTGCACTAAGTACGTTTCTCGCTGATTTCCCGGGAATATGCATACTTTTAACCCGCTTGATATCCACGGACGGTCCAT
The DNA here is from genome assembly GCA_965147305.1 of uncultured bacterium. Classification (GTDB taxonomy): domain Bacteria; phylum Pseudomonadota; class Gammaproteobacteria; order Enterobacterales; family Enterobacteriaceae; genus Pantoea. The sequence continues at coordinate 28,252 of CBCTJT010000029.1, forward strand.
AGCAAGGATAATATCACCAGCCTTAATTAAATAATTATCTAGTTTTTCTAGTTTGTTTTTTGGCCAGAATTTTGTATCAGTCCAATCTAAATATCCCGTAAGTGTATTTGCCCCTCTGCAAAGCCGTACTGATTCTGGTGCATCACTAATGTACTCATTACTTTTGAATGCAAATCCGGTAATGACCTCTGCCAATTCAGTAATGGGAGCTTTTTTTAGTTTTTTTGGATTTTCAACAGGATCGCCAAACATATTCAGAAACGTAGCACGCAAGAAATCATCAGCCAGTTTGATAGCTTGCTCGCGTTTTTGGCGTATACCATCAGCTTTATCAAGAATTGCTGCGATACGTTTTTGTTCATTTAGAGGAGGAATTGGTACATTTAATCCTTTAAGAAAAGGAAGCGTAATTCCTTTAACTGTTGCTCCTTTTCCTTCGCTCGCTATTAAGCTACTTTGAGATTCCAGCCATCGGAAAATATAGTTTCTGTCCACAACGTTATAGTCTTTAATAAATAAAGCTTTCAAGTCCTGATTTATTGCAATATCAATAGCATTAATTGCGACTTTACCTAATGCCATGCGAGTCGGAATAATTATATTCCCCGCAGGAATAATACTGGTCGCTGAGTTTTCAACACCAAGAGAAGTGATTGAATCAAGCGTTGAGTCAATAATATTTTTTTTTAAATCCTTGACTGAAGCCCATGAGATTTCCCCATTCCAATACTCAGAGTTACTTTTGTCTGGAGTACCACCACCTTTAATATCAACAAGTTCCCCTAATGAAATCGTTGGCCAACTCACAGCATCCCCTCCAGCGCATCCAGATCCACTAAAATCTCTTTTTCCAGATCCTTCAACCGATTCAGTATCACTTTCGGATCTTCATACTCCTCCGTCAGATACACCACTTCTTTGTAACGATTAATAGAGAGATCGTATTTCTGCGCAGCAATATCCGCTTTCGGTACTACAAACGCCGACTGAGTGGGATCTTTAAAATCAACGCCCACATCTATCCCTTCTGGGTGCTGCTGTTTCAGCAACGAGGCGAACTTCTCGCCCATAAAGTTATCAACCGGTAGCCCGCGCAAAGTACGATAATGCTTCCAGCTTGCCAGTAGATGCGGCAGATCATTGTCTTTTACCGGGTTACGTTTGTCATCCAGACTGTAGCCGTCATTTCGTAGATCGTAGAACCAGACCTCATCCGTCTGGCCGCCTTTGGTAAAGATCAGGATCGCTGTTGCCACACCGGCATAAGGCTTAAATACACCTGAAGGCAGGTTGATCACCGCTTCCAGTTGGTTATCTTCCACTAGCGTCTGACGCAGTGACTGATGCGCCTTGCTGGAGCCAAATAGTACCCCCTGAGGCACGATAGTGGCGCTGCGTCCGCCTACTTTCAGCATTTGCAGAATCCGAGCCAAGAACAGTAGTTCGGTCTTTTTGGTTTTCACCATCGCCGACAGCGTCGAGTCGATATCTTCCTCGTCCAGTGAACCAGTAAACGGTGGGTTCGCCAGAATCAGGTTGAAGGCGTTTTTACTTGCCTGTGGGAAGTTAGTTCTGAAACTCTGGCTCATGGTGTCCTGATAATGAATATCCGGCTCTTCTACGCCGTGCATAATCAGGTTCATGGCAGCAATACGCAGCATGGTTGTGTCAAAGTCGTAACCGTGGAACATATTGTTATCCACATGGTCACGCCACGGCGTCAGCAGATCGCCGGTAAAGATTTTTTGCTCTTCTAGTTCACCGCGTTCGTTGGTGCCAATCTCGGTATGAATGGATTCCAGCGAGCTGTATTTTTCTAGCAGGTATTCATAGCTGATCGCCAGAAAGCCTCCAGTGCCACAGGCTGGATCGCAAATCGTTTCACCACGCGCCGGGTTCGGCTCCATCATTTCAACTATTGTGCGGATAATGTGGCGCGGCGTGCGGAACTGACCGTTGATCCCGGCGGTGGTCAGCTTGCTTAGTAGGTATTCGTAGAGATCGCCTTTGGTGTCACCACGATCCAGCGGCAGGTTTTTGATCACCTCCACGGCCTTGGTCAGCAGTGACGGTTTAACAATCTCCAGACGAGCATCTTTCATAAAGTTGCCCAGCAGCGTCACCCCCCTATCTTCAGCCTGCCCAAGCTGGCGGAAATGTTGGAATACGCCATCGCGTACCACTTCCATCATTTCATCCGAGCCGAGGTTGCTGTAGTGACTGAAGCGGAACTCTTGCTGTTCAGGCGTAAAGCGCGGTTTGAAATCAATACCTGCAATTTTTTTACGCTTCTCGTCGCGTTGTTCCTGGGTATCCAGCATCCGTGAGTACATCAGGTAGGTGATCTGTTCGATTACGGTCAGCGGGTTTGTGATACCACCCACCCAGAAATCTTCCCACAGCCCGTCGATTTTACTTTTTAAGTCACCGGTAATCATTGTTAGCGTTTATATCCCGTTTTAAATACAAAAGCCCCGCTGCCGGGGCTTGTCATGCGTGTATTATACCGTCGCTACGTCGGTCACAACACCCAACTCTTCGACTATCTTTTGCAACCGGGCGATCTGCTCTATGTCTGGGAAAACGCCAGTAACACCTTCGTTGTGGATATGAGTAAATGGCTGTTCAAAGAGCTGTCGCATTTCAATGGTGCCGTAATCGCGAATGTGGTTTTTCAGCAATGACAGGAAGCGCAGTTGTTGGCTGGTCAAGTTGTTGTCAGCGGCAAACTGGGCAAAGCGCACTTCAACCGCGTCGCTGTCCATCCCGATGATGGTACGTAAAAGTTTATCCAGGCTAGCAGTTGCCTGCGGGTAGAACTCTTTTAGCGCCCGGATATCAACGTTGGGGTTTTGGATCAGCACCAGTTTTGCCAACTCATCCAATTCGCCTTGTGTGACTGGCTCGCCGTTGCGGATTTTTTTCAGTACCGGGTCTTGCTGGAACAGCGGCTCCAGCGCTCCCTGAACCTGCTGACGATAGAGTTTGAAATCAATCGAGCGGATGTTGGTTTTGCGGGTTTCCGTCTGAATGAGGTTTGCATCTTCGGTAATATCCACCTGTATAGAACCAAATTTCAGCGTCGCGTCTTTTTCCATCAGGTGCATGATGCCGCGCAGATGAATGCGGATATCTTCCAATTCTTCCAGACTGGCCTGTTTCCACCAGCCCAAATCACGAAGCTGATTAATCCGCTGTCCCTGTTGCTGCACCTGAGTCAGATGCGGCGGCAGACGTTCCACTTTCTCGACGATGATCGGCCAGAGTACATCCAGCTCTTCCGGGTTGGTATAACGGGCAGTTTGCGCCGCCAGAATGTCCATATCAAAGCGCATAGCATCGTTCTGCCCGCGCACGTCCAGCCACTGCATCAGCGGGGCCAGGATAGATAGCAAATCTTGCTGCGCTTTCGGGGAAAGCTGGCGCAGCACTTTTTCATCGCTGTACTGCGCTTTTTGATGCCACTTCTCCTGCACGGCAATCGACTTTTCATCCAGTGCGTTGATCTGCTCTCGGAGCTGGCGAGCGACTAAATCCACCGCCTGTTTGTCGAACTTACGCTGCGCAGCAGCCCCCAGCATAACCCACGCTTCAAAGCGTTTTTGCGCCAGCGATTTTGTAGCTGAGACTTCGGCCTCTTCGGTATGCAGCTCGTGATACTCAAAATTGCCCCAGTGATCGAAGATACGGAATTTTTGTTTATCCAGCGGTTTGCCGTTGTCATCGTAGCCGTACAGCCCCGCGCAGAGGCGCGTACCACGGCCAATCATCTGCCAGAACTTCACTTTCGATTTGACCGGCTTGGCAAAGACCAGATTCACAATTTCCGGGACATCAATACCGGTATCGAGCATGTCAACAGAGATAGCGATGGTCAGCTCTTTGTTGGTGCTTTCATCTAGTCCTTTAAAATCGTCAATCAGTTGCTCGGCGCGGGGATCGTAGTTGTCGATAACCTGACAGAAGCGTCCGGCAAACTGCGGGTACATGTCGTCGAACAATTCATTCAATAACAGCGCGTGTTTGTGGTTACGGGCAAAAATGATGGTCTTACCGGAAAGCTGCCCATCGGCATCTTTCAGGCCATTTTCCATCAGATTACGCAGAATATGGCGGTTGGTATCCTTGTTGTAGATCGCGTCATCCAGCGACTTACCCTCAAATTCTAGCGTATTGGGATCGATACCTTGCTCTTCCAGCTCTCGGAATTGTGTGTCGCTTAATTTCTCCCGTTTGATGCCTTCGCGCAGGAATTCCGTGGTGTGAGTAACAACCTCATAGGGAACCAGATTGTTATCGGCGATGGCATCTTCCAGGCTGTAGTTGGCGGTAGGGATACGTCCTTCACAACCAAACAGGCCGAAAGTGGTTTTACTCACCATGTCGATCGGCGTGGCCGTCAGGCCAATCTGGAGAGCATCAAAATACTTAAACAGATCGCCGAAGACGTTGTAGATCGAGCGGTGGGATTCATCGGCAATAATCAGATCGAAATAACCGACATCGAAATGGTCCATGATTTTCATCATGCCAGGGTAGGTAGCGATGTAGATCCTGGCATTCTGTCTGTCTGCTTTCTTCGATTTCCCGACCACATACAGAGGCTCATTGGTGAACTGATTGAAGGCATTCGCCGCTTGTTTACGTAGCTCTTTACGGTCACAAAGAAACAGGACGCGTTTTACCCAGCGGGCATCAATCATTAGTTTGCTTAGCGCGATTGCCACGCGGGTTTTGCCTGTACCTGTAGCCTGAACAATTAACGATTGTCGGTACCTGTTAGTAAACCGTTCGCTGACGCGGGCAATGGTTTCAAGCTGATACAAACGTCCGGCAACTGCTTTGCCTTCATTGTCCTTAACGTGCGGCACGCTGTTGAGTGGCAGACGGGTTTCACGCTGCTGAATAAGATACTGCAAGCTTTCCTTGCTGTAGAAGCCAAATACCCGGCGCGGAGGATAGCCATGAGTTTTATGATCGTCCCACAGCCAGATCTCGTAGCCATTGGTGTAGAAGATGACCGGGCGTTGACCATATTCTTTCTCCAGCCAGTCCGCATACAGCCGGGCCTGAATTCGTCCTTGCTCGGCATTGACGCTGGTTTTCTTGGCCTCCACTACCGCAAGCGGTTTATGCGCCTCATCCCACAAGACATAATCCGCATAACCGTCGCCGGTTGCAGTAGGTTGTTCTTTAACCGGGTGTTCCTGCGTAACCTGATCGGTATTTTTAAGTTCTTCACCTACATTCCAGTCAGCAGCAAGCAGGCGGGAGTCAATCAGGCGGCGGCGGGTTTCCGCTTCATCAATAGAGAGGATGTCGGCAACATGCTGGTTGCGTGCTCTTGCTTCATTCAGGCGCTGAGTGAGGTGTTCAGCTTTTTCTTGTTCCTGCTGTAATGCGCGTTGTAATGCCAGTTCGCGCTCGCGGCTTTCATCCTGAGCCCTGATAGCATCTTCCAGATGTTTTTCTTCTGCACGACCTGACGATTGTGTTAACGGTGGGAGTGAAAATTTGGGGCAGTTATCAACATTACCGTGGGCATAACGAACATACAGCCATACTCCCAGTAAATACGCTTCCTTGAGCAGCCAGTAGGTATCTTTAGCTTTGATACGTCCACCGTGCGCAGCGCGGTTACCGTGAATACGTAATGCATCCATTTTCATGATGATGGCTTCCGGCATCATGCTGGTGAAGACATCAGCGTTCATTAAATCGTAAAGATTCGCTTTGATACCTTCAGGCAGTTTTTCTTGGCGGTACAACCAGCGCACCATTAATTCGGTATAGTTGCGAAGCTTAACCAGACTGCTTTCCGGGTCGGTGTGGGCATAGCGTTCAGCCATTAACCCCAGATCTGCCAGTTCCGGCCACTGGCTTCGCAACATTTCAAAATTGAGTGACTGCTCCATCAATCATCGCCTTGTTTTGAGGACACAAAAGGAATTTTGGAAAGAATATCACATTAGATTGGCTGACGAAGTGAGTCAGATGACATATGGTGATTGTGATTGACTGATGCAACAACTATAAGCAGATCAAGCATCTATTCTTTTCAGTCAATAATTGATTTTTAGATTCTGGGTCCAGAATAGCCCTTAAGACAGTATCGGTTTAGGGGCATCTCACCATTATAACTACCCTAGTTTTTTCTTACTCTCATGTAGTTGAAGCACTTCGCAACGAACTTGAGAAGCACTTGTCGGCTCTTAGCTGACCTGCTCCCCGTTGATTAATACACCGCGATGTTAGTAATGTCTTCATAAGTCACATGAGGACATCCCCATGAAGAAGCGATTTTCCGACGAACAGATCATCAGCATTCTCCGCGAGGCTGAAGCCGGGGTTTCGGCCCGGGAACTCTGCCGCAAGCATGCTATTTCAGATGCCACCTTCTACACCTGGCGCAAGAAGTTTGGCGGCATGGAAGTCCCCGAAGTGAAGCGGCTCAAGTCACTCGAAGAGGAGAATGCCCGCCTCAAGAAGCTGCTCGCTGAAGCCATGCTGGATAAGGAGGCGCTTCAGGTGGCTCTGGGCCGAAAGTTCTGACGACAGACCAGAAGCGGGAGGCCGTAGAAGTCATGTGTGAGACAACGGGTCTGTCACAACGCCGTGCCTGCAGGCTGGCTGGTCTGTCCCTTTCAACCTGTCGTTATTCGGCTCAGCGTCCGGCTGCTGACGCGCAGCTATCTCTGCGTATCACAGAGCTGGCACTTGAACGCCGCCGGTTTGGTTACCGGCGCATCTGGCAGTTATTGCGTCGGGAGGGCCTTCACGTCAACCACAAGCGGGTTTACCGCATCTATCACCTTGACGGTCTGGGTGTAAAACGCAGGCGACGCCGTAAGGGTCTGGCGACTGAGCGGCTTCCGCTTCTCCGCCCGGATGCGCCGAACCTGACATGGTCGATGGATTTTGTCATGGATGCACTTGCCAGCGGCCGCCGGATTAAGTGCCTGACCTGCGTGGATGATTTCACGAAGGAGTGTCTGACGATCACCGCCGCTTTCGGTATTTCAGGCGTCCAGGTCGCGCGTATTTTGGACGGCATCGCGCTGTTTCGTGGCTATCCGGCAACGATAAGAACCGATCAGGGCCCGGAATTTACCTGCCGTGCGCTCGACCAGTGGGCTTTTGAGCATGGCGTGGAACTGCGACTCATCCAGCCGGGTAAGCCAACACAGAACGGGTTTATTGAGAGTTTTAACGGACGCTTTCGGGATGAATGTCTGAATGAGCACTGGTTCAGCGATATTCTTCATGCCCGGAAAATCATTAGTGACTGGCGGCAGGACTATAATGAGTCCAGACCTCATTCATCGCTGAATTACCAGACGCCATCTGAATTTGCAGCATGCTGGCGAAACGGGAAACATGAAGAAAAACCAACCGACATTACTAACTGAAGGTTGTATCTAATACTGGGGGCAGGTCACCGTATCGAATGCATGATTGCTTTGCCGGGCCAGCTGTTCTTCACCACTCAGATCCCAGTTTGTCTATGGTTTATCAGCAAAAGCAAACAAGCCAACTCTCAGTATGGGTATCGTGATCGTCGGGGTGAGACTCTGTTTATAGATGCCCGCAATCTCGGCACTATGGTGAGCCGTACCCAAAAAGAGCTGGCTAAAGAGGATATATCCACCATCGCTGATACCTTCCACGCTTGGCGCAGCAGCGAGAGCGAACTCAAGCGTCGTATCGAATCCAACGAGATTGGTGTCGAGCAATATCAGGACCAGGCCGGTTTCTGCAAAGTCGCGACGCTTGATGATATGAAGGCCAATGACTTTGTGCTGACTCCGGGTCGCTATGTCGGGGCTGCTGATATTGAGGATGATGGGATTGCTTTTGAAACCAAAATGCAGGAATTGACCCAAACTCTTTATCGGCAGTTGGATGAAGCGGCAACGCTGGATCAGGCGATCCGTGCGAATATGGAGGCGCTGGGGTATGGGGAGTAATTGGCCTTTAAAAAGTCTGAAGGAGTTAGGTGTAAGTCTGATCGACTGCGTACATAAAACACCAGCTGCTGTAGATGATGGAGTTCCTTATATTGGAATTCCTCAGATGAAAGGCGGTACGATCGATTTTTCAGCAAACCCGAGGCTTATCTCTGAGGACGATTATCAGCTTTGGACAGTCAAAGCCAAACCTACACATGGAGATATTGTCCTCTCTAGGCGATGCAATCCTGGCGAGACTGCCTATGTGCCGCAAGGATGTAAGTTTGCTTTAGGACAAAACTTGGTCTTGTTACGTCCTGACTCAAATAAGATTCATCCTGGTTATTTACGTTGGGTCGTAAACAGCCCAATTTGGTGGGAAGAGGTTAGCAAATACAAAAACCCAGGTGCAATATTTGACAGCCTAAAGTGTGCAGATATACCTAATTTTGAAGTACCAGAGCCCACTTATTCAGCACAAGTTTTAATCGATAAATGTCTTTTAGGCATAAGTGACAAAATTGAACTAAATCATCAAATCAACCAAACCCTAGAGCAAATGGCACAAGCGCTGTTTAAATCATGGTTTGTGGATTTTGACCCCGTGGTTGATAACGCGTTGGATGCGGGTTTTTTTGAACAGGACTTAGAGTTTTCTGATGAGTTGCTTCGCCGCGCTGAGGCTCGCAAAGCTGCGCGCGAATGCAGCGATTTCAAGCCATTGTCGAACGATATTCGCCAGCTATTCCCCGCAGCTTTTGAGGAGTGTGTCGAGCCTTCAGTAGGAATTAATGGTTGGATACCGATGGGGTGGTTTATTGCCCCACTAGATAATATTGCCAATTTCCAGAATGGACTGGCTTTACAAAAATTTAGACCAGATAGTGACGAAGATGAATATCTTCCTGTTCTTAAAATTGCGCAGCTTCGTCAAGGGTATTGCGATGATAACGAAAGAGCCAGAATCGACTTAAAAGAGTCATGTCGAGTATACAATGGTGACATGATTTTTTCTTGGTCAGGAACATTGATGACAGATATTTGGACTGGTGGTAATGCGGCTTTAAATCAGCATTTATACAAGGTCACTTCAAGTAAATATCCGTTATCATTTTATTTTCACTGGACAAATCATCATTTGGTTAGGTTTCAACATATTGCAGCAGCAAAGGCAGTTACGATGGGACATATCAAAAAAGGTGACTTAAGTGATTCATTCTGCGTTGTGCCAAAAAATCAAACGTTGGCTTATTTTGACAGTATTGCAGGGGCTTACCTAGAGCAGGCAAAAAATGTTCGATTGCAATGCAATACATTAGTTAAGCTCCGTGACTGCCTAATACCCAAACTGATTTCCGGAGAGCTGTGTCTTGAGAATATCGAGGCCAAACCTACTTCAGAGAGCGTGGTATAACTCATTAAAGGGGGGGAAAGTGCTTGCACTTTCTCCTCTATAACTATTTCCTTTAACGATCCGAACTAGAATAAGAAGCCATTGCTATGAGCCATATTTTCACGGAAGCGAAGCTGGAACATGCCATTATCTCCCTACTGGGTCAGCACTCGAATGCGGAAGGCCAGCCCTGCTACCCTCATTTTGTCGGTAGTAATGTGCCACGCAAAGAGAAAAGTGAGGTGCTGATTACGGATGACCTGCGCCAGTATCTGGCCAACCAGTATCAGGCTGAGGGGATCACTAAAGGGGAGATTTCTCACATCCTCCATCAGTTGCAGACTCTGCCTGCAAGCGATCTCTACCAGAGCAATAAAACCTTCTGCCACTGGCTCAGCAACGGCTTTTTACTTAAACGTGAAGATCGTAATAAGAAAGACCTCTATATCGAGCTGATGGATACCAGCACCTTGCCAGAGCAGTTAGCTAGCTTATTTACAGGGCATGGCGAAGAGATGGCCGAGGTGGGCAATAATATCTACCGGTTGGTTAATCAACTGGAGATAGAAGGCCAGACCCGTGACGGCGGACTGCAACTGCGTATCCCCGATGGCATCTTGTATGTGAACGGCCTGCCGCTGGTAATCTTCGAGTTTAAATCGGCGGTACGTGAAGAAGAGGCCACCACCTACGACGCCTGGCGCCAACTTTGTGTACGCTACAAGCGTGATATTCCTAAGCTGTTTGTCTATAACGCGCTGTGTATTCTCAGTGACGGGGTGAACAATAAGCTGGGAAACCTGTTTGCCCCTTACGAGTTCTACTACGCCTGGCGCAAGGCGAATGGTAACGAGTCCACCGAGCAAGATGGCATTAATGGTCTTTACACTCTGATCCAAGGGCTATTTCATCCGGTCCGTTTGCTGGACGTCTTGAAGAACTTCGTTTTCTTCCCAGACACCAGCAAACAGGAAGTGAAGATCTGCTGTCGCTACCCGCAGTATTACGCCGCCCGCAAGCTTTACTACAACATTAAAAAAGAGCGCAAGCAGATAACGGCTAACGGCGAGAATATCGGTGGCACCGGTAAAGGGGGAACCTACTTTGGTGCCACAGGCTGCGGCAAGAGCTATACCATGCAGTTCCTTGCCCGGTTGTTGATGAAGAGCGTCGATTTTGCCAGTCCGACCATTGTTCTCATTACCGACCGCACCGATCTTGATGAACAGCTCGCGAAACAATTCTGCAATGCCACCGCTTTTATCGGCGATGCAGTGATTGAACCGGTCGCCAGCCGTCAGGATCTGCGAAACAAGCTGGCCGGATGCGCTAGCGGCGGGGTATTCCTGACCACCATCCACAAGTTTACTGAAGATATTCAACTGCTCTCCAATCGCAGCAATATCATTTGTATTTCTGACGAAGCCCACCGAAGCCAGATAAACCTCGACCTGAAGATCAGCATCGATGCTGAAACCGGAACGGTGAAAAAGACCTACGGCTTTGCTAAGTATCTACACGACTCGCTGCCTAACGCTACTTATGTTGGCTTTACCGGCACCCCTATCGACGCCACTCTGGATGTATTTGGCCCCACCATCGATAGCTACACTATGACCGAGTCGGTTAATGATGAAATCACGGTGCGGATTGTCTACGAAGGGCGAGCCGCCAAAGTGGTGCTTGATAACAGTAAACTGGAAGAGATCGAGCAGTACTATCAAGAATGTGAAAAACTGGGTGCCAGTGAACACCAAATTGAAGAGAGCAAGAAAACTACGGCCAATATGAATTCCATCTTGGGCGATCCGGATCGCATCGAAGCATTGGCTAAGGATTTTGCCATACATTACGAAAAACGGGTGACGGAAGGTTCGACTATCAAAGGCAAGGCGATGTTTGTCTGTGCCAGCCGCGAGATTGCCTACGACTTCTATAAGCGTCTGAAGTTACAGTGCCCCGATTGGTTCGAGGCGAAACAAGCTATTGATGGTGCCACCCTTACCGAGCAAGAGAAAAAAGAATTGATGAGCCTTCCTCTGATCAACATGGTCATGACCCGGGGCCAGGATGATGATGAGGCCATGTATAACTTGCTCGGTACAAAGGAGTACCGCCGTGAGCTGGACAAACAGTTCAAGAACCCCAAGTCTAACTTCAAAATTGCCATTGTGGTGGATATGTGGCTGACCGGCTTCGACGTGCCCGAACTTGATACCATTTACATCGATAAGCCGTTGCAAAAGCACAACCTGATCCAAACTATCTCGCGTGTAAATCGCCGGTTTGAGGGTAAGGAAAAAGGGTTGGTAGTCGATTACATCGGTATCAAAAGCCGGATGAACATGGCATTGGCTATGTACTCAAAGGCTGATAAATCTAACTTTGAAGATGTCCAGCAGTCACTAATTGAAGTGCGTAACCACCTGCATCTGCTTGCTCAGGTTTTCCATACGTTCGACAGCCGCGATTACTTCTTTGGTGCACCGACCCTACAACTGGAATGCCTCAACCGGGCCGCCGAGTTTGCCCTGCAGACTAAGAAGATTGAGCTTCGCTTTATGGGACTGGTGAAACGCCTGAAAGCCGCCTATGACGTTTGCGTGGGTAGTGAAGAGATCACTCAGGATGAGCGTGAGCGAATTCATTTCTATCTGGCCGTGCGTTCTATCGTCTACAAGCTTACAAAGGGCGATGCGCCGGACACCGCGCAGATGAACCAGAAAGTGCGTGAGATGATTGCCGAGGCGCTCAAGGCTGAAGGAGTAGAGGAGATCTTCACCTTAGGCGAAGATAAAGCTGAGACCATCGATATCTTTGATGATGAGTACATGGCTCGCATTGGCAAGATCAAGCTGCCTAATACCCGGATGCAACTGTTGCAAAAGATGCTGGCAAAAGCTATTAGTGATTTTCAAAAGGTGAACCAGCTTCAGGGCATCAATTTCTCCAAACGCTTCCAAGCTCTGGTTGAACAGTACAACCAGCGTAAGGAGAACGACGTGCTCAACGGTGAAGAGTTCGACACATTCACCCAGAAAATGGCTGACATGATCTACGACATTAAGACCGAGATGATGTCATTTGCCGATATTGGCATCGACATGGAAGAGAAGGCGTTTCTCGATATCTTGGCGCATATGTGCGAAAAGTACGATTTCACTTATGACAAGGATAAGATGTTGGAATTAGCCAAGGATATGAAGGTGATTGTCGATGACAGTGCCCAGTACCCCGATTGGAGCAACCGCGATGACATTAAGGCCAAGCTGAAAGTAGACCTTATCCTTCTCCTACACCGCTATGGCTTCCCCCCGGTAGCCAATGATGAGGTCTACAAAAGCGTGCTAGAGCAGGCGGAGAACTTTAAGAAGTACCTGCATAGCTGATTTATCTAATTGGAATTTTGAGTTCGCTGTTGCCAAACATTGCCCGAACCAATGAGGAAGCCTTTTTATCTGCCTCTGGATAGACTGCGGCGCATGAATTTAGCAGCCGTTCTAAAAAGGTTGCGAAGCGCTTCGAGAGGTCAGAAGCACAGCTCACAGCTATGTAAGCAGACAGGTAAGAGCGCTTTCACATTGAAAAACGACCCGCCAGCGCCTTTTACCTCAGACTCGCTAGCATTGCGCAACATTACCGGCTGCTCGGGGGAGTATTTGTTATGCCGAAATTATTTTTCTGAATGGACCAAGATTTTAATGCAGGTTTACCGAATTATAAATTACTATAACTACTTGAATCTTTATCCAGTATTTATCTTTAGATGCTCACATTTTGTATTCATCTTATTATGCGCCTGCCAACTCCCGGCTGGCGTGATTACTTTTAGGTACTAGTTACCATCCGTAATATCGCTCGTAGCATCCAGATTAATTCATTCTAATGAAAAAATCAGGATCATTTTTTGCCTCACTGAAACAATTAGTGACGAAGTTGAGATTAATCCGATAAGATGCGGATAACCTAACTCTTAAATCGCCTTACACATGGAGTATGTGATGGTTCATGATCCCTCGGAATTAGCCCCTTTCTTTCGTTCTCATATCGAAAAAAACAATCAATACAATCCAGACTGGGGCGTACACTTCCGCCAACTTGTCGAACAGATTCAATCAGAAAAACCAAGCTTTTCTGCGGATACAATTCGGCAGATTTGGTACGAGCGCAGCAATGGCATCTCCAGCCTTCGACAGGGCGGTATGTCTCAGTTTGAATTCGAAACGGCGCAAAAACAGCTGCTCGCTCTCACCCGTCTTATGGCAGAAGAGTGTACACAGGAGAATTACGACCGGGTAATTCAGCGCCTTATTAAACTTAAAACTGATGGTGTATTGAATAAGGTGTACTGGGCGCTCTGCCATCGTGCGTTTGCAGCGATCTACCCATCTAACATTACCAACGTTGTGAATGTCAGCAATTTTTTCAGTATTTATAACTATTGCAATAACCATTTTCAACTTGGCCTTTCTGAGGATCAGGAGTGGTTCGCTCGCAATCTTGATCTTAAGAAAGCGTTGCATCGAGCACTGGGAGATGAAGTCGATCCTATCGAACTGAATATGTCTCTCTGGCATCTCTATACGCAGGTTATTCAGAAGAAAAACGATATTGCGTTAATCGGTAATGAGACGGCTTTGTCTGATGGTGAGCAAGACGAGGAGGTTACCACCCCGCAATTGCCAAAAAATACTATCCTCTATGGTCCTCCTGGGACTGGTAAAACTTACCGCACCATCGATTTGGCAGTACGGGCCTGTGAACCGATAGCTTACTCGCTACAGGAAGGAAAAGAGGAAAACGAAAAACGCCGCGAACTGAAAAAGATTTATGACCGCCTGATAGCTGACAAGCGGGTGCGCTTTATCACCTTCCATCAGAGTTTTGGATATGAAGAGTTCATCGAAGGGCTAAGAGCTGAGACTACCGACGACGGCAATGTGCGTTACGAAATCAAAGCGGGCATTTTCAAGCAAATTTGTGAAGATGCTGCCTTTGGTCACGCAGATGTTCAACAGAAGCTTGACGAGGCGCTTGCCCGTCTACAAGAACGTTTATCTGAAAGTGGAAGCATTACTCTTGAAACGCTGCAGGGTAAATCCTTCCAGCTGGCTTACAAGAGCCAGACCACCTTTGGTATCTTCCCTTCGCAATCGAAAAAAGATGATTTAGGGCTGGGCTACAATGCTTATCTCAAAAGTATCAGTATGGTTTACCAAAACCCTCAAGCAAAGGTACATAATCCTTCATATGTACGAAGTATACTTAATTATCTGATTAAGCAGGAGGGGCTGCCTTCCAATCCACAAGAGTCCGTATCTGAAAAACGGCAAAATTATGTTCTGATTATTGATGAGATTAACCGTGGCAATATCTCCAAAATCTTCGGTGAACTGATCACTCTTATAGAAACCTCTAAACGTTCCGGGGAACCAGAGGCGCTAAGTGTGATGCTGCCTTACTCTTCAACCTCATTCAGCGTCCCGAACAATCTATATTTAATCGGCACCATGAACACTGCTGACCGCTCGCTCACCGCACTGGATACCGCTTTGCGTCGCAGGTTCGAGTTTGAAGCGATGCTGCCGGATATCACGGTTCTGAAAGATACGGTTATCAAAGACATTGATTTGCCTCGACTGTTGCAAACTCTAAATGATCGTATCCAGGTGCTATACGACAAAGAACATACTCTTGGTCATGCTTTCTTCATTCCGGTTGTACAGGCTAAAGATGACGAAGAGCTGGCCTTCGAAAGGCTCAAACGGATTATGAGAAATAAAGTGTTGCCACTGCTGGAGGAGTACTTCTACAACGACTGGCAGAAAATCCGCATGGTGCTGGGCGACAATCAGAAAAGCGAAAACCCGCACCTACAGTTTGTATGTGAGGTGAAAGACCAGAAACAGTTTGCAGATCTTTTTGGCAATAGCGGAACTGAAGATCTACATGATATCGGTGCCAGTTTCCATTTGGCCTCTGAGAGCGACAATGTTTGGGATAATCCACTAGCCTGGCAGCGAATTTATGCCCCAAATAATGATAACCCTGGGAGTAGTGAATGACCTCTCGTCAGAACTTTACCGTTTTTGAATACGGATACTTGGTCGACGAGAAAGATAGGGGCCGTATGAATAATGCGGTCGCTCTGCCCACGAAGTTGTTTGAGTGGCTTGAGCATCGTTGTTTGAATGATAACGATGATAACACTCATCGTCTGCTTACACTGCGCAGTCGAGGCGGTGTAAAAATGCTGCAAGTAAAAAACTATGCTGGTGTTATCTCTCTTCCGGGAAATGCGTTTATTGAAGTGTTGCCAAAAACGGGTCGCTGCAATGAGAACATTGATATTGCACGTCAGCAGCTATTAATGATGCTACGCACGCTAAAATCTTTTCGTCATATAGCCGCTTCAGCATCTCAAGTCCGAACCTCGAAGATGCCGCTGATGGAAATATTTATTCAACAGTTTATCGATAGCGTTCAGCAAATTGTGCGCCAGGGTCTGAAGCGTGACTATATACGCCAGCAGGATAATCTGCCCTGGATGAAAGGTAAATTAAAGGTCCATGCTCAATTAAGTAAAAACTGTGTGCGTCGGGATCGCTTTTATGTGGAGTTTGATGATTACAGCGCAGAACGTCCGGAAAACCGGATATTGAAAACAGCCATCGGTAAGATCTGTCGTCAGATCAGTAATCCGCAGCTACTAACACAAGTTAACTCTTTGCAGGTGCACTTTGCCGATATTGCACCTGTCGATGATGTTCGCGTCGCCTTCGACCAAGTACGTCTCGACCGACATATGCTTCACTATGAACTTGCCTTGGCGTGGGCGCGACTGATTTTGATGGGGCAGTCTCCCCATTGTATGCAGGGCGACGCCAACGCCGTTTCACTGCTATTTCCAATGGAAGCTGTGTTTGAGTCTTTTGTTACTGCATGGATGCGTTATCGTTATAACGATAACTGGCATGTGGAGGCACAAGTAGTTTCACACACATTGGTTCGTTTCAATGGCAAAGGGTTATTTAAGCTTAAACCCGATATCCATCTACGGTCTCGTGGGGAGCATTGGGATAATACATTGATTTGTGATGTGAAATGGAAAATGGTTGATAGCGGAAAGGCGACACTTGAACTGTCGCAGGCTGACCTCTACCAGATGCTGGCCTACGGTATGAACTATCAGAAGGGGATCGGGGACATGCTTCTGATTTATCCTTCGCATGAGGGTTTTAGTCAGCCGTTACCTCAGCCGTATGAATTCAGCCACCAAAATGAAAATCCGCTGCGTGTATGGGTTGTGCCATTTATCATTGGCGACAGTTTGCAAAATTCTGAGCTGCGTTTTCCTGATGGAAAAATATTGATTTAAAGGTGTTATTCTCTTACACACGGTTAGCCATAACGGTGTTGTACTGATATGGCTCTGTGCCCACTTACATTGTCTAATTTTTGTTTGAAGGTGCAAGTGCGGATATGATTTCTAGGTGTTAAAATAATGATATTTAAATCAGTTAGTTGATATATTTATTCGAGTGGACTTCGCACCTGAGAGTTTCACCATCCCCAAAACCCGCCACAGCTCCCCCACACTCAAATCCCTCACCACCGGACGTGGCTCCTTCCTCAACCAACTCACCAACCGCCCAATCCCCAACAAATCCAGCCCCTCCGAATTAAACAGATACTCATTATCCCCAAGCCCAAAAGTCTCCTGAATCGATCTCTCCTCGGTCACAAACAAAACCCCAAACTTCTTCTCCGCGTCCTCCAGCAACTCAACTCCATCATCTCCGGTAATACCCAGATCAGCATCCAGCAGGGTATGCTCAGTAATCACAGACTTGTGATCCCCCGAAAACTCACGCACAAACTCAATCACCTCTTCCAACGTAGGCTTCACACTAACCTCCCAGATTCATCCCCAGCCACCAACGGTAAATCCTCCCCCAACGTCCCCAGCATATACTCAACAAAAACCCTTGCCTTGCTATTCGCCGTTTGCTTCGTTGCGAATACCGCACTCACCGGCATCGATCCCACTGCAAACTCCCTCAACACCGGCACCAATGCCCCCGAAGCCAAATCCGGTCCCGCCAGCCAGGCCGGAAACTGCGTAATGCCCAACCCCGCCAGCGCGGCGGCGCGTTGTTGCTCACCATCATTACTCTGAAACCGTCCTTGAGGCATTAGCGTAATCGCCTTACCTTGCTCATCCACAAACCGCCACGGATGTATGCCGCGACCGGCATTGAACGAGATGCACTGATGCTCGGTCAGTTCAGCAGGTGAGGCGGGCACACCATACCTCGCCAGATAATCCGGGCTCGCCACCGTGACCAGCGGGCTGTTGGCAAGCTTGCGTTGTGTCAGCGCAGAATCCTGCAGTTCGCCGTGGCGGATGGCGACATCGATATTCTCTTCAATCAAATCCACATGCCGCTCGGAGACGCGCAGTTCCACATTCAGCGCTGGATAACGCGCCAGTAGCGCGGGCAGGCGCGGCACGATATAGAAGCGGCCAAATACAGGTGCCACGGAGATGCGCAGCGTGCCTGCCGGTTCATCTGCGCCGTATTTGACGTTTAATTCTAGCTGGTCGAATTCATCGCGCAGGCGCAGTGCGCCGTCATAAAAGGTTCGGCCTGAGTCAGTTAAGGCGATGCCGCGTGAGGAGCGTTTCAGTAACGGATGATTGAACTGCTTCTCCAGCGCGGAGATCTGTTTGCTGACCGCAGATTGTCCGATACCGGCTTCTTTGGCAGCGGCGGAGAAACTGCCGCACTCGACCACGCGTAGAAACAGCCGGATAGCATCAAGTCGATCCATTGAATAGTCCTGATGGGAATAGATGGTATTCCATTAAGCCAGCTAGTTGCAAAAATTGGAATGGCATAAAGTTTCTCCACACCCTTTTACCGGAGCCACTTATGAACAAGACACAGCATCCATTAACCGATCACGACCGTTTGCAAGTGCAGCAATCACTGGCCGAGCAGCAAGCGCATCGCGAGCACTTTAGCGGCACAATGCGCGAGTATTATGACGAGATGAGTGCGGAAACACCGCTGGCAGCAGTCGTGCACTGTGAGCACGTCACGGATTCTGGCTGGTGGTTGCATCCGCAGGAGACACGCACCGAGCAGGTTATCGTGTTCATCCATGGCGGGGCGTATATGCTCGGCAGCGCGCAGGCCTATCGCGGATTTGCCAGCCAGCTGGCGGTGCGCACCGGCTATTCAACCTTTGTGCTCGACTATCCGCTGGCACCGGAACATCCATTCCCGGCCGCGCCGGACAGGGTAATTGAGATACTGAACGGGCTGGTCGACAGCGGCATTGAACATATCGCGCTGATGGGCGATTCAGCGGGTGCTGCGCTGTCATTGGTGGCGCTGCAACATCCGCAGCTGGTGCAGAAAATCCGATCTGCCGTGCTGTTTTCGCCATGGACCGATCTGACCTTCAGTGGCGCTTCGTTTAACGATCCCAACACACGCGATCCGATTTTCCAGCCATCGATCCTGCAGGATGCCGGTGCGGCTTATTTGCAGGGCGCATCGGCGGAGGATCAACGCGCCTCGCCACTGTTTGCGCAGTACAGCCACTTACCACCGCTGATGATTCAGGTTGGCACCGAAGAACTTTTACTGGATGACGCCACGCGCTTAGCGGTTCAATTAGCTGAGCAGGGCGGTGAAGTGCAGCTGGATATCTATCAAGGCATGCACCACGTGTTTCAGCGGGATATCCGCCTGGATGCCGCGCGTCACGCACTGGATACCGCCGCCAGTTTTATTCGCCAGCATCAGTAACGCTTCGCAAGCCTGGCCTGAAATTCCCACAACGCAGGCCGGGCACAAATCTATCCTCACATTCCCGTCCCATCACACCCCATAAGCTTTTATTTTAGCGATCCCCACATCTACCGATAGAACCGTTAAGGGATCGTTTTCGGAGAGTGGTGGCTGGCGAGACAAGGGAGAGTCAATTTGAAGCTGATGCCTGACGGTTAATGACGCACGTCAATTCACCCAGCCGCTCTATTTTATCGGTCAATGCGCGGGACGGGGTGAAAAATGGAAAAGGTACTGATTGTTGACGATCATCCAATCACGCGATTAGCGCTCAAGCTTGTCATTGAACAAGACAATCGGGTAGTCGTAGGAGAAGTGGGCGATGGCATTCAGGCTATAAAGTTTGTAAAAAAACTGCAGCCGGATTTAGTGATTATTGATATCGATATCCCGGTGCTCAACGGTATCGATGTCATCAAGCGCGTGCGCCAGAGTGGGCACGAGATGGGCATTTTGGTGCTCTCCGGTAAAGACAGCGAACACTACATTCGCCGTTGTGCCACGGCGGGTGCTAACGGATTTATGAGCAAGTGCAAAGACTTAACCGAGCTGAGAGATGCGATTCGTGCCATCAGCAAGGGGTACGGTTTTTTCCCGATGAATCGTGCGCGTCAGGGCTCGCACCTTGATGAGGAAAACAGTGACCAGCGCAAAATTGATGAGCTGTCGCCGAAAGAGCTGGATGTGCTGCGTCAACTGGCGCGCGGCGAGAAAGTGGTGGATATTGCGCGAGGCATGAACATCAGCGATAAGACCGTCAGCACCTATAAAAGCCGGCTGATGATGAAGCTGGAGTTAAAGAACCTGGTGGATGTGCTCGATTTTGCCCAGAGGCACAATCTGGATTGAGGCGCTGGGCATATCATGCGCTGAACTCGTCTTTGAGAAAGGTTTCGATAGCCTGATTCAACACATGCACGCAGCCCAGCGTTTCATCGAGCATCTGGCCGAGATGGCGTTCATCGGCTGGGGCGCTACAGGCTTGCTCTAATTCGCGGCACTGATCGGCAATCGATATGGCGCCAATGATCTGCACCGAACCCGCCAGGCGGTGCAGGCTGCGTTCCAGCGCGGGCCAGTCGCGATTGTCGAAACAGGCGCAGGCCACCTGCATATCCTGCAGATTCTCATCGCGGGTGGCGCTGAGCAGGCGCTGCAGCATCTCGTTGTCCTGATGAGCCAGTTCGCGCAGGGCATTGAGATCGAGCAGATGATTGAGTGCGACATGGCCGGGATAGGGCACAACGGTAGGGCGCGGCACTCTTTGCAGCAGTGCTTCCAGTTGCGGCAGGCGCAACGGTTTGAACAGGCAGTCATCCATGCCCGCTTCCAGGCAGCGCGAACGCTTTTCCGGCTGTGCGTTGGCGGTCAGCCCCATAATAGTGAGCGGTTCACGCTGTTTCTTGCGCAGTTCGCGCGTCAGGGTGAAGCCATCCATCACCGGCATGCTGCAATCGGTGATCACCAAATCAATCTGGTTTTCCTGCCACAGCCACAGCGCCTGTTCGCCATCCTCGGCTTCAATCACTTTGTGTCCCAGTCGGGTGAGCTGGCGTTTGAGTAGCAGGCGGTTGGCGGGATGATCATCCACGGTCAGGATGGTTAACGGCAGGCCACAGGCATCTTGCTGGCGCACTTGCTCAACCGGTGCGCTAACAGCTTCACGACAATCCACCGGGATGCGCACGCAGATGCGGGTGCCGCGCCCCGGTTGGCTGTGCAACGTCAGGCTGCCCGCCATCATCGCCACCATTTGTTCGCAAATCGCCAATCCGAGCCCGGTGCCGCTCTGTTTTTTGCCCGATGCGGATTGCTCGTAAGGATTGAATATCAGCTGCTGATCCTCTTCGCTGATGCCGATGCCGGTATCCTGCACCGTGAGTTCCAGCGTGGCGCGATCGCCTTCGCTGGGTTTGCTGCGCACCTGCACTTCCACCGTGCCGCGCTCGGTGAATTTGATGGCGTTGCTGATCAGGTTCGAGAGAATTTGCCGCAGACGCATCGGATCCAGCAGCAGTTCGTCCGGATGCAGCACATCAATCTGATAGTGCAGCAGCAATCCTTTCTGGCGCGCCAGTCCTTCGAACACGCGCACCACCGGTTCCGCCAGGGTATCGAAGCGCACCCATTCCGGCGACAGTTCCAGCTTGCCCGATTCGATTTTTGCCATGTCGAGGATATCGCCAATTAGCCCCATCAGCGATTGCGCGGATTCATAGGCGACGCGCACCGATTCTTTATCGCACGGTTGTTGCAGGCGATTAGCGACCGCCAGCTCCAGCAAGCCAATAATCGCGCTGATCGGTGTGCGAATTTCGTGGCTCATGGTGGCGAGGAAGGTACTTTTGGTGCGGTTAGCCTGTTCGGCGCGCTCGCTGGCCTGCAGCAGATCGCGGGTCAGCTGTTCATGTTCCGTCACATCCTGCCAGCTGCAAATCATCCCGGCGATGTTGCCGTGATTATCACGAAACGCCACCGCGCGATGGATCACATCACGCAGTTCGTGGCCGTTATCGATCTGGCCGCGCTGCGGTGCCATCTCCAGTGAGGTTTGTTCTGCCAGTAAGGCCATTTGCGCCTGGCAGATGGCGTGCAACGGATGCGCGCTGTCGCTGAGTGGCAGCTGGCTGATATTGGAGTGTGGATCGTTGAAAAACTGGCTCCAGGCCGGATTTTTGTTGGTCATCTCGCCTTTGTGGTTAATGACGTAGATCGGCACCGGCGTGCCGTTGAACAGGGTTTTCTGGAAAGTGGCTTGTTCCTGCATTCGCGCCTGAGCCTCTTTACGCTGACGCACCGCGCGATGCAGATGATAGTTCCAGAACAGTGAGGTGATCACCAGCACCGCGAAGATCCCCGCCAGCCAGTAGAATTCGTGGCGATACGCCATCCAGGTGTCGAGTTTGACATCGGGCGTGCCCTGCCATTTCATCGCCAGCAGCGAGATATCGCGTGGCGGGATGGTTGCCAGCACCTTGTTCAGAATGCTCAGTAGTTCCGGATTATCGCGCCCGACGGCAAAGGCGATCCGCGCCGGATTTTCCCCGAGGCGTGACACTATCTGCAGGCGATTGCTGAAGTAGCGATCGATCATGTAGCGCGCGGCAATCAGGTTATTCACCGCGCTATCCACCCGGCCTTCATTCACCATCTGCAATGCAATACTGGCGTTCTCAACGGTGATCAATTTGATGTGGGGGAAATTTTCCGTCAGCCAACTGATGAGTTCATGCTGAGGTGTAATCGCCAGCGTGTCGGTATCATTGAGTGATTTGGGCGCACCCAGCGTGTTTTTGCTCACCAGCACATACGGCGGCAGCACATAAGGGCGAGAGAAGAGGGCGCTCGCTTCACGCTGCGGGCTGTGGGCCAGCGAACCGACCAGTTCTACTTCATGGCGGCTGAGCCGATCAAACATCGCGTTGACGGAGGAAGCTTCCACCATAGTGAAGTCGATGCCGGTGCGCAGATGGATCAAGCGCAGTAAGTCTGCGGTCATGCCGTTAAATTTGTTGTGACGATCTTTCAACGTGAAAGGCGCATCGAGCGGGTTCATCACCACGCGCAGCGTCTGATGCTGAGCCAGCCAGCGCCGCTCACGATCGGTGAGTTGCAGAGGCGGCGCCGCCATAATCGGCGGCATGCTTTGCACCCATTGATGGAAGATGGCTTTATGCTGCTGCAAAGGAATGGCGTTCAATACCGCATTGACGCCCCGATACAGCGGCGCATTGCGGATGGGAAACACAAAGCGTGGTCCGGCATCGGTGGGTTCAAAAATGCGAATCACGGAGAGCGTCGAGGCGTAATTGCGTTCAATCAGGTAATTGGCGGTGTTGAGATTGCCAATAAAGTAGTCGTTTTCGCCAAAAGCTAATGACGCCAGCGCGCTGAGCGCAGAAGGATAGCGAGTGATTTTGGCTTCCGGATAGCGCGCCTCGATCCAGGCATCGCTCAGGTAGCCACGCGGCATGGCGATTTGCATCGGCGAATTATCATCACTCATTTCAGACATGATGTTATCGCGTGACACCATCGCAGGATAATCAGAGGCAAACGCAGTACTTAGTAATAGCTCTGCGGCAGTGGGTTCTGGGATGCCTGCGCTGTCTACCAGCATGTCCACCTTGCCTTGCTGCAAGGCATCAAGCGCCGCACTGCGACTACTGTAATAGTGCGTGTTGATGTGCAAACCCAGGTAATGCAGGACTAAAGCGGTGTAGTCTGCGGAGATCCCTTCAAGCGTGTTGGCATCAATGACCATATCGAACGGGGGATTTTCAGGCGCGTAAATGGCGACGCTGACATCGCGCTTTTCGCCCAGCCAGCGCCAGTCGTTGTCGGGGAGATCAAAGGTCAGCAGGACATTTTGTTCACGGCTGACCAACTGCATGATGCGAGGATCTTCAGCCCTGATTGGCTGACTCATCAGGCAGAGTAACAGTCCAATCAGGAGGAGTAATTTAACCATCAATATGTCAGGCGATATTATTGCGTTTGGCAAACTCGTAAAGGCCGACCATATTTTGAATGTCGAGCTTTTCCATTAATCGGCGTTTGTAAGTGCTTACCGTTTTATCACTGATTTTCATCCGCTGTGCCATTTCCACCACTTTCATGCCTTTGGATAAATACACCAGCACCTGCAATTCTTTGCTTGAGAGGCCGGCAATTTTATTTTTGTCTTCCTGAATATCGTCCGGTAATCCCTGACGTCTGCGATTTAAAGGAAAGAAGCCATATCCGGCATTAATCGCGCGAATGGCGTCGTGCAATTCAGTCATGTTATTGCGTTTGCTAATAAAGCCATCGGCACCGGCGTTGGCACTGCGTTTGATGTAGTGGTCAACGTCCTTGCCGGTCAGCACCAGAATGCCGCCGCTAAAGCCGTTGTGGCGCAGCCTTTGCACCAGATCGATACCGTTGTAAGAGGGCATATCGATGTCCACGATGATCAAATCCGGAGACAGTTTTTTGGTTAGCGCTAAGGCTTCAAATCCGTCATCCGTTTCGCCCACCACATTCATGTTGTCCGTTTCAAGCAGCAGTCTTAACGCCATCCGAACCACCGGATGGTCATCAACGATAAGAACTTCCTTCATATGGCTGTCCTGTTTATTGCGGTGAATGGAATATTAATAAGAATTGATTTTATTGGTTAACGGATTTTAAGAGTAAAGTTTAAATGGCGCAATTAATTATTTTGTAGGGGTTTCCTGATGCGATAATTATCATGCCCTGACGGGTTATTTATATATTTACGATGGTTTTTGTTCGGTTTTTTAATTATGCGGTAATTCATTTTAATAAAGTGCGTTAACTGAAAATAAAATTGAATGCGCTGTTGCACGAGCAGAACACCAGTTATCGTTGTTGATAGATATCTGATTGCGCAGAACCGTGGTCTCACGCAGGGAAGATGAGCACGAAGGGTGTCGTGATGAAAAGGACGAAACGTGAAATTGTTTAGGATAGGTTTAATATTTACCTGAAGGTAAAGTTATTTATGTGATCCTAAGTGTAACGTCATAAAATGTCACCAAGCTGATAGTTAACACAGGGAGTAATCCTGGGTTGGAGTGGGTCACTTGCAATAAATAGCTGTTTTAAATGGTTAAATTTATATTCTTTAATGCGATTTTTTAACGGTAAATAAAGAATTATAACCTGCATGAATCATGGGTAGATTAACGGAGTGCTGAATTTTATTAATTCTGTTTTTTGAAATGATAATTAACCAAAACATGACCCCGGTCATCATGGCGACAGTAAAAATTATTAAAGTAGGCTTTTATTTTCGTTCTCCTTTTTTCATTTTATTGTCAACCGCACGGGGTGAAATATGACCGTTGTTCCTTTCCGTCCAGATCGATCAGATTCATCTGATCGGCCCTTATATCAGCTCGACAGTGCCAGCGCTTTTACCCGCTTAAACAGTTCGCCCAGCGGCTTGCAGACCAAAGAGGCGCAGGCGCGTCTGGCGGCTAACGGGCGCAACGTGCTGCCACAGAAAGTCGAAAAATCCACGCTGATGCGTTTTCTGGCGCACTTTAAAGATGTACTGATCTACATCCTGTTGGCGGCAGCGGTGATTACCGCGGTGATGGGCCACTGGGTGGATACCTTTGTCATTCTCGGCGTTGCTGTCATCAATGCACTGATTGGATTTATCCAGGAAAGTAACGCCGAGAAGTCATTGAAAAGTATTCAGAACATGCTGTCTAACGAAGCGATGGTACTGCGCGATGGGCGGCAGATCACCGTGCCGACCGAAGAGCTGGTGGTTGGTGACGTGGTACTGCTGCGTCCTGGCGACAAGATTCCCGCCGATCTGCGCTTGTTCGATGTGCACAATTTGCGGGTGGAAGAAGCCATCCTCACCGGGGAATCAACGGTGGTGTCCAAGCTGAGCGACGCGCTGGAGGGCGAAAAGTCGCTGGGCGATCGGCTGAATCTGGCTTATTCCGGCACCACGGTGAGTTCCGGTACTGCCGCGGGTGTGGTGATCGCCACCGGCGGTGATACCGAGTTAGGGCACATCAACGCGATGATCTCCTCCATAGAAGAAGCAAAAACGCCGCTGCTGGTGCAGATCGACAAACTCGGCAAGGCGATTTTTTACATCATTCTTCTGATGATGGCCGCGCTGTTCGTGTTCGGTTATCTGCTACGTGACATCCCGCTGGCGGAGTTGCTGCTGGCGGTGATCAGCCTGGCGGTCGCGGCGGTGCCCGAAGGCTTGCCGGCGATCATCTCGATCATTCTTTCACTCGGCGTGCAGTCGATGGCGCGCAATCACGCCATCATTCGTAAGCTGCCAACGGTCGAAACCCTCGGTGCCATGTCGGTGATCTGCTCCGATAAGACCGGCACGCTGACCATGAACGAAATGACGGTAAAAGCGCTGGTGCTGGCGAACAGCCACTGGCGCATCAGTGGCAACAGCTATGAGCCAAAAGGGGAGTTTCATCTGGAAAGCGGCCAGCGCGATGAGGCGCTGCTTAACGGCTTTTTACAGACGGTAGATATCTGCAATGAGAGCCAACTGCGCCAGGATAATCAGGGCCATTGGGGGATTGTCGGTGGCCCCACCGAGGGCGCGCTCAAAGTATTGGCGGCAAAAGCGGGCATCAACTCGGATTCTGTGAAGGTGCTGAGTAAGCTGCCGTTTGACTCGGCCTACAAATACATGGCCGTGAGCTGCCTGATTGATGGTAAGGCATGCCTGCTGCTGACTGGCGCACCGGACGTGCTGCTCGCGCTGTGCCAACAGCAGCAGGGCGAGAACGGCGCTGAAGCGCTGGATCATGATTACTGGAACGCCGCGATCACCACTTATGCCAGCGAAGGGCTGCGCACCGTGGCCGCCGCCTGGCGCTGGCTGCCGGAAGGACAGCAGCAGATCGATCACGCCGATCTGCGCGAGGGTATGATGATGCTGGGTCTGGCGTGCATGATGGATCCACCACGTCCGGAAGCGATTACCGCCATCCGCGACTGCCAGCAGGCTGGGATTCGCGTCAAGATGATCACCGGCGATCACCCGGAAACGGCGATGGCCATCGGGCAGATGCTGGGGATTGGCAACAGCGACAGCGCCATCACCGGTTATCAGCTGGAGCACATGGATGATGTGGAACTGGGCAAAGCGGCACGTGAGTACGACATTTTCGCGCGCACCAGCCCGGAACATAAGTTGCGTCTGGTGAAAGCGCTGGCGGAGAGCGGGGAGATCGTCGGGATGACCGGCGATGGCGTGAATGATGCGCCTGCGTTGAAACAGGCCAATGTCGGCATCGCCATGGGCATCAAAGGTACTGAAGTGACCAAAGAGTCGGCGGATATGATTCTGGCGGATGATAACTTCGCTACCATCGCGGCGGCGGTGAAAGAGGGGCGTCGCGTTTACGATAACCTGAAGAAAACTATCCTGTTTGTGATGCCGACCAACCTCGCGCAGGGGCTGTTGATCATCATCGCGATTCTGATGGGCAACTTACTGCCGCTGACGCCGGTACAGATTCTCTGGATGAACATGGCGACCTCGGCGACTCTGTCATTTGGTCTGGCGTTTGAAGCCGCCGAGCGCAATATCATGCGTCGGCCACCGCGTAACGTGCGCAGCCATGTGATGGATGGTTACGCCATCTGGCGAGTGATTTTCGTCGGACTGCTGATCTCCATCAGCGCCTTTGTGCTGGAAGCCTGGCTGCAGCCGCGCGGCTATTCGCCGGAGTTCATTCGTACGGTGCTGTTGCAGATGCTGGTGACTTCCCAGTGGGCGTATATGCTCAACTGCCGCAACAGCGAGGGCTTCTCACTGGATGCCGGGTTACTGAAAAATCGCGGTATCTGGCTGGTGACGCTGGTGCTGGTGGCGCTACAGGCGATGATTATCTATCTGCCGCTGATGAATACGCTGTTTGGCACCGAGCCACTGCCGATCAAATACTGGTTTATCTCGCTGGCGGTCAGCGCCGTAATTTTCGTGCTGGTGGAAATCGAGAAACAGTTGACGCGCGGCTGGCGCGTTGCCCGATAGTTCATTCTGGCTGGCGCAGTGCCAGCCAGACTTTTTTCAGCAGGAAGGTGAGGGGAATCGCCAGTATCGCACCGGTTATACCGAGCAACGCTTGCCAGAACAGGAAAGCCAGTAGCTGCACGGTCAGGGTGAGATTGAGGCGTTTGCCGAGCATCAGCGGCTCCAGCACCGAACTGAGCAACAGGTTCAGCACCACAAAGAATCCCACCAGCATCAGGCTGGTTTGGGTATCGAACAGGATAAAGGTTTGAATCACCGGCGGAATGGCCGCCAGAAAGGATCCGAGTACCGGAATGTAGTTGAAGATAAACATCAGCACGCCCCACAAAAAGGCGAACTTCAATCCCAGCAGATGCGCCATGCCCCAGACAATCACGCCGCCTAGCAGGCCGGTCAGCGTTTTCACCCGCGCATAAACAATCACACTCTGAATCCCTTCTTCCAATGCGATAAACAGCGCAGTGTGCTGTTTACTGGCGCGCAGGGTGCGTTTCAGCAGCGGCAGTTCAATCAGCATAAACAGCAGCATCAGAAACACCATTAACCACCACGAAAGCAGGCCGGGGATTAACGACAGTTGATAGGTGACAAAGCGCACCACCGCACCGGCATCGACAAAATTCAGCATCTCATCGGCGGTGAGGACAATGCCCATCTGGCTCAGGGAAAGCGTCAGATATTGCAGCTTGGCCGCCACCAGATTGGGTGCTTGTCGGCTGAGTTTGATCAGATCGGGCGCGGAGGCGCTAAGTGACATGATAGTGATGACGATCAGCAGCAGCAAAATCACAATCACCAGCAGAGAGGAGAGCGTACGCGGGATGCCGCGTCGCGCCAGGCGGCTAATCAGCGGATCGAGCATCACGGCAAGAAATATCGCCAGCAGTACCTGGTTGATCAGAGGCGCACCAAGGCGCAGCCCAAACAGCACGAGGGTCAGACTCGCGAGCAGAATAAACGCCTGCGCTAGCGGCGCGAAAGATTTTAACCAACCCTGGTACATCGATGCAGTTCTCCGGTAAACGGGCGGTTGCCGTGTGCAGCAACCGCCTGACAGGGAAACGCCTTACTCGCGAGATTTCCCCTCTTCAATCACTTCTTCGTCGATCTCTTCGACATTGTCGCGGTTGTCGCGACCGGAGAGCAGGTTCCAGCAAGCGATAAACAGCGCGGCAATCAACGGGCCGATGACAAAGCCATTGATACCGTAAACTTCCATGCCGCCCAACGTCGAGATCAGGATCAAGTAGTCAGGCATTTTGGTGTCTTTTCCGACCAGCAGCGGACGCAAGATGTTGTCCACCAGACCGACGATCACCACAAAGAAACCGACCAGGAACAGGCCTTTCCATACCGCGCTGGTGGCGAAGAAGAAGATCGCCGCTGGCACCCAGACAATCGCGGAACCGACCGCCGGGATCAGCGACAGGAACGCCATCAACGCACCCCAGAGTAAGCTGCCGTCAATGCCGGTGAACCAGAAGGCAAGACCACCCAACACGCCCTGAACCACCGCGACCACCACCGTGCCTTTTACGGTAGCGCGTGAGACGGCGGCAAATTTCACCATCAGGTGATGCTTCACATAAGTTGAGAGCGGCAGTGCTTCCAGTATCAGATTGACCAGCCATGGGCCATCCTTCAACAGGAAGAACAGCAAATACAGCATCACGCCGAAGCCAACCGTAAAGGTGAATGTCCCTTTGCCGATCAGGAACACGCTACCTGCCATGTATTGGCCGCCCTTGAGGGCAAATTCAGACAGTTTCTGCTGAATCTCTCCGGCATTGTTGAGGTTGTGCTCAGCGAGATAACTCTGCGCCCACGTTGGCAAATGCTGCATTAAATCAGCAAACACCGTTGGGAACTGGGACGAGCTGTTCTGCAGTTTGCTGTACACAGTATTGACTTCAACTACCATCGACGAGGTGATAATCGCTAATGGCGTAAACACGATCAGGCAGATGATCGCCAGAGTGGCAAAGGCAGCGAGCCCGTTACGATCGCCCATTTTGCGGCGCAGCAGCGACTTCAGCGGATGGAAGATCACCGCCAGAATGGCCGCCCAAAAAATGGCAGAAAAGTAAGGTGTCAGCACATCAAAAAAGGCGTAGGTGACTATCGCCAAAATAATAATAAAGAAGCCGAAGTTAAGTCCTTTAATACGCATTCAATTGTCTCGTGAGTAAACGTGGCGAATGAACTATAGAACGTGAAACGCGGAATGTATTGCTTTTAGGCCACGCGTGCGGACATCGGATGTCCCGATCTGTCCTGCTGATGTCTGCAAGCGGGCTGGCGCAACGGCTGAATCGCGGTGATGATGGTGAAAAATCTAAATGGAGATCAGCCATGCTGGAACTGCGTCCCAATTGCGAATGCTGTGATAAAGATTTACCGCCGGACTCGCCCGATGCGCGTATCTGCTCGTTTGAATGCACCTTTTGTGTCGAGTGTGTGGAAACCACACTCAACCATCGCTGCCCTAACTGTGAGGGAGAACTGGTGCGCCGTCCGGTGCGTCCGGCTGCGGCTTTAGCACGCCATCCGGCCTCGACCACGCGTCATTTATCGGCTGCCGCGACGCGCTGAATGAGTTCACATAGCTGCGCTTCGTTGAAGACTTCGATGCCGTGCTGGCGCAGCAGGGCGGCGGCAACCCCGTTGCCTGCAATTTTTTCGCCGCTGAAGTGGCCATCATAAACCTGCCGGCTGCCGCAGGTTGGGCTGCCATCGGTGAGCAGGGCAAAACGACACTGCGCCTCCTGCGCGGCGCGCAACGCCAGCCAGGCGGCCAGCACATAGTGCTGAGTGACATCATCGCCGTTTGATTCGAGAATTTTCGCCTCACCCTTGAGAACCTGTTCAGCATTACCGCCACGAATTTCAGCGGGCAATCGCGGGATGTTCAGGCCTGCCGCCAACTTGGGGCAGTGGATCACCAGACGATGTTCAGCGCGCCACCGCGCCAGCGTGCGGGAGATGAGTAACTTATCGCTGCCATTATAACGAACCGTAAATCCCATCAGGCAGGCACTGACTAATATTCTTTCCATGACTCCATCCTTCGGAAATAAATCGCAGCGGTAACGTAATATTCTAACGCTGACATCGAAGTTGAAATAAACATCCATTAAGAGACGTAAAGCCTGCGCTATATTTAGCGCGATATTAATCACGATCGTGAATTAATTAAGGTTCGGCAGAATTCTAACTTATTAATGCCGGGTAAATTGATGAATAACGCTGAAGTCTGGTTGATGTAAGGGGTTTCTGACGAAGGTTGAGCAAAATGGTGTTGATTTGTCAGTGTTTTATCGCCTGGTGGTTGTGTGGTTATCGCCGATAACAGGTTCATTTCAATCGCGGAGCAGGCGCGAAATTTATCTGGCCGCTATTCTGGTCAGAGCACAGACCTTATTTGTACGCTAACTCTGCCACGCAGCAGATTATTTTTCTGTGCCGTTTTATTTTTACGGTTTTTTCCGAAAAGCAGGGGTTTTTAAAAGAATTTTGCATTTTAAAATGGTATTGTTTATCCGCAATGCTAGTGATGTGGCGTTGTGTGCTTCAGTTTTACCCTCATTTTTTAGGGTTTACCCGCTTTATGCAATTTATGGAAATAGCATTCTCCACCCGATCCTCGCGATCGGGTTTCTTTCCTCTCCCCTGCAATATCAATCCCGCTCACTTTAAGACCAGATAATGTCAGAAAAGACACAATCGTTAAGAAATCGCTAATTTGCAGTAATGTATTGTAAGTCTCCGGTTTTTAAGAGTTTTGGAAATCCTCTTTTGCTTCCGATTGGTGAATAGTGTCTCTCGACGGCGCAGTAACTGCCGTTATCATTGGAGGCAACATCATGAAAAAAACAACATTAAGTCTTATTGCGTCACTTATTGCATGCAGCACACTGTTCTCTTCCGTCTCCTGGGCAGACGGCCCGGGCGACCAACGCTGGCAGCAGCACGGCGGCGACCAGCATCAGGACCATGGTCGCGGACCTGATCATGGCGGCGACCGTGGCCAGGATCACGGCAACAATCGCGGCACGGACCGTGGCCCAGATCATCATGATCGTTATGCCGACCATCGCGGTCCGGATGGACACCACGACGGCGATCACTTCGCCTGGAACGGCCATGACTTCCGTCGCGGTCATCCAATGCCGCCAGAGTATCGCGGCCCGCACTACCGCGTAGATGACTGGCGTGAACGTCGTCTGCCAGAGCCACCGCGCGGTGAGTACTGGTCTTACGTTGACGGTAACTACGTCCTGATTGCGGCGGCCACCGGCGTGATCACCTCGCTGCTGCTGAACGGCGCGTTTAACTAATCTCCCCCACGGATAATGGGATGGACGCTCCAGCTTTACGGCATCAGTTGTGCCAGAGTTGAGCG
>CBCTJT010000030.1:0-57469 GCA_965147305.1 uncultured bacterium
CGCGACCCCGACCTTGGCAAGGTCGTGCTCTACCAACTGAGCTATTCCCGCAATTCACCGAACTCGCTGATTTTATTCAGCTTCTTGCAGACTCGCTGCCGTTCGATGCGATGCATTCTACTTATCTGACGCAATGAGTCAATAGAATTATCCACACAGTGCGTCCGTTTGCTGCTTTTTAAATCGTATCGATCAGCTATCGAGCAAATCACCGCGTGCGGCGCTTAAATACTGGAACATTGACCAGAAGGTCAGCACCGCGGCGATATACAGCGCCACTACGCCCACGCCCACCACGGTTGCGTCTGGACGCCACAGCAAGGCAAACAGTGAGAACATCTGCGCCGTGGTTTTCACTTTGCCAATCCAGGAAACCGCCACACTGCTGCGCTTGCCAATCTCCGCCATCCACTCACGTAAGGCTGAGATGATAATTTCGCGCGCGATCATGGTCGCTGCCGGTAAGGTAATCCACCAGGCGTGGAAATACTCGGCGACCAAAACCAGTGCAATCGCAACCATTACTTTATCGGCCACGGGATCGAGGAAGGCGCCAAAACGTGTGGTTTGCTTCCAGCGGCGGGCAAGAAAACCATCAAACCAGTCAGTTACGGCGGCAACCACAAAGATCAATGCGGTGGCAAAAGGTGCCCAGTAAAAGGGCAGATAAAATGCCAGCACAAAGAATGGAATCAGTACAACTCGGAACAGGGTAAGACACGTCGGAATGTTAAATTGCATATGCCAGTAACTGTCTGGTGTGAGTAGAATTTAACGTATGTTCCTACATTGCCCCCCCTGTTTCAATGCTAGTGTTTCAGCGAGTAGTAGATTTTTTCCGCCAGCGCGAAGGAAATCCCCGGCACTTTAGCAATCTCGTCCACGCTGGCATTCATCAGAGGTTGTAGGCCCCCCATATACTTAAGCAGCTGTTGACGCCGTTTTGGCCCTACCCCTTCAATGCTTTCCAGCGCGCTGGTGTTCTTCACTTTCGCGCGTTTTTTCCGGTGACCCGAAATTGCATGATTGTGAGAGTCATCACGAATATGTTGAATCACATGCAGCGCAGGCGAGTCCGGCGGCAGCGAAACGCCCTCGCCTTCCGCTTCAAAGAACAGCGTTTCCAGCCCCGCTTTACGGTCAGTGCCTTTCGCCACGCCCAACAAGATGGGACGATCTTTATCCCAAGGCACATCCAGCTCCGCGAACACTTTTTTCGCCTGCGCCAGCTGACCTTTGCCGCCATCGATGATGATCACATCAGGGATTTTGTCTTCTTCCAGCGCTTTACCATAGCGACGGCGTAAGACCTGATTCATCGCGGCATAATCATCGCCCGGCGTGATGCCTTCAATGTTGTAGCGGCGGTAATCGGACCGCAGCGGGCCATCGCGATTGAACACCACACACGAGGCAATCGTCTGCTCACCCATGGTGTGACTGATATCGAAACACTCCATGCGTTTGATGATATCGAGTTCGAGAAACACCGCTAGCGCCGCCAGACGCTGCTGAATGGTGGAATGCTGAGACAGTTTAGTGGTCAGGGCGGTGGCAGCATTGGTGCGCGCCAGTTTTAGGTAGCGTGCACGATCGCCACGCGGCTTACTTTGGATATTGACCTTGCGACCGGCGAGTTCACTCAATGAATCTGCCAGCAACTCACGTTCGGGAAGACTGAAGTCCAGCAGAATCTCGGCCGGCAAGGTGCGTGCTTCGCTGCCCTGCAGGTAAAACTGGCCAACAAAGGTTTGCACCACTTCGGTGAGATCGGTATCAGCCGGCACTTTCGGGAAGTAGCTGCGGCTGCCCAGTACTTTGCCCTGTCGAATAAACAGCACATGCAGACAGGCCATTCCGGCATCGAATGCCACGCCCATCACATCGAGATCATCGCCCTGATTGGAGACAAATTGCCTCTCAGTCACGCGTCGCACCGCCTGAATCTGATCGCGCAGACGCGCCGCTTCTTCGAAGCGCAATCCATAACTGGCTTCTTCCATGCGTTTGACCAGTTGATTGATTACTTGATCATCTTTCCCCGCGAGAAACAGCCGCACGTAATCCGTCTGCTGTGCATATTCCTCTTCGCTGACCAGACCGGCAACGCACGGCCCAAGGCAACGGCCAATCTGATACTGCAAACAGGGACGAGAACGGTTGCGATAAACACTGTTCTCACACTGTCGAATCGGGAAAACTTTCTGCAACAGCGCCAGGGTTTCACGCACCGCATAGCCATTGGGGAAAGGCCCAAAGTATTCCCCTTTCGCGTGTTTGGCACCACGATGCATCGCCAGACGCGGATGCGAGTCAGCACTCAGGAAAATATAAGGATAGGATTTATCATCGCGCAGCAGCACGTTATAGCGAGGCTGATAGAGCTTGATGTAATTGTGCTCAAGCAGCAAAGCTTCGGTTTCGGTATGGGTCACCGTCACGTCGATGTTTTGGATGTTACTGACCAGCACTTCGGTTTTTCGGCTGCCAACCTGAGTGCGGAAATAGCTGGTCAGGCGCTTTTTGAGGTCTTTCGCTTTACCCACATAGATCACCGTGCCTGTCGCGTCATACATGCGATAGACGCCGGGCTGACTGGTCACGGTGCTGAGAAAGGCTTTGGAATTGAAAACGTCACTCACTACTGATTAACGGCTCCGCATTAAACAGACCATGTCGAATGGCCAGATGCGTTAACTCTACGTCGCCACTGATATTCAGCTTGCTGAACATGCGATAACGGTAGCTGTTAACGGTTTTCGGGCTGAGATTAAGCTGCTCGGAAATTTCCGTCACCTTTTGCCCTCGGGTGATCATCAGCATAATCTGCAATTCCCTTTCCGACAAACAGCTAAACGGCGATTCGGCTTTTTGCGGCTCGATTTGACTGAGTGCCATTTGCTGCGCGATATCTGATGCGATATAGCGCTGGCCTGAGTGCACCGATCGAATCGCACTGACCACTTCCTGCGGGGCCGCGCCTTTACTTAGGTAACCCGCCGCACCGGCCTGCATGACTTTTGCTGGCAGCGGATTTTCGGTATGAATGGTCAGCATAATGATGCGAATGTCAGGGTTAAAGCGCACAATTTTACGCGTCGCTTCCAGACCACCGATGCCAGGCATGTTCATGTCCATCAGCACCACGTCAACCGGATTGCTGCGGCACCATTTCACCGCATCTTCACCACAAGCCACTTCCCCGGCAATTACCAATCCCTTCATATCTTCCAGTATGCGGCGAATACCGGCGCGTACCAGTTCATGGTCATCAACAAGAAGCAGACTGATCAACGGGACGTACTCCGCAGGTTAGTGAGGGGAAAAATATATTTCAGGAGGGCCATCTTACCGGGTTTGCCGGTGAAAAAACATCTGGTTACGCAGATAAATCCCAAATGAAATGACGTATATCAATGAGAGGTCAATCCCAAATATTTTTTGAGTAAAACGCGATACCATGCAAGAATTAAAATGTGAAATTGTGACTAATATCATTATGTTATAATTTATAATCTTTTTGTCGGCCGTCAGGCTCTAGATAATAAAAATAACTTCATCACCTGATTTTTCCTGCCTGAAAATAGCGCAAACATCCATTTAATGTTGGTTTAATCTTCACCGCTTCGCCTGGGATAAATTCATCCGCCAACCATATGATATACTCTGTTTTTTACACACAGGTATTGTGTCAACATTCAGTAACACCACCAAGGAGTCAAAGATGAGTGATGAAGACTTTTCAACATCGCGGGATACCCAGGCACTGTCCGACGAAGTGGCTTGCCTGAAAATGATGGTGACGCTGATTCTGAAAGGAATGGGTCAGGCGGATGCGGGTAAGGTAATCATTAACATGGAGCGCTATGTGCAGAGCGCGTTAGTGGACAAACCGCAGGCAGAAGTATTCAGTAACACGATTCGTCAGATTAAAACCGCCTACCGTCAGTAAGCGGCCAAGCCCCGCGCAGCGCGCGGGGTGTTCAGCTGTGCGACTGCCAGTTCACAGAAACACCCAGTGACGGCAGCACCTCTTCTGGACTGAACCGACGTGTGCCGCGATATTTGTCCGCCAATGCCGGCTGATGAACCGGAATACGGATGGCAAACAGATTATCCTCAGATTGAATCAAACCCGGTGATAACGGTTCGTACACCACGCGATGCTGCTCAAACATTTTTTCCAGCATAGGCGTCGCTGAGCTGATCAGGTACTCCATACCGCTGAGCTCTGCCAACTGCACCGAATGCCATAAAATCGTCAGCGGCAGTTCTGCATCCACTTCGAGACGTGCCGAAAAGCGCGACATTTCCCAGACTTTATCCTGATCGAACGGCAGTACCATGCCTTCAGGTACTTCTGGTTCATGCCAGGGCAACAAACGCGCACAGCCGCAGATCCCCTGACGCGCATTCCACGCGATAATCCAGGTGACATCGGAGCGATCAAAGCGATCGTACTCCTGTCCGGGCGTACTTAAGCGCGGCGGGATAGACCACCCTTCACCCCGCGCAAAAACGCTGTAACGATAGGTTCCCAATTCTGCCAACAGAGAGGACGGCATATCCTTAAGCTGTGTTTGAATTACTTTCATCATGCGCCCCTGACATCCCCATGTTTGCAATGATTTCTTTGCGCCAGCCTGGCAAAGTTCCGGCGCAGGGTAGACAACTGACTAAAGAGTGGGAACTACTAAAATTAGTAGTTGACTTTTTGCTATATCAGGCCAATTGCCGCCGCATAACACGCAATCTGCGTTTTATTGGAAACATTAAAACGCTTTTGCATATTCTTTTGGTGAAAATTCACCGTATGTTCTGAAATCGCTAAAATCAGAGAAATTTCCGCAGAAGTTTTTCCTTCTGCCGTCCATTTCAATATTTCCAGTTCGCGTTGGCTAAAATCGTTAGATAAAACTGCCATTGAACTATCATTGAGCCGCTCCAGCACGCGCAAACTCAGTTCCGCCAGAAAGTGCAGTTTCACCTCTAGTTGAACACGTAAGTGTTGAGTCTGACTGTGAAGCGATGATGCTATAGATAATATACCAATGGCACGATTTGGCGCCATGGCCGAACAAGAAAAGCCGCTGTTCAACCCTGCCGCATTCGCTTCAGCCCATAAATTACCGGCGCCGGTGAATAGATCCCTCGTCCATTCCACGCCACGTCCCGCCCGTTGACAAAGTAACAGCACTGGATCGACAGCATAATAATTTTCGCTTTCATAGCGCTTAACCCAGTTTTCCGGGTAAGTACTGAACAAAAACACGCGCGGCCGGGTAAAAGGCACGGGATGCTGCACCAGGAAAGCGAATGAATCGAAACCCATCGCTTCAATGTGTTTTTGTAATAGCGTTTTTACTTGAATCACTTCCGTCAGCGCCTGAAATTCATTTTCAGTTTCGCTGCGCCAGACGAAATAATTATCGGTAGTCATTATTGCCTCAGCGTTGTTTCACGCTTTAACTTGTTATTCGTTCTGATTAACACAAAAAATAAATTAACTAGAGAAAAAATATTGATTGAAATGAGAGCAGCCCGCGAGGTAACAATCATAACTATCCAGTTGTCAATGCGTTACCATTAAGGAGAACTGAAAGTAGAGACATTTTGCCAACAGCTTCACAACTTTAATCCTCTTTCCTGTTTAGAATAGGATTTTTCCGAAGGAGTTTCAATCACCCTATTCATAGAAAATCATCATTAGATTGATAAATTTTCAGCATCGTCATTAACTAAAATCACTCACACTAAAAGCGGTTACTGAGGGTATTAGAGGTATTTATGGGACGACTGGCATTCGGTTCATTCTTAATCCCAGCTATTTCTGTGGTGAGCTTTATGGCGTGATTTCCGTCACCCTCTTTTCCAGCTACGCTTAGAGGATGTGCGGGGGATCACGCCGTGGATTTTTCCAGGGGAAGACGTTGCGCCATCAGCCATACTGGCACATCGTCATGCGTATTCGAGCATCATAATGGGGCTGACTATGATGAACCAACTGGCATTACCTTTCCTTGTTCTGGGCGGTTGCACAGCGCTGATGATTTTAAAAGATCTTTTCCGTCATCCGCATCCGGTGGCCATCATGAATATCATCTGGCCTCTTACCGGCCTCTATATGCCCTTCATCGGATGGTTAGCCTGGTGGTATCTGGGGCGTAAACCTTCACGTCAGGTAAAACTCGCGCTGCTGGTTCCGCAAAAAATTCAGAGTAACGCCAGCTGGCAAACAATATTTATTTCCACCTCATTATCCGCTGCGGCCTGTATATTTGGCGACATAATGACCCTACCAATAATCACCTTGCTAAATCAATTCGCCATTATGCCAACGCTCTGGATGCAGGCAATTATTTGCGTGATAGTTTCATTGGTGGTGGGTTTATTTTTCCAGTTCCTGGCCATTCGCCAACGTGAAAAACGTTCATTTGGCCGGGCGTTATTATTAGCATTTAAAACCGAAACTTTTCCGCTGCTGATTTATCAATTAGGTATTTTTATCTTTATGGCGCTGGCACTAAAATTTGTCCTCAACCAGCAAATCAATCCATTGCTGGTCGCTTTCTGGTTTATGTTGCAACTGGCCATGATCATCGGCTTCCTATTCTCCTGGCCAGCTAATCATTTCCTGATAAAACGTGGACTTAACCCCGCCGTTTAGTTAACGACAGTATCCAGCGCCGCGCATGCCAAGGTGAAAATGTCCGGCATGCGCGGCGTTATAGTCCGGGCCTAACGCATTGCCGAAAGTCGCACACCCGTTTTGCCATAACGCGTGAAGCCCTGCGGATGCATCGTCAGGCTGCTGCCAGTTTTTGCCCACCTGTAGCCAGCGTCCATTGGCCAGCTGAAACCCCGTAATATCCCAGGCATCTGCCGTTGCATGCTCACTTAAGCGCCCCTGCTGGCGATGATAGATATTACGGCACGCGTAACTGCCGACGTGGCTGATTCGCCGAAGGGGGCTATTGATGCCTGCCTGCTGCAAGGCGTGTGTGCTGTTGACGACAAACATTGTGCTGCTCACCGCCATGGGGCAACTGGCAAGAAAGCTGCTGCTTAATGTGACCTCACCAAAACCACTCACGCGCAAAGATTGCTCAATGGGGCAATCACCTTGCATCGCTGGCACGGGGCGAAATTGAACCCATCCTTGCTGACTGGCACGCTGCATCACCGCCATACAAGCTGCGGGATCGTGGCTCAGGCGCTGCAATTTGTAGCGCATCATCCATCCTGGCGGATCAGTTACCGACAGCGGCGTAAATGGATTCCACTGTGGTGGCAAATGCGTTTTCAGCCACGGCAAACTCCACCAGCCACATAATGCCAACATGACAATTGCTAATAATGCGCGCACTACACCTCACGTTTACTCATAAAAGGAAGACGTAAGTGTAGGTGGCAAAATAGAGAGATGACGCAGAAAAGGCTTAATTGCTGAAGATTTACGCAAACTCACCGTGGATTATGCCATGTAAATATTTACTGACAGAGGAAACCCCGTAAAAGGTCACAATTGTAAAAAAACAATTACCGAGAGTTGCAGCCTTTCCACTATCTTATGCCACTTGCCCTATCAAACGGCACGTATCTAACAGCCAGCAGAGCTGACACAACATCAAAACAGGAAAGATATATTTATGGTTGATCAATCCAAAGAGGCGCTTATTGAGGCCGAACAGCCGGAGAAGCTCCAGCGTAATCTGCATAACCGCCATATCCAACTGATTGCCATCGGTGGCGCGATCGGCACCGGGTTGTTTATGGGCTCAGGTAAAACTATCAGCCTGGCCGGACCCTCGATCATTTTTGTTTATATGATCATCGGCTTTATGCTGTTTTTCGTGATGCGCGCCATGGGCGAATTGCTGCTCTCCAATCTCGAATACAAATCCTTCAGTGATTTTGCTGCCGATTTACTCGGCCCGTGGGCAGGATATTTTACCGGCTGGACTTACTGGTTCTGTTGGGTGGTAACGGGCATTGCCGATGTGGTAGCGATCAGTGCCTATTTCCAACTCTGGTTCCCTGACTTTTCCATCTGGATGAGTGCGCTGCTCTGTATATTCGTGTTCCTGGCACTCAACATCGCGACAGTGAAATTGTTTGGCGAGATGGAATTCTGGTTCGCGATTATCAAAATCGTGGCGATTATCGCCCTGATCGTGACTGGCATCGTGCTGGTGAGCATGCACTATCCTTCCCCCAACGGCAGCGCGGCATCCCTGAGTAATATCTGGGACCACGGTGGTATGTTCCCGAAAGGATTAAGCGGCTTCTTTGCTGGCTTCCAGATTGCGGTGTTTGCCTTCGTCGGCATTGAGTTAGTCGGAACGGCCGCAGCGGAAACCAAAGACCCGCACAAGGTGCTGCCACGTGCGATTAATGCCATTCCTTTGCGTATCATTATGTTTTACGTTCTGGCGTTGCTGGTGATCATGGCGGTGACGCCGTGGAATCAGGTTATGCCTGACCGCAGCCCGTTCGTTGAGATGTTCGTGCTGATTGGGTTACCTGCAGCCGCCAGTATCGTGAACTTCGTGGTGCTGACTTCTGCTGCGTCATCCGCCAACAGTGGTATTTTCTCCACCAGCCGTATGTTGTACGGTCTGGCAGAACAAGGTGTGGCGCATAAAGCGTTTGGCCGCCTGTCGTCACGCGCAGTTCCTACTACCGGGCTGTTCTTCTCCTGCTTCTGCCTGCTGTGTGGCGTTGCACTGATTTACCTGATCCCCGATGTGATGACGGTATTCACCATGGTCACTACGGTATCGGCGATTCTGTTTATGTTCGTCTGGACCATCATCCTCTGCAGCTACCTGGCTTATCGTAAACAGCATCCACAACGTCATGCTGAGTCGAAGTTCAAGATGCCACTGGGCAAGCTGATGTGCTGGGTGTGCATGGCGTTCTTCGCCTTTGTCATTGTGCTGCTGACCTTGCAGGACGACACTCGCCAGGCGCTGATGGTCACGCCGCTGTGGTTCGTCATCCTTACTATGGGCTGGTTGTTACGTCGTCGTAAAGCCTGATAATCCTGCTGAAAAAAAGCCCCGAATTTTCGGGGCTTTTTTTTATAACCTTTCGCGTAATTTATGCCATGCCTGCGCCAGTGAAGGCCGCACTGAAGGCTCTCTTTCCGGTGCCGGTTCGGGAGCATGTGCCGATCCCAGATTGAAGGTGAAGGTGTAATTTGGCGCTTCCCCCATCCTTAAATCCGATATCAAAGTATCTTCACCTTGTAGACGCATGGCGTAAAAACCGTGGCTAAACCAGGCCACTCGCTCCGCATACCAGTCGCCTTTAAACGCATCGAACAATTGCGGGTTGCGCGGATGCCAATGAATTTCTAGCGTCCGATCGGGTGACAGCAGTGACCAGTAAGCTTCTCCGTAGCGATCGGGGGTCATAATGACGGTTCGCCACACCAGGGTATTAAACGCGGTTGGCGTCACCAGCACTTGCTCTGGCTGGATGGATTGCTGGGTCAAGTCACGATCAATATGCTGCGTCGCCACGCTCTGCACCACCATGCTCCAGCCGAGATACAGGGTACTGATCAGCAAACCCGCCTGATTCCAGCGCAATCCCATCCCGTCACGCCGCCATAGCGCCACCAACAGCGCGATCAGTAACGGCAAGGTATACAGCGGATCGATGATGTACATGCTGCCGATGGCGTAGGGGAAATTGGTAAACGGCAAACCCAGCTGTGTGCCGTATACCGTTGTCAGGTCAAGCAACGGATGCGTAATCAGGGCCAGCCAAATCGCCAGGCACCAGCCGCGCCAGTGCGGGCGACTGCGCGTCACAACCGCAACCAGCCAGGCCAATAGGGGCGCAATCAACGTCAGCCATACCAGCGCATGGCTCTCGGTGCGATGCAGTGTCATATTGCGAATCGCATCGCCGTGATCGATAAACACATCAAGATCGGGCAAGGTGCCGGCAATCGCGCCCACCAGCGCCGATTGCCATAAAGGCACGCGCTTGCCCATCACCGCGACGGTGACCGCCGCGCCCAACGTCAGTTGTGATAGCGAGTCCATGCACTCTCCTGGCTAAAGCGGGATCAGCGCACGCGGATCCCTTCAATAATCATGCGCTGAACGTTCTCCAGCGTTTGCTCAAAAAATTCAGGGTCACTCAGGGTCTGGCCGGTGATCGCTTCAACCTGTGAAGCAAAATCGGCGTAATGTTGCGTGGTAGCCCACAGCAGGAAAAACAGATGCTGTGGCTGTACCCCGGCTAAACGCCCTTCTGCAATCCACTGCTCAATGATCGCCGCCTTCTCATCCACCAGCGCTTTTAAATCCCCGGCCAGTTCGCCTTTGAGCAAAGGAGCACCCTGTAGCATCTCCAGACAGAACAAACGTGAGGCCTGCGGGTGATCGCGCGACACTTCCAGCTTAAGTCGGATATATTTCCGAATGGCGGTCAGTGGATCCTGATCGTGGCGCAGTGCGCGCAGTGGTGCCAGCCATACATCAAGAATCTCTTTCAACACCGCAATATACAGCACCTCTTTCGAGGGATAGTAGTAGAGCAAATTAGTCTTTGAGACGTCGGCACGCTCCGCCACTTTATCGAGGCTGGTACCGTGAATACCGTATTGTGAGAAGAAGGTTAGCGCCGCTTCCAGTATCGCGGCCCGTTTTGCGGCAACGGCTCGTGAACGTCTGCCCGGTTTTTTTTCATCGCTTTTCACACTGTTACCTCTTCAATCCTGCATAAACGCATCATAACAAAGCCCCTCTTTCCTGCCTAATTGCTCTCCCTGCACCTTTTTTGACCACGTCGCGCATGAAAAACGTGCAAAACGTTTTGACCAAATGGTCTGATTTAGACCAACCACTCCACTTTCACTCTTGGGTGATTTTTAACACATTGTTATGCAAGGCATTTAAAAATGTGGCACAGGCTTTGCAATTTTGTGACTGAGCGCCGCTCGCAGGATGCGTGCAGGAAGCAGCGCAGCGCGTAGAGCAATGCCCGTTCAATGCAGAGAGGTTTCACATGAAAATTGGCGTCTTTATCCCGATTGGCAACAATGGCTGGCTCATCTCCACGCATGCGCCGCAGTACAAACCGACTTTTGAACTGAATAAAGAGATTGTGCTGAAGGCCGAGCACTATCACTTCGACTTTGCGCTCTCGATGATTAAATTGCGCGGCTTTGGGGGCAAAACTGAATTCTGGGATCACAACCTCGAATCCTTCACGCTAATGGCGGGGCTCGCGGCGGTGACCTCACGGATTGAAATTTATGCCACGGCAGCCACGCTGACGCTGCCCCCGGCGATTGTGGCACGTATGGCCGCCACCATTGACTCGATTTCCAATGGCCGTTTCGGCGTCAATCTGGTCACCGGTTGGCAGAAACCGGAATACGAACAGATGGGATTGTGGCCGGGTGATGAGTACTTCTCCAGCCGTTACCAATACCTCACTGAGTACGTCACCGTGCTGC
Source organism: uncultured bacterium (assembly GCA_965147305.1). Taxonomy (GTDB): domain Bacteria; phylum Pseudomonadota; class Gammaproteobacteria; order Enterobacterales; family Enterobacteriaceae; genus Pantoea. The sequence continues at coordinate 11,480 of CBCTJT010000030.1, forward strand.
GCGATTTGTGGGGCACCGGTCAGAGTGATTTCAAAGGTGAATTCTTCACCATGAACGACTGCCGCGTCAGCCCGCAACCGCAGAAGCCGATGAAGGTCATCTGCGCCGGACAGAGCGATGCCGGAATGGCATTCTCCGCGCAGCATGCCGATTACAACTTCTGCTTCGGCAAAGGGGTCAACACGCCCACCGCCTTCGCCCCGACCGCCAGCCGCATGAAAATTGCAGCAGATAACGCCGGACGCGATGTCGGTTCCTATGTGCTGTTTATGATCATTGCTGCCGAAAGCGACGAGGCCGCACGCGCCAAATGGGAGCATTACAAAGCAGGCGCCGATGAAGAAGCCCTAGCGTGGCTTACCACGCAAAGTCAGCAGGACACCAAATCCGGCAGCGACACCAACGTGCGTCAGATGGCCGATCCCACCTCAGCCGTGAACATCAATATGGGCACGTTAGTGGGTTCATACGCCAATGTGGCACGAATGTTGGATGAAGTTGCTGAGGTCGATGGCACTCAGGGCGTATTACTGACCTTTGATGACTTCTTGCAAGGCATTGAAGATTTCGGGGAACGTATCCAGCCATTAATGCAGTGTCGTCAAAATGTTATCACTTCGCAGAAGGAGGTTGCCTGATGAGTACCGTGAATTGCGCTCATACGTCGAGCTTGCCTAATATCACCCTGCCCGCCCGGCCAGAAGCGATCGCGCTGCCGCCAGCGCAAAGTGCCTTGATCGTGGTGGATATGCAAAACGCCTATGCCACTGAAGGCGGTTATCTCGATCTTGCTGGCTTTGACGTCTCCACCACCAAACCGGTGATCGCCAAAATTCATCAGGCGGTCACTGCGGCGCGAGCCGCTGGCATGCAGATTATCTGGTTCCAGAACGGCTGGGACGATCAGTACGTTGAAGCGGGCGATGCCGGCTCGCCTAATTTTCATAAATCGAATGCGCTGAAAACCATGCGTAAGCGACCGGAGTTACAGGGCACGCTGCTGTCGAAAGGCGGTTGGGATTATGCGCTGGTGGATGAACTGGAGCCACAGGCAGGGGACATCGTGTTGCCCAAACCGCGCTACAGCGGCTTCTTTAATACCCCACTCGACAGCATGCTGCGCAGTCGCGGTATCCGCCATCTGGTGTTCACCGGCATTGCCACCAACGTGTGTGTTGAGTCCACGCTGCGTGACGGCTTCTTCCTCGAATATTTTGGTGTGGTGCTGGAAGACGCCACTTATCAGGCCGGACCGGCGTTTGCCCAACAGGCGGCGATTTTCAACATTGAAACCTTTTTTGGCTGGGTTAGCGACACGGACACTTTTTGTGAAGCCCTGAAAGCTTAGGGTCTATATCACCTGCAAAATCATAACGATAAGGAACAGCGACGATGCCTAAAAGTGTGATCATTCCTGCCGGTAGCGGCACCCCGATTGCGCCCTTTGTGCCAGGAACCCTGGCCGACGGCGTAGTGTACGTATCAGGCACGCTTCCGTTCGATGCCAATAACAATGTGGTACACGTTGGCGATGCGGCGGCTCAAACCCGTCACGTGCTGGAAACCATCAAAAAGGTAATTGAGACCGCTGGTGGCAGCATGAGTGACGTCACCTTCAACTCTATTTTCCTCACCGACTGGAGTAACTACGCCGCGATTAACCAGGTTTACGCCGAGTGTTTTCCCGGCGACAAACCTGCACGCTTCTGCATCCAGTGCGGATTGGTTAAACCAGACGCGCTGATTGAAATTGCCAGCGTCGCGCACATCGGTCCCCAGGAGGCGTAATGCACCTTGAGATTCATGGATTAACCGCTGCCGATGCGCCAACGCTGGTGCTGTCGTCCGGCCTTGGTGGCGTGGCAGGCTTCTGGCAACCCCAGTTAGCGGCACTGACGCCCCATTATCGTGTGGTGACTTACGACCAACGCGGTACCGGTCGCAGTGCCGATACGCTGCCTGAAGGCTACAGCATGGCGATGATGGCCGCTGAACTGGCTGAGCTACTGGCGCAGCATGACATTCAACATTACGACATTGTTGGCCACGCGCTGGGTGGCCTGATTGGCCTGCAGCTGGCGCTGGATTATCCCGACCGTGTCGGCCGCATCGTGGTGATAAATGGCTGGCTGTCGCTGGATCCGCATACGCAACGCTGCTTCCAGGTGCGGCAGGATTTACTGCTCAACGTGGGTGTTGAGGCCTTTGTGCGTGCGCAGCCGCTGTTCCTCTATCCGGCCGAGTGGCTGGCGCGCCATCAGGCACGCATTACGGCTGAAGATGCTCATCACGTAACCCATTTTCAAGGCATGGAAAATCTGCTGCGCCGGTTACATGCATTGATGAACAGTGATTTCCGTTCGCATGCGGCGCGGATTCATCAACCGGTGTTAGCCATTTGCAGCCAGGACGATCTGCTGGTGCCGTGGAGCTGCTCGCCACTGCTGGCTCAGGCGCTGCCTGATGGCACTCTGATTGAAATGCCGTGGGGTGGACATGCGATGAGCGTGACCGATGCCGATAACTTTAACGCACTGCTGCTGGGGTGGCTGGCCGAAACGGCGGCACCTGCACAGCGTGCTGCGAGTTGAATAGAGGAGTTAAATCATGAGTGTGCATGAACTGCCGCTACTGCCAAATGTTGACCGCGATGCTTTTCGCCATGCCATGGCGCGATTGGGCGCGGCGGTCAATATCATCACTACCGACGGCCCTGCCGGTCGCGCCGGATTCACCGCCTCAGCCGTCTGCAGCGTGACGGATACGCCGCCCACTTTGCTGGTATGTCTGAATCGTTCGGCCTCGGTCTGGTCGACCTTCCGTGATAACGGCTATCTGTGCGTCAACACACTGGCGGCTGGTCATGAAGACCTTTCGACGCTGTTTGGCGGGAAGACGCCGATGGAGCAACGCTTTGCCGCTGCTGACTGGCACACCCTGGCCAGCGGTTCACCGCTGCTCGACGGCGCCACCGTGTCGTTTGATTGCAGAATCAGCCAGGTGGTGAGTGTCGGCACGCACGACATTCTGATTTGTGAAGCACTGGCGCTGGTGCGTAACGATGATTCGCATGGCCTGGCGTGGTTTGATCGTGGATATCATCACCTTATACGGCAGGACGCCCGCTAACGCCGCACTGCGCGGCCCGGTTCCACCGATACCCTGGAGAAGACGATGGCGAGTTCCTGGTTCCCCCGCAGGCAGAAAAAGTCAGCCATGACCGACGATGGGCTGATTGCACCGGATGAAACCCTGCCGTTTGGGCAGACGTTTGTCCTGGGCCTGCAGCATGCTGTAGCAATGTTTGGCGCGACGGTCCTGATGCCGTTGCTGATGGGACTGGACCCCAACCTGGCGATTCTGGTTTCCGGTATCGGTACGCTGCTGTTTTTTGTGGTGACCGGCGGTCGCGTACCCAGCTATCTCGGATCCAGCGCCGCTTTTGTTGGTGTGATTATCGCGGTGACCGGATTCAACGGCCAGGGGCTGAACCCCAATCTGGCCCTCGCGCTGGGTGGAGTCATCGCGTGTGGTGCACTCTATACATTGATTGGCCTGATCGTGATGAAAGTCGGCACGGGCTGGATTGAACGCCTGATGCCACCCGTCGTCACCGGTGCAGTGGTGATGGCGATTGGACTTAATCTGGCCCCGATCGCCGTTCACGGTGTTTCTGCATCGATGTTTGACAGTTGGATGGCGGTGATGACGGTGTTATGCATTGGCGTGGTTGCAGTCTTCACACGCGGGTTAGTTCAGCGCTTACTGATTCTGGTTGGCCTGATCGTCGCCTGGGCGATTTACGCCTTGCTCACCAACGTGTTTGGCCTCGGCAAACCGGTCGATTTCAGCGGTCTCGCCAACGCACCCTGGTTTGGTTTACCGCATACCACCGCGCCAATATTTGATATGCAGGCAATAGTGATGATTGCCCCTGTTGCCATCATTCTGGTGGCGGAAAATCTTGGACATATCAAAGCCGTTGCCGGCATGACGGGCCGTAATCTCGATCCCTGGATGGGGCGTGCGTTTGTCGGGGATGGCCTCGCCACCATGCTGTCAGGTTCGATGGGGGGCAGCGGCGTGACAACTTACGCTGAGAATATCGGCGTGATGGCGGTGACCAAAGTCTATTCGACTCTGGCATTTGTCGCGGCCGCAGTGATTGCGCTGATACTCGGCTTCTCACCGAAGTTTGGTGCTTTGATTCACACCATTCCCGGCCCGGTGATTGGCGGTGCATCTATTGTGGTATTCGGCTTAATCGCCGTGGCAGGTGCGCGGATCTGGGTGCAAAACAACGTTGATTTCAGTCAGAACGGCAATTTGATCATGGTAGCCACCACATTAGTGTTGGGCGCTGGCGATTTTGCCTTAAAGATCGGCAGTTTTACCCTTGGCGGGATTGGCACCGCGACCTTCGGTGCCATTATTCTTAATGCGATTCTTAAACGCCGTGGTGCCGCGCTGGCAAACCAGGCGGCACGACAACATCCTTAAGGCTCCAGCGGTGCCTGCTCAGGCACCGCTTTCTTGCGGCGAAGTCGTAACTCGCTGACGATAACACCGCAGACGATCAGCACACCGCCCAACAGTGCCGCGGCCGGTAATCGTTCACCTGCAATGCGTCCTACCACTCCCGCCCAAACCGGTTCACCGGCGTAAATCACCGTGGCACGCGTCGGCGACACGCTGCGCTGCGCCCAATTCATTGTCACCTGAATCAGTGCACTGGCTGCGCCCAGTCCCAACGCACTTAATAGCAATGGCGTCGACATCATTGGGATCGACTCGCCGTTAGGGATCATTAAGACAAATGCACAGGCCGATGCGACCATAAGCTGAATTAACGTCACACGGCGCACATCGACCTGACCAGCGAAGCGACTGATAAGAATAATTTCAGCTGCGATCGCCAGCGTGCTGAGTAATGTTGCTATCTCACCCGCGTTTAACGTCAGGCTGCCGTCTTGTGGCCCGGCCACCAGCACTAAACCGGTAAACGCCAGCATAATGCCAATCCATGCCATCAACCCTGGGGGACGGCGCAGGAACAACCACTGCAGCAACGGCACCACCGGCACATACAGCGCGGTCAGAAAAGCCGACTGGCTGCTGGAGATAGTTTGCATTCCCCAGGTTTGTAAGCCGTAGCCACCCGCAATCGCCAAGCCAATCAACGCACCGGCTTTCACTTCGAGCCATGTCATGTGTTTGAGATAGCGGCGAAAGAATAATGCCAACAGCAGCGATGCCGTGGCAAAACGCAGCCCTACAAAGAAGAAAGGCCCGGAATGCGCCATCGCCCGGTGTACCACCAAAAAGGTGCCACCCCAAACCATGGTAATGAAGATAAGAACGAGTTCCTGACGCGTAATACGCAGGCTGAGACGGGAGTGAGTAACGGACATAACGCACCAAAATAATCAATTGGCGGTCATTTTTGCCTGGTCATAAGGGGAAATGCAATCTTTGTTACCGCCGGGCGAACCCGGCGGAGGGGGAACTCAACACAATCACACTATTTCTTGCTGCGACTGCGTCCCCCTTTTTCACCTGCTTCGGAAGCGCGTTGCGGGTCGTTCCTGAAATTACCGCCGCTATTTTTGCCGCCTTTACGACCGGCTTCCGCGGCTCTCTCGCGATCTTCCGCGAAATTACCTGATCCTCCACGATGTTGTGCCATCATTTCCTCCAGGGATTGAGCATCTGTGGTTAGGGCTTTTCATCCAATGTGGTGAAAAGTGAGGCGGCGGAGTATTCGCGCCACCTGATGAAAGGATAGCCAGGCCAGTCTGATATTCGGCTAATATTCATACTTTGAAACATATAATTCACTTATTTTTCCATCATAAACCAGATTAACATCCAGCTTACAAGCGGTTAGCCCGGTAAAAAGCGCAGCGCTAAACGCATCCATTAATCCTCCCTTCCGGCACCTTACGCAGTCTCTTCTATACTTCTGAATACTCATCACCCTCAGCAGGATAGAAAACCATGGCAAAAGTTTTGGTGCTTTATTACTCAATGTATGGACATATCGAAACCATGGCGCAAGCCGTGGCTGAAGGCGCAAAGAGTGTGAGCGGTGCGGAAGTCACCATTCTTCGTGTACCGGAGAGCATGGATGCGGAGAGATTTGCGCAGGTGGGCGGCAAGGTGAACCAGGCGGCGGCTGAAGCAAAACCTGAAGATTTAACCCAGTACGACGCCATCATCGTGGGCACGCCAACCCGCTTTGGCAATATGGCCGGTCAGATGCGTAATTTCTGGGATCGCACCGGCGGATTATGGGCCTCAGGCGCGCTGTACGGCAAACTCGCCAGTGTATTCGCCTCTACCGGCACCGGTGGTGGCCAGGAACAAACTATTACCTCTGTGTGGACCACCCTCGCCCATCACGGCATGGTTATAGTGCCCATCGGTTATGGCACCAAAGAACTTTTCGATATTTCTCAGGTACGCGGCGGTACGCCTTATGGCGCCACTACCATTGCGGGTGGTGATGGCTCACGCCAGCCATCTGAAGAAGAACTGGGAATTGCCCGCTATCAGGGCCAATACGTCGCCGGACTGGCGGTAAAACTGCAAGGATAGATCCACAACAGGAGACCTTTATGGCCACAGAACAGTCGAAAGCTCACCACGTGGGCGAATGGGCCACGCTGCGCCACACCTCACCTGAAATTGCTGAAGCCATATTTGAGGTGGCAAATTACGATGAACGACTCGCGGAGGAAATCTGGCGTCAGCAAGGTAGCGACGATGTGCTGCTCCGCGCCTTTGATAAGACCGATCAGGACGTTCTGACGTGGGACGATAAAACGGTCGAGCGTAAAAACGTTTAACACGCAGGCGGGCATGTCCCGCCTTTGTCATTTTTACTGCCAAGGAGCCCTTTATGTCAGCCTATCAAAGTATCAACCCGGCCAATAATCAGTTGCTGAAATCCTGGCCTAATCACGATGACACCTTCATGCAGCAGGCGCTCAGCGCGGCTGACGATCTCTACCACTCTGCGTGGTGCAAAGGCGATATGCAGCCACGTCTGCAGGTATTGCATCGACTGGCGGATCTGATTGATCAGCGCGTTGACGAATTAGCTGAGATTGCCAGCCGAGAAATGGGCAAGTTAATCGGACAGAGTCGAGGTGAAGTGAAAATCTGCGCTCAGATCGCTCGTTACTATGCTGAACATGCGGCTCACTTGTTGCAGGCACAACCTTATCCCAGCACGGTGGGTGATGCCTGGCTTGAGTACCACCCGATTGGCGTGGTGGTCGCCGTCGAGCCCTGGAACTTCCCTTATTACCAGCTTATGCGCGTGCTGGCGCCGAATCTGGCGCTAGGCAATCCGGTGCTGGCGAAACATGCCAACATTGTGCCGCACTGTGCCGATGTCTTCGAAAAACTGGTTGAAGAAGCGGGTGCGCCAAAAGGCGCGTGGACCAATCTGTTTATCTCTAATCAACAAGTCGCCGATCTGATTGCCGATCCTCGAGTGCAGGGTGTCGCGCTAACGGGCTCTGAACGTGCCGGTAGTGCTGTGGCGGAGCAGGCAGGAAAGCATCTGAAAAAATCCACGCTGGAGTTAGGCGGCAATGATGTTTTCGTGGTGCTGGACGATGCCGATATTGACGAAGCCGTTCGCCAGGGCGCGCAGGCTCGATTAAGCAACTGTGGTCAGGTGTGTACCGCAGCGAAACGCTTCATCCTGCACGAAAAAATCGCCACTGATTTTATGGCGAAGTTTAGTGCGGCCCTGCAATCAGCCAAACCAGGCGATCCACTGGATGAGAGCACCACGCTGGGTCCGCTTTCATCAAAGGAGGCACGCGATCGTTTGGTGAAGCAGGTTGATGATGCGATTAAACAAGGCGCGCGCGTTGAGCTGGGCGGAAAAGTGATTGAAGGCGTGGGTTGTTATTATCAGCCGACGATACTCACTGGCCTCACACCGCAAAATCCTGCCTATTACCAGGAGTTCTTTGGACCGGTGGCACAGGTTTATGTGGTGGCTGACGATCGCACCGCCGTCGCGCTGGCCAATGATTCGCACTATGGCCTGGGTGGTTCAGTCTGGACGCGCGATATCCTGCGTGGGCGTAATATGGCATCGCAGATTGAGACCGGGATGGTGTTTATCAATTCCCAGAGCGATACCGCCGCAGAGTTGCCGTTTGGTGGCGTGAAGCGCTCAGGCTATGGACGCGAGTTGTCCGATCTTGGCCTGAAGGAGTTTGCGAACCAAAAACTGGTGGTCGTCGCCGGTTAACGGAAATAAAAAACCCCGTCGCGACGGGGTTTTTTCATTGCAGCGACGTTAGTTGCTGGCAGGAGCTGCTTTTGCCGCCTCACCTTCAGGCTTAGCTGGCGCCGCATCTGACTGCGCTTTCTGCGCTGCGGCGGCATCGGCTTTCGCTTTGTCGTCCGCCGCTTTCTGGGCGGTGGCTTTCTCGGCTTTCGCTTTATCCTCTGCGGCTTTTTGGGCAGCTGCTTTATCCGCCTTCACTTTCTCTTCAGCAGCTTTAGCATCAGCCGCTTTCTGTGCAGCTGCTTTGTCTGCTGCAGCTTTATCTGCGGCCGCTTTATCCGCAGCGGCTTGATCCGCTTTGGCTTTAGCGTCGTCATTGGCAGCAGGCGCAGGTTGTGCCGCTGGCTGTGCTGCCGGAGCTGGAGCAGCCGGCTGCAGCGGTGTGCCCTGCAATGCAGTATTCAACGCGGTGGCAAACTGATCCCAGCTGCAGTAACCGTTGGCATCGGCATCACAGCCTGCCAGTTGTAACGTGACGCGCTTCGGCGGGTTTTTCAGGCTCAGCACATCAGCATTACGCAGTTGCTCCGCAGTCTGATAAACGTACTCCACCTTCAGCAGGTCTTTGTTATTTTTAGCATCGTGCCAGCGCTCAAACACCACCTGGCCACCGATTGGTGTTTTCTCATCATTGCCCGGCAGCTCGTATGGCTTAACCTGCAATGCGCTGAGGAGTGAAGCAATATTCGAATCGTGCCCCACCATCACCGTGACTTTCGGCGCGTTCGCTTTATCTTGATCCACTAACTGGCTGCGGATGTAATCCACCAGCGGTGCGGCCACTTCACGCGCGACGTCAGGAGAGGTAAACAGCGCATCCTGATAACCATTTTTGATCGCCGCGAGGGATTTCCACTGCTCAGGGGTTTTGATCTGGCCCCAGGCCACCTGATCGGCAGGGAAACCTTCGTAATATTGCAGCGTGAAGGCATCGACCAGCGAATTGCCGATTTTCAACGGGCCATTCACGTTAGGCTCTTTACCATTTTCCGCGCTGAAGGTGTTATCACCGCCGCTTAGATCACACTGTTTTTTACCGTTACAGGCTGGAGCAGATTTGTAATCAACAATCTTTTCCAACTGCTGGAAAGCCGGTTTCAGCGCCAGCTTCTCATTAACAGCCGTCATCGCCGCCAGTGCTTTCTTATTAAATTCGTCGCTGCCGTCAGTGATCACCGGATTAAAGATAGGATCCATGGTGCCCATCGCATCCTGATGCGTCACGGAAATATCACAGCCAGGGAAAGCGCCCGTAATGAAGTACTGCGCGGTCGCCACCGTACGTTGCAGGCTGTTGGCGTAGACGAAGATGTTGCTGCTGTCCGGACAGGTGCCGTTTTCCACCAGACCCTGCTGTGCCAGCCACTGACGGGTATAGTTACCCATATAGACTTCCAGCACGCCACCTTTGGTGGTTAACTCGCCGCCGGGCACATCCCACTGCGGCCAATTTTTCTTGGTGGATTGTTCCAGCACGCTGCCGTTGTTGGCTAATGGTGCGCGCAGATTGTGACGACTCAGCATCAGCACTTGCTGTAACTGCATATCTCCGTCTGCCGCATAAGCAGACATACCGATCGGGAGCGCAGCGATAACTGACAACGCGCAAAGACTCAGTTTCTTGATCATTGTGCCTATTCCATAATTCATCAGTGAAACACTCTGGCATTCAAACGATTAGCTCGCCATTGAGCGAATTACCGCACAGTGTAACCCAGCTTGCCTCGGAAAATCGCCAGATGTTTACAAAAACCGTGAATGGAATATAGCAGTAAACGCGCGTGCCGTCGGGTTACGGCAGCAGTTTGAAAAGCAACGGGATGTTTTTCGGAATTCCGGAACGCAAAAAAGCAAAAAGCCCGCATTTCTGCGGGCTTCTTTAATATGGCGGAGGAACAGAGATTCGAACTCTGGGATGGTTTCCCATCGACGGTTTTCAAGACCGTTGCCTTAAGCCACTCGGCCATCCCTCCGGAAATCTTTTTGTAACTTCACTCTGCAAGAGTGATGGCGGAGGAGGAGAGATTCGAACTCTCGGATGGTTTCCCATCGACGGTTTTCAAGACCGTTGCCTTAAGCCACTCGGCCACCCCTCCGCAATGAGGCGCACTATAAACATCCCCCCGAACGATGTAAAGCGTGGATTGAATCGTTCGCCTGAAAAACAGCCAAAATCCATTTTTTCGCTGTCAAAATCACCATTCTGCTCAGTGAAACAGCAATTTATCGCGTAAAGATGGGTAAAACGACTTTGCTGTCTGGTAGCCGTTGCGTATCCTCAGGCCATATTTGGTGTTCTCTCTCTATAATGGAGCGCATGATGGATAGAATAATTAGCTCGTCACAGCAGCAATCCCTGATCAGCACCCACAAAGTGCTGCGCAATACTTACTTCTTACTCGGCATTACGCTGGCATTCTCAGCCCTCACCGCCACACTTAGCACCGTCTACGCATTACCGTCTCCGGGATTGATCCTGATGCTGGTAGGCTTTTACGGCTTAATGTTCCTGACTCATCGTCTGGCCAACAGCCCGGCGGGTATTCTGGCTGCCTTCGCCTTTACCGGTTTCCTCGGTTATTGCCTGGGTCCAATTCTCAGTTCATTCCTTGCCGCGGGCATGGGTGATGTGATTGCCATGGCGCTGGGCGGAACGGCGCTGGTGTTCTTCTGCTGTTCGGCATACGTCCTGACCACACGTCGTGACATGTCGTTCCTCGGCGGCATGATGATGGCTGGCTTCGTGGTGTTGCTGGTTGCGGTAGTGGCGAATATCTTCCTGCAACTGCCGGCGCTGCATCTGGCTATTAGTGCGCTGTTTATCCTGTTTTCTGCCGGTGCCATCCTGTGGGAAACCAGCAACATTATTCATGGCGGCGAAACCAACTATATTCGTGCGACGGTGAGCCTGTATGTCTCGCTGTACAATATCTTTGTCAGCCTGCTGAGCCTGTTAGGTTTCGCCAGCAAAGATTAAGCCACATAAATTAACGCTTATAACCCCGCTTCGGCGGGGTTTTTGCTTTTTAGCCACCGGCGAACTTACAATATGCGCATTCAATCTGTGAGGAATAACTGTGATTTTTGCCGGTAAAGAGATCGCCACCGATGCGGAAGGCTACCTAAAAAATAGTGCAGACTGGAGCGAAGCACTCGCTGCAGTGATTGCGGAGAATGAAGCCATTGTCATGAGTGAGGCTCACTGGGAAGTGGTGCACTTTGTGCGCGCTTTTTATCAGGAGTTCAACACTTCCCCTGCAGTGCGCATGCTGGTGAAAGCCATGGCGCAGAAATATGGCGAGGAAAAAGGGAATAGCCGTTACCTGTTCCGGCTGTTCCCGGAAGGTCCGGCAAAACAAGCCACTAAAATCGCTGGTTTGCCAAAACCTGCCAAGTGTTTGTAATTAGCCCGTCGTAAATCGCGTGGGAATCGGCGTGGGTTGATGAGGTTCTACCAGCACCTTATCGACCCTTGCGCTGGTTGGTCCCCCCGCTTTCAGCCAGGCGATTAACTCGTCCACCTTTTGTTCATCGCCAGCGGCCAGCACTTCAACACTGCCGTCGCGCAGGTTATGCGCATAGCCGGTAACGCCTAATTTATTAGCCTGTGACTGAGTGTAATAACGAAAGCCCACCCCTTGCACAACACCGTGCACCCAAATTTTGTAGCAAGTGTTCGCCATGGCGATCTCCCCATTGTGCGTTGCAATTTGCCGCCATCCACCGGAAAATGGCGCCTCATTTTTTCAGGTAAGCATAGCAAACATGACCGTTCGATTGATTCTCGCAAAGGGACGTGAAAAATCCCTGCTCCGCCGCCATCCGTGGGTGTTCTCAGGTGCCGTTGCCCGTATGGAAGGTAAAGCCCAGTCTGGTGAAACTATTGATGTCTGCGACAGCAATGGTAAATGGCTGGCCCGTGCCGCTTATTCTCCGCAGTCACAAATTCGCGCGCGCGTCTGGAGCTGGCAGCAGGATGAGTCAATCGACATCGCCTTCTTTGTCCGCGCTTTTGAAAAAGCACAGCAGTGGCGTGAATGGCTGGCGCAGCGCGATGGCCTTGATAGCTATCGCCTGATTGCCGGTGAGTCGGATGGTATGCCTGGCGTGACCATCGACCGTTTCGGCAACTTTATGGTGCTGCAGCTACTGTCAGCCGGTGCTGAATATCAACGCCCGGCGATTCTCTCTGCCTTACAGCAGTGCTTCCCAACTTGCGCGATTTACGATCGTTCTGATGTTGCCGTGCGCAAAAAAGAAGGACTGGAACTGACACAAGGTCCCGTCACTGGTGAACTGCCGCCGCCGTTACTGCCGATTACCGAACATGGCATGAAATTACTGGTCGATATCCAGGGCGGCCATAAAACCGGTTACTACCTTGATCAGCGTGACAGCCGTTTTGCCACGCGCCGCTATGCTGAAAACGCTCGCGTGCTGAACTGCTTCTCTTATACCGGTGGATTTGCTGTCTCGGCCCTGATGGGCGGCTGTAGCGAAGTGATCAGCGTGGATACGTCACAGGATGCGCTGGACGTCGCAAAGCAGAACGTGGAGCTGAATGGCCTCGACCTGTCGCGTGCACAGTTCGTGCGTGATGATGTGTTCAAATTGCTGCGTCGCTATCGTGACAGCGGTGAAAAGTTTGACGTGATTGTGATGGATCCGCCGAAGTTTGTTGAGAACAAGAATCAGCTGATGGGCGCCTGCCGCGGATATAAAGATATTAATATGCTGGCGATGCAGTTGCTCAACCCGAACGGCATTCTGCTGACGTTCTCTTGCTCGGGACTGATGGCTACCGATCTGTTTCAGAAAATTATCGCCGATGCCGCAGTTGATGCGGGTCGTGATGTACAATTTGTAGAGCAGTTCCGTCAGGCAGCCGATCATCCCGTGGTCGCTAGCTATCCTGAAGGGCTTTATCTGAAAGGATTTGCCTGCCGCGTGCTGTGACTTGAAAATCTGCACCCTGCCTCCATATTAGAGACAGGGCACAGTTTTGGGAGGCACAATGATTACCAGTAAATTTGGAATTGGACAGCAGGTCCGTCACCGTCTCTCCGGGGTGCTCGGCGTTATCGTGGATGTCGATCCGGAGTTTTCGCTCGAAGAACCCGAGCAGGATGATGTGGCCGCCAGCGAAACACTGCGCGCCGCCCCGTGGTATCACGTGGTGATGGAAGATGAAGAAGGCGAACAGGTGCACACTTATGTTGCTGAAATTCAGCTAGCAGGTGAAACCTCGTATGAGCATCCTGAGCAACCTTCGATGGATGAACTCGCCGCTTCCATCCGGCAGCAGTTGCAGGCACCCAGCCTGCGCCATTAATGCTAACGGCGACCTCGGTCGCCGTTTTTGTTTACTACGCTAAGGGCGCTATACCCAGGCGCGGAATTTCAATTTTCGGGCAACGATCCATCACCACAGTCATGCCAGCATCTTGCGCTAATACTGCCGCCTGCTCATTGATCACACCCAATTGCAGCCACAGCGTATCTGCACCAATCGCGATGGCTTCCTGCGCCACGCCCCACGCCGCCTCAGCATTGCGAAACACATCCACCATATCCACTTTTCCGGGAATTTCAGCCAACGTGGCGTAAGCGGTCTGCCCCAATAGCTGCTGTCCCGCCAGTTTCGGGCTCACCGGAATCACCTCATAGCCCTGATCGAGCAAAAACTTCATTACACCGTAGCTGGGGCGATCGGCGCGATCGCTGGCGCCGACCAGCGCAATGCGTTTGGTTCGGCTCAACACATCACGAATCATTTGATCATTCATGCATTTTCTCCTTGTTCACTCGCCTGAGTGTAGATGGCTTTCACTTGAGTAACGCAAGTTCTTCAGGCGAAAACCTTGCGCCTCAGCACGAATAAATATGTAAAAATGTAAATTTACTGCCATAATGTAATAATTTGCTACACATCACCCTTAATCCCCATCCTCCGGGAGTTGAAATGAAGCTGTCTTTGGCTGTTACGAGTTTACTCGTGTTACTCGTATCGGCATCCTGCCATGCCATCACCCTCAAGCTCGATCCTGAAATCGATCTGCTGGTACTTGATGGTCGCAAAATCTCAGGCTCGCTGCTGAAAGGCGCGGACAGCCTTGAGCTGGAGCGTGGGCAGCATCAATTCCTGTTTCGCGTTGAGAAGCCCGGTGCGGATGCCACGCATTTTCAGTCGGTGCCGATGATCGTTACGTTCAATGCCAGCGCTACATCAGTCGCGATTCGTTTGCCCGCACTGGCTAATCGCCGGGAGCGTAGCACGTTCGATAAAGCGCTTAATTTCCAGCTAATTGACGAACACGGTAACGAAATTGCTAGCGTGCGTGATCGATTGCCGCAGGGTAGCGATAGCGATCTGGAAAAGGCCATGCTGAATTATAACCGTACTGCCCAGGCGGCATCGGTTCCTCGCTTTGCGCTGCAATCAGTTAGTGCTCCGGATGCACAGATGAGTCTCGATTTTGCCTGGCAGGATGCGGGTGATCTTCCCTACTTACAACAGTGGTTCCAGCGTTTTGATGCCGCCACACGCCTGCGATTTATCAGTTGGATGAAAACCTTACGTGCAAGTTGATAGTGTCGAAATGTCAGGGGTAAACTCATGCCTTAAAATTAATGCATGAGAAGAAACAGGAAGCCCTATGGAGCAGACCGTTCGTACCCTTGAAGTTCAGAAACACATTGCCCTCGTCGCCCACGATCACTGCAAAGCGACACTGCTGGAGTGGGTCAAAGCCAACCAGAGCGCGCTGCAACCTCATGTCCTTTATGCCACCGGCACCACCGGTAATCTGATCAATCGCCACACCGGTTTAGATGTAAATGCTATGCTGAGCGGCCCGATGGGTGGCGATCAGCAAGTGGGTGCTTTGATTTCCGAAGGGAAAATAGATGTGCTGTTCTTCTTTTGGGATCCGTTAAATGCGGTGCCACACGATCCCGATGTTAAAGCCCTGCTGCGTCTGGCCACCGTGTGGAATATCCCGGTGGCGACCAATCGCGCCACCGCAGATTTCATTATTCAGGCACCGATGTTTGCCCAGCAGTTTGAGATTCAGATCCCCGATTATCAGCGCTATCTTGCCGATCGCCTGAAAGCGTAATAATCAGGCCTTCCGGCTCTGCGGCACGCCCAATTCGCGGAAGTGTTCAACAAATACGGAAGGCCGATCTTTATCAAACAGCATCCACACCTGCTGACGC
Organism: uncultured bacterium; assembly: GCA_965147305.1. Classification (GTDB taxonomy): domain Bacteria; phylum Pseudomonadota; class Gammaproteobacteria; order Enterobacterales; family Enterobacteriaceae; genus Pantoea. Next base: position 27,012 of record CBCTJT010000030.1, read on the forward strand.
GCACGAGTAATAGCCACATAGGCCAACCGCCGCTCTTCAGCGTCCGGGAAATCTTCCGGCTGAGGTAATAACCCCTCTTCCATAATCGACTCACGCGCCTCAGCGGGGAAGCCATCACGCCCCTCATGCAGCCCCAGCATAATGACAAAATCTGCCTGCTGCCCTTTGCTGGCATGAATGGTCATAAAATCGATCTGTAATTTCGGCCAGCGCGTTTTGGCTTTATCAATGATGGCCGGACGCAGATGGTGATAGCGCGCCAGCAACAATACGCGCTCTTCCGGCTTCGCATAACCACTTAATTTATCCAGTAACGGCTCCAGCTGCTCCTGCGGCAGTAGTGTGACCGACTTCTTGTTACCCTTGCTCAGACTGTTGAGCGGCTTGCGCAGCTGATGGGGATTCTGCTGCACAAAGCGGTTGGCAATCTCACCAATGCGGTCATTGAAACGATAAGTGGTGTCCAGAACACAGCGATCGCCGTCGCCAAAATAGTGATGGAAAGCGGTGGTCAGACTCATTTCGGCACCGCTGAAGCGATAGATGGCCTGCCAGTCATCGCCTACCGCGAACAAACTGGTGCGCTTATTTTGCTGGCGTAATGCAGTCAGCAAGGCGGCACGCTGTGGCGAGATATCCTGAAATTCATCTACAAGGATATGTTTCCACGGGCTGATAAAACGCCCTTTTTCGAGAATCGCAATGGCCTGGTGGATCAGCCCAGAGAAATCGACTGCCCCCTCTTCTTTCAACGCACTCTTCCAGGCTTTTAAAAGCGGGGCCATCAATTTGACGCGTTTGCTGAAATTATCGCGGAAATCATCTGGCACATCGGCAATCATTGCGGCCTGCGCACCGCCGTGCATGCGCATCAGTCCCAGCCAGCGCTCCATTCGTGAGGCCAGCCGTTGTGCCAGCTTGTCATCCTGCCAGAATGGGCCTTCAGCGACGTCCCACTCCAGTTCCTCCTGCAACCATTGACGCCAACCACTCGCCTGCGCTTTTTTGCTGTTGCACTGTTCGCGCCAGGTGTCGATCAGCAATTGCCGCCGCGCCTTGCTGTCACTCTCCAGCTTGCTGATCACCGGCTGCTTGTTGCTGCCTTCGCGGATGATATGCAACGCCAGCGCATGAAACGTTCGCGCCTGAATCGCACTTTCACCCAAGCGTTGTTGAATACGCTCGTTCATCTCTTCGGCCGCCCGGCGACCAAATGCCAGCAGCAGGATTTGCTCCGGCTGCGCCAGCTTGCGTTTCAACAGCCAGCCGGCGCGTGCCACCAGCACCGAAGTTTTACCACTTCCCGCACCGGCCAACACCAGCAAAGCATCTTCACCGTTAACCACCGCTTCACACTGGGAGGCGTTGAGCGGCGTAGTTTCGACGGTAGAAAAGAATTCGTGGTAATCCTTGATAATCTTCGTGGTCCATTCACGGTTGCGCTGACGAATGGCGGTTTCACCCTGTAACAGCCACTGCTGACAAAACTGCCAACGCGCACGGCAATTATCGAACTCATTCATACGCGAGAGTGGCAACGGTAAAGCGGAAAACTGGCGCGTTATGCTCTCCTTCACCGTGGCCAGTTCACTGCGCTTTAACCAACGATCCTGTTGCGTGAAGGCGATGATCTCCTGTTCCAGCGCGATCAGGACTTGTGCACTGACCTCGCTCATCTCCTGGCTCCACTGCTGCCAGGCATGCTGTAAATAGTGGAAAAAGCGCTGAGTCTCCTGCCATTCTGTGCCGTGCAGACGCACGACCTTATCTTCTGGCAAGTGGAATTCCAGCTCTCCCCAGACCATGCCGCGTTTGCAGGCAATGCTGATTAACAGGTTGAACGGGATAAGATATTCGTGACGATCGCCACTGACTTCCACGCCAGCGGCCAGCAGACGCACCCGATTATAGGGATGCTGAGCCAAACGTTTGCCCATTGATGTTGCTTTCAGTTCCATGTCCGCACCGTCTTGTGGAATTCGATTATCGCGCAGTTTACCTGTCAGACTCTTGACGCTCCAGCCTTAAAACAAGCTAAACTGAGCGACACATATTGCGGATTGCAAAAGGAAAATCGTGTTATGCGCACCGTATTGAATATTCTTAACTTCATTTTGGGTGGCGTGTTCACCACGCTGAGCTGGCTGTTTGCCACACTTGTCAGCATTGTGCTGATCTTCACCCTGCCTTTGACGCGATCTTGCTGGGAAATCACTAAACTTTCACTGCTGCCATTTGGCAATGAAGCGGTACATGTTGATGTGCTGCGTCCTGACAGTAAAAGCCATGTGCTGAATGCGGGCGGAACCTTCCTCAACGTTTTCTGGCTGGTGTTTTTCGGCTGGTGGCTGTGTCTGATGCATATTTCAGCCGGCATTCTCCAATGCCTGACCATCATCGGTATTCCCGTCGGTATCGCTAACTTTAAAATTGCCGCTATCGCACTCTGGCCCGTGGGTCGCCGTGTGGTTTCGGTGGAAGAAGCTCAGGCCGCGCGTGAAGCGAATGCGCGTCGTCGTTACTAAGGCGGACGCTTGATGCTTCTCAACGCGATGCCGGGATGGCGACGCTATTTGTTCAATAGCAGCCTGCGTTATTTATTGCGTATCTTTTTTGCGCTGGCGGGATGCGCCGCCGTACCGTGGTGGCTGCAGCAAATAGAATGGACCATTCCTTTGACGCTCGGCGTGGTAGCAGCCGCGCTGGCCGATCTGGATGACCGATGGACGGGCCGCCTGCGTAACCTGATGATTACGCTGGTTTGCTTCTGCATTGCTTCCGTATCGGTTGAATTGCTGTTTCCCTATCCGTGGGCCTTTGCCATCGGTTTGGCGCTCTCTAGCTGGGGCTTCATTCTGCTTGGCGCACTGGGACAGCGCTACGCCACTATCGCGTTTGGCGCGCTGCTCATTGCGGTTTATACCATGTTGGGGATTGGACTGTTCCCTGAATGGTGGATGCAACCCGCCCTGCTACTGATTGGTGCGCTGTGGTACAACCTGCTGACATTTATCGGCCATTTAATCTTCCCGGTGCGACCCGTGCAGGAGCAACTGGCGGCCAGTTTTTCTCAGTTGGCGAGTTATCTGGAGGCCAAGGCAAATCTGTTCGATCCGGATGCAGGTGAACAGGATGATGCCAGTACCATTGCCACGGCGATGGTGAACAGCCAGTTAGTGGCGCAACTCAATCAGACGAAAACCACCATCCAGAGTCGCTTGCGCGGCGACCGTGGCTCACGCAGTACACGTCGCAGCTTGCACTACTATTTTGTCGCGCAGGATATTCACGAACGCGCCAGTTCATCTCATCTGCAATATCATCTGCTGCGCGATGACTGGCGCTATAACGAGGTACTGTTCCGCTTTCAGCGCCTATTGAATATGCAAGCGCAAGCCTGCCGAAAGCTGGCTGAGAGCATCTTGTTACGGCAGCCGTGGCATCATGACAGCAGCTTTGAGCGCACTTTCTCCCGCCTTGAAACGGCGCTGGAACGCTTGCAGCAAAATGACCCGCAGGATCCACACATTCGCGCGCTGTTTTGGCTACTACGTAATTTACGTGCGATTGATGCGCAACTGGCCTCGATTGAGTCTGAACAGGCGCTGGCCGAACCGCCTCCCTCAGCAGATAACCATCTTTCTCGTGAAGGGTTGAGCGGATGGGCGGATATTCGGTTACGACTGAGTCGTCATTTGAGCCCCGGATCGGCATTGTTCCGCCATGCTGTACGCATGTCGCTGGTACTATGCGTTGGTTACGCTTTCATTCAGATCACCGGTCTTCATCGCGGTTATTGGATTTTGCTCACCAGCTTGTTTGTCTGCCAGCCGAATTACAATGCTACGCGCCGTCGACTCGCCTTACGTATTGGTGGGACACTCGCCGGTATCGCCATCGGCTTGCCGGTGCTGTGGTTGGTGCCCTCCATCGAAGGGCAGCTGATTTTAATCGTGTTAGGTGGGGTGCTGTTTTTTGCCTTTCGCCAGATTCAGTATGCGCAAGCCACACTGTTTATCACTTTACTGGTACTGCTGTGCTTTAACCTGCTGGGCGAAGGCTTTGAGGTGGCGCTACCGCGCATTGTTGATACGTTGCTAGGTTGCGGCCTGGCCTGGCTGGCCGTGGCATTTGTCTGGCCCGATTGGCGTTTTCGCAAAATTAGCGCCGTGGCGGATCGCACGCTGAATGCCAATTGTCGCTATCTCGATGCCATTCTGGAGCAATATCATCAGGGCAAAGATAATCGTCTGGCCTATCGCGTGGCACGCCGCGATGCTCACAATGCCGATGCTGAATTAGCATCTGTGGTCTCGAACATGAGTAGCGAGCTTAAGCTTCAGCAACCGTTGCGTGAAAACGCATTTCGGTTGCTGTGCCTGAACCACTCCTTCCTGAGCTACATCTCGGCGCTGGGGGCTCATCGCGAACAGCTCTCTGACTCCGCACTACTCAACGTGTTAGATGATGCGGTGTGTTTTGTGGAGGATGTGCTGCAGATTGAACGCGTCGACGACAAACAGGCATTAGCCATGCAACAGCAGGTCATGCAGCAATTAGCTGATATTAAAAACAGTTCAGACGTGCAGGCGCCACTGGTGATGCAGCAGTTGGGTTTACTGATTGCCCTGCTGCCGGAGATTGCCCGCCTGCGCCGCACATTATCCAGTTATTAGTTTAACTCTGCTCCACCGCATTTTTTTGGTGGAGCGTTTTGACATACCACGCGTACAGTTCATCTCTGATCGCCGCAGGCAATGCAGCCTGGTGATGTCCGGAAATCGCTCCTTCTAACGCCATTAACGTTTTAAGCCCGATATGCTTGTTGACGGCACGCAGTTTGAGCCAGCTTTGGCGCGATCCCATTTCATGCAGCACTTGCACTGAACTGATACCGACTTTATGCAACATCATCTCCATGCGCAGGCTGAGATTAGGCAAATCCTTCAATCGCAAGGTCACGATACGGTTCGCTAATTCATACTGAGCCGCATGCAGCGCACTCGCTGAAAGCCGCAATAACTGATCGGGATCCTGCCAGAGCTTCGCATCCACCTTAAAGTAATTCAGCTGCACCGGCATGCCACGCTTGCGATAGACCAGTGGCTCAAGGGCGCGTTGAGTATGATAAGTCTGCAGCTCTTCACTGGCACGCAGATAGAGCGCATCTTCATTGATGTAGGCAAAAATGACCTTTTCTACTGTGAGCGCATAGCCCCCAAATTGCGTTCGGGATTCGATCTTTCCTAGCGACGCTAACTGTGCTTTGGATTGTTTAACGAGTGGATTGTTGGTTTTCATTACAGCTCCTTTCCGTGAATTCTCATTCGAGAAAATTCCTTAAAACCCTGGATTTTCATCTGGTTAGAAGATAGAAAAAACCCATTAGCTGTTCAATGAATAAAAGCATTTGCTGCGTGCGTTGTGCACAATTTGCGAGGTGTTTTCAGAAATTGAGGTTGATCTTTATCCAGGAAGACATTACTGTACATCCATACAGTTCATTACTGAGTGATTAAAAAATGCGTACTCAATTCTCTGGCCTTGCTGATCGTTCTCAACGTTTTGCTTCTTCAAGCTTGACGCAGCCTTCTCTGGGTGGAATTACTGAACTACGTTATAGCGAACAACCTGGCATGATGCAGTTACTGCTGTTGCCTGTGTTAAAGCAACTCAGCGAGCAGTCACGCTGGCAGCTATGGTTAACGCCGGCACATAAGCTGAATCGCAGCTGGATGCAGCAGTCAGGATTGCCGCTGGAGAAAAGTATGCATATCACCGAATCTGAACGACTCAGTACTGTGGAGAGTATGGTTAAGGCTCTGCGCACAGGAAATTACAGTGTGGTTTTGGCCTGGATTCCGTACGAATTGAATGATGAAGAACGCTTTGAACTTGAAATGGCAGCGGCAGAAGGTGAAGCGCTGGGCTTGATTATGCGTCCGCAAGGTCAGGATCGCGTCTTGTCCAGACAACCAAATACGCCAAAAATTCCCTCAGATTTGTTTCATTAAGTAAAACCAGGAATTTTCTCACGCTTTTTTTTCTTAAGGATGCGGCTAAGCCACTGATTCTTTTCCCGCCAGCTTTGACAATGGTTTAGCCGCATTTTCTCAATCCACAAGCGAAGATTTTGCCATGTGATTTGTTAAAATGTGTGTATAAATCCCTGTTTTTTTGCTGACTGGCCTCACATCATACTTGTAACTTTCCAATCTCGTTGTAGACTTTATCTCGCCAGGGTGCTCAATAACCTCCGTTTTTTCGGTAGAGTCAAAAGCGAGCGTTTAGACCCGGCGAAGGATTAACACAAAGAGCAACCTTTTTGCTCATTGCCTATTTGGATGATAACGAGGCGCAAAAATGAAAAAGACAGCTATCGCAATTGCAGTGGCACTGGCTGGCTTCGCTACCGTAGCGCAGGCCGCTCCTAAAGATAACACCTGGTACACCGGTGCTAAACTGGGCTGGTCTCAGTATCACGATACTGGTTACTACGGTAACGACTACGAGAACAACAACGGTCCAACTCACGAATCTCAGCTGGGTGCTGGCGCATTCATGGGTTACCAGGCTAACCCATACCTGGGCTTCGAGCTGGGCTATGACTGGTTAGGCCGCATGCCTAATAAAGGCAGCGTGACCAATGGCGCGTTCAAAGCACAAGGCGTTCAGCTGGCTGCTAAACTGAGCTACCCAATCACCGAAGACTTCGACGTGTACACCCGCCTGGGTGGCATGGTGTGGCGTGCAGACTCTACTCAGACCAACCCAGACAATGGTCGCATCAGCAACCATGACACCGGCGTCTCTCCGCTGGCTGCTGTTGGTGTTGAATACGCACTGACCAAAAACTGGGCGACTCGCCTGGACTACCAGTGGGTTAACAACATCGGTGACGCAGGTACCGTTGGTGCGCGTCCAGACAACAGCATGCTGAGCGTCGGCGTTTCTTACCGTTTCGGTCAGGATGAAGCAGCTGCACCAGTTGTTGCTCCAGCACCTGCTCCAGCGCCAGTTGTTGAAACCAAGCGTTTCACTCTGAAGTCTGACGTACTGTTCACCTTCAACAAAGCGACTCTGAAACCAGAAGGCCAGCAGGCTCTGGATCAGCTGTACAGCCAGCTGAGCTCAATGGATCCTAAAGACGGTTCTGTTGTCGTACTGGGCTTCACTGACCGTATCGGTTCAGAGCAGTACAACCAGAAATTGTCTGAGAAACGTGCTCAGTCTGTAGTTGATTACCTGGTATCTAAAGGTATCCCTTCTAACAAGATCTCTGCACGCGGTATGGGCAAATCTAACCCAGTTACTGGCAACACCTGTGACAGCGTGAAAGGCCGTAATGCCCTGATCGACTGCCTGGCGCCAGACCGTCGCGTTGAAATCGACGTGAAAGGTATCAAAGACGTTGTAACTCAGCCACAGGCTTAAGTTATCACGCAATAAAAAACCCCGCTCCGGCGGGGTTTTTTTTATCTCATTTCTACTGACTAAACACGTCATCAAAGTGTGAACATCAACGCTATTCGTTCTCTGAACTGCCTTTACCCAAAATCGCCTGCAGGTCCTGCTTAAGCGTCGACATCTGGCTGGCATACTTCTCTTTGCGCTCAGCATCTTCAATCAATTGCACAATGGTTTCTGACAGCGTGTTACTGCGACGCTGTGCCAATCCTGCCAGACGCTGCCACACCAGATATTCCAGATCGATAGACTTCTTACGCGTATGCTGATGCTCCGCGTTAAAGTGGCGCTTACGGCGCGCACGAATCGTCTGCTTGAGACGGTTCTCGAGATCGGGATGAATATGCTGAGCAATCCATTCCGCTACCTCTACCGGGCTGTTTTCCATCGCCAGTAGGGAATCCACCGCGACCTGCGCGGCACTGAGCTCAAGATGACGGGTGATCAATTCACCCTCCCGATGCTTTTTCACCAGGTATTTCCACTTCCATCCACTTTCAAGATTTTCGAGTTGCTGGTATTTCATCGGAATCTCATCGTGATCACGTAACAAACTAAGAATAACAGCTTTTTTCCCGGATGCAGCAAGGAAAAACATGTTGCGGTCATCACATTTCGGGCTGGAACTCCGCAGTGCTTAACCAGGTTGATTCCTGTATAATCGCGCTTTTCCTAAATAAGACTAATGCGAATATTTTGACCAGCACTCAAATTACGTGGCAAGCCCTGCAGCCGGATAGCACCCGCTACCAATCCATTTTTTCAAACGTCTCACTGGAAGATAGCGATAGTCTTGCCGCGGTTCAGCCGCGTCTGCTGAATGCGCTGGCGCATTTGCATCATCAAACCTTAGGTTTCCCTCTGTTGCTGCTGCGCAGTCAGGAAAACAGCGATTATCTCGCGTGCATCGCCGAAGCCGCACAGCGCTTCCAGCCGGAAGAGATTGCGCTGTATGGCGGTGATTATCATGTGATGGGCGACACGGTAAGCCTCATGCCGCCCAGCGATGCTAACCGACCATTCACCAGTCAGGGCGGAGTTCACTATGCCGACTGGATTGAAGCAGAACAGCTGTTTGGTTGTGTGCGTCAGTATAAAGATCGCATCCAGCCCGAACCGGGACTGATTCATCAAGCGAATGGCGGCACCCTGATCCTCGCCGTCAACACGTTACTGGCGCAACCGCTGCTGTGGCTGCGTCTGCGCAAGTGCATTGAGCAAGGTCGCTTTGACTGGTATTCGCAAGACGAACGTCAGCCGTTGCCAGTGGCCATCCCTTCCCTTCCGTTGCAACTTCGCCTGGTACTCTGTGGCGATCGTGATGCGTTAGCCAGCTTCCAGGAACTGGATGCCGAAGTGCATGAAATGGCACTGTACAGCGAGTTCGAAGAGAACCTCCAGATCACCGACGAAGAGGACATGACCTTCTGGTGCCAGTGGACGCTGACGCAAGCGGAGCAAGCCGGCCTCGATCAGCCTGAAGCCGATTTCTGGCCGCTCTTGATGACCGAAGCCGTGCGTTTCACCGGCGATCAGGAAACCTTGCCGCTCTGTCCGCGCTGGTTACGCCGCCAGCTGCAGGAAACAGCGCTGCATGGTGACACAATCAATGCTGAAGCGTTGAAAGAAGCGCTGGAAGCGCGCGAGTGGCGTGAAAGCTACCTTGCTGACCGCATGCGTGATGAGATTTTGTTCAATCAGATCATGATTGAAACAGAGGGTGAAGTGGTGGGACAGATTAATGGTCTGTCTGTCGTGGAGTTTCCTGGACATCCGCGTCCATGGGGCGAGCCGTCACGTATCACCTGCGTTGTGCATCCGGGTGATGGCGAATTTACCGACGTAGAGCGTAAAGCGGAACTGGGCGGCAATATTCATGCGAAAGGCATGATGATTATGCAAGCCTATCTGATTGCTGAACTCGAACTCGAACAGCAACTGCCTTTCTCAGCCTCGTTGGTGTTTGAGCAGTCCTATTCCGAAGTGGATGGCGATAGTGCCTCACTGGCCGAACTCTGTGCGCTGATTAGCGCACTGGCAAACCAGCCATTGAGCCAGCACATTGCGGTGACTGGTTCAGTCGACCAATTTGGCAATGTGCAGCCCGTTGGTGGCCTGAATGAAAAAATCGAAGGCTTCTTCAACATCTGCCAGTCACGCGAACTGACAGGTAAGCAAGGCGTCATTTTGCCTGCCAGCAACGTTCGGCATTTGAGCCTAAGTCAGGCCGTGGTAGATGCGGTGCAGCAAGAGCAGTTCCATATCTGGGCGGTTGAGAGTGTCGATGAAGCACTCCCATTATTGACCAATGTAGCCTGGCAGAGTGAGAACGGCGATTCACTGCTTAATACCATCCAGGAGCGCATTGCACAGTTTAATCAACAGGAAATTCGTCATCGTCCATGGCCATTCCGTTGGCTCAACTGGTTCAACCACAGCTGATTGATTTGCCCAGCGTACAACTGTTCGCTAATATTCGGGCTTCACTAAAAGAAGGCATATTGAGAACATGGTAGATAAACGCGAATCCTATAGCAAAGAAGACCTGGTTGCCTCAGGTCGCGGCGAACTGTTTGGCGAAAATGGACCGCCGCTTCCTTCAGATAACATGTTAATGATGGACCGCGTGGTCATGATGACCGAAGACGGTGGCAAATTTGACAAAGGTTATGTGGAAGCCGAACTGGATATCAGCCCTGACCTGTGGTTCTTCGCTTGCCACTTCAAAGGCGATCCGGTTATGCCTGGTTGCCTGGGCCTCGATGCCATGTGGCAGCTGGTAGGTTTCTACCTCGGCTGGCTGGGCGCAGAAGGCAAAGGCCGCGCACTGGGTGTGGGCGAAGTGAAATTCACTGGCCAGGTACTGCCAACCGCGAAGAAAGTAACCTATAAAATTCACTTCAAGCGCGTGATTAACCGTAAACTGGTGATGGGCGTGGCTGACGGTGAAGTGTTTGTCGACGGTAACCTGATTTACTCCGCGACCGATTTGAAAGTAGGCCTGTTTAAAGACACTTCCGCTTTCTAATCCCCCAAACGAAAACCTCCGCACGCAGCGGAGGTTTCTTCCCTATTGATAGACATTCGACAGTGCTAGGCCACCGCCGACCTGTCCTCCATGGCTTGACGCCAACCTCCCAACCAGTAAGACCGCGCATCGATCATTTGATAAGGGCATATCTCTTTTGAGCGGCCCGTAATACCGGCTTGATAGCCTCGTGAATGTGCTCGTTCCAGGCGGTCTCTCTTCTGTCTCTTCATGCCTCGATTCCCTCATTTCAGGTCTGGTGGATTCTGGGTGGAAAGAAAGAGTGGCGATATAATGTTCAACCACAGTAATGTTCTAACCCCAAGCAGAAGAAAGGTCAATGCGCAAAATTCACGCCAATGTCATCAATTTGACGTTAAAACGACATCAATAATTGTCAATTCCGTGTATATCTGGCTGATTAAACGATAAAAAAAGCCCCTGATTTGATGTCCGTCACACAACGGCAAATCAGGGACTTAGCATAAGCATCGAACAAATCTTAATTTAGCGAAATGACACTTTTTGCGATTTGTTGTGCTGTTTGCTGCCAACCGATAGCCAGAGTGCGCACCAGCGCATCATAGCCATCTTCGTTTTGCGGCAGGGTCAGATTAAAGCCATGTTTGATTAGGCGCCCTTGATGTTGCAGCAGCCATTCTCCACTCACCACCACCTGGCCGTCATAACGTCCCTGGAAGCCAGTCACATTCACCGTCAAAGTATCGTGGCTTTCGCCCAGTGGAGCACCGGCAACAATCCGGCCCGGCAGCGCTTTGCTGAGATTACTGATCAACGTCTGTTGAAGTTGTTGATCCAGCGGACTGGCCCACAGATTATTGGCTGCAATCACATACTTCACATCGCTGGTTTGATAAACCAAACCGTTTCCTGCCATGTAATCCGGCACCGACACTTGTTCAACCCAAATCATCGGCTGGTTGCCGCTGGACGCACTGTCCACGCGGGCGACATTGCTGCCCGCAGGCAGCTGATAATACGTGTTTTCAATGGTGCTGCTACAACCTGCCAATAGCAGCATCGCACCGATAATCAGCCCTTTTTTCACTGTTTCGCCCTCTTTGGCTGGGGATCCTGGCCCGGTTTGGCTTCAAACACCAATGCATTGCTCTTGGTATTCAGCGTTTTCAGCACCGGCTGCAACTCGCGCAGTACCTGATCAAGTCGCTGCATGTCACCCACCAGTTTGTTATAAGCCGGTGACCCTGGCTGCAAGCCTTTCATGCTGCGATTCAGCTCGCGTAAGGTCTGCTGCATATCTTCTGGCAGCGTTTTCATCGCCGGGCTGGCCGTGATGTGATTGAGGTTATCCAGGGTTTTCTGCAGTTGCTGCATCGTACGCTGGCTCTCTTTCAGGGTGCCTGTCGCTTCGGTGATCATCGGATTCAATGGCAGACCGTTGATCTTATCCAGCGCTGCCGTCAGTTTCTGCTGAATCTGGCTTAACCCACCGCTGACCGTTGGAATCACTTCCAGTCCGGCCACTTCATTTGGACCCTTGTAGGTTGGTGCGTTGTCGTAGAAGTCGAGATCGATATACAACGCGCCAGACAGTAGATTACCTGTCTTGAGGGTGGCACGCAGACCGCGTTTCTTACCTTCCTGCAGATGCTGTTCAAGATTGAAGTCGCCACCCAGTCGATTCACAAAGCGATCCGGTTCGATACGAATCAGCACCGGAACCCGATAGTCGTTATTCAATGCCTGGTTGACTCCCGGAATGGTGTAAGGCACTTGAGAAACGGTACCCAGACGAATGCCGCGGAACTCAACCGGTGCGCCGACCTGCAAGCCACGAATCGAATCGGTAAAGAACAGCAGGAAATCGGTGTGTGTGGTGTACAACGAATCCTGAATGCTGCGCTGATCGTCAAACAAATGGTATTCCGCTTTGTTCTCAGCAATCTGCCCCAGCTCCGCACCATCTGGCACATCAAAGCTGACGCCACCACTAAACAGCGTGGTCAATGAGCCCATTTCCACTCGCATGCCGGAGGCAGACATATCGACGGCGATGCCGCTGTCTTTCCAGAAGCGGACATTGGTGGTAATCAGTCGGTCGTAAGGTGCGGCGATAAACAGCTGATAGGTCATCATGCGCTTATCGGTATCAAAGGTGCTGGATTCAACGGTGCCCACGCGATAGCCACGGAATAGCACCGGATCGCCCGCATTCAGCTGTCCGGCTTTTTTACTGTCGAGCGTGACGCGAATGCCTTTGGCATCAGGCGGTGCCAGCGGCGGCGCATCCAGTAGTTGATAGTGCTCAGGCTGATCGCCCTTCGCACCCGGCTGCAGTTCGATGTAGGCGCCAGACAGCAAAGTGCCCAAACCCGTGACGCCTTCACGACCAATCTGCGGTTTCACCACCCAAAACACGCTATCGCCGTGCAAGAGTTTCTCCATGCCGGAATTAAGGCGTGCCTTGATTTCTACATGGTGCAGATCGTCGGTCAATACTGCGCTTTCCACCACACCGACATTGACGCTACGGCTTTTGATGGTGGTTTTTCCGGCTTCAATGCCTTCAGCGCTTTCAGTGATCAGTGTCACCTCCGGGCCCTGATGGCTAAAATGATAAAACAAGATCCAGCCACCAATGAATAGCGTGACGATGGGTACGATCCAGACCGGTGACCAGCGTTTAATCTGGTCGACCTTAGCAGTCCCGTGATGGTTGTCCGTCAAGACGCGGCTCCTTTCGTTCAGTTTCCCGTAGTCGATCCCAAATCAGGCGCGGATCAAACGTCATGGCTGCAAACATGGTCAGAATCACCACCATGGCAAACAGCAGCGCGCCTGGCGCAGGGTAAACACTCATCAGCTGCCCCATCCGCACCAGCGCGGACAACACAGCGATTACAAAGACATCAATCATTGACCAGCGGCCAACAAATTCCACCACCTCATACACCACGTGCATTTTCTCATCGTCACGCTGACCACGGCCGCTGGCATGCCAGCATAACCAGGCAATCGCCAGCATCTTCAGCGTCGGCACCATGATGCTGGCGATAAAGATCACCAGAGCCACTGGCCAGGAGCCATCGCTCCACAGCAGAATTACCCCGGCCATAATGTTCGAGGGATACTGTGAGCCGAGCGTCTCGGTGACCATAATCGGCATAATGTTCGAGGGAATGTAAAGCATCACCGAAGTGATCAAGAGTGCCAGTGTCCATTGCAAGCTGTGCTTACGTCGCGGTGCAGCCACCACGCCACAGCGGGGACACTTGGCCTGCGCAGCAGATAAGATAGCGGTACAGCAAGGGCAACTGCGCAGTCCCTGCTTCAAACCACTGATTCCGGCTTGCGGCACCATCGGCAAGGGCGGAAGTGGCTGAATACACTGCCACACCCAGCGCCGATCCACACACTGAAATGCGCGCAGCTGTAATACACAGAATAGACACCACGGCCAGAAACTGCTGCCAAGCCCAATTTCGCCGTAAGCCATCAGCTTCACAAAGCTCACCAGCACGCCCGCCATAAAGATTTCGGCCATGCCCCAACTGCGTAGCTGGAATAAAATACGCGCAAGCCCAAGACGCAGGCTGTACGGCATACGCACGCGATTCACCAACAGCAGAATGGTGATCATGCAGAATGCGGGAATCCCCTGCACAAACAACAGAAACAGTGTCGCCAGGCTGCGGTAATCTTCACGATCCATCACCGCGGGAATTTCGAGCAGCGAGATTTGGCTGCTCAGCCCGGCCACATGCATATTAATGAAGGGAAAAAGATTCGCCAGCACCAGCATAAACAGTGCCGCGAAAGCGTACCCGGTGGGACGTTTTCGCGGCTCATGCCAGTTGGCAGTCAGCGTGGTATGACAACGTGGACAGCGCGCGCGACTGCCCACCGGCACGGCAGGCAGTTTTACGGTTAAATCACACTGTGGACAGAGAATCCACTGATGCGCCTGATCCGTTGCACACATACTGACTTCCTCTGTGTTACGCGCCGTTTTTCAGCGCTTCTAACTCTTCCCAGCGCTCAAACGCCACTTCCAGCTCTTTTTCGGTCTGCGCTAACGCATCCAATACGGGCTGAGTTTTGTCATGCGGCTGGCTGAAAAAGTCCGGATGGCTCATTTTCGCCTGCAGTTCGCCGATACGTGTTTCCAGTTGCTCCAGTTTTTGCGGCAGCTGTTCAAGTTCACGCGTCAGGTTATAGCTAAGTTTGTTGGCGCTACGTTTTGGCTCATTGCTTTTATCAGCCGCTTTTGGCGCAGCGGATGAGGTTTTCACCGTGGCGGATTTAGTTTGCTTATACGCGCTGCGCTGCAATTGCGCATCGTGATAACCGCCCACAAAGGCACCAATCTCACCGTTGCCTTCAAAGATCCAGCATTCGGTCACGGTGTTATCGACAAATTGACGATCGTGGCTCACCAGCATGACGGTGCCCTGATAACCATCCACCAGCTCTTCCAACAGCTCCAGCGTTTCCACATCGAGGTCGTTGGTCGGTTCATCGAGAATCAACAGGTTGCTGGGTTTCAGGAACAGACGTGCCAGCAGCAGGCGGTTACGCTCACCACCGGACAATGCACGCACCGGCGTCATCGCACGTTTCGGATGGAACAGGAAGTCCTGCAGATAGCCCAGCACATGGCGCGGCTTACCGTTTACCATCACTTCCTGCTTACCTTCCGCCAGGTTATCCATCACGGTGCGATCCGGATCCAGCTCAGCACGGTGCTGATCGAAGTAAGCGATCTCTAACTTGGTACCGCAGTGCACACGGCCGCTGTCCGCTTTTAACTCATCGAGCATCAGGCGGAGTAAGGTGGTTTTACCACAGCCGTTCGGGCCAATCAGGGCGATCTTATCGCCGCGCTGCACCTGGGTGGAGAAATCACGCACCAACGTTTTGCCATCAACACTGTAGTTGACGTTTTCCATCTCAAACACAATCTTGCCCGAGCGAGCCGCTTCGCCAACCTGCATGTTGGCTTTGCCCATCACTTCGCGGCGTTCAGAACGCTCGTTACGTAAGGCTTTCAGCGCACGCACACGGCCTTCATTACGCGTACGGCGCGCTTTGATGCCCTGACGGATCCACACTTCTTCCTGCGCTAATTTGCGGTCAAACTCGGCGTTCTGCATCTCTTCTACGCGCAACGCTTCTTCTTTACCGGTGAGATAAAGGTCGTAGTTACCCGGCCAGGAAACCAGCTTACCGCGATCGAGATCGACAATACGCGTCGCCATGTTGCGAATAAACGAACGGTCGTGCGAGATAAACACGATGCTGCCGGTAAAGGTTTTGAGGAAGGTTTCCAGCCAGTCGATGGTTTCGATATCGAGGTGGTTAGTCGGTTCATCAAGCATCAGCACGCGCGGGTTGCTCACCAGCGCACGGCCCAGCGCGGCTTTACGCAACCAGCCGCCGGAAAGTGAGGAAAGCTCGGTATCAGGTTCAAGCCCAATCTGCAGCAAAACGTCGTTGATACGGCTGTCCAGCTGCCACAAATTCTGATGGTCCAAAATGGTTTGCAGACGGCCCATCTCGTTGAGATTTTTCTCACTTGGATCTTCCATCACCAGATGGGAAATCGCGTGATAGGCTTTGAGATGCTCGGCCTGCTCCGCTACGCCTTCAGCCACGAAATCGTAGACTGAACCGGTAATGTTGCGTGGTGGATCCTGTTGCAGACGTGCCACAACCAAATCCTGCTCATAAATAATGCGGCCATCATCCAGCGGTTGTTCGCCGTTGATGATTTTCATTAGTGTGGATTTACCGGCACCGTTACGGCCCACCAGACAGACGCGTTCGCCCTCTTCGATGTGCAGTTCGGTGTTATCCAACAGCGGCGCATCGCTGAATGAGAGGTAAGCGCCATGGATACTGATCAGTGACATAAAACTTATTCCTTACCGGCGTGGCTAACCAGCCAGCAGTTGTGAATTTGACGGTTGCGTGCGAAATCTTGCGACAACGTTTTTTGGGTAATTTCCTGCGCCTGCAGACCCAGACCGGCTAAGCCGTCGAGGTCCATTTTGAAGCCGCGCTTGTTATTCGAGAACATAATGGTGCCACCGCGACGCAGCAGACG
Organism: uncultured bacterium; assembly: GCA_965147305.1. Lineage (GTDB taxonomy): Bacteria > Pseudomonadota > Gammaproteobacteria > Enterobacterales > Enterobacteriaceae > Pantoea. The sequence continues at coordinate 43,595 of CBCTJT010000030.1, forward strand.
TTTCAGATTCTGCATCAGCATCATGTGGTCACGCTGCACGTCAAAATCATCTTCCATACGCTTGGAATTTGAGAACGTCGGTGGATCGATAAAGATCAAATCAAATTGTTCGTCACTGTCACGCAGCCAGCTCAGGCAATCGGCGTGCATCAGTCGATGTTGACGTCCGGTCAGGCCGTTAAGACGCAGGTTGCGCTCAGCCCACTCCAGATAGGTGCGAGACATATCGACGGTGGTCGTTGTTTTTGCGCCGCCCAGGCCCGCATGTACGCTGGCGGTGCCGGTGTAAGCAAACAGGTTCAGGAAGTCTTTGCCGGCGCTCATTTTGCCCAGCATCTGACGCGCCAGACGGTGATCGAGGAACAAACCGGTGTCGAGATAATCGGTCAGATTCACCAGTAGACGCGCGTCAAACTCCTGAACTTCGAAGAAGTCGCCCTTCTCTCCCAGCTTCTGATACTGATTTTTGCCTTTCTGACGTTCGCGAGTTTTCATCACCAGGCGATTGGCTGGGATCTCCAGCACGCTTAAGGTGGCGCTGATCACATCGAACAGACGCTGGCGCGCTTTATTGGCATCCACGGTTTTCGGTGGAGCATATTCCTGAATTACCACCCAGTCGCCGTAACGGTCTACCGCGACGTTGTATTCTGGCAAGTCGGCATCATACAGGCGATAGCATTCAATGTTGGACTGCTTAGCCCACTTTTCCAGCTTCTTGATGTTCTTACGCAGACGGTTGGCAAAGTCTTCGGCAATCTGCGCGCTGCCTTCGCCGCTGGTCGCAGCCAGCTGATAGTTCTTCTGCACACATTCCAGTGGGCCGTTTTTGGCTTTGAACTGGCGATCGGCGCGCAGCTGCAGGCAGCTCAGCAGTTCCGGTGACGCACTGAACAGCGAAAGATTCCAGCCGCCGAACTGCTGCTTCATGATGCGTCCCAGCAGGCTGTGCAACGCAATCAACGCCGGTTCGCTTTCCAGACGTTCGCCGTAAGGCGGGTTGCTCAGCACGGTGCCGGTGATCTCCTGCCCCGCCAGCGGGTTCTTCAGCTTAATCACATCCTGCTGAGCAAAGGTGAACAGTTCGAACACCCCGGCACGACGCGCATTGGCACGCGCCGATTCCAGCACGCGGCTGTCATTGTCGTAACCGAAGAAACGCGCGGTTGCTGCGGCAGTTCCCACACGGGCACGCTCTTTCGCCTCACCCAGCACCTCTTGCCAGACCGCCTGGTTATGATTTTTCCAGCGGTTAAAGCCCCAATGCGAACGTAACAGGCCAGGTGCACGATCGGTGGCGATCAACGCCGCTTCCAGCAACAGCGTACCGGAACCACACATAGGATCGACCAGCGGTGTGTTGCTCTGCCAGCCAGAACGCATCACAATCGCTGCCGCCAGCGTTTCTTTCAGCGGCGCCTGACCCGTTTGCTGGCGGTAACCACGCTGATGCAGCGCATCGCCGCTCAGATCCAGCGCAATGCTCACGCGATCTTTATTCAACCACGCATTAATACGGATGCCCGGCTGTTCACGATCCACGCTTGGACGCTCCAGATTCTGGCGCGTGAAGCTATCAACAATCGCATCCTTAATACGCAACGCACCGAACTGGCTGTTGCGGATCACCTCATTGGTGCCGCTAAAGTGAATAGCAAAGCTGGTATTGCTGTCGAACATCTCGGTCCAGGGAATACTTTGCGCACCCACATACAGATCAAGATCGCTCCAGACGCCAAATTCTCCCAGCGGCAGCAAAATACGTGAAGCCAGTCGGCTCCACAGCAGGCTTTGGTACATCACACGGTCGTCGGCTCGGAAGTGGACGCCGCCCTGCACCACCTGCAAATCCTGCGCACCCAGCGCGTCCAGCTCAGTTTTTAACAGCTCTTCGAGCCCACGCGCCGTACTGGCAAACAGAGAATTCATATCGTCACTTTTTACTCTTGCTAAAATTGTTGCGCATTATAGCGAATCAGCGTCCTATGTCATAAAGTTAGCTTCTTTTTGTCCTGTTGGAGTTTCGATGATTACGCTTTCTCGCCTCTATATCCATCCGGTCAAATCCATGCGCGGTTTGCAACTGTCTCATGCACAGGTGCTGGAGAGTGGTCTGGCGTTTGATCGCATCTTCATGGTGACCGAACTGGACGGCACTTTTATTACTGCGCGACAGTACCCGGAGATGGTGCGTTTCACCCCTGCGCTGCTGCCCGATGGCTTATTTTTAAATGCTCCTGATGGCAGTCAGGCGTTAATTCGCTTCAGCGATTTCACGGCACAGCTGTCCCCCACGGAAGTTTGGGGAAATCATTTCACCTCGCACATTGCTCCGGCAGAAATTAATGATTGGCTGAGTGAATTCTTTCCGCGCCCGGTGCAATTGCGCTGGACCGGAGTCGCTCCAACACGTCGGGTGAAAAAATTTGATGAGGTCTCACTGAGTTTCGCCGACGGTTTTCCCTTCCTGCTGGTGAATATGTCGTCACTGCAGGATCTGCAGCAGCGCTGCCCGGCCAGCGTACGCGTCGAGCAATTCCGTCCTAACCTGGTGGTCAGCGGCGCGCCGGCATGGGATGAAGATAGCTGGAAGCAGATTAAAATCGGTGAGATTGTTTTCGATATGCCCAAGCCCTGCAGCCGCTGCGTATTCACTACTGTGGGCACCGAAAGCGGACGCAAACATCCCGAAGGTGAACCCCTGTCTACATTACAACGTTTCCGCAGCGGTCAGGACGGAAGCGGAGATATTGATTTCGGTCTGAATCTGATCGCGCGCAACAGCGGCGTGATACGCGTCGGTGATGAGCTGACGGTTTTGGCCCGTCAGACGCCACGCGCTTACGGGCCGGGCGTGGTTGTGGAAACGCTCAAACCGGCTGCCAGTCAGCAGGCGGAATTGACCATCGGCTATCAGGGCAGTGAATTCACCGGTGACAACCAACAAGTGCTGCTGGAACAACTGGAGATGCAGGGGTTTCGTATTCCCTACTCATGTCGTGCCGGGATTTGCGGCAGCTGCAAGATGACGCTGGTATCAGGCGAAGTGAAAGCATTGAAAAAGAGCGCAGTACGTGAGGACGGCACCATTCTCAGTTGTAGCTGTATTCCCGCGGGAGATATTGTTTTGGCTTAACTGCTTATACAGCGCGCGCAAAGTGGGCGTTTTGTTCCTGCTGATGCGGTCGCAAACGATCGTTCATGATCTTAATCGCGTCGCCTAACTGCATACCTTTACCGGCTACCGATAATGCATTTTGCGCCAGTAAGCACAGTGCCGCATTTTCACCGCTCTCAACCACCAGCAATTGCGCCTGCTCGCCGCTATCGGCCAGCGTCACAGCCACCATATCACCTGATGTGGGTTGCCAGCTTTGGGCATGGCTGGTGAAATGCCAGCTTTTCGGCATCAGTGGTTTTAAAAAACGACTCGCGACTAATGCGTTTAATACTAATTCAGCGCGCTGGTCGCCTTTTAATCCACTCTGTCGGCAACGCTCTTCAAAGGTAAAATATAGCGCGGCGTCATCGACACAAAAACCGCTGACATTAAAGGCATCCGGTGTCAGCATTTTACGCGAGAAGCGCGAACGAAATAGCATGCCATCGGCCAAATCCAGCATCATACGATCGTGCTCTGCGTCAAAATACCAACGCCAGTTATCATCAGGTTTGATTTTCATGATGTGCCCTGTGGTTAATCGCTGCGCTAAATGGCGCTCAATGAAAAAATAAAGCTCTAAGGAAAAGCTGAAAAAAACATCAGCAGGACAAAATATAAACGAGCCGAAGGGATAAATAAACCCCCCGGCACGGGAAAGTGAGAAATGTCTTAGAGGTGGGTCACGATATCTTTAATTAAACCTGGGCCTTTATAAATAAAGCCGGAGTATATCTGCACCAATGTTGCCCCTGCGGCCATTTTTTCACGAGCGGAAACCAGTGAATCAATGCCACCGACGCCAATAATCGGTAAGCGGCCCAGTAGCTCTTGCGACAAGCGGCGAATCACTTCGGTGCTGCGTGACTGCACCGGGCGGCCACTTAATCCCCCCATCTCGTCGGCATATTTAAGCCCGGCGACTAAAGCACGATCAAGCGTGGTATTGGTGGCAATGACACCATCAATTTCATGCCTAACTAAACTGTCAGCAACCTGGATCAATTCCTCTTCAGAAAGATCCGGCGCGATCTTCACCGCCACCGGCACATATTTAAGGTGCCGTTCTTGCAGCTCTTTTTGTTTTAATTTGATCGCCGAAAGCAGATCGTCCAGCGCTTCACCATATTGCAGCGTGCGTAATCCGGGTGTGTTTGGCGATGAAATATTGATGGCGATATAACCGGCATGGGCATACACCTTATCCATGCAAATCAGATAATCGTCTTTGCCTTGCTCAACTGGCGTATCTTTATTTTTGCCAATATTGATACCGAGAATACCTTTGAAACGCGCTTTTTTAACGTTCTCGACTAAGTGATCGACGCCGTGATTATTAAAGCCCATGCGATTAATAATCCCTTCCGCTTCCACCAGACGGAACATGCGCGGCTTATCATTGCCAGGCTGTGGACGTGGCGTTACCGTACCGACTTCCACGAAGCCGAAGCCCATCGCACCAAAGGCATCAATGCACTCTGCGTTTTTATCGAGGCCTGCAGCAAGCCCCAGCGCGTTAGGGAAAGTCAATCCCATGCAGGTCACCGGGCGTGACGGCAGCGACTGGCGAATCAGTCCTTCCAGCGGCGTTCCGCTGATAAAACGTAATTGTTGAAAGGTGAGTTCGTGCGCACGCTCTGGATCGAGCTTAAACAGCGCCGGCCGGACGATAGGATATAACATGCACTCTCCTGAATGGCGGAAGCGAAGACGTCGGGTGCACGAAAATTTGTGCGCCAGAATGGTAAAGGCCTCTGGCGCAAAAGTAAATTTAATCAGGTGGTGCGGAGTTGATCGAAATCAGCGCTTACCGGTATAACGTGCCAGCAGACTGCGGCTCGCCTTCAGACCGTTATAAAGGGTGGGATAGTACCACTGCAATTTCATGCGTTTACTTTCACCGGTAACCTTGCGGATCAGCTGATCAATGGTGACATGCCATTCGCCAGGGACTTCAATATTGTTTTTCTGCATCTCAATCAAGCAGCCGTACATCACCGGCTCGTAGTAGCGATCCAGCAACCACTCATCGGCGGGCATTCCCCATGCTTGCATAAAGCTTTCACTGTTACCGCGCGCAATGAAGTAATTTTCAACCCAGGCAAAGGTCGCTTTGCGCTGAGACAACGATGTCACCATAAAGCGTTTGTAGTAGTAACTTTCTGCGGAGAACACCACTTCCTGCGCTTGCATATACAGCGCGAACATATAGGGCGCATCTTCATGGTTTTGAATCGGCAGAAACTGCACGCCAACACGTTCAATCAAATGACGCGACACGATGCTGCTCCACAACACACGATGCGCAGACTGATGAGTGATCATGTTGCGCAGCGTGGTGCTGCCGCCGGGAAACGCGCCGTTGATGCGCCGCTGATGAAACTGCTGGTATTGTCGCTCTGCCAAAGGGCGGTCCGTAAACATTTTGGCGCCGAAGCAGAACAGTTCCATTTCCGGATGCTGTTGACAGGCACGCCGGAAATCGGCGAACAGCGTTTTACCGACAAAATCATCGGCATCCATAAAATAGATAAAGTCGCCAGTGGCGATCGCCAGCCCACGCGTACGTGCGGCACTGACGCCGCCACGCTGCGCCTGCAACAGTTCAATTTGTGGATAGCGAGCGGCCATCGCTTGTAGCAGATCGATACTGTTGTCGGTAGAGCCGTCATCAATCACGATGATCTGCTCAGGCGGTGACGATTGCCCCACCAAAGACTCGATCGCTTCCGCCAGCCAGGGCGCGCAGTTCCAGTTTGGTATGATCACCGTGATGGTGGGTTTCGAAATCTGGCCGCTCATTCTCTCTCCTCGACGTTAAATCCTTTACCGAAAGGTAGACGCAGGCGTTTGATAACCAGGCTGTGCAACAGACAGCACACCGCTAAATTCACCATACCAATCAATCCAAGCCACAACAGATTCAGCCAGCGGTTTTGGTCCCAGCTGATAGGCAATAATGAGCACAGCCAGGCAATCGCACCGGCAACCACCCACACCAACATCACATCTCGCGTCAGCCAGGTGAAATGGATGCCTGGTGCGAATCGGCGATGCACCAGCCACGCCCAGCCCAGCAAATAAAATACGTTTTGCCCCAGCCACAACCAACCGGTACCCAGCGCACCAAAATGGATAGCCGCAAAAATATTCAGCGGCACGAGGACGATGGCAAAGCAGGAGAAACCTTTGACGTGCAGTTTGAGGTTACCGTTGACGTACTGCAGGTGATAAAGCAAGCCGCAAATCGCCTGCACGCCGCTGCCCAGCGCATACAAACTGAGCACGAACGACATCTCATTCACCACTTGCTGATTCTGCGTCCATGCCCACAACAGGGGTGCAGAGAAACAGGCAATGGTGATGCTGAGCGGTGCCATAAAAATGGCGACTGCTTGCGTGGTATAGCGGTAAAGGATCAGCGATTGTGCGTCTCCTTCTTTTTTTGTTTTCATCCCGGTCATGCGTGGCACGATGGCCTGCATGATCGGGCTACTCAGCAAAATAATGCCGGTAGCGGCAGTGGCGACCACGGTGAAGGATCCGTATTCGCTCAACGGCAAGGTTTTCGACAATACTAGCCGGTCTATTTGCGAAATAAAGGTCCACACTGCGCTGGCGTAGGCGGCACTGAGCGCGAAGCGGATAAACGGCTTTAATATCGTTTTCAGATTCTCATGCTTCTGCTTACGCGCGGCGGCAGGCACGATCTGGAAACATTTGTAGATCAGACATACCGCTTCGGCAATCGAGACCAGCAGTTGCCAGATAAAGAAGCTCAACACCGGATTTGAAAACAGCTGGATAACCAGCACCGCGCCAAAGGTGCGCAGCGTGACGATCACCAGATTGACGCCGTTTAGCCACACCTGATGTTCAAAGCCAACGATCACGCTGCGATAGGGACTGGTGCGCCAACGAATAGCGGCCGTAATCACCATGATGGCAACGGCAATCACCACATCCGATGACGGCAAATGCTTCGCATCCAGCCAATGATGGGCAATCCACGGCGTTGCCAACCAACCGATTAGCACCAGAATCACCGTCGATATCAGGAAGAATTTTGACAACGCGGCGAACAGTGAGGGAAACCAGATAAATTCTGCCTGATTGGCACGGTAACGCGCCGCCTCACGCATCAAGGTGGTTGAGACACCGGCATCCAGCAGTTGTAACCAGGTTAATAGAATCGAAAAGAATCCCACTAACCCGTAAGCTTCCATCCCTAAATGATGAATATAAAGTGGTACCACCAGAATTCCCGACAGCGTCAGGTAAATCTGACCAACATAGTTAGCAATGGCATTTCGTTTAATTGACATAAGTATCGAGGCGTCTGGGAAAATTCGCTAAAAACAGAGCCTGACACAGAACATCAGAACTGCCTACCAGACTTAATCTTAATTTTATCCGCGGCGCTAAAATGAGATAACTTCCACGCCAGACCAGACATTTAAAATGCTGTAACATGCGTAATGAAATTGCGTTTTTATTTTCCACCTGTGCGTACAATTAAATGACAGCGAGATGAATCTGACATCAGCCGTAACATTTTATCGATCTCGCACCTGACAATGGCACATCAGCAAGCAGATATTTATTAGCTTAAGCTGGAATAAAAAGGAATTACGCAGCGCGCTTTAATTCCCGTGACACTTTTATATTTTGAAGCAGAATAAACATTTCCGGCCGATGGATAAGCAACCACTCTTTAACATTGGCTGGCTCATATTTCCCACCCAAAAAGCGTATGGCATTAATCACATACTCTGGAACCTCGCTGCCATTGTACACCGAGAGATAAATCATCAGGCGGAACGAGTGCAGGACATACTCTTTCTCAAGTTTCTTTTTCAAAGGTGAGTTATGCAGCGCGATTTTTAATGTGCTGTAAGCCTGCATAAATGCGTTGTAACGTTGCAGGAAATAGTCCTCACTTTTGCGACCGTTGGTCAGTGAACCATTGCGCACGCGCTGATGGTAATACACGTTTTGGCTCACCCACGCATGGCGAGAGTAGACGAAAGCAGACAGGGTGAACTGGTGATCCTCATGCACGCGTCCACGGAAACGCAGTCCTTGCTGCTCCACCAGCGTTTTTTTCACTGCATAACTCCACGCTGCTGAGGTGTAGCTGCCATTGCACAGCAGGCGTGAGAATACGTGATGGGAAGACTGCTTGCCGAAGACCTCATGGCGAACTTTCGGACGCGTGATATGGCGTTGCCCCTCCTCGAACATGTGCGAGCTGAAACAGAATAGCTCCGTTTCTGGATGTGCCTGGTAAACCTGCTGCAGTTCGGCCACAAAACCTTCCGCCACGATGTCATCCGGATCGCAGAAGAACAAAAATTCCCCTTGAGCGGCGTCGATGCCTGCGTCGCGCGCCTGGCCCGCGCCACCGTTAAGAGTAGTGATAATTTTCACCTGAGGCAGATGACCATACTGCTGTTGAATTAACGCTAAGGTGCCATCTGTCGAGCCATCGTTAACGATGATAATTTCATCAGACGGATTAATTTGTTTCACCAGGGCGTCAACACACTCGACAATATAATTCTCTACGTTGTACGTAGGAATAATTACGGATAACAGGATTTTAGACATAAACCTTTCCCGACAACGGTTGAAAGAAATGAAATGCCGCAGGCAATGCATGCCTGAGCAAAAAGAATTGCGCTTTTAAGCTAAACGTAAAGTAAACGACTGAATTTTTGATTTCGGGATCAGTTAAGCAGATTGTTTTTTTAATTCACAGGACCAAATAATAATTAAGTAATTTAAATCATTCCCAACACATTAAGCCGGCTAATTTCTTTATACATTTCTGCCAAAACCACATTAATGCTTTTAACTTTTTCTGTATCTGCAAAGGGGAAGTTTCACACTTTCTGTGTTGAAGCGTTTCAAACATTATTTAATCATGAAAAATAGCGGGATAAAGCATAACGTGCGCTCGCCTCTGATTGATTAAACCATTGCTAAACGGCTGTGACCTCATCATTGATTTAACAATGCTTTTTAATCAGTACCGCGTGCGCAGTTCCCGATCGTGTTTTGTAATGTGCCATCTTCGGCCTTTTGTACAAACATTTCCGCGGTTACAGTTCCCCTACGGCGAAAGTATCATTCCCTGACTCACTATTAGCGACGGGTTAATTCATCTGCGGTAATCAATTGCATGAGTAGTTAAGGGGTGTTTTAAGATTAATCGCAAAACTGTAGCACCATGTCCCACAATGCCCTTTTACCCGCGCAATCCTTTTTGCAGTTTCCACCTTTTGATTGCCAGATAAATCATTTAAGCCCATCCGCCTGCTCTGCCAGTATTGAACACATCAGTTCTCAATATCAGATAATCAATAACTTTCAGTTATAAGGAGTGACCATGCGAGTTATTACGCTGGCGGGCAGCCCTCGCTACCCTTCACGCTCTACTGCGCTGCTAAGCCTATGCCAGCACGCGCTGGAAGCACGCGGTGTTGAGGTAATTCCGTGGAATATTCATAACTTCCAACCTGAAGATCTGCTGTATGCCCGTTTCGATTCACCCGCACTGGCCGCTTTAAAGGCCGACTTAGCGCTGGCGGATGGCCTGATTGTCGCCACACCTATTTATAAAGCATCATTTTCTGGCGCATTGAAAACCCTGCTTGATTTATTGCCGGAACGCGCACTGGAAAACAAAGTGGTGTTGCCATTGGCCAGTGGCGGCAGTGCATCCCATTTACTGGCGGTGGATTATGCGCTCAAGCCGGTACTGAACGCGCTTAAAGCGCAGGAAGTACTGCATGGGGTGTTTGCTACAGACACGCAAATACTGAATTACGACCGCCAGCCAGAGCTGGATCAACAATTGGCCGATCGCATCGATGACGCGCTGGAGACATTCTGGCACGCACTGCATCGTCGCCATCAACCTTACGCACAAGCGGTATAAAGGAAGAATCATGAAAAGGATGTTTACGGGTTTACTGCTGCCGGCCTTTGCTGCGCTATTTGCCCTGAGTGCTAACGCCGCTGATGCCCCTGCGCAGCTCCGTGTGGGTTATCAAAAGGGATCGGTGAGCATGGTGTTAGCCAAATCTCATCAGATGCTGGAACAGCGTTTCCCGCATACGCAGATCAAATGGATTGAATTCCCAGCTGGACCACAAATGCTGGAAGCGCTGAATGTCGATAGCATTGATTTGGGCAGCACCGGCGATATCCCGCCGTTGTTTGCGCAGGCAGCAGGCGCGGATCTGCTGTATGTCGGTTCCGAGCCGCCGAAACCCCAAGCCGAAGTGATTCTGGTGCCCAAAGACAGCCCTATTCACAGTGTGGCTGATTTGAAAGGCCATAAAGTCGCCTTCCAGAAAGGCTCCAGTTCACACAACTTGCTGCTGCGCGCATTGGAACAGGCGGGTTTGAGCTTTAAAGACATCCAACCCACTTATCTGACTCCTGCCGATGCGCGAGCTGCTTTCCAGCAGGGCGATGTCGATGCCTGGGCAATTTGGGATCCCTACTACTCTGCCGCACTGTTGCAAGGCAACGTGCGCGTACTGGTCGATGGCAGCAAACTCAATCAAACCGGCTCATTCTATTTAGCCACACGCAAATATGCCGAAGCTAACGGCCCGTTTGTCCAGCAAGTGCTGCAAACCTTTAGCGATGCCGACGCACTCACCCGCAGCCAACGCGACCAAAGCATTGATCTGTTAGCACAGGCGATGGGCTTACCTAAGCCGGTGATTGCCAGCTATCTCGACCACCGTCCACCGACCACCATTACGCCGGTCAGCGCGCACACCGCGCAGGCCCAACAGCAAACGGCTGACCTGTTTTATGCCAATCATCTGATGCCGGTAAAAGTGAACATCACTGACCGCATCTGGCATCCACAGTCCGCCCAGCCATAAGGAATTGAATCATGAGCGTATCCGTATTCTGGTTTCTCCCGACCCACGGTGATGGGCACTATCTTGGCACCGCCGAAGGTTCGCGTCCCGTCGATCACGGTTATCTGCAGCAGATTGCACAGGCCGCCGATCGCCTTGGCTTTGGCGGCGTGCTGATCCCTACTGGCCGCTCCTGTGAAGATGCGTGGCTGGTGGCGGCGTCACTGATTCCCGTTACGCAACGTTTGCGTTTTCTGGTGGCGCTGCGTCCCGGCGTGATTTCACCCACGCAGGCGGCGCGTCAGGCCGCGACGCTGGATCGTCTGTCCAACGGCCGCGCCCTGTTTAACCTGGTGACAGGTGGCGATCCTGAAGAATTAGCGGGCGATGGCGTGTTCCTCGATCATCGCGAGCGTTATGAAGAATCAGCGGAATTCACCCGGGTGTGGCGTCGCGTCACTGAAGGCGAAACCGTGGACTACGAAGGTAAGCACGTTAAAGTGCGTGGTGCGCGTCTGATGTTCAAACCGGTGCAACAGCCGCGTCCACCACTGTGGTTTGGTGGTTCATCGGATGCCGCGCAGGACCTCGCTGCTGAACAGGTCGATGTTTATCTCACCTGGGGCGAACCACCAGCGTTAGTCAAAGAGAAGATTGATCAAGTACGTGCCAAAGCAGCGGCGCAGGGTCGTAAAGTGCGCTTCGGCATTCGTCTACATGTCATCGTGCGCGAAACCAATGACGAGGCATGGCAGGCAGCCGATCGACTGATTGCCCACCTCGATGATGCCACCATTGCCAAAGCGCAGGCGGCCTTTGCCCGCACCGATTCAGTTGGACAGCAGCGCATGGCCGCACTGCACGGTGGCCGCCGCGACAAGCTGGAGATCAGCCCTAACTTGTGGGCAGGTGTGGGTCTGGTGCGTGGCGGTGCAGGTACCGCACTGGTGGGCGATGGCCCAACCGTGGCGGCGCGTATGCAGGAGTACAGCGACCTCGGCATCGAGACCTTTATTCTTTCAGGTTACCCGCATCTTGAAGAAGCCTATCGCGTGGGTGAGCTGCTGTTCCCGCATCTCGATTTAGCGATTCCGGAAGTGCCAAAGCCTCGCGTGGTGCAAGCGCACGGTGAAGCAGTAGCGAACGATTTCACCCCACAGAAAGTGTCTCAGAGTTAAGGAGTTCAGGATGGCAAAGTTTCAAAAACAGCTGAGTAATGCCCTGCTGCCCTGGGCTTTACCGGTGCTGCTGGTTGCGGTATGGCAGCTTGCCTCTCAGGTTGGCTGGCTTTCGACACGCATTCTTCCGTCTCCAGAAAACATCATCATTACCTTCTGGAAGCTGACGGTGAGTGGTGAACTGTGGCAAAACCTCGCCATCAGCGGCTGGCGTGCGGCGATTGGTTTTGCCATCGGCGGATCGATCGGTCTGGTGCTCGGCTTAATCACCGGCACCTCACGCGTGGGTGAACGCCTGCTGGATACTTCGGTGCAAATGCTGCGCAACGTGCCGCACCTGGCACTGATTCCGCTGGTGATTCTGTGGTTCGGTATTGATGAGTCGGCCAAGATTTTCCTGGTGGCACTTGGCACCTTATTCCCCATCTATCTCAATACTTACCACGGCATTCGTAATATCGACCGCGGTCTGGTGGAGATGGCGCGCAGCTATGGTCTTTCTGGCTGGAGTCTGTTTATTCAGGTGATTCTGCCGGGGGCACTCCCCTCGATCATGGTGGGCGTGCGCTTTGCCCTCGGCCTGATGTGGCTGACGCTGATTGTGGCTGAAACCATCTCGGCCAACTCTGGCATTGGCTATCTGGCGATGAACGCACGCGAATTCCTGCAAACCGATGTGGTGGTGGTCGCCATCATTCTCTATGCGCTGCTCGGCAAACTGGCCGATGTCGCCGCTCAACTGCTGGAGCGCGTATGGCTGCGCTGGCATCCAGCTTATCAATTGAAGGAGAACGCATGAGCAACGCAACTTTGAGCCCGTCGCGTCTGAACAGCGGCACCCCGGTCGGCGTTAACGGCGTTAGTAAGCAGTATGGTGACCGCACCATTCTCAACAATATCAATCTGCATATTCCTGCCGGACAGTTTGTTGCCGTGGTGGGCCGCAGCGGATGCGGTAAAAGTACCCTGCTGCGTTTGCTGGCAGGACTGGAATCCACTTCACGCGGTGAACTGCTGGCCGGCACTGCGCCGTTAGCGCAAGCACGCGAAGACACGCGTTTAATGTTCCAGGATGCGCGTCTGCTGCCGTGGAAAAAAGTTATCGATAACGTTGGTCTGGGTTTGAAAGGTCGCGAATGGCGTGCTGCCGCGCTGGAAGCTCTGGAGGCGGTCGGTTTAGCCGATCGCGCCAATGAGTGGCCGGCAGCTTTGTCGGGTGGGCAAAAACAGCGTGTGGCGCTCGCCCGCGCGTTGATTCATCGTCCCGGTTTGTTGCTGCTGGATGAACCTTTGGGTGCGCTCGATGCACTGACGCGAATTGAAATGCAGGGGCTGATTGAATCGTTATGGCAACAGCATAACTTCACGGTGCTTCTGGTCACCCACGATGTCAGTGAAGCGGTGGCGATGGCCGATCGCGTATTGCTGATTGAAGAGGGACAAATTGGACTGGATTTAACCGTGGATCTCGCCCGACCACGTCGGCGCGGATCGGCGCGTCTGGCGGAACTGGAAGCGGAAGTGTTGGATCGCGTAATGAAGCGCAGTGCAGCTGAGCAGCCGCTGAAATTCGCCCAGCAGCGTTAGTCGAAGTCAAAGTCGAAGTCGAAGTCGAAGTCGAAGTCGAAGTCGAAGTCGAAGTCGAAGTCGA
>CBCTJT010000031.1:0-56414 GCA_965147305.1 uncultured bacterium
AAGTCGAAGTCGAAGTCGAAGTCGAAGTCGAAGTCGAAGTCGAAGTCGAAGTCGATCGGGATATTGCCACTGTCATCCGGGCAAACAGAGGAATTGGCAGCGAGTTCAAAAAGAAGCCGCATCATCGCGATGCGGCTTTTACCTTATCAGGCGTTCAACGCTTTGGTGATCTTCTCGTACAGATCGCCCGACAGCTTATCCAGCCCTTTAAGTGTTTCCAGCGCCTTGCGCATCAACGCCTGACGATCGGCATCGTAACGCTTCAGTCGGATCAATGGCTCGATCATGCGCGCCGCCACTTGTGGATTACGGGTGTTGAGATCGGTCAGCATCTCCACCAGGAACTGATAGCCGCTACCATCTTTGGCGTGGAACGCCGCAGGGTTGCCCGCGGCAAAAGCCCCAATCAGCGAGCGGATGCGGTTCGGGTTGCCCATGGTAAAGGAACGGTGGTTCAGCAGTTCACGCACTTTGCTCAGCGCATTGTCCGCCGGGCTGGTGGCTTGCAGCACAAACCATTTGTCCATCACCAGACCATCCTGATGCCAGCGCTCATCATAGGCGGCCAGCAAGGCTTCACGGCACGGCAACTGCGCTGCCACGGCTGCCGAGAGTGCGGCCAGCGCATCCGTCATGTTGTTGGCTTGATGATACTGCGCCTGTACCAGCTTATCCGCTTGTTCCACATCGGCGAAAGCCAGATAGCTCAGGCAGACATTTTTCAATGCACGCTGGCCGATCTCCGCATGCTCAACCTTGTATTCCTGACTCTGATTCGCCAGATACACCGCATACAGTTCATCGCTCAGTTCGGTTGCCAGCGCATGCACCAGTGCCGCGCGTACGGCGGAAATCGCCTGTGGATCGATGACCTCGAACAGCTCCGCGATTTCATTCTCGGTGGGCAGCGACAAAATCAGCGCGGTTAACGCCGGATCGCCCTGCTCTTCCAGCAACACCGCGCGGAAGGCATCCGCCACGTGCAACGGTAGCGACAGCGGTTGTCCCTGTTGATGGCGTGCGACATTCAGACGGATGTAGGTCGCCAGCAAACTTTGCGCAGCATCCCAGCGGGAGAAATCGTTGCGGGCGTGGCGCATCAGGAAGGTGAGTTGCGCATCGCTCCATTTATAATCGAGTTTCACCGGTGCCGAGAATTCACGCAACAGCGAAGGCACCGGTTGGAAATGCACGTTATCGAAGATGAAAGTCTGGAACTCTTCGGTGACATTCAACACGTGATGCACCGGATGACCGTTGTGCTGCAGCGGAATGACCTTGCCTTCGTTGTCGTACAGTTCGATATCCAGCGGGATATGCAGCGGCAGCTTCTCTTTCTGTTCGGCCGTCGGTGGCGTGTGCTGCGTGACATGCAGCGTGTACTGTTCCAGCTCAGGATTGTAGTCGTCACGCACCGTCAGCACTGGCGTGCCCGCCTGGCTGTACCAGCGGCGGAACTGTGACAGATCAACGTTAGAGGCATCTTCCATCGCCTGAACAAAATCGTCGCAGGTGGCCGCGCTGCCATCATGACGTTCGAAGTAGAGCTGCATACCTTTCTGGAAATTGGCTTCGCCGAGCAGGGTATGCAGCATGCGAATCACTTCAGAACCCTTCTCATAAACGGTCAGGGTGTAGAAGTTGTTCATCTCAATCACCTGATCCGGGCGGATCGGGTGCGCCATCGGGCTGGCATCTTCGGCAAACTGTGCGCCGCGCATCACGCGCACGTTGTCGATGCGGTTGACTGCACGCGAGCCGAGGTCAGAGCTGAACTCCTGATCGCGGAACACGGTTAGGCCCTCTTTCAGGCTGAGCTGGAACCAGTCGCGGCAGGTGACGCGGTTACCGGTCCAATTATGGAAGTATTCGTGACCAATCACCGCCTCAATGCCGAGATAATCTTTATCAGTGGCGGTTTCGGCTTTGGCCAGCACATATTTGGAGTTAAAGACGTTGAGGCCTTTGTTCTCCATCGCGCCCATATTGAAGAAATCCACCGCAACGATCATAAAGATGTCGAGGTCATACTCGAGGTTAAAGCGCTCTTCATCCCACTTCATACTGGCTTTCAAAGAGGTCATCGCCCAGTCAGCACGATCGAGATTGCCACGATCAACGAAGATCTCCAGGGCCACATCACGGCCGGAACGCGTGGTAAAGCTGTCGCGCAGCACGTCGAAATCGCCCGCCACCAGCGCAAACAGATAGCACGGTTTCGGGAACGGATCCTGCCACTTCACCCAGTGACGACCATCTTCATGACGACCGCTCTCTAACTTATTGCCGTTGGAGAGCAGGAACGGATATTTTGCCGCATCGGCAATGATGGTGGTGGTAAAGCGCGCCAGTACGTCAGGGCGATCCAGATACCAGGTGATATGCCGGAAGCCTTCAGCTTCACACTGCGTACAGAGCGCATCACCTGACTTGTACAACCCTTCCAGCGCGGTGTTGGTATCCGGATGGATGTCATTAATGATGGTCAGAGTAAAGTTGTCGGGCAGCTGGCTGATGACCAGCGCGCCCTCTTCTTCACGATAGTGTGACCAGGGATGACCATCCACCGCCAGCGAGACCAGCTGAAGGTCTTCGCCATCCAGACGCAGTTCGGCATCCGCAGCACCGAGACGCTTCACCTGGCTCACCGCCGTCACACGCGTAGTGGCGGCGTCGAGGTCAAAAGTCAGGTCTATATCGGTGATGGTGTAATCGGGCGCACGGTAGTCGTGGCGATATTTGATTTGCGGCTGTTGCGTCATAAGTCCTTCTCGCATCGTTAATATGTTGACCCGTCAAAGTCTAAGCGGGTTGTGCCTTCGTTGCCACGCACAATGCGTGCCTTCGTGCAAAAGGCTACAATTCATTAACAATGGCACAAATGACCCTCGACCTGCCACCCGCAATTATGGTGTGATCGCGGACATTACTGTTTTATACTCCTGCGTCTTTATGACTTTGTTGACACCGGGCTCTGCTCCGCGGAAGAGGATGCTGAAACGCACCATGACTGGACATGCTTCCCCGATTTTGACCACGCTGCTTGATACCGATGCGTATAAGCTTCACATGCAGCAGGCCGTTTATCATCGTTATTACGATGTCCCGGTTACGGCAGAATTTCGCTGTCGCGGCGATGAATTGCTCGGCCAATATGCCGATGAGATTCGTGCGCAACTCGATACGCTGCCTTCCCTTGCCCTGAGCGACAACGAATATCACTATCTCAGCGGCTTACCTTTCTTTGAATCCGATTACCTTAACTGGCTGCGCCAATTCCGCTTTGATCCCTCTCAGGTCAAGGTGCGCAATGAGAATGGCCGTCTGTCTATTCAGATCAGCGGGCCGTGGCGCGAAGTGATTTTATGGGAAGTGCCTCTGTTGGCGCTGATCAGTGAAGTGGTGCATCGCCACCGCACACCGGACATTGGCGTAGAGCATGCGGTCGCCCATCTGCAGCAAAAGCTGGTGCCATTCCGTGAGCAGGTTGGCGATCTCGATATGTCGCGCTTCCAGCTGATGGATTTCGGCACGCGTCGTCGTTACTCCAAAACTGTGCAGGAGGCGATCGTTGCCACCCTTAAAGCGGAGTTTCCGTGGCTGGTGGGCACTAGCAACTATGACCTGGCGCGACGCTTACAGCTCAATCCGGTGGGCACTCAGGCACATGAATGGTTCCAGGCGCATCAGCAAATAAGCCCGGTGCTGGCCAATAGCCAACGTGCGGCGCTGCAATCCTGGCTGGATGAGTATGATGACCAACTCGGTATCGCGTTGACAGACTGCATCACCATGGATGCTTTTCTGCGTGATTTCGGTCCTGGCTTTGCCCATCGCTATCAAGGCTTGCGCCACGATTCGGGCGATCCGGTGGAATGGGGCGAAAAGGCGATTGCCCACTATCAGCGTCTGGATATCGATCCTAAAAGCAAAACGCTGGTGTTCTCCGATAATCTGAATCTGGACAAGGCGCTGGCGCTCTATCGCCACTTTGGCCAGCGCGCCAATGTGGTATTCGGCATCGGCACCCGCCTGACCTGCGACATCCCCGGCGTGACGCCGCTTAACATCGTCATCAAACTGGTGAGCTGTAATGGCAAACCGGTGGCGAAACTGTCTGACAGCCCAGGTAAAACCATCTGCCAGGACAAAGCCTTCGTGCGCGCCCTGCGTAAGGCGTTCGACCTACCTCTGGTGAAAAGAGCCAGTTAATCATTGATGCAGGGTGTTCGCACCCTGCGCTTTCACAACAAATCTCCCCTTTTCCCCTGCAAAATTGCTTGTTTCCTGATGGCTCGCAAGTAACATAGCAAAACCCCGAAATGGGGCTTTTATCCACTTCTATATATAGAGAGATATTTATGAGCGTAGTGCCTGTAGCGGATGTACTGCACGGCCGTGTCGCGGTTGACAGTGAAGTCACCGTACGTGGTTGGGTGCGTACCCGAAGAGATTCCAAAGCCGGTCTTTCCTTTATCGCCGTTTATGACGGTTCCTGCTTTAATCCCGTTCAGGCCGTCGTCAATAATTCTCTGAATAATTATCAGGATGAAGTACTGCGTCTGACCACGGGCTGTTCTGTGATTGTCACCGGTAAAGTGGTGGAATCACCGGGCGAAGGCCAGGCCTTTGAACTGCAGGCGACCAACGTCGAAGTCACCGGCTGGGTAGACGATCCGGATACCTATCCGATGGCGGCAAAACGCCACAGCATCGAATACCTGCGTGAAGTTGCACACTTGCGTCCGCGCACCAATTTGGTCGGTGCCGTGGCGCGTACACGTCATACTCTGGCGCAGGCACTGCATCGCTTCTTCCACGAAAATGGTTATTTCTGGGTTTCTACCCCGCTGATCACCGCATCCGATACGGAAGGTGCGGGCGAGATGTTCCGTGTCTCTACTTTGGACATGGAAAACCTGCCACGCGATCCGCAGGGCAAAGTCGATTACGACAAAGACTTCTTTGGTAAAGAAGCCTTCCTGACCGTTTCGGGTCAGCTGAACGCCGAAACTTATGCCTGTGCATTGTCAAAAGTCTATACCTTTGGCCCGACCTTCCGCGCAGAAAACTCCAACACCAGCCGCCACTTAGCGGAATTCTGGATGCTGGAGCCGGAAGTCGCCTTCGCCAACCTTGACGATGCGGCTGCATTGGCTGAGGCGATGCTGAAGTATGTGTTCAAAGCGGTACTCGAAGAGCGTGCTGACGATATGGCGTTCTTTGCTGAACGCGTAGACAAAGATGCGGTTGCGCGCTTAGAACGTTTTGTCACTACCGATTTCGCTCAGGTCGACTACACCGATGCCGTCGATATTCTGCTGAAGAGCGGTCAGACGTTTGAGAACCCAGTGTCATGGGGTGTGGATCTCTCCTCCGAGCACGAACGTTATCTGGCGGAGAAACACTTCAAAGCGCCGGTGGTGGTGAAGAACTATCCGAAAGACATCAAAGCGTTCTATATGCGCATGAACGAAGATGGCAAAACCGTGGCGGCGATGGACGTACTGGCACCGGGCATTGGTGAAATCATCGGTGGTTCACAGCGTGAAGAGCGTCTGGATGTCCTGGATGCGCGTCTGGCTGAAATGGGCCTGAATAAAGAAGATTACTGGTGGTATCGTGACCTGCGTCGTTACGGCACCGTGCCACATGCTGGCTTCGGATTAGGTTTCGAACGATTAATCGCCTATGTCACCGGCGTACAAAATGTAAGGGATGTTATCCCCTTCCCACGTACTCCACGTAACGCTAATTTCTAAAACTCGCGATTAAATATAAGTAATTCATATATATAACGAGGTCGGCATAGCCGGCCTTTTTTTATTTTTGTAAATTTAGAGTTCTCTCACAAAGTTCCCGATATTTTACAAATTGTAATACAAAATTGCTTTTTGATACTCAATTGCGAGATTTGAATCATTTTCGGGCTAGAAATAGCAACCCTGTGATGGAAAGATGCGTGCAGACACAGGAGACATCAAACTTCTTTCAAGGTTCCCGTAAAGGTTTCTTGACGGCAGTGGCAGATGTCCAAATAACTCCAATGAGGGTAATAAAAAATGATGAAGCGCAACATTCTTGCAGTGGTTATCCCTGCTCTGTTAGCTGCAGGCGCAGCAAACGCAGCAGAAATCTATAACAAAGACGGCAACAAACTGGATCTGTACGGTAAAGTTGATGCGCGTCACACCTTCTCAGATAACACTGGCAGTGATGGCGACCAGACCTATGTTCGCTTCGGCTTCAAGGGTGAAACTCAGATTAATGACCAACTGACCGGTTACGGCCAGTGGGAATACAACGTTCAGGCTAACAACACCGAAGGTTCTGATGCACAAGACGGCAACAAAACCCGTCTGGGCTTCGCAGGTCTGAAATTTGGTGATGCAGGTTCATTCGACTACGGTCGTAACTATGGCGTCCTGTACGACGCAATGTCTTACACCGACCAATTGCCTATCTTCGGTGATGATACTCTGTATCAGGACAACGACAACTTCATGACTGGCCGTTCTACCGGTCTGGCTACTTATCGTAACAGCAACTTCTTCGGTCTGGTTAACGGCCTGAGCTTCGCTGTACAGTACCAGGGCAAAAATGAAGGTAGCCGTGCTCCACAGCTGCAGAACGGCGACGGCTGGGGTTCATCTGTAGCGTATGACACCGGTATGGGTATCAGCGCAGTAGGTGCATACTTCTCAGGCGACCGTACCGACGCTCAGACTGCTGACGGTAACGGCGATAAAGCAAGCGCATACGGTTTTGGTCTGAAATATGACGCGAACAACGTATACCTGGCAGCCTTCTACGGTGAGTCACGTAACCTGACTAACTATGGCAACAACGGTACCAACGTAGCCGGTGACGCTTACAACTTCGCAGCTAACAAAGCGCAAGCTTTCGAAGTTGTTGCTCAGTACCAGTTCGATTTCGGCCTGCGTCCATCCATCGCTTACCTGCAGTCTAAAGGTAAGGACCTGAATGCTGTCGGCACCTTTGGTGGCGGCGATGCAGACCTGGTTAAATACATCGAAGTGGGTGCGTACTACTACTTCAACAAAAACATGTCTACCTATGTTGATTACAAAATCAACCTGCTGGATGACAACGAATTCACCCGCTCTACCGGTACTAACACCGATGACGTAGTGGGTGTTGGTCTGCAATACCAGTTCTAATCACCTGATTAAGAACTTGTAAGACCTAAAAACGGAGCCTTCGGGCTCCGTTTTGCGTTTCAGTGATCGGCCTCTCAATTAGCGCCACTACTTTATACACGCGGCTTATTTCTTTTTTATGTCAGCGGTTGGCAAGCGTATCATCTGACGCTAACCTGATAGCTCATTTTGCTAAAGTTCACCCAAACGGAACTGACTCATGTTTGAATCGATCTCTGCCGCACCCGCCGATCCTATTCTGGGACTGGCTGACCTGTTTCGCGCCGACGACCGCCCGAATAAAATCAACCTTGGCATTGGTGTCTATAAAGATGAAACCGGTAAAACACCGGTACTCACCAGTGTTAAAAAAGCTGAGCAGTATCTGCTGGAAAATGAAACCACCAAAAATTACCTGAGCATTGATGGCCTGGCCGATTTTGCTCGCTGCACTCAGGAATTGCTGTTCGGCAAAGAGAGCGCGCTGATTTCAGCGGGCCGCGCGTGCACAGCTCAAACTCCAGGTGGCACCGGTGCGCTGCGCGTCGCTGCGGATTTCCTCGCGACTCAGACCAATGTGAAGCGCGTGTGGGTGAGCAACCCAAGCTGGCCGAACCACAAAAACGTATTTAACGCGGCGGGTCTGGAAGTCTGCGATTACCAGTACTACGATGCGGCCAATCATAGCCTCGATTTTGATGGCATGGTCGCCTCGTTGCAGGAAGCCAAAGCCGGTGACGTGGTGCTGTTCCACGGCTGCTGCCACAATCCGACTGGCGTTGACCCTTCAGCAGACCAATGGCAACAGCTGGCGAAAATGTCGCAGGAAAAAGGTTGGCTGCCACTGTTCGACTTCGCCTATCAGGGCTTCGCGCGCGGTCTGGATGAAGATGCTGAAGGTCTGCGTATTTTCGCGGCCTCGCATCAGGAATTGATTGTTGCCAGCTCGTACTCGAAAAACTTTGGCCTGTACAACGAACGCGTAGGTGCACTGACGCTGGTTGCCGCCAATAGTGATGTAGCGAAAACCGCCTTTAGTCAGGTGAAGTACAGCATCCGTGCTAACTACTCTAATCCACCGTCGCACGGTGCCTCAGTGGTGGCCACCATCCTCGGTAACGACGCGCTGCGTACCATCTGGGTGCAGGAGCTGACAGATATGCGTCAGCGCATCCAGCGCATGCGTCAGCTGTTTGTGAATACCCTGGCGGAGAAAGGCGCGAAACAGGACTTCAGCTTTATCATTAAGCAGAATGGCATGTTCTCGTTTAGCGGCCTGACTAAAGATCAGGTTGTTCGCCTGCGTGACGAGTTTGGCGTATATGCCGTTAACTCTGGCCGTGTGAACGTGGCAGGGATGACGCCAGACAATATGTCTGCGCTGTGTGAAGCAATTGTCGCTGTGCTCTAAGCCAGCCAGCAGAATGAGAAATGGGCCTTAACGGCCCATTTTTTATTGCAGGAACGGATTGCTGATACGCTCCCGACCCAAGGTGGAAATCGGACCGTGGCCCGGGACAAAAGTCACGTCATCACCCAACGGTAACAGTTTGGTGTTGATTGCAGCGATTAAATCACTGTGGCTCCCCTGCGGGAAATCAGTACGCCCGACACCGCCGTTAAAGATCACATCGCCCGATATCAATAAACGCCCATCACGATCGAAGAACACAATGTGTCCCGGTGTGTGGCCAGGGCAAAGCAGTACTTCCAGCGTGACATTCCCAACCTGAACCGTTTCGCCCTCTTCCAGCCAACGATCTGGCGCCAGTGGCGCGCATTCCGGCAGGCCAAACATGCGGCTTTGCGTCGGCAAATTATCCAGCCAGAACGCATCCAGCTTATGTGGGCCAACAATAGGAATCTGATAGTGTGCGGCGAGTTCAGCGGCGGCCCCCACATGATCCAGATGACCATGTGTAAGCAGAATTTGTGCGGGGGTTAATCCCCGCTCAGCCAATACGGCAATAATCGTCTCGGCATCGCCGCCGGGATCAACCAGCGCCGCCTGCTGGGTTTCGTCATCCCAGATGACCGAGCAGTTCTGAGAAAAGGCCGTAACCGGAATAATGTGGTAATTCATAGCGCTCCATGACCGACACACGCAGCGCTGCCGGTATCAGGACCAGTGCCTTGCAGGCCCGGTATCAATGTGTACGAAGTTGCTGCGCGGGTAATATCCTACACCACCGGCGCGCATAGATAACGCCGCTTTGCGAACATTGCTCAATGAAATTCCCTCGATGTGGAAATCCATCGCCTGCCCTTTGGTGTGATAACTGTGTTTGGCCACACCAGGACCTGATTCACGCAGCATATTGTTGGTCGCTAACGTGCGGTAGCCTGAGATCAGCTGCACCGGTTTGCGGGTGTTCAGCACCATCTGTAAGCGATAGAGCTGATCAAAGAGGTGTGGGTCAATATGTTTCACCTGATTGGCGCGATAATCGCGGAAGAAGTGATTTAAGCGGGCTAACTCATCCTTGTCATAACTCTTGCCGTTAAAAAACTCCGTTTTAAGGGTTTCACCGGTGTGAAGGTTATTAAGCGTCAATACTCGGGGGCGCGAGGTGGAAAGCGAAGCCAGCGCTGAGCCAGGAAGCAGTGACAATCCTGCCGCTGCGCCTCCAATCAGGAGTAATCGACGACGTTGAGAATCAAAATTAGCCATGTTGCGGAGTTACCTAATCTAAAGCGATAAAAATATGTGTAAAAAGTACACAAGGCCGAACAGTAACTGCAGCCTAAGAGTCAGTCAACCCGGAATGTGTCACAGAATGGCCAAAACCAGCGCAAAATCGAAATTTTGCCACTGGTCCTGAGCTTTTCGAAGAGAAGTGAAAACTGGCAAATCAATGACTAGAGGAGAAGTTTTCCTGCTTTTGACAGCACCTGGCTGCCAGAGCGCGCAGGGTTATCATAATTGTAAATATCTGTACGATACTGCGTCTGTCCATCCGCCGCGACCCACGCGGTCAAATAATAGAGATTCACCGGGATACGGTGGCGAATCGACACGTAACGCGTGTCGCCCTGTTTCAGCGTGTCGGAGATGCGGCTGTCATTCCAGCCCACATCCTGCAGCAGCAGGTCGGCCAGTTCAGAAGCCTTGTTCACGCGCACACAACCTGAGCTCAGTGCGCGGATATCGCGCTGGAACAGGCCGTGGTTCGGCGTGTCGTGCAAATAGATGGCATCGGAACTCGGCATATTAAATTTGTAACGCCCCAACGAGTTCATCGCACCAGGAGCCTGACGAATGCGATACGGGAAACTGGCGGCAGAAACCATGTGCCAGTCAATCATCGACGGATCGATCACTTCCGCATCCGCACTCCAGCCCGACAGTAAGGTATAGCCATGCTTATAGAGGTATCCGGGATCTTGTTTGACCTTCGGCACGATATCCTGGCGCACCAGCGTGGTGGGGACATTCCACGGTGGATTCAGCACCACGTTGTTAAGTGCACTGCGCATCAACGGCGTTTTACGGTCGGGGCGACCAACAATGACCCGCGATGACAGAATTGTGGCGCCGTTGTTGTAATAGGTGAGTGAATAGTTAGGAATGTTCACCATGATGCCGTTGTGCATATCATCCGGCAGCAGACGCAGGCGCTGGATGTTGAGCGCCAGTAGCGACGCTCGCATCTGCGGTGACACATTCAGCCACTCACGTGTGCGGGGGCCTATCGCCCCATCATCTTCTAAGCCTTGCCAGTGCTGGAAGCGTTTGACCCCTTCCACCAGCGCGGCGTCATACACATTATCGCCAGCAGGCGTCGTACTCGCCACCACGTTGCCGGTTGCCGCAGGTGCCTGTGCAGACAAATCGTTCACGTTGGCAGCCGATGGGCTTACCGCAATCGGCTGGTTACTCTGGCTAACCGGCACAGGTGCCGTCGGAACGGCATCATCAGCTGGGGTCGGAGTGCTGCTGTGCGTCGCAGCAGCCAGCATGCCGGTACGCTGCAAAATTTCTCTTAGCGCGGGCACATCGTTGCTGATTTGCCCTGGACGCAGCGTACCGCTGTCGCGCAGCTGCGGCCACGGACGGTTATCGGTAAGCAGTGCCTTTAGCGCACTGTGCATCGGTGCATATTGCGGATGCTGCGGTGCCAGCGAGATGACAAACGCGCGGCTGCCGCCACCGTTCACCGCACTCTGCCACTGGTTAATGGCGGCAACGCCCGGCATCGTCAGTTTGTAAGGCACATTACTGTACAACCAGGTTTCGCCCTGAGTGGGTACATTGGCGACAAACTGCAAATAGCCCAACATGGCATCACTCAGCACGATGTCACGCGCCATGCCGGTAACATTGGGATTGGTGAGTAATTCAACCCAGCGGGTAAACTGTGGCTGGACACCGGAAAGCGCCACTTCCGCCAGCTGTTGCTGGAATGCCTGCACCGCTTGCTGATCCTGCCAGAGTGGCGCCATATTACGCGCAGCGTAGATGCCGGCTAATCCGGGTAAATAGAAAGGTTGCTGACTGGGGCTAAAAGCCTGCTGAATCTGATGCTGACTCGCCGCCACAGACATGGCGCTATGCGACGTTCCGGGTAATGCGGCAATAATCGCGGCCTGGCTGGTGGCCAGCGGCGACAATACCAGTGAAACACTGAGTGCGAATACCGCACGATTCATTTTGCTTCTTTTATTCAGCCACATCCCTGCCCCCTTCTCACCTAAGACACAGCGCCCTGTTATCGCCATGTACAGCCTTACTCTTATTGTTGAGTATACAAATAAAAAACGGCATCTGCCTGAGTGTGCAGATGCCGCTTACAGATTAAACGGTGCGCTGTTTTTTAACCAGATTCAGCGTCAGGTATTTTCTGTTTCTAAATCGATATCGCTGGTCTCGCGTTTCGCTGGCGCAGGGTCAGCCGAGAAGCCACGCAGACCGACAACATGCACGTGTTCGGTGTTATTGAACACTTTACGTACCAGTTTGTAAGTGGTGCCTTTTTCCGGGCTGATGTTTTCTGGCGCGGCGATCACCAGCTGCATCTCCAGACGTTCACACAGTTCGAACAGCGTGGCGATAGAGCGGGCATCAAGACGCGCTGCTTCATCGAGGAACAGCAGTCGGCATGGCGAAATATCTTTGCCACGCAGACGACGTGATTCCTCTTCCCAGCTCTGTACCACCATCACCAGAATCGACATACCGGTACCGATCGCTTCACCGGTCGACAACGCGCCACTCTCTGCGCGCAGCCAGCCATCGGAGCCACGGTTCACTTCCACTTCCATCTCAAGATAGTTGCGGTAGTCGAGCAGCTCTTCGCCAATAGTCTGCGGCGTGCGCTGACCCATATCGATTTGCGGATTCAGACGTTGATACAGTTTCGCCAGTGCTTCAGAGAAGGTCAGGCGATTGCTGGTGAACAGGTCCTGATGCGCTTCATGCTGTTCAGACAAGGTATCGAGCAGCGTGGAGTGCGCCTCACGGACGTTGACGTTGAGACGTACACTGCGCACCTGACCAAAGCTGACAGCCTGCAAGCCCTGGTTCAGCTGACGAATACGATTCTGTTCACGCTGAATGGTTTTACGAATGATATTCGCCGCGCTGCGTGAGCTGATGGCCAGCGTCTGCTCGCGCGCAGTCAGCTCTTCCGTCAGACGATTCAGCTCAATTTCCATCTGCTCGATGGCTTCAACCGGATCGTCAGTGCGAATGATGTCCTGACGAATACGCTCACGCAGATGCTGATACACCGCGATAAAGAATTGTACTTTGCGCTCTGGGCGTTTCGGATCTTCCGACATGCGCAGCACATCACGCAGATGTTCGTTATCCGCCACCGCCAGACGCAATGCACCTAATGCCTTATCCGACATTGAACGCAGCTCGTCACCGCCGAGATAAGCCATCTCACGACGATGCAGTCGACGCTCCATGCCATTTTCTTTCACCAGACGCAGCACCGTGCACCAGCCCGCTTTGGCGCTGACCACTTGCTCACGGATCTGATGATAATCACGCTCCAACTTACGCAGCTTCTTCTGCAGGCCGTCCATTTCGGCTTCGCAGAACGTCAGCTGTTTCTCCAGCTGATTACGACGGGCACGGTTGTGGCTTAATGCGGTATAGAGCTCATCGCGGCGAGCGCGGGCGCGCTCTTCGGCGCTGGCATCGGCATGCACGCCGATATCCTGCATCTCCTGCTGCAACTCTTTCAGCATGTCGCGCTTGGCGTCATAGGAACTTTTCAGCGACGCCAGCACTTGTGAATATTGGGTCAGCTGCGCCTGATGCTCGCGCAGACGTTCACGCGCACGGCTGCGTTCGCCTTCTGCTTGCTCCAGACGCTGACGCAGTTTCTCATTTAGATCGCTATTGCCCGTCAGCATGCCGGCAGAATCTTCGTAGCTGAAGTGGGCGCGACGCTGCACCACTTCCGTCAGGGCAAAGGCCTGCTGACGCGCATCACGCTGCTGCTGCTGCGCTTGCTGATAGTCTCGTTCCAGCTGATCGTGCTGCTGTGGATCGCTCTGCAGCACCGACACCAGCGGCTCCAGCTTGCTGAGTTTAGCGCCATGCTGATGCAGGAAGCGTGCGGCTTCCTGGGATTCTTCAACACGTTCACGAATCTCTTCGCAGCGATCGCCCAGTGAATCATCCAACAGCAAATTCACACGCGGCAGTAAACGGTTCAGCTGGCTAACGCCCTCTTTCGCCTGTTCAAACTGCGCACGCTGCTGCTGGTTATCGTTTTCATGCTGTGCCAGACCACGCTCCAGCTCGCCACGGCGGCTGTTCAACTGACGGATCAGCGCTTCCGGATCTTCATCAAAGGCCACGGCTAAGTGACTGCCG
This sequence comes from uncultured bacterium, assembly GCA_965147305.1. Classification (GTDB taxonomy): domain Bacteria; phylum Pseudomonadota; class Gammaproteobacteria; order Enterobacterales; family Enterobacteriaceae; genus Pantoea. The sequence continues at coordinate 13,993 of CBCTJT010000031.1, forward strand.
ATAAAGCGGCTGAAGGATTGATGCAAACGCTGCGTTTTCTGCACATCAAACGACAAGGTGGCAAAACGCTCTGCCAGCTGGTCGCGTTCATTGTTGAGCAGTTCCAACTGGTTTTCACGCGCGGCACGGCCAAACAGCGGCACTTTCGGGAAGCGGGAATAGCGCCACTGACGCTCAGCCACTTTCACCACCACGGCATTTTCCAGCTCATCGACGCTGAAGACGCTGTCATCAAACGCCTGCGGATCCCCTTCAATCAGATAGAGATCTTCCGGACAATCATCCAGGCCATCCAGCAGATCGCGCACCAGGGAGAGATCGGGGACCACAATCGCATGGCGTGATGGACCATACAACGCCGAGAAATACGGTGCGTCATCCAGCGTGACGTCATCGTAGATTTCAGACAGCAGTACGCCGCCGAATCGTTCTGCCAGTTGCGTCAGACGGGCATCTTCCGCGCCGCCAGGTTGACTTAAACGCTCGATCTGCTGCTCAACTTCACGTTTACGTGCCGCCACATTGTCACGTTCAACGGTGGTTTCACGTTCACGTTCCAGCAGTTGCTGCATGAACTCAGTGATCTGCTGGCTGTTGGTCAGTTCTTGCCCAGTCTGCTCGCTGAGCTGCGTCAGGATTTCCTGCGCGGCCAGCCAATGAGGCGCACGCGCCGTCAGTGCAGTAATACGTTCACGCAGCTGTTCCAGTTCCTGGCGCATTAACATGCGACGCTCACCGGCATCGGACACGCTTTCGTTCAGCTGTTCAATCTGCGCTTCCAGCTCACGCTGCAGCCCTTCCAGCGCGTCGGCATCGTACTGCTGACCCTGACGTTTGCAGAAATCGGCTAACAGGCGTTCGGCATCGTGCTGCTCGCGCAGGCGCGTTTCCAGTTCATTGAGACGCAGGCGCAGCGAAGAGAGCTGATCGGCATGATGGCGCTGGTTAGCGGCATCGCGCAGTAAGTCGCGTCCTACCTGCCATGCATCCTGACGGCTCACTTCTCCAGCGATGCTGGTCACCAGGGCTAATGCCTGGTCAAACTGGCTGTGTGCCGCTTCGGCCACACTCAATTTCTGTTCCAGACGCAAAAGTTGCTCAGTGGCTTCTTCTTCGCGTGCCTGGAAGGTTTCCTGCCATTCGGCGGCGTTAGCGATGGTGAGATCAGGCAACTGACACTGCGCACGCGCTTTTTCCAGCGCCTGAAGTGCTTGCTGATATTGGATGGCACGAGTTTGTTGCACATCCAGCGCCTGCTGGAAATCGGCTAACTGGCTTTTCAGCTCATCAACTTCAATTTCAGCCGCTTCGGAACGCGCTTCGTTCTCTTCCTGCACTTCACGCGCTTCCGCCACCACTTCGTTCTGCTCTTCCAGACGATAGGTCAGCTCTTCGAGATCGGCATCGTAACGCTCGATCTTTTCCTGCTGACGCATGGCCGTTTGGACCAGATTCAGGTGGTCGCTGGCGCCCTGATAATCGGTTTCCAGATCGCTTTCAGCACCGTTGTGCTCAGAAAGTTCACGCGCCATTTCGATGTGACGATACTGTTCGGAAGCCAGCTGGTTACGACTGGTGAACAGTTCATTACGCAGCTGCAGCGAGCCGTCGAGATGAATGCGACGCTCGTTGGCGTGACGCATATAATCAGCCGACACATAGCTGGTGGCTTCTGAGATCAAATGCTTGAACAGGTCGCGATCGGACTGCGTGACGCGAATCGCTTCCAGCGTCATGCGGTTCTCACGCAGCGCCGCTTCCATATCCTGGAAGGCTTTACGCACGCCGCCATTTTCCGGCAACAGGTAATCGCGCAAAGAACGGGTAATGGCGCTGGAGATACCGCCGTACAGTGAGGCTTCAATCAGGCGATAGAACTTACTGCGGTCGCTGGCAGTGCGCAGACGACGCGGCACCACACCCAGCTCAAACAGAACAGCGTGGTAATCAGTGACCGAGTTGTACTGACGGAACTGCACGCCTTCCTGCGCTTCAACGCGTTCTTTTACTTCCGCCAGCGGCAACACACGCGCCTGACGGCTGTTAAGAATTTCAGTCAGCATATCCGTTGGCAGCGAATCAGTCGGCAGGCCATGAATACTGAAGGGTTTGATATCGACTTTCTTATCGCGTCCGGCAACCTGTTGCAGACGCACGCCAACCACCACGCGCTGATGGCGCGAGTTGACGACATCCAGCACCGCATAGCAAACGCCTGCGCGCAGCTTGCCGTGCAGGCCTTTGTCGCGTGAGCCAGAGGTCGCGCCCGCTTCCGTGGTGTTACGGAAGTGCAGCAGGGTTAAATCGGGGATCAACGCCGTGACGAAAGCCGCCATGGTGGTGGATTTACCGGCACCGTTACCACCGGAAAGTGTGGTCACCAACTCATCGAGATCAAAGGTACGGGCAAAAAAGCCGTTCCAGTTGATCAGCGTTAGCGAACGAAATTTACCGCGTTCAATCATTCCTGTTCATCCTCCGCGTTATCACTCGCATCGCTGTCAATGTCATTCTCGTTGTCCGCCTCGTCGCTCTCATTGGCTGCGGGCTTACTTTCCAGCGTCATAGCCTCGCCATCGCGGATCAGTCGCAGCTGCGCTTCGCGCGCATCATCGCCACTACGGACATCGGCTCCAAAGCGGAACACCGATTCCATAATGCGGAATTTGCTGCTGTCGTTACCCATGTACCACACCATGCCTAAGCGGCGCAGGCGGCTGAGTGACGCACGCATTTTTTCCTGCAGCTTGGCGCGATCCAGGTCAGAACCGGTTGAACGTTGATTCACCAGCTTGAGCAGTTTGCTCTCATCAGCCAGTGATAACAGCTCATCGTAGAGCTCCTGCTGGGTAAAAATCCCTTCGTTGGCCAGGCGTTCCGGACTGAGATAGAGATAACAGAGGATTTTGCCGACCATCATGTCTAGCTCTGAGAGCACCGAGCGTGGAATCAAGGTGGTGGAACGCGGACGCAGATAGAAGAAGCCTTCCGGCGCGCGCATCAGTTCAACGTTATAGCGCGCATAGAACTCCTCCAGATACTCCTGGTAATCCATCAGAAAAGCGTGATTATCCAGCTCTTCGATACCAATGTGGCGACCCGCACGTAACTGGCTATCGAGCGCCGGAAAAATCGGGTTTGCCAGTGCCAGCGCCAGTTTGACGGGCATCACTTGTTCAATATTTGTCGATGACATGTGCCTGCACCTTGGCTCCGTAATCATTAATGGTCTGCCATTCTGCCGGCAGACCGGCTAAATCAGCTTCCGCCACGCCGAGTCGCACGGCTTGATCGATGACGATGCGCGCCAGATCGAAGTGTCGTGCACGCGGGTATTGCGTCAGGTAATCGCGCATTACCGTGGCAAGATGGAGCGGCTTTTGCTCCAGCTTATAAATCTGCAATGCTTCTTCGATCATCGCGGCGAGCTGCTCACGAATCTCATTAAACTCTTCATACTCCATCTCTGGCGGCAGCTCGCCCATCACCTCATCATTACGCAGCGTCATCTCTTCATCGCGCATATCGTAAAGACGGTCGGCATTGGCGTAGGTCAGCGCCCAGGGTTGGTCGAAGTAGTTCTGCACCGACAGGCGTAAACGCTGCGCAAATACGCGGTTCTTATCCATGTCGATGGCAGTACGAATGAATTTATGCACGTGGCGATCGTAGCCAATCCACAGATCGATCGCCTGCTGGCCCCAACTGATGATGCGGTCCAGTTTGTTTTGCAGGTCAAACACCAGCTTATCGACAAAGCCCAGATCCGGGCTGCTCAGCGTGGCATCCTGGATGCGTAACAGATTGGCCTGCAATTTATCGCCTGCCGCTTCCAGCGTATCCTGCAATTCGCGCAGCGTGCCGGAGGTTTCCGACAGCAACAGCTCACAGCTGGAGATCGCTGCACGCCAGTCTTTATTCAGCAGATCGGCAATGTCGGTTTTCACCGCTTGCTGCTGCTCATCCATCAGGCGCTGGGTCATATCTATGCTGTCGAAAATCTCCGCCACTGAATATTTCAGCGGGGCGAAAACGTTGCGATGCCAGTGGAATTCATCACCGTCTTCTTCGGCGGCGTCTGCGGCGCGCTTCAATTCCTGCGCCACGATCGACAACTGCATCGACAGGCGCAGCGTGGAAAATTCACGCTGACGGATGTAGTAATCGGTAATGCCGATGGCGAGCGGCGTCAGGCGATAAATCGCATGGCCTTCAGTTAGCTCGCTGGTAAAACGGTTGAGCAGGCGCTGACGCACCATGTCATTGATGGCATTGTTGGCACGTACCTGAACGGTTTCGTGGGTTTGTTCAAAGGCCTTGCTGACATGACGAAAAGCATCGATCAGTTCACCTTCACTCATCTCACCGTCCATGCGCTCCCCATTCAGGGTGGCGATAGCCAGCAAAAAGGCCAGACGCTCTACCGGCAACGCAAGTGAAAAGTCATTCTTGCGCGCCCATGCCACCAATTCGGGGACCGTCTGGGAAAATTCGCTCATAGTTGATCCTTCTACCTGGGTTTGCGCGCGGTCACGTGGATATAGCGCCCTAAACTTAAAAAGGGCTCCTGACGACAGTAGCGCCGTTCCATCTCAATAATCTCTTCAACGCTTTTGACGACACCGGGCGGAGGCGGTTTCATGTAGTCGGAAAACACGCGGATCCCGGCTCGTTGCTCAATCTCAAAGCCAGCATTAATCAGCCAGCCGTTGACGTCCTGCGGATCGCGGGGAAAGTCTGGCGACAGTGTACGCTTTTTACGTTTCATCATATTGGCGCGCAGATAGCCGAAATTACCGAGCTGAAGTGTGCGGAACGTCAGGCTATGCGCGTTGTAAAACATCAACGACAGTACACCACCAGGCTTGAGCGTTTGCCAAAGCGCACGCAACACCGCTTCGGGTTCAGCCACCCACTCCAGCACAGCGTGAAACAATACCAGATCAACCGGCTGATCCAAATGTTCGCCAACCTGCTGCGCGCTAATTTGTTTGAATTGCATGTTGTGGCTCACACCCTCAGTGTGCGCATGCGCTTCAGCCAGTTTGAGCATCTCAGCGGAGAGGTCGCACAACAATACCCGATGCCCACGCGCGGCAAGGCCGCAGGAGATTTGTCCTACCCCGCCGCCGGCATCCAGTATGTTAAGGGGACCATCCGGTAAGGTTGGCAAAAGTGCATCCAGCTCGTCCCACAGGATCGCCTGGCGCACCAGCCCTTTGCGGGTGCCATAAATGTTCTGCGAGAATTTGTCCGCCAGATCGTCAAAGTTACGATCCTGCATGATGATGGCTCCACTGTGCTGCATTCAACTTGTGCTATTTTGTCACAGGCTCATTAAGAATGAACCTTTCACGCTACAGTAACTGTCTGGCTGCTGTTTTTTCGGACAAAAGGAGCAAATTTCGATGTTTTTTGCCTTAAAGAAATGGATTGGCGCGATGTTACTCCCTTTACCGCTGCTGTTGTCGCTCATGGCGGTGGGACTTTTACTTCTCTGGTTTAGTCGCTGGCAAAAAGGCGGCAAAATCCTGATCTCTGCTAGCTGGCTGCTGCTTTTGCTGCTCAGCTTGCAACCCGTTGCCGATCGCCTGTTGCGCCCCATCGAACAGCATTACTCCACCTGGAACGGTAGCGAACCCGTGGATTATATCGTGGTGCTGGGCGGTGGCTATACCTTCAATCCGAATTGGGCACCGAGTTCCAATTTACTCAATAACAGCTTGCCTCGGGTAACAGAAGGCGTGCGACAGTGGCACCGTTATCCACAAGCCAAAATGATTTTCACTGGTGCTGCCGCAGGTTTTAATCCTCGCAGCAACGCCAGCGTGGCGGCTGAGGTAGCCGAAAGTCTGGGAGTGCCGCGTTCGGCGATTATCACGCTGGACCAACCGCATGATACGGGTGAGGAAGCACTGGCCGTCAAACAAACCATCGGCAATCACCCTTTCCTGCTGGTCTCATCGGCAAACCATTTGCCGCGTGCGATGCATTTCTTCCAGAGCGCCGGCCTGAACCCGATAGCCGCGCCGGCAAATCAGTTAGCCATTACCTCGCCGATCAGTGCCTGGGATCGCACGTTGCCATCGCCAATGTGGCTGGGACACAGTGAACGTGCGATTTATGAAACCCTGGGCCAGATCTGGCAACGGTTGCGCGGTGATGATTTCCTGTCAACCGAGCCAGGGAAGTAACTGCTCGCGGGCATGATCAAAACGCGGACGGTCAAACTGTCCGCTGCTCACCAACGTATCGACACAGTCCCACAGCTGATACAGCCATCGCCGCCAGATAAAGCCTTCAGAAACCGGCGCGCGTTGCAGATAGTGCTGCAGCAGTGAGGCCTCGGCCCCGCTATCTGCCAACCGGATTAACTCATATTCACGCGGAGCCCAGAGAATATTGCCCGGTTGCATCATCGCCACTAGTTGGTCACTGCGCGCATCTTTCAGCATGCTGGATAAACGCAGGTTGCCGTGCATCAGCACGCAGGGATCGTCGAACTCTTTGAAGAGATTAGTCAACTGCTGTCGGCTGCGATAAAGGATCTGCCGATCTTCCAATGTGAAAAATGGCGGTGACAGATAGCCCAACGTGGCCCATAGCACTTCGACACGCTGGCGATACCAGGCTGGCCAGTTGTTTTCCTGCACACTATCAACCCTTCCCACCAATCCGTGGCTGTCGATGCGGTGCCATCCAAGTACACCCTCGACAATCTGCTCACACAGTTGCTCCCAGCGACCGGCTGTGCGCGCTGGCGCTTCGGCGGAAACGCCATTGAAGCGCGCCATCAGTAGCATTTCATGTACCGGCGGCTGCTGACTGAGCACCAGGCCAAAAACTGCAGGTACTGTGACCAGCCCATCATGACCTAACATGGTAAGTTTTTTGGCTTCAAGCGCTGCACGTCCTTGATGACGAAAATACTTCGCCACCAGCGGCATCGGTTTACCGTCGTTGTCATAGAGTGCGTACAGCCGCGACTGCGCCTGTTCGCTAATGGTTTCAAGGCGGCTGATACCTTCACCCAGTATCAACGCCAGTTCTGAACGGAGCTGTTCCATGCGTTATCCTCCGCAGTCAATTGACTTCACTATCCTGGAGGTCATGGTGGCGCGAAACTTAGCGCCAGATCAAACTTTATGGCCAGCGCGAGCGGCTGGCCGGTCGGGCTTTAACCCTGCATGGCCGCACGAACACGGACCAGATCCTCTGGCGTGTCCACGCCAACGCTTGGCACGGTTTGCGCTACGGCAACGTGGATTTTCTCGCCGTACCACAGCACGCGCAGCTGCTCCAGCAGCTCAATGTGTTCTAATGGGCAAGGTTCCCACGCAATATAACGACGGATAAAGCCGGCGCGATAGGCGTAAATGCCAATGTGACGCAGCAAAGTGTCGCCAATTTGTTCGCGCGATTTCGCATAACGCTCGCGATCCCACGGAATGGTGGCGCGAGAGAAATAAAGCGCATAGCCTTTCGCATCCATTACCACTTTAACCGCATTGGGGTTAAACGCTTCTTCTGCATCGGTAATCGGCACGGCTAATGTCGCCATCCCTGCATCAGCCTGCGCCAGATTTTCCGCAACCTGACGTACGATTTCGGCGGGAATCATCGGCTCGTCGCCCTGCACGTTGACGATAATGGTGTCATCGGCAAACTGATATTTCTCTATCACTTCCGCCAGGCGCTCGGTACCCGACTGGTGGTCCGCGCGCGTCATGCACACTTCACCACCGGCAGCTGTTACCGCTGCAGCAACCTCGGGGTGATCGGTCGCCACAATTACGCGATCGGCGCCCGACTCTCGAGCGCGCTCCATCACATGAATCACCATCGGTTTACCGTGAATATCCACCAGCGGTTTGCCGGGCAGGCGCGTTGATGCATAACGCGCCGGAATGATGGCGACGAAACTCATGGATGGATCTCTTCAACAGAAAGCGTACGCGCTTCCACTTCCAGTAATACCGGAATGCCATCGCGAACCGGATAAGCCAGGCCGTCTGGTTTGCAAATCAATTCCTGCTGCTCTTTGTTGAAATACAGTTTTCCGTTGCATACCGGACAAGCAACAATCTCAAGTAAACGGTGATCCATAATTTTCTCCTTTCAGCACCGATTGTCAGGCGCTTAGCATACCATAGCGTACCCAAAGGGTAGCGCGCCGGACTCGGCATTATTGCGATGAACTTAGTCGTTGATGGCCCATCGAGGCGTCCAGGCAGCAAGCAGTTCGGCAGGCGCATTTTCAACGATTACCTCACTGGCACCCTGCCACTGCGCAAAACGGTTGATGGCTTTTTGCACATCGGTCAGGAAGGCCTGCGAGACGCGCACGCCCGGCTCAAGCCAGAATGCACGAATGGTCAGTTGCTGTGCCTGACGATCCATCTTTGCATCTATACGCGCCTTGAGTGCACCTCGGTGTAGCACCGGCAGAACAAAGTAACCATAGACCCGCTTCTCAGCCGGGGTATAACACTCAATGCGATAATCAAAATTAAACAACTCCAGTGCGCGCCGGCGATCCCATACCACTGGATCAAACGGTGACAACAGGGCTGTATGAGTGGCGGTGGGCATCTTTTCCAACAGGGGCAATAAGCTGGCGTGCAGCCACATCTCCCCTAGCTGCTCCACTTCGACGCGCACGATTTCACCTTTTGCTTCGGCACCCTCGATCCAGGTCTGTAAAGGAGCACGCTTCAGTCGATAGTAATCGGCCAGCCAGCTGGCGCGAAAAATCCCCAGGCTGCGGGCACTGTGTCCCAGCATCGCTTGTACCGCTTCCGCTTCATTGAGTGCATGTTGCTCATCATCCCAATCAGGCATCACTCGCGATCGCAGATCGTACACCCGTTGGAAGTTACGGCGTTCTACCACCATAAGCTCGCCCGCGCTGAACAGGTTTTCCAGATGTCGCTTGTGTGGCTTCCAGGCCCACCAGCCGGGTTTGGTCTGCTTATCACTGGCAAAATCGGCCGCGCGCACCGGGCCATTTTCAGCGATGTGATTCAGCAAGGCGGCGATCTCCTGCTGATGTTCTTCTACCCACTGCTCGTTGTATTTCCATCCCAGCCGCTGCGGTTCCAGCATGCGGTGACGCAACAGCGGGTAATCTTCAAAGGGAATAAAACAGGCTTCGTGCGCCCAGTACTCAAACAGCGCACCGGAGGCCAGCGTCTCTTCGAGCCACTGTGTGGGATAAGCGCCAAGGCGGCTGAACAACACCAGATAGGGGCTGCGCGCAACGACATTGATGGTGTCAATTTGCAGCAGTGACATTTGGCGCACGCAGGCATGGATATCGGCAAAGCGTGCCCGGCGACTCGGTGGGCGTAACAGCCCTTGAGCAGCCAGATGTAAGTGACGAGCAGTTTGTAGCGAAAGGGACGATGTATTGGTCATGACTCGATTCCCTTTGAGCAGGTTTAGCGCGAACGGGCGTCGCGCGCAGTGGTGCAGAGTTGGGTCACATCGTCGAGTAGTGCATCAAGGGATGCGCCCGACAAATCGGCATCAACCGGCAGATACCACCAGTTTTCACGCGCAAAACTACGGCATTTCACCGCGTCTTTTTCGGTCATCAACAGGCACTGATGAGCTTGCGTCAAACGCTGCAGCTCTTCTTCGCTGTAAGCATGGTGATCGGCAAACGCGATTTCTGCCACTGGCTGAATCCCCTGCTGCTGCAACGTATTGAAGAAACGCGGCGGATGGCCAATACCCGCCATCGCCACCATTTCGGGCAGTTGATCGAGGCTTGCCGTCTCACCGCTTACCAGATTGACCGCCTTGCCAGGCCGCAACGTCATGGCGATCTCACCAGCTTGCGCCTCACCACCATTGACGATAATTGCATTGACGGTTTGCAGACGGGACGCTCGCTCACGCATTGGACCTGCGGGTAACCACCAGCCATTGCCGAAGCGACGCACGCCATCCACCACCACAATTTCTCGATCGCGCTGCAACGCGTAATGCTGTAGACCGTCGTCAGTGATGATCACATCCAGCTCTCTTGCGGCCAGCAGGCCCTCTACCGCCATACGGCGTTGAGGGGCTACCGCCACCGGCACTTGAGTGCGTTGCGCGATCAACACCGGTTCGTCACCCGCTTGCGATGTCGGGGTATCGGCTGTCACCAGCAGTGGATAACGTTCTGCTTTACCGCCATAACCGCGTGACACTACGCCAACGCGCAGGCCACGCTGTTGCAGCGCCTCAACCAGCCAAATCACCACCGGGGTTTTACCGTTGCCCCCGGCCGTCAGATTACCAACCACAATCACCGGGCAAGGCGCACGCCAGCTTTTACGCCAGCCTCGCTGATAACTGAGGCGAATCAAACTGCTGATCGCCCCATACAGCCAACTGAGTGGCCACAGCAGTAGCCACAGTGGCGAGCGCCCGCTCCAGATGCGTTCAATCATTGACCAAACTGCAGTTTGTGAAGCTGGGCATAAGCACCCTTTTCAGCCAGTAGTACACTGTGCGTCCCGCGCTCAACGATACGACCGTCTTCCACGACCACGATTTCATCGGCTTTTTCGATGGTCGACAGGCGGTGGGCGATGACCAGCGAAGTGCGGTTTTTCTGCAGTTCGTCCAGAGCGGCCTGAATCGCACGCTCGGATTCGGTATCCAATGCTGAAGTCGCTTCATCAAGGATCAGAATTGGGCAATCACGCAGCAACGCACGCGCGATGGCGATACGTTGACGCTGGCCGCCTGACAGCAGCACGCCGTTCTCACCAATTACAGTATCCAGACCGTTATCCATCTTCTTAATGAAGTCCATGGCATGCGCCATGGTGGCAGCTTGTTCAATCTGCTCGCGGGTGTATTCACCATTGCGTGCATAAGCGATGTTATTGGCAATGGTGTCATTGAACAGATGGACATTCTGAGATACCAGCGCCACCTGATTACGCAGGGAACGCAGGGTGTATTCGCGCAGATCGTGACCGTCGAGCAGAATCTCGCCCGAATCGATATCGTAGAAGCGAGTCAGCAGGCTCGCCATGGTGGATTTACCCGAACCAGAACGTCCTACCAGCGCCACCGTTTTGCCTTCTGGCAGTGACAGATTGATATCACGCAGCGCAGGCACTTCACGACCTGGATAAGTGAAAGTCACATTACGGAATTCCACATCGCCTTTGGCACGCGTGATTTCACGTTTGCCATTATCGGTTTCCTGCTCGCTATCCAGAATAGAGAACAGGGTCTGACAGGCTGCCATGCCGCGCTGGAACTGGGCATTAACGTTAGTCAGTGACTTCAGTGGGCGCATCAGGGCAATCATCGATGAGAACACCACAGTGATGGTACCGGCAGTCAGAGTTTCCATCACACTCGGGAAGCTGGCGGCGTAGAGCACAAATGCCAAAGCCAGTGAGGCGATCAGCTGAATCACCGGGTCCGAGATAGAAGAGGCAGAAACCAGTTTCATGCCCTGCTGGCGCATTTTGTTGCTGACCTCAGCAAAACGACCGGCTTCCACATCCTGACCACCGAAAATCAGCACTTCTTTATGCCCTTTCAGCATCTGTTCAGCGCTGGTGGTGACTTGCCCCATCGTATTCTGCATGTTTTTACTGATGCTACGGAAACGTTTGGAGACAGTACGGATAGCAAAGGAGACAATCGGCGCAAGGACAATCAGAATCAACGACAGCTGCCAGCTGTAGTAGAACATCATGATAAACAGGCCAATGATCGAGGCGCCTTCGCGCACTACCGTCACCAGCGCACTGGAGGAGGACGAAGCAACCTGCTCGGAATCATAGGTGATGCGTGACAGCAATGTGCCGGTTGATTGCTGGTCAAAGAAGGCAACTGGCATGCCCATCATGTGGCCAAACAAGCGGCGACGCATATTCATCACCACGTTGCCAGACACCCATGAAATGCAATAACTGGAGATATAGCTGGTCACGCCACGCACCAGCATCAGGCCAATGACCACCAGTGGCATCCAAAGCATGACGGAGCGATCGGCCTTGCCGAAGCCATCATCCAGTAAAGGTTTCAACAGCGACAGCATTAAGGTATCGCCGGCCGCATTGAGAATCAGCGCCACTGCAGATACAAACAGTCCTGCTTTGTGTGGCGCAATCATCGGCCAGAGTCGGCGGAACGTCTGCCACGTTGAGAGATCTTTGTCTTGATGCATTATTTATTCACGCTGTTTGAAATAGCCGCTCATTCTACCTGGATTCACGTTTGACGCCAAACCACTGATGATACCAGCGAGGTTTTATTTGCTCTCTCAATCCCTTAATCTGCCATTCACCCTGCCGAATGCCGATGTGAATCTGTCCGGATTGCGCCGTGTCATACCAGAGATAGCCCTGCTGGCGATAGCGTTCAACCACCGCTACGGCTGGCATGCGCCAGGCGTTATAGCGCGCCACCGACGCCACAGCCCCCTTTCCTGCAACACTACGTAACAGTAATGGCCCCGAAGATGTTCGGCTACCATGATGAGGGACCTGCATTAACGTGCTGGTGAGCTGGGTTTTCTCTAATGCTACCAGTTTTCTTTCTGCTTCTGACTCAATATCCCCGGTGAGCAGCAGGCTGACAGCACCATCATCTACGCGCACGACACAGGAGTCATTATTTTGCCCCTGCGTGTTTCCTGCAGGTGGCCAGAGTGCCGTGAAGGTCAGCTTGCCCCATTGCCACTGCTCTCCTCGCTGACAGGGTAAATGCCCCGCTTCTCCTAACGCGCTGCGGATAAACATATTTGGATTGGCCTGATGCAGTGAATTCAGCCCACCCCGATGATCCAGATGTTTATGGCTCACAATCACCGTGTTTAAATGTCTTCCCTGGTACAGTAACCATGGCAGAATCACGCGTGCGCCCGCATCATCCTCGTTCCAGCGTGGGCCTGTATCGTACAACACCACTTCGTTGCCCTGTGTAATAGCGATTGCCAGACCATGCCCCACATCCAACACGTCAATCTGCCAGTCGTCTTGCTCAGACTGGTGACGCCATAGCAGAAATGCCAGTGCGCAGCCGCAGCAAGGTATCAATGTGTGATTCAGCAAACCACTGCGCCATAGAAACAAGCCTCCCCATAACATGGCCACTGCGGGCAAAGCATCATGGAGTGGCCACCAACCTGCGGGTAAGTATGCCAGGCCCTGCATAACCTGATTGACGGAAAAATCTGCCAGCCACCACAACGCCGTGGCTATGGGTTTCACGGGCAGCAAAAGCGCCAGTAATATCAATGGTACGGTGATAAGCGATATCACGGGTACCGCGATGACATTTGCAACCAGCGCACTGAGGCTGATTCCCTGAAACAGAAAAATCTGCAGAGGAGCCATCAGTATCATCATGCCTACCTGCAAGTGCAGCAATCTCAGCGGCAGCCAGCGCCGGGCTTGACGGTATCGTGCAGGTAAGGCAAACCACTGGAACCAGGTAATTAACATGGCGACGGCAAGCGCAGAAAGCCAGAAGCTTTCAGATAATACGGTGAGGGGATCTAACCAGAGCAGACCGCCCATACACAGCGTCCAAATCTGCCAGGCCGTTAACTGCCAACCTGCAATCCTGATTGTCGTCCAGATCAGGAGCGCTACCAGCGCGCGTTGTGCCGGTGCATGGCTGCCTGATAGCCAACAGTAGATGGCTGCGGTGATGATGCTACCAATAAGTGGCAATAGATAACCGATGGCATGCGCAGGCAGCAGCAACTGTAAGCCTCGCACCATTATCCAGCCGACACTGGCCGCTAGCGCAATATGCATGCCGGAAATCGCCATTAAGTGTGCTGTTCCGGTCTCACGTAAAAGTTGTCGCTGCGTTTTGGTCATGTTCTCACGTTCACCAAAAGCCAGCGCCTGCAAAATGGCAGGTTGTTGCAAGTGTTTGAAAAGAGGTTGATGGTGGCTCATAACCTGCGTGCGTAAATTACAAGCTACTGATTCCACCTGCTGGTTAATGATTTTTCCCTGCAATGGCGTATGGTTTGCCAGTGCAAAGCGTTGGGTATCAAACCCACCCTCATTCAAGCGACCATGCACCGCTCGCAGGCGTAAGATCATTTTCCAGCGCTGCCCTGCACAATATCCCGACTCAACTGACTCCGCATTGATACTGACAAACAAAGGTGGGAACTGATATCGGTCACCTATGCGAATAATCTGCGCTTTGAACTGCTGCTGCTTTTCTTTCACTTCAACAATTCGCAGCGTCACTTCTGCTGGTGCCATAGAAAGCCGCTCAATCGCGTTCAGCATCTGCCTGGCTTCGAGCAGCGCCCATGCCAGAAGCAGGATCCCTATGCCGATAAGACGCAGCGCAGCCCACGGCAGGGATGCAACAATGAGTGCTAGTGGCACCATCACAGCAATCATTTCAATTGTTGGTATTTGAGGTAGCAATCCCAACGGTAGCGCCGCCAGAATCATTGTTCTGGCCACTGCAATCCCTGTCACTCGCATCACTTCTCTCCCGTAATGGGTATCAGTTTGCGTGCAATTGGTATGAATAGCCTTAAGGAAAAAGGAGAACGGGATTACGGATGCCAAAAAACCGGAAGGATTTACATAACCGAGAATGATTTTTGAATCGGGTTCACAACGACGAATTTAGGGCAAAAAAAACGACACCCGGAGGTGTCGCTTTATCGTTCGGTAACGGCTTAGCCGTAGATATTTGCACGGTCACGCAATTCTTTGCCCGGCTTGAAGTGGGGAACGTATTTACCTTCCAGATCCACTTTGTCACCCGTTTTAGGGTTACGACCAGTGCGCGGTGCGCGGTAGTGCAAAGAAAAGCTGCCGAATCCCCGGATTTCAATGCGCTCGCCCTGTGCCAACGTAGTGGCCATGTGCTCGAGCATCTCTTTAACCGCATCCTCAACGACTTTCGCCGGAATATGAGTATGCTGTCCAGCAAGTCTTTCAATAAGTTCTGACTTGGTCATGTAACCTCCGGTTAATCCTTAATGGGAAAGGTATGACAGCTTTTACCGAAACCGGACGACTTGCATCGTCCGGTGCCTCGGGTCGATTACTCGCCTTTAGCCGCTTTGAACGCTTCAGCCATAGCGCTAGAGAAGTTGCTTTCTTCCTGTTTGGTGTTAACAGTGTTGATTGCTTCTTTCTCATCAGCCTGGTCTTTAGCACGAACAGACAGGCTTACAACGCGGTTCTTACGGTCAACGCCGGTGAATTTAGCTTCAACGTCGTCACCAACACTCAGAACCAGAGTTGCGTCTTCGATACGGTCCAGTGAAGCTTCAGAAGCGCGCAGGTAACCTTCAACGCCATCAGCCAATTCAACTGTAGCACCTTTAGCGTCTACTGCAGTCACTTTACCGTTAACGATAGCGCCTTTCTTGTTCAGGGTGATGTAGTTGTTGAATGGATCTTCAGCCAACTGCTTCACGCCCAGAGAGATACGCTCGCGCTCTGCATCAACCTGCAGTACAACAGCAGCGATTTCGTCGCCTTTTTTGTACTCACGAACGGCTTCTTCGCCAGTCGCGTTCCAGGAGATGTCTGACAGGTGAACCAGACCGTCGATGCCACCGTCCAGGCCGATGAAGATACCGAAGTCAGTGATTGACTTGATTTTACCTTCAACGCGATCGCCTTTGTTGTGGGTCTCAGCGAACTGCTGCCATGGGTTGTTTTTGCACTGCTTCAGACCCAGGGAGATACGACGACGTTCTTCGTCGATGTCCAGAACCATAACTTCAACAACATCGCCCACGTTAACAACTTTAGATGGGTGAATGTTTTTGTTGGTCCAGTCCATTTCAGAAACGTGTACCAGGCCTTCAACGCCTTCTTCGATTTCAACGAAGCAGCCGTAATCGGTCAGGTTGGTTACACGGCCAGTCAGCTTGGTGCCTTCTGGGTAACGCTTAGCGATAGCAACCCATGGATCTTCGCCCAGCTGTTTCAGGCCGAGGGATACACGAGTACGCTCGCGGTCGAATTTCAGCACTTTAACAGTGATTTCGTCGCCCACGTTGACGATTTCGCTTGGATGCTTAACGCGTTTCCAAGCCATATCGGTGATGTGCAGCAGGCCGTCAACGCCACCCAGATCCACGAATGCGCCGTAGTCAGTGAGGTTCTTAACGATACCTTTAACTTCCATGCCTTCCTGCAGGTTTTCCAGCAGCTGATCGCGTTCAGCGCTGTTTTCAGATTCGATAACTGCGCGGCGAGAAACCACCACGTTGTTACGTTTCTGATCAAGCTTGATTACTTTGAACTCAAGCTCTTTGCCTTCCAGGTGCAGAGTATCGCGAACCGGACGAACGTCAACCAGTGAACCTGGCAGGAACGCACGAATACCGTTCAGCTCAACTGTGAAGCCACCTTTAACTTTGCCGTTGATAACACCGGTAACAGTTTCAGCTTCTTCGTAAGCTTTTTCCAGCGTGATCCAAGCTTCGTGACGCTTAGCTTTCTCACGGGACAGCAGGGTTTCACCGAAGCCGTCTTCAACTGCGTCAAGCGCAACGTCAACTTCGTCGCCAACCTGGATTTCCAGTTCGCCGGCTGCGTTCTTGAACTGCTCTGCAGGAATTGCAGACTCAGATTTCAGACCCGCATCAACCAGGACTACGTCTTTGTCGATAGAGACAACAACGCCACGAACGATGGAACCCGGACGGGTTTCGATTTCTTTCAGTGATTCTTCAAATAGTTGAGCAAAAGATTCAGTCATATTGATAATCTTAGGATTCTTCAATTTAACGTCCACCTGACGTCATTGTCGGATGGGGTTGTTTCACATGCCCAGCACCGGGTCCCTGGTACAGGGTTACTGCAATTCATTTACCGAATAGATTAAATGCCCAGCTTTTGGCGGGCATAATCAAGTGCCTTTTCAATCACTTGCTCAATGGACATACTGGTTGAATCCAGTACCAGAGCATCAGTGGCAGGCACTAAAGGCGCAATTGCACGATTACGATCGCGGTCGTCGCGTTCCTTTATCTCGGATAAAAGGCGATCAAAGTTAACATTAAAGCCCTTCTCCTGCAACTGTAGCATACGGCGGTGAGCACGCTCTTCTGAACTTGCATCCAGGAAGATTTTTACCGGTGCATCGGGAAATACCACGGTGCCCATATCGCGGCCATCCGCAATCAATCCCGGCTCTTCACGGAATGCTCGCTGTCGACGCAGCAGTGCTTCACGTACACGTGGGAAGGCAGCAACGCGCGAAGCCGTATTGCTCACTTCCTGCGTGCGGATTTCACCGGTCACATCCTCACCTTCCAAAATGACCTGCATCTCGCCTTCAACAGACAAGAAACGCACATCGAGGTGAGCAGCCATAGGCACCAATGCTTCTTCGGATTCGATATCCACCTGATGGTGAAGTGCAGCCAATGCGAGTACGCGATAAATGGCACCAGAATCCAGCAAATGCCACTGCAATGACTCCGCCATCGCTTTACACAAGGTCCCTTTACCTGCGCCACTTGGGCCATCAATGGTAATTACCGGGGCGATTGCCGTCATTGTTCTCTCCTGTTGCTGCGTGCTTATTATCAGCCTTCTTGGCTGTTTGAATGCGCGGCATTATACGCTGCCCGCGTCAGGTTAGTTACCCTTTAGCGTAGACAGCGCCAGAAATTTCGACAGATTCAGAAGAATTTCCGCCCAACAAGACCAGAAGAGAGCGAGGAAACCCGGCACAAGCGTACCGGGTAGCGTGATCAAGAGGTCTGACTGATTTTCGCCAACTGCTGGAAGTAATCCGGGAAGGTTTTCGCCGTGCAGCCAGGATCAAGAATGGTGACAGGCGTGTCCGATAACGCCACCAGCGCAAAGCACATCGCCATGCGGTGATCGTTATAGGTGCCAATATCCGCATGCTGAAGCTGAGCCGGTGGAGTAACACGAATGAAATCGTGACCTTCTTCAACTTCCGCACCCACTTTGCGCAATTCTGTCGCCATCGCCGCTAAGCGATCGGTCTCTTTCACGCGCCAGTTGTAGATGTTACGCATTAAGGTGGTGCCTTCCGCGAACAGCGCCGTGGTGGCAATGGTCATCGCCGCATCTGGAATATGGTTCATGTCCATATCAATCGCGGTCAGAGAACCACGTGTGCAGGCAATATAGTCATCACCCCACTCAATGACCGCACCCATTTTTTCCAGCACATCAGCAAAGCGGATGTCGCCCTGAACACTATTGCGGCCAATACCGGTTACGCGAACCGTTCCACCTTTAATGGCAGCGGCAGCGAGGAAATAAGAGGCAGAAGAGGCATCGCCCTCCACCAGATAATCGCCCGGAGATTGATACTGCTGCTGGCCTTTCACCACGAAGCGCTGGTAATTCTGGTTATCAACCTCAACACCGAAGCAACGCATCAGGTGCAGAGTGATATCAATGTACGGCTTGGAAACCAAATCACCTTTGATGGTAATGACAGTGTCTTTCGGTGCCAGCGGAGCGGTCATCAGCAGCGCCGTCAGGAACTGGCTGGAAACACTGCCATCCACACTGACTTCACCACCCACAAACCCACCGTTCAGACGCAGCGGCGGATAATCCGTCTGTTCCAGGTAATCAATATTGGCTCCGCCCTGACGCAGTGCATCAACCAGATGACCAATTGGACGCTCTTTCATGCGGGGTTCGCCAGTCAGCACAATCGACTGTTGGCCCAGGCACAATGCGGCAGCCAGCGGACGCATCGCAGTACCGGCATTGCCCAGAAAGAGTTCGAGAGCCTGATCACTGTGCAGCGGTCCCGCATTCCCCACCACTTCGCACACGGTACGATCGGCAGAGAGCGTGTAATTGACGCCCAGCGCCTTCAGCGCATTCAGCATGTGTTTGACGTCATCGCTGTCCAGCAAATTGGTCAGGCGAGTCGTGCCGTTTGCCAGCGCGGCCAGTAACAATGCGCGGTTAGAAACGCTTTTTGAACCCGGTAAATTTACCGTGCCGTCAACGCGAGCAATCGGTTGTAGAGTCAGGGAGTCCTGCATGTGAAACCAAATCTCCAGAAAAGACAAAACCCCGTTGTTTAACGGGGCCAGTGGCCAGCCAGGCTGGCCTATGATGAGTAATTAGCCGTGACGACGTTCGAAGTCGATCATGAACTCAGTCAGGGTTTTCACCCCTTCCAGCGGCATCGCATTGTAGATCGATGCACGCATACCGCCAACCACGCGATGTCCTTTCAGTGCATGCAGGCCTGCCTGCAGAGACTCTTCCAGGAACACTTTATCCAGCGCGGCATCAGCCAACTGGAACGGCACGTTCATACGTGAACGGTTCGCAGCAGCAACATCGTTACGGTAGAAGCTACTGTTATCAATAACGCCATAGAGCAGGTCCGCTTTCGCCTGATTGACCTTATCCATCTCAGCAACACCGCCCTTCTCTTTCAGCCATTTGAATACCAGACCAGAGAGATACCAGGCAAAGGTAGGTGGTGTGTTAAACATTGATTCGTTTTCAGCCAACACCTTGTAATCAAGGATAGATGGCACATAACGCTGTGCTTTGCCCAGCAGATCTTCACGCACCACCACCAGCGTTAATCCCGCTGGCCCGATGTTTTTCTGTGCGCCTGCGTAGATCACACCGTAACGGCTGACATCGATTGGGCGAGACATGATGGTTGAAGAAAGGTCAGCCACCACGACTTTGTCACCAAAGTCAGGTTCTTCATCGATGGCAATACCATCAATTGTTTCATTCGGGCAGAAATGCACATAGGCGGCATCGTCGTTCAACTGCCATTCACGCATTGGTAATAAAGCACGTTTACCGTCAAGCGTAGTTTTGACGTCGATAGTGTTTGGGGAACAATACTTTTCCGCTTCTTTTATCGCGCTGTGTGCCCAGTAACCGCCATCGATGTAGTCAGCCGTTTTCGCATCACCCAGCAGGTTGCCTGGAATCGCCGCGAACTGTGCGCGCGCGCCACCATGGCAGAATAAAACTTTGTAGTTCGATGGGATCTTCAGCAGATCGCGAAAATCCTGTTCTGCTGCTTCAGCGACAGCAATAAACTCTTTACTGCGATGGCTGATCTCCATTACAGAGGTGCCTAATCCGTGCCAGTTTGTCAGTTCTTGTTCTGCACGACGGAGCACTTCTACCGGCAGCATCGCTGGGCCGGAGCTAAAATTATAAACCTGCGTCATTTCCCCTCACCACTGTCATATCGAACGGTTATGAATACCGTATCGGTTTTATCATTGCCTCCGAATGGCTGCAATCATTAATCCGATAGCGATCACATTTCCAGAGCAGGCTCCACCGCAGCTTATGTCATAAATGCAATAAGCCACGGAATTTTGTGAGGGCGTTTCCTGAAGTAAAATCAGAATGCTGCCAACCGATGAAATAGCCGTGACAATACCGCGATAAATTTAGACCACTGAATAGCGAAGCAGGCGCAAAACCCGTATCATTGCGCGCTTTACGCCCACCCCATCGACTTGAGAGAGCGCCAACATGACGCAAACGTTTATTCCAGGAAAAGACGCCGCACTGGAAGACTCCATCGCACGCTTCCAGCAGAAACTGCAGGACCTGGGCTTCAATATTGAAGAAGCCTCCTGGCTGAACCCGGTTCCACACGTCTGGTCTGTGCACATCCGCGATCGCGACTGCCCGCTGTGCTTTACCAATGGTAAAGGTGCCAGTAAGAAAGCGGCACTGGCTTCCGCGTTAGGCGAATATTTTGAGCGTCTCTCAACCAACTACTTCTTCGCCGATTTCTGGCTGGGTCAGTCCATCGCTAACGGCGATTTCGTTCACTACCCGAATGAGAAGTGGTTCCCACTGACCGAAGATAACAGCTTGCCAGCAGGTATTCTGGATGCGCGTTTGCAGAAGTTTTACGATCCTGAAGACAGCCTGAACGCCTCAGATCTGATTGACCTGCAGTCAGGTAATGCTGACCGTGGTATCTGCGGCCTGCCGTTTACCCGTCAGTCTGACCAGCAAACGGTCTACATTCCGATGAACATCATCGGCAACCTGTATGTTTCTAATGGCATGTCCGCCGGCAATACTGCGAACGAAGCGCGCGTGCAGGGCTTGTCTGAAGTCTTTGAACGCCACATCAAAAACCGCATTATTGCCGAGTCGATTAGCCTGCCAGAAATCCCTGCAGAAGTGATGCAGCGTTATCCGGGCGTCATTGAGGCGATTGAACGCCTGGAAGCTGAAGGGTTCCCAATCTTCTCTTACGATGCCTCTCTGGGCGGCAAGTACCCGGTTATCTGCGTGGTGTTGTTCAACCCGGCCAACGGCACCTGTTTCGCTTCATTTGGTGCGCATCCGGACTTTGGCGTCGCACTGGAACGTACTGTTACCGAACTGCTTCAGGGCCGTGGTCTGAAAGATCTGGATGTCTTCACCCCACCGACCTTCGATGATGAAGAAGTGGCTGAACACGCCAACCTGGAAACCCACTTTATCGATTCTAGCGGCTTAATCTCCTGGGATATGTTCAAAGACGATGCGGATTATCCTTTCGTCGACTGGAGCTTCTCAGGCAGCACGCACGAAGAGTTCGATACGCTGATGGCCATCTTCCGCGCGGAAGATCAAGAAGTCTACATCGCGGATTATGAGCATCTGAGTGTTTACGCCTGCCGTATCATCGTGCCGGGCATGTCAGATATTTACCCGGCAGAAGACCTGCTGTTGGCCAACAACAGCATGGGTGCACCGCTGCGTGAAACGCTGCTGGCACTGCCAGACAGTGAGTGGGAACCAGATGCATATTTGAGCCTCATTGAGCAGTTGGATGAAGAAGGTCATGACGACTTCACTCGCGTCCGTGAACTGCTGGGCCTGGCGTCAGGTAAAGACAATGGCTGGTACACCCTGCGTATTGGCGAGCTGAAAGCCATGCTGGCATTGGCGGGCGGAGATTTGGATCAGGCTCTGATCTGGACGGAGTGGACCATGGAGTTCAACCAGTCAATCTTCAGCGCTGAACGCGCCAACTATTACCGTTGCCTGCAGACTTTGCTGTTGCTGGCCATGGAAGACGAACGCGACCCGCTGCAATATCATCGTGCCTTCGTGCGGATGTATGGCGAAGCCGCTGTTGATGCCGCTTCAGCAGCGATTAGCGGTGAAGCGCCATTCTACGGCCTGCAGGCAGTGGACCTCGATCTGAAAGCCTTCCCGGCTCATCAGGCCCTGCTGGCCGCCTACGAAAAACTGCAGGCAGCAAAGCGCACCTACTGGTCGAAGTAATATTAACGAACGCTTAGCGCGATATTTTTGCTGACGTTGAGAATGGCACTGATTAATCCCGGTGCCATTTTTTTTGCTTCAAATTGTCATACTCAACATTGAATATTGATAATTAACAATTCAGTTTCATTGGTTAAACTGAATTAACATTGGGTCACTCCCAAAGGCCAACCATTAAACTTATTTTGCATAAATTAAAAATTATTTAGTTAAAATAATTCAATTAGTTAGCCGCAAATCTATTAACTTAACGCCACGCTTACCCCGTACCTTCATGCCATTTATGATCCACATCAATTCCTGACCTATACTCCTTTGTTAGTATCTTTACAGACAATTTCAGGAGAGCGTTAGTGTGAAAGCTGACAACCCTTTTAATGCATTATTACCCGCGGCCATGGCGAAAGTTGCTGAAGATGCCGGCGTCTATAAAGCCACTAAACATCCTCTAACCACCTTCTTCTTAGCCATCACTGCTGGCGTATTTATTTCTATCGCATTTGTTTTCTACATTACCGCCACCACCGGTAGTGGCGCGATGCCCTACGGAATCGCGAAACTGATTGGCGGTATTTGCTTCTCACTGGGTTTGATGTTGGTTGTGGTATGCGGCGCAGACCTGTTCACATCGACAGTGTTGATTGTGGTGGCGAAAGCCAGTGGACGCATCACCTGGATGCAACTGGGCCGTCACTGGCTGTACGTTTATATTGGCAATCTGTTTGGAGCGTTGTTCTTTGTCGCACTGATCTGGCTAGCGGGTGAACATATGGTTGCCAATGGAGCATGGGGATTAAACGTCCTGCAAACCGCCGACCATAAAATGCATCACACTTTCATCGAGGCAGTAAGCCTCGGCATACTCGCTAACTTAATGGTTTGCCTGGCGGTATGGATGAGTTACTCCGGCCGCAGTCTGTTCGACAAAATGTTCGCCATGATTTTGCCCGTCGGGATGTTCGTCGCCAGCGGCTTTGAGCACAGCATCGCCAACATGTTTTTGGTCCCAATGGCTATCGTCATTCGCGACTTCGCCAGCCCGGAATTCTGGCAAATGGCCGGTTCCAGCGCCGCACAGTTCCCATCTCTCAGCGTTGGCGACTTTATTGTTAATAACCTCATTCCAGTGACAATCGGCAACATTATCGGTGGCGGATTGTTAGTCGGTTTGACCTACTGGGTCATCTATCTTCGCGGTGATGAGCCAGTGCACTGAGAAATTGCTACGGGCGTGCCCAAGGGCACGTCATCGTCAGAGTCTCCCTAAATAAGGCAGGTATATCATGTCCGAACTTAACGAAAAAATGGCGTCAGCCTGGGAAGGATTTAGCGCCGGCGATTGGCAGAACGGTGTCAACGTGCGTGACTTTATCCAGAAAAACTACACCCCGTATGAAGGTGACGAATCTTTCCTCGCGGGTGCCACACCTGCCACCACTAAACTGTGGGACACAGTGCTGGAAGGTATCAAGATTGAGAACCGCACCCATGCACCGGTTGATTTCGATACTGACCTGGCTTCAACCATCACTTCACACGATGCGGGCTACATCAATAAGTCACTGGAGACCATCGTGGGTCTGCAGACTGAAGCTCCGCTGAAACGCGCCATCATCCCGTTTGGCGGCATCAAAATGGTCGAAGGTTCTTGTAAGGTTTATGGCCGCGAACTCGACCCTGCCCTGAAAAAAGTCTTCACCGATTATCGTAAAACCCATAACCAGGGTGTGTTCGATGTTTACACTCCAGACATCATGCGTTGCCGTAAGTCCGGTGTTTTAACCGGTCTGCCAGATGCGTATGGCCGTGGTCGTATCATCGGTGACTATCGCCGCGTTGCGCTGTACGGCATCGACTATCTGATGAAAGATAAAGTGGCGCAGTTCAATTCACTGCAGAGCGATATGGAAAATGGCGTCAATCTTGAAGCCACCATCCGCCTGCGAGAAGAAATCTCCGAGCAACATCGTGCGCTTGGCCAGATCAAAGAAATGGCAGCCAAATATGGCTCCGACATTTCTCTGCCTGCTACCACCGCGCAAGAAGCTGTGCAGTGGACCTACTACGGTTATCTGGCTGCTGTGAAATCACAGAACGGCGCGGCGATGTCATTTGGTCGCGTATCCACCTTCCTTGATGTCTATCTCGACCGTGATATCAAAGCGGGCAAACTGACTGAAGAAGGCGCGCAAGAGTTAATCGACCACCTGGTGATGAAACTGCGCATGGTACGTTTCCTGCGTACTCCAGAGTATGACGAACTGTTTTCTGGTGACCCAATCTGGGCAACCGAGTCTCTGGCCGGTATGGGTGTTGATGGCCGTACTTTAGTCACCAAAAGTACCTTCCGCTTCCTGAATACCTTGTACACCATGGGCCCGTCACCGGAACCGAACATGACCATCTTATGGTCAGAAAAACTACCGGTTAACTTTAAAAAGTATGCGGCCAAAGTCTCCATCGATACGTCTTCATTGCAGTATGAGAATGACGATCTGATGCGCCCTGACTTTGATAACGATGACTACGCGATTGCCTGTTGTGTCAGCCCAATGATTGTCGGCAAACAGATGCAGTTCTTCGGCGCACGTGCCAACCTGGCAAAAACACTGCTGTACGCAATTAACGGTGGCGTGGACGAAAAACTGAAAATGCAGGTTGGCCCGAAAGAATCGCCAATTACTGATGAGATTCTGGATTTCGATACCGTGATGGCCAGCATGGATCACTTTATGGATTGGCTGGCAAAACAGTATGTTACCTCTCTGAACATCATCCATTACATGCACGACAAGTACAGCTACGAAGCCTCGCTGATGGCGCTGCATGACCGTGACGTCTATCGCACCATGGCTTGTGGTATCGCAGGCTTGTCAGTAGCGGCGGATTCCCTTTCTGCTATCAAATACGCCAAAGTGAAAACCGTGCGTGATGCGGATGGCCTGGCGATTGATTTTGAAATCGAAGGTGAATATCCGCAGTTCGGTAACAACGACTCCCGCGTGGATGACATGGCGTGTGACCTGGTTGAACGTTTCATGAAGAAAATTCAGAAACTGCAAACTTACCGCAATGCGGTAGCCACACAGTCTGTACTGACCATCACCTCTAACGTGGTGTACGGTAAGAAAACCGGTAACACGCCTGATGGTCGCCGTGCCGGTGCGCCGTTTGGCCCAGGTGCTAACCCAATGCACGGTCGCGATCAGAAAGGTGCGGTTGCCTCACTGACTTCGGTTGCCAAACTACCGTTTGCGTATGCGAAAGATGGTATTTCTTATACCTTCTCCATCGTTCCAAATGCGTTGGGTAAAGATGACAACGTGCGCAAAACCAACCTTGCGGGCCTGATGGATGGCTACTTCCACCATGAAGCCAATATCGAGGGCGGTCAGCACCTTAACGTCAACGTGATGAACCGTGAGATGCTGCTGGATGCGATGGAACATCCGGAGAAATATCCTCAGCTTACCATTCGCGTTTCCGGTTATGCTGTGCGCTTCAACTCGCTGACCAAAGAGCAGCAGCAGGATGTGATTACCCGTACTTTCACTCAGTCCCTGTAATCCTCCCTGAAATGTAAAGGCTCCTGCGGGAGCCTTTTCTCCACAAGTCTGTTTTGCCAGTTTGCTTTCGCTGGCAGCCTGGCAAAATCGACTTTAATCCAAGAGCACAACACAGATTGTGCCGCCTGAAGTTAGGGCTAACCCGGAGAATACATCGCAATGTCAACCATCGGTCGTATCCACTCATTTGAATCCTGCGGCACCGTTGACGGTCCCGGCATCCGTTTTATCACCTTCTTCCAGGGCTGCCTGATGCGCTGCCTCTACTGCCATAATCGCGATACCTGGGACACCCATGGGGGCAAAGAAGTCACAGTGGAAGATTTGATGAAAGATGCACTGTCATATCGCCACTTTATGAATGCCTCTGGCGGCGGTGTGACAGCATCTGGAGGGGAAGCGATCCTGCAGGCCGAGTTTGTGCGCGATTGGTTCCGTGCCTGTAAAGCGGAAGGCATTCATACCTGTCTGGATACCAACGGTTTTGTACGTCGTTACGATCCGGTCATCGATGAATTGCTGGATGCCACCGATCTGGTGATGCTCGATCTGAAACAAATTAATGATGATGTGCACCAGATTCTGGTTGGCGTCTCCAATCATCGCACCCTCGATTTCGCACGCTATCTGCAGAAGAAAGGCAAACGCACCTGGATTCGCTTTGTGGTGGTGCCCGGCTATTCCGATGATGATGACTCTGCGCATCGCCTCGGCGAATTCACTAAGGATATGGAGAACGTCGAGAAGATTGAGCTACTGCCCTACCATGAACTTGGCAAGCACAAATGGATTGCCATGGGTGAAGAGTACAAGCTGGATGGGGTCAAACCGCCGAGTAAAGAGACCATGGAACGGGTCAAAAATATCCTCGCGGGTTATGGTCACGAAGTGATGTACTGACAAAAAAGGGAGCTTACTGCTCCCTTTCTGTTTTCATTCGCCCATTAAGATATTAGGCATGTGCGATGGGTGTGGCATGCTGGTCAGCTTTACGCAGCAGCATCACCAGATAAACCAGCGCGACGGCCGCAATCATCACAAACAGCAAACGGTCAGAGTAATTCTGCATCAGCATCGACGTCATTCCCGGCCCGACCAGACTGCCAATGGTATAGCTGAACAGCAGCGCCTGATTCATCGCCACCAACTCATGGTGCGCAACGGTTTCACACGCCCATGACATGGCCACAGGATAGAGTGTGAATCCAGCCAGCCCCAGGACAAACAACGCAGGTGCCATGGCCGTATTTCCCAACATGGCGATAGCACCCAGAATCACCACAAACACCTGAACGCGCAACACCATTAAGCGCCCGAAGCGGTCTGCAAGACGTCCCACCGGCCACTGACCAACGATGCCCGAACTGACCAGCAACGCCATCCAGTAACCGACATTGGCATCACTCATGCCCTGATGCGACAAATAAAGCGGCATCAGACCATAAAGTGAACCTAATACGATGCCGGAGATTACGCAGCCGTTAATCCCTAAACGTGAACTGCGACGGCGCAGCATAGTCCAGATGTGGCCGGTTGACGTTTCCTCGGTGGCTGCACTGGCATTCACGCGCAGGAAGACCACCGGCAGCACGGCACAGACGATCAGCGCGGTAACCCATGGGATCACATGCAGGAGTTCAGTCGAAACGCGGCTCACCAGCAACTGGCCCGCTACTGTACCGAGATAGTAGATAATCATGTAGGCAGCCAACAGTTGACCGCGATTACGCACGGTTCCGCTGCACAGCAACGCACTCTCCACCACTACCCAGATCAGCGCACAGCCAACACCCGCAACAAAACGCAGCGCAGTCCAGCTGTAGAAGCCTTCTAACAGCACCATTCCCATGGTTGCCACGGCAAACAGGGCGCTGGCCAGATAGAAACAGCGATTAAAGCCATAGCGGTTGATTAACCAGCCCGCCAGCAATGTCCCCAGCAGATTCCCGGTGTAATAGGCTGAACTGGCCATACCCACCTGCCATGTCGGCAGTTGATCATGAGTAAGCCAAAGCGGTACCAGCGTATTAAGCACAGCAATAGACACCGTCATTAGCATTAAGCCGCAAAGCAGCAACACGACGGGGCGCGACCAGGTAGACATAGGGATTAAAAACCAGAGAAATGAAGATAATTGCGCGCAGTTTGCCATTCGCTATTTTAAAGTCAACGGGCAAAAAATCACCACAGCACAATTTGCTGCTGAACAATTTATTATTTTTATCTTCAGCAGCTTAGAGGAGATATATCATCATCAAAACCTAACGCTATCTGCATGAATTTATAGATTTTCGTGTTTTGAGGGAGTCTGCTGACGATAACGTTTATTTCTGATTAATTCTTACTAAAAAATAATCGGCTGAGGCCATAAATAACAAAACCCGGCATTGCCGGGTTTTGTTGTCAGAAAGCATGGATTAACCAATGATTTCCAGTCCGCCCATATAAGGGCGCAGTACTTCAGGCACTTCAATACGGCCATCAGCCTGCTGGTAGTTTTCCAGCACCGCAACCAATGTACGTCCTACTGCCAGGCCCGAACCGTTCAGTGTATGCACCAGACGAGGCTTCTTGTCGGTTTTACTGCGGCAGCGAGCCTGCATGCGACGCGCCTGGAAATCCCACATATTGGAGCAAGAGGAGATCTCACGATAGGTATCCTGCGCCGGCAACCATACTTCCAGATCGTAAGTCTTGGCAGAGCCAAAGCCCATGTCACCGGTGCACAGCAGCACTTTGCGGTATGGCAGGTTCAGCAACTGCAGGACTTTCTCGGCGTGACCGACCAGCTCTTCCAGTGCGTCCATTGAAGTCTCTGGCGCAACAATGTGCACCATCTCAACTTTATCGAACTGGTGCATACGGATCAGACCACGGGTGTCGCGTCCGTAAGAACCTGCTTCAGAGCGGAAGCACGGCGTGTGGGCGGTGAGTTTGATCGGCAGATTTTCTTCTTCCACGATCTCGTCACGCACCAGGTTGGTCAGCGGCACTTCCGCCGTCGGAATCAGTGCATAGTTGCTGCTGCCCGCTTCTTCGCCCAAAGGCTTGGTGTGGAACAGGTCTTCACCAAACTTTGGCAACTGGCCCGTACCAAACAGCGTCTCATGGTTGACCAGATACGGCACGTAGGTTTCCAGATAACCATGCTGCTGAGTGTGCAGATCAATCATGAACTGGCTAAGCGCACGGTGCAGGCGAGCGATCTGACCCTGCATCACGATGAAACGTGAACCGGTCAGTTTCACTGCGGCGGCAAAATCCAGGCCTTTAAGTGCTTCACCCAACTCAACGTGGTCTTTTACCGGGAAATCAAACTGGCGCGGCTGGCCCCAGCGGCTGACTTCCTGATTCTCGCTATCATCTTTACCCAGCGGCACTTCATCGACAGGCAGGTTTGGCAGCGAGAGGGCAAAATCGCGGATGGTGTTTTGCAGTGTATCCAGCTCAACCTTCGCCGCATCCAGGCGTTCGCCCAGCACGTTCACTTCCTGACGCAGTGGCTCGATGTCTTCCCCACGCGCTTTGGCCTGACCGATGGATTTGGATCGGGAGTTACGCTCTGCCTGCAGATTTTCAGTTTCTACCTGCAGTACTTTACGGCGCTCTTCGAGCGAACGCAGCGTTTCCACATCCAGTTTGAATCCTCGGCGTGCCAGTTTTTCAGCGACTGCGTCTGGCTCATTACGCAGCAGATTGGGATCGAGCATGCTTATCCTGTGTAATTAAGGTTGGTTGAACGAATGAAGGGATGCATCCCACTGGAATGCATTGAAATACTTGCTCACCTTACCGTAAGGCGTTTATCAGCGGTAGCGTTTTATCGGGCTATTTTGATCCTGTTCAGCCAACCAGGCGAGTTTTTCGCCTATTTTCCCTTCAAGCCCCCGATTGGTGGGTTGATAGTAGCGCGTTTGCGCCATTTCAGGTGGGAAGAACACCTCTCCGGCCGCATAGGCATTGGGTTCGTCATGCGCATAGCGATACTCTTTGCCCAGCCCCATCTCTTTCATCAATTTGGTGGGCGCATTGCGCAGGTGTTCTGGCACATCGTAATCCGGGAATTCTCGCGCATCGCGCATGGCCGCTTTGAATGCCGTATAAACCGCATTACTTTTTGGCGCGCAGGCCAGATAAACGATCGCCTGTGCAATGGCGCGCTCACCTTCTGCTGGCCCGACGCGGGTGAAACAATCCCACGCCGAAATTGCGACCTGCATGCCGCGAGGATCGGCATTGCCCACATCTTCCGAAGCAATCGCCAGTAAACGGCGTGCAACGTACAACGGGTCGCCGCCCGCGGTAATAATACGGGCATACCAGTAGAGGGCGGCATCCGGGGCTGAACCGCGTACGGATTTATGCAGCGCCGAAATCAGATCGTAAAAGCGGTCGCCTTTGTTATCGAAGCGCGCCGCTCTTTCGCCGGAAACTTCATTGAGCAGCTGAGGCGTCAGTTCACGCTGTCCTTGCGCGTTGCTCTCTGCCATGTCCGCCATCATTTCCAGCGTGTTCAGCGCACGACGTGCATCGCCGTTCACCAGCTCAGCAATCATGCGTCGGGTGTTTGCTGGTAGCAAAATGTCGCTGTTACCGTAACCCCGCGTACTGTCTTCCATCGCCTGGGTGAGCACCTGTTCAATATCTTCCGCGGTAAGCGATTTCAGCAGATAGACGCGCGCACGGGATAATAGTGCCGAGTTGAGCTCAAATGAGGGATTTTCGGTGGTCGCACCGATGAAAGTGATGGTGCCATCTTCAATATGGGGCAGGAATGCATCCTGCTGACTTTTGTTAAAGCGGTGCACCTCATCCACAAACAGAATGGTACGGCGGCCAAGTTGACGATTCTGCCGGGCGCGCTCGATGGCTTCACGGATCTCTTTCACACCGGACGTCACGGCAGAAATACGCTCAACATCTGCTTTGCCATAGTGAGCAATGATCTCTGCCAGCGTTGTTTTGCCTGTTCCCGGCGGCCCCCACAAAATCATTGAGTGCAGATGCCCGGCCTCAATCGCACGAGGCAGCGGTTTACCCGCCGCCAATAAATGCTGTTGCCCTATATACTGCTGCAATGTGGCTGGCCGCATGCGTGCGGCCAGAGGCTGGAACTCATTTGAAGAGGCGAAATCCAGGGACAGGTTACTCACCGCGACCTCACTGACGTTGATCGTCCACCGTTACCCCTTTTGGCGGTGTAAAGGTGAACTTATCTGGGCTAATCGCACCGTTTTTCTGGCTCTTCAGCTGATAATCACTGTGCTGACCATCTTGCTCAATCGCACTGAATTTATTAATAGTGCCGGATGCAGAAACGTTAATGGTGAATTGCTTCAGATTGCCATCGCTGCTTTTTGGTGTCAGCTCGAAATTATCACCCTGCTGTTTGATATTGTACTGCTGCCAGTCGCTTGGCTGATTACGTGCAATCAACATGAAGGGTGTGTTGCTGGTGGCATTCTGCAGCAGGCTGACGCTGGCCTGTTCTACAAACGGATTATAGAACCACAGGTTTTTGCCGTCGGAGATAATCACGCTTTCGTCCGGTGCCGTCATATGCCAGTTGAACAAGCTTGGGCGCTTAACCCACAGCTCGCCTTCACCATCCTGCACATTCGCGCCGCTGCCATCGGTGACTTTCTGACTGAAGCTGGCATGGAAGCTGTTCACTTTGTTTAAACGCTGCTGCAAATCGCTCGACGCATCCGCCAATACCGACGAAGAAACAAAACCGGCCAGCAGGCCGCAGGCAATAACGCGTAATTTCATCTGATTCGATTCCTTATTCATGGTTTCCCGACACTTACTGCATTAAACGTAGTTGCCGCTCTGTCTGTTCGACAGAAGAAAAAGCCGAAAGCTCCCAACGATATGGGGATCGTTCTGCAGATAAACAACGGGCCAGTGTTAACTGGCCCAGAAGTAAGTCATGGCGTGCGCTAAATTACATCTCGTGTGGAGGCGGCGATAGCACTTCGCGGTTACCGTTGTGTCCCGGTTCAGAAACAATACCCTGCGCTTCCATCTGTTCAATGATGCGCGCTGCGCGGTTGTAACCAATACGGAACTGACGCTGCACACCGGAAATTGAGGCGCGACGTTTCTCCACCACGAACGAAACAGCCTGATCGAACAGCGGATCCAGCTCTTCATCACCGTCCAGCCCCCCCGCTGCGCTTTCACTCTCTTCACCGGCGGTAATACTTTCGATGTATTGCGGACGTCCACGCGCTTTCCAGTCCTGCACTACCGCATGCACTTCTTGATCGCGCACGAAGGCACCGTGGACACGCACCGGCATGGAGGAGTTAGGCGGCATGTAAAGCATGTCACCCATACCCAGCAGCGATTCCGCTCCACCCTGATCAAGAATGGTACGCGAGTCAATTTTACTGGAAACCGTAAAGGCGATACGGGTTGGGATGTTAGCTTTAATCAAGCCGGTAATCACATCCACCGATGGACGCTGCGTCGCCAGCACCAGGTGAATACCCGCCGCACGCGCTTTCTGCGCCAGGCGAGCAATCAACTCTTCGACTTTCTTACCTACCGCCATCATCAGGTCGGCGAATTCATCCACCAACACCACGATGTACGGCAGTTTTTCCAGCACAGGCGGCGTGGTGTCCATACTGTCGCCCGGCTTCCAGAACGGGTCTGGAATTGGGCGACCCATGGCGGCAGCCTGCTCAATTTTCTCGTTGTAACCGGCAAGGTTACGCACGCCCAGCGCAGACATCAGCTTGTAGCGACGTTCCATCTCACCCACACTCCAGCGCAGCGCGTTTGCTGCATCTTTCATGTCGGTGACCACTTCAGTCAGCAAATGCGGAATGCCTTCGTAAACGGAAAGTTCCAGCATTTTCGGGTCGATCATGATAAAGCGCACTTCTTCCGGCGTGGCTTTATACAGCATGCTGATGATCATGGTGTTCACGCCCACCGACTTACCGGAACCGGTGGTACCAGCAACCAGCAGGTGCGGCATCTTCGCCAGATCGGCGACCACCGGTTGACCCGAAATGTCTTTACCCAATACCACCGACAGTGGTGACGGGTTATCGCGGAACTTGTCGCAATCCAGCACTTCGCGCAGATATACGGTTTGGCGATGTTTGTTCGGCAATTCTAGCCCGACATACGGCTTGCCAGGAATCACTTCCACCACACGTACCGCGACGGCTGAAAGCGAACGAGCCAAATCGCGCGACAGGTTAGAGATACGGGCGGCTTTCACGCCAGGTGCAAGATCCAGCTCAAAGCGGGTAATTACCGGGCCAGGCGAGATACCCACCACCTCGGCTTTCACACGATAATCGGCCAAACGCGCTTCAACCAGACGTGCCGTTTGCTCCAGCGCGAACATATCCACCGGCTCTTCTTCCGAAGGCGGCGAGGTCAGCAGATCGAGTGTCGGCAGCGGCGTGGAAGGCCTCTCCAGCGGACGTTCATGGCGCACCAGGAACGGATGGAACAGGCTATCTTGCGCAGGTGCAACCGGTTGAGGCGCTTCTGCTGGCGCAGAATAACTCTCTGAGTCGGATGATGACCACGGACTGTTGTGTTCATTCAGCGAAGGCATGGCTTCCGGCTGCGGTGCAGTAGGCTGTTGCCACTGCGCAGGGGCTTCAGGCTGCGGTGCGGCTGGTTGCTGCCACTGAGCAGGAGATTCAGGCTGCGGTGCGGCAGGTTGTTGCCACTGCGCAGGGGCTTCCGGCTCAGGCGTTGCAGCAATGGTAAACAACGGCTCGCTTGGGCCGTCATCGACCAAATCTTTCATTGGTGAAAAATCGAAGGCTGACGAGGTATCAAGGTTAAATACCGGACCTTCATTGGTTTCAGGTTGCTGATAACGCTGTTGCTGCTGAGCCGCAAACTGATTGGCCAATTGAGCCTGATGCAGATCCTCTTCATCATCTTCGACTTGATGCTGCCCGGTCTCTGCATAGCGCTGCTGTTGCTGAGACGCAAACGCTTCGCGCAGTTGTGCCTCCTGCAACGCGGCATCCTCTTCATGGTCCTGTAAAGGTTCATGGTAGGTCGCAGTCATTTCAGGCAGCTGCTGTTCGGCTTCTTCCCGCGCTTTGTCTTCCGCCATACGCTGTGACGGCAACTTAATGCCGTAAGAAGCCAGCTCACGACGTGTCGGCAGTTTAACTTTATTCGGACGCGGTAATTCAGGGCCAATACCCTGTTTCACCTGAGGATTGTAATCGCGCTCTGGTACCACATCGAATGCCGGCATATAGGCTGAAGCCGTTTTCGCTGCTGCTGCACCTAACGCCGCAGCCGCCGCAGTGTTCAAAGACGCCGAGGATTGCGCGGCATCCTGCCAGTTCCCCATGCGCGGCCCTTCATCATCATCTACTGGTGAGAACGCTGAAGGCGCAGGTTCGCTCGGGACTTCAAAGCGATACAGCGGCGGCGCGGGTTGGATAACGGGCTCAGGCGCAGGGGTTGGCGCTGGCGGTGCTGCAACAGGTTGTGCTGGTGCAGCCACATCAGAGCTGTGATACGTGGGAGCCGGCTCGGCTGCTGCATTGACCACCTGTGGCTGCACAACGGGAGCCTGGTGTGCAGCTTCAGCGGTCACCGCAATGGCTGCCGCAGTCGCTGCACTGGCTTTGGCTAACAGAGGATCATCAGGCAACTGTTCGGCGATAGGCTCAGCCACTTTACGCGGTTTAGCCAGCAGAACGTCATCATCTTCATCATGCGACTGCGCAGCACGTAGCGGAGGCGCAGCATGTTCTGCATGCTCTTCCTCTTCTTCGTACTCCTCTTCTTCCTGCCAGGGTTCATCATGACGTGAGCGGTTGCTGGCGAAGGTCAGTACGCCCATCACCACGCTACCGATTTTTTCGGCGATGGTTAACCACGACCACCCGGTATATAAGGTAATGCCTGCAGCCCAGACACAGATCAGCGTCAACGTACCGCCCGCAGAACTGAACCAGGGAGCCATGGCATTGCTGACGAGGCTGCCAATCACACCGCCCGAAGCGAAGTACCAGATATCATCGACGTTCAGCGCGGCTAAACCACAAGTGGTCACCACCAGCGCCAGTACGCCAATCAGGCGTAAGCCCACCGCAAAGTAATCGATGTAATCCTGGCGATCGCGCTGACGGAACGTAATCCAGCACAAGCCAATGATGACCGGAGGAATGGCATACGCCATCACGCCGAAAATGAATAACAGGGTATCCGCCAGCCATGCGCCGACACTGCCGCCCAAATTATGGATCGGTTCATGCCAGGCGGTCTGCGACCAGCTGGGATCGGAAGGATTGAAGCTAACCAGCGACACCATCAAATAGATGGCGAACAGGGCCACAAGGATGAGCAACGCTTCCAGCAGCCTGCGTCCACTGCTCAGCGGTTGTAACGAAACGTCTTTATCTTCTGTATATTCCTGGCTCAAGAGAACTCTCCAGGTGCCTGTAAATTAAGAAGGCAACAGCGCCGGGCAAGCCCGACGCTGGTCCTGTATGAATTCACAGGAGTGTACCGAATTCCTGCAAGTTTTGCACCTGCCCTGCATTACCGGGTTTTGATCACCAGACGATTGCTCTGTTTGACCTCTTCCATCACCACGTAAGTACGGGTGTCGTTTACGCCCGGCAGGCGCAGCAAGGTTTCACCCAAAAGCTTACGATAGGCGGACATGTCCGGTACGCGGGTTTTCAGCAGGTAGTCAAAGTCACCGGAAACGAGGTGACACTCTTGAGTTTCCTCAAGTTTTTGCACAGCGGCGTTAAATTGCTCAAACACATCTGGTGCGCCACGATTCAGAGTAATCTCAACGAATACCAGCAGTGAAGCATCCAGATAGTGTGGATTCAGCTGTGCGGTGTAACCCAGGATGAAACCCTGACGCTCCAGGCGACGCACACGCTCAAGACACGGCGTAGGTGATAAGCCAACACGTTTTGAAAGCTCAACATTGGAAATACGACCGTCTTTCTGCAATTCATTCAGAATGTTTCTGTCGATACGATCCAGGTCTTTTCCGGGGCGTTTCTTATTGTCTACCATTATTATTGTCTCTCTTAATTCCTTCCCTTTACCTGCCACACCCTGAAAACGTTCATTGTTCAGGGCCTTACTGAAGTGAAGACGATAAGTCTGTGCAGTAACGCATCCATCTGTATGACGCATGTTGTCTGTCCACATCATGCGTCATTACCAATGACAGACTGAGTTTATCCGGCAAAAACGTGCAAAACAGAAATGAAATTCTGTTTTGCACCGCTAAATATTCTCCGCTTCTGGTAATGTTTTCGCAAAACAGCAGGCGATTGTCAAAGTAAAACATCCAAATTCAGTACAAGATGCCAGATAGAGTTCTGGGTTGCTGTTTTTAAATGAGAATTTTTATGCTGCTGCACCAGAATTTGCCGAGCATTGCCCCCTTTTGGCGCAATTGACGTGCAGATTTTGCACTCATCGACTACGCCGCTTGCAGCGATTGTTATCAAAATTGCTGAAACCTTTTTTTGCTGCGCTAATTTCCCTACAATCAAAAACTATGTTGTCGAAAAAAACTGAGGAACGCATGAGTACGGCCAAACACAGTAAGCTGCTCATTTTAGGCTCCGGCCCTGCCGGATATACTGCGGCAGTCTATGCCGCCCGCGCTAACCTGAATCCGGTATTGATTACCGGGCTGGAAAAAGGCGGTCAGCTCACCACCACAACTGAAGTTGAGAACTGGCCTGGCGATCCGAACGATCTGACCGGACCGGCGTTGATGGAACGTATGCAAGAGCATGCCGAGAAATTCAACACCGAAATCATTTTCGACCATATTCATACGGTAGATTTGCAAAATCGCCCGTTCCGTTTAACGGGTGACAGTGGTGAATACACCGCTGACGCGCTGATCATTGCGACCGGCGCCTCAGCACGTTATCTCGGCCTGCCTTCTGAGGAAGCATTCAAGGGCAAAGGCGTTTCCGCCTGTGCGACCTGTGACGGCTTCTTCTATCGTAATCAGGAAGTCGCGGTGATCGGTGGCGGTAATACTGCGGTGGAAGAAGC
Organism: uncultured bacterium; assembly: GCA_965147305.1. Lineage (GTDB taxonomy): Bacteria > Pseudomonadota > Gammaproteobacteria > Enterobacterales > Enterobacteriaceae > Pantoea. Next base: position 50,858 of record CBCTJT010000031.1, read on the forward strand.
TCTTTACCTGGCAAATATCGCGGCGAAAGTCCATTTGATTCACCGTCGCGATAGCTTCCGAGCTGAAAAAATTCTGATCGATCGATTGATGGAAAAAGTGCGCAACGGCAATATCGTGCTGCACACTGACCGCACGCTGGAAGAAGTGGTAGGCGATCAGATGGGCGTGACCGGGGTAAAACTGCTGTCAACTAAGGGTGAAGAGCCTGAATTGCTGGAAGTTGCAGGTCTGTTTGTCGCTATCGGCCACAGCCCGAACACTGCGATTTTCGATGGACAGCTGGCACTGGAAAACGGCTATATCAAAGTGCAATCTGGCCTGCAGGGCAATGCGACGCAAACCAGCATTGCTGGCGTGTTTGCAGCGGGTGATGTGATGGACCATATTTATCGCCAGGCGATCACCTCTGCCGGTACCGGCTGTATGGCGGCGCTGGATGCAGAACGTTACCTTGATGGGCTTGTTAAAACCGATCTGTAACTTGTTAATAAGCTGATCATAATTGCTAAGAGGCGACCTGTTTTGGTCGCCTTTTTTATTGCCTGCATGCTAAAGTTCATGCGCTTAATATTTCCGGACACTTTATCCGGTTTTGCCTCTCTCCATCAGTGATCAAACGGCTTCGCATGGAAAAATCACGGCAGCAACATCTTCTTCGCTGGCTTCGTCAGCAACGTCTTCACGGCGCACGCAGTTTACGTGCCGCATCGTTATTCGGTTTTGCCGGCGCGCTGGTGATTATTGCTCAGGCCTGGTTGCTGGCCTCGCTGCTGCAGAATCTTATTGTGGCGCAACAACCCCGCGGTGCTCTGCTGACTGATTTCATCCTGCTGCTGATCTGCTTTATTCTCCGCGCAGGCCTGCACTATGCGCGTGAAATGGCAGGTTATCGTGCTGGCGTCGCTATCCGGCGTGCTCTGCGCAAACAGGTGCTGGATAAGCTGAACGATCTTGGTCCGGCCTGGGTTCAGGGCAAACCGGCGGGAAGCTGGGCAACGCTTCTTCTTGAGCAAATTGAAGAGATGCAGGAGTATTACGCGCGTTATCTGCCACAGATGTCGCTAGCCGTATTTATCCCCTTTGCCATTCTGGTCGCTATCTTCCCAATTAACTGGGCGGCGGGATTGATTCTGCTCGCGACCGCGCCGCTGATTCCTATTTTCATGGCGATGGTCGGCATGGGTGCCGCTGATGCAAACCGTCGAAACTTCCTGGCGCTGGCGCGCCTAAGCGGCGATTTTTATGACCGACTGCGCGGGCGTGAAACATTGCGTCTTTTCCATCGGGCTGAAGCTGAACAACAGGCGATTGCTGAAAGCACTACGGATTTTCGTCAGCGCACCATGGAAGTGCTACGTCTTGCGTTTCTCTCTTCCGCGGTATTGGAATTCTTTGCCTCACTGGCAATTGCCGTGGTCGCGGTTTATTTCGGCTTCTCGTATCTTGGCGAACTCAATTTCGGCCATTACGGCACTGGCGTGACCTTGTTTGCCGGATTCCTGGCGCTGATCCTGGCGCCCGAGTTTTTCCAGCCGCTGCGCGATCTCGGTACTTTTTACCACGCTAAAGCGCAAGCCGTTGGAGGCGCCGATGCACTGGACCGTTTTCTCAGCGAGAGTCCGGAAATCTCGCCAACTACCGCCAGCCTTTCAGTTGCTTTTGATTCCCCTCTGAGCCTTCACGCACAGGACCTGGTGGTGACGACAGCCAAAGGTGAAACGCTGTCACAACCGCTGAATTTTACCCTTGAAGCGGGTCAACGTGTGGCGCTGGTTGGCCAGAGCGGAGCGGGAAAATCAGCACTGATGAACGTGTTGCTCGGTTTTTTGCCCTATCAGGGATCGCTGCGGGTCAATGGACATGAACTGCGGGATATAAGTCGTGATAACTGGCAGCAGCATCTGGCGTGGATAGGACAAAATCCACATTTGCCCGCGCCGACGCTGCGCGAAAACCTGTCGCTTAACAGCAGCATTGATGAAGAAACACTGCGCAGCGTTTTACAACAGGCGGGCGTGGATGAGTTTCTCGCCCGTTTACCGCAGGGCCTCGATACGCCGCTCGGTGATGGCGGCATGGGACTGTCTGTCGGCCAGGCGCAGCGCGTGGCGGTTGCACGCGCGCTGTTAAAACCTGCGCAGCTCCTGTTGCTGGATGAGCCCGGTTCAGGTCTTGATAGCCAAAGCGAACAGCATGTGTTGCGCGCATTGAACCAGGCCGCCACACAGCAAACCACCCTGATGATTACCCATCAACTTCACGATCTCGCCAGATGGGATGAAGTCTGGGTGATGCAGTCCGGGCAACTGGTACAGCAGGGACACTGGCAGCAGTTGGTGGCTCAGGATGGGCCGTTGCGCGCCATGGTGCAGCATCGCCAGCAGGAGATTGTCTGATGAATCCATTATTGCCGTTTCTGAGCCTGTATCGTCGTCACCCTTGGCGTTTAGGCCTGGGCATCATTTTAGCTATTGCGACTTTGCTCGCCAGCATCGGCTTGCTCACGCTGTCTGGCTGGTTCCTCGCGGCCTCATCGCTGGCAGGTGTGGCGGGCCTGTACAGTTTTAACTACATGTTGCCCGCTGCAGGAGTGCGTGGTGCGGCAATTACCCGCACCGCTTCGCGTTATTTCGAGCGCTTAGTCAGCCACGATGCCACCTTCAGGGTGCTGCAGCATTTGCGCGTGTTCACCTTTAGCAGGCTGATCGCGCTGGCACCTGAGCAACTGGCGCGTTTCAGAAAAGGTGAGCTGCTGAACCGCTTTGTCAGTGATGTCGATACCTTAGACCATCTCTATCTGCGTGTGATTTCACCATTGGTCGGTGCCGCGGTGGTGATTATTGTCGTCACTTGCGGCCTGGCGATGTTAGATATGCCACTGGCGCTGCTACTGGGCGCGATTATGCTGCTGACGCTGCTCCTGATGCCGCCGCTGTTCTGGCGATTAGGCACCTCAGCCGGGCATCGCATCGCTCAGCATCAAGCCAGCTGGCGTTTGCAACTGACGCAATGGGTAACCGGGCTCGCTGAATTACAAATTTATGGCGCAGCGGCGTTGTGGCGCAACAAGCTGGATGCCGAAGAAGTCAGCTGGCAGCAGGCTCAGCGCGGTCAGCACAGCCTGCAGGCGCTGGCGCAAAGCCTGTTGTTGTTAATCAGCGGCTCCACCGTGGTCTTACTCCTGTGGATCTCCTCTGCGGGTGTGGGCGGTGATAGCGCACCAGGCGCATTCATCGCGCTTTTCGTGTTCTGCGGCCTGGCGGCATTTGAAGCGCTGGCACCTGTCGCCAGCGCATTTTTGCCGCTGTCGCAGGTCACTGGCGCGGCGAAGCGCGTGCAGGAAATCATTGATCAGGAACCGCTTATTCGTTTTCCCTCTTCGACCGAGCCCTCTCAATCGGGCATCAGCCTGACGCTGGAAAATATCACTTTCAGCTATCCACAGCGCCCGGAACCGGTACTTAACCACTTCTCACTTGCGCTGCGAACCGGCGAGCATCTGGCGCTGCTCGGCCCCACCGGTTGCGGTAAATCCAGTTTGCTGGCGTTAATCACCCGTGGCTGGCAGTCGCAGCAGGGCGAGATTCGACTGAATAATATCCCCCTTGCCGAATGGGATGAGGCCAGCCTGCGTCAACGCATCAGCGTGGTCACGCAGCGCGTCCATCTGTTTAGCCAGACGCTGCGCGATAATTTACTGCTGGCAAACCCAGCAGCCAGCGATCAACAACTCGATGCGGTGCTGCACCAGGTCGGACTCACCCATTTGGCGGAGCATGATGAAGGGCTCAACGCGTGGATGGGAGAAGGTGGTCGTCCGCTGTCGGGAGGTGAACTGCGCCGCCTGGCCATCGCGCGCGCCCTGTTGCATAACGGCGATCTGTGGTTGCTGGATGAGCCCACTGAAGGGTTGGATGCCACCACTGAACAGCAGATACTGACGTTATTGCGCCAGGTCAGTCAGGGTAAGACGGTGATCATGGTGACCCATCGCCTCAGCGGCCTTTCGGCAATGGATCGTATATGTGTGATGGATCAGGGGCAAATTATTGAGTCGGGCACGCATGACGAATTAATCTCAAAAGCAGGACGCTACTGGCGTTTCCACCAGCGCTTTGCGCTATAGTCTTAGCGAACAGCCCGAAGGGTAATTGACGCAATGAGACTGGTACAACTTTCACGGGATTCATTAAATTTTCCTCCGCCGGAGATGGCGCTGCGTGAGCCGAATGGATTACTGGCCATGGGCGGCGACCTCTCCCCTGCCCGGCTAATGAACGCCTATCAGCGCGGTATTTTCCCCTGGTTTTCTCCCGGCGATCCGATTCTATGGTGGTCGCCCGATCCGCGTGCCGTGATGCTACCTGAATCTTTTCATCTCAGCCGCAGCATGGCGCGTTTTCACCGCCGTTCGCCCTTTCGCGTTACCATGAATCATGCCTTCCCGCAGGTACTGGAAGGCTGTGCCAGCGGCAGGCAAGAAGGCACCTGGATCACTTTTGAAGTGAAACGCGCCTGGTTACGCTTATATGAGCTGGGTCACGCGCACTCGATTGAAGTCTGGAGTGATAATCGACTGGTGGGCGGCATGTATGGCCTGGCACTTGGGCAGATTTTTTGCGGTGAGTCGATGTTTAGCCGCCAGGAAAATGCGTCAAAAACCGCACTGTGGGTATTCTCTCAGCACTTCCTCGCTCATCAGGGCCGGTTGATTGATTGCCAGGTACTCAACCCGCACACGGCTTCATTGGGCGCCGTTGAAATCCCGCGTGTCGATTATTTACAGTATGTGCAAACACTGGTGTGGCAGCCTGTTTTAAACGGTTGCTGGCAAACACAAACCCTTTTTTGACCCGGCGCGCAGATGTTTTGCACACAATTCCCGACAAAAGTGATACAATAAGTGAGTTTGGTATGTCGTCCGCGCTTCGCTGTGGCGAGCCGGAATTGCCAGGTTGGGAATCTCATCCATTTCCCGAAGCTGTTACCGTTGTGCACTTGATGCCGATTGCGACAACTTCTTAGCCCGCTAATCCCCCGCAGACGTCAAAAAACACCCGAATTTTTCCGTAATGCACGCGCAAAGGCGCGACGCACGGCGAAGCGTTGGCAAAATCGCCAACGGTTCTTTACATAAATCATGGAATTCGGCATTATCTTGCCGGTTCAACAGTTTGGTAGTTCACCCCAGAGGATTCGATGGCCAAAGAAGACAATATTGAAATGCAAGGTACCGTACTGGATACGTTACCTAACACCATGTTCCGCGTAGAACTTGAAAACGGGCACGTGGTTACCGCTCATATCTCCGGTAAAATGCGCAAAAACTACATCCGCATCCTGACGGGCGACAAAGTGACTGTCGAGTTGACCCCGTACGACCTGAGCAAAGGCCGCATTGTCTTCCGTAGTCGCTAAGTTGTTGTCCACATCTCGCGTTTGTGGCAAGTAACTGAGCGCGAAAAAAAAGGCCGGATTCGCATCCGGCCTTTTCTTATTTACTGATCCGTCCTGAATAGCGTTGACACTTTTTCTCAGTTTTCTGAGGAGAATGTG
>CBCTJT010000032.1:0-56314 GCA_965147305.1 uncultured bacterium
CCGCAACGTTATCCGCTGCGGCCTCCATTAAGATCTTAACTGACAAGCATTAGGCTGATAGCCGCCCTTTTCTATTCCGCTTCTGGCCGCTGGCGCGGCATCAACCACGCAATCCACAACGTCAACATCGCAATTAGTAACGCCACCACAAACACCCAATGCAGCGAGGCTGCTATCTGTCCGGTCCACTGATGCAACGTTGCTTCGGACAATGACTGACGGCTTTCATGTGACATGATTTGCTGCATCGGATCACTGGCCTGCGGCAGACGCTGCGCAAGATTGAAGTTCAGAACCGCCCCCATCAGCGCAGTACCGATCGCTGAACCCAGCATGCGGCTAAACATAATTGACGCAGTGCAGATGCCACGAATGTCGTAATGCGCGTGGTTCTGCACCGACACCAGAAAGGTGGTGCTGGTCATGCCCATGCCGGTACCGATGACAAAAGCAGTCAACCCGGCTTGCATGATTGAACTGTCGGTCCGCAACAGCAGCAACAACGCGCTGCCCGCAATCAGCAAAAAAGCGCCGAGCTGCGCGGTAAAACGATAAGACGTGATCAGCATCAATCGGCCACTCAGCGTACTGGCGAGCGGCCAGCCAATCGACATCATCGCCAGCGCACTACCCGCCTGCAGCGGCGTACCACCCGTGATGCCCTGAATCCAGGTTGGCAGAAACGCACTGATGCCCATCATGGTGGCACCGATGATCAGATTACCGGCATTGCCTGCCAGAATTAACCGGCTGCGCCAGATAGCGAGAGGAAACAGCGGAGCCTCAGCACGTTGTTCATGCTGTTTTAGCTGCCAGCCCGCCAGCAGGGCCAATAGCAGAAACGCTAATAGCCAGTAGCCCAGCGCATCCGCTTGTAACAACGCCACTAGCAGCGCCGTGACGCAAATCATCAGCCAGCAGCTGCCGGTAAGATTCAGCGTTGCTCCTTTGTGATGCTCACGTGCCGGTAAGAAACGCACTAACAGCAGCATGGAAAACAGGCCGATCGGCACGTTCACCCAGAAGATCACCGACCAATTAAAGTGCTGTACCAGCCAGGCACCACTCAGTGGCCCAATGATAGCCGCGACACCCCAGACGCTGGAGAGCCAGCCTTGCACGTTGGCACGTTCGCGCGGGGAGTAAATGTCGGCCACGATGGTGCTGGTAAGCGGCATAATCGCACCTGCACCCAGCCCCTGAAACGCGCGGAACAGAATTAACCACGTCATGGTATGCGCAAAACCGCACAATACCGAGCCGATCAGGAACAGCGAGACGCCAATGAAAAAGAGTCGTTTACGCCCCCACATATCAGCAAGCCGACCATACAGTGGCACACTTACGGCCTGAGTCAGCAAATAGATAGAGAAGACCCAGCCAAACTGCGAGAAACCGCCGAGTTCAGCAATAATGGTTGGCATCGCTGTCGCCACAATGGTGACTTCAATCGCGGCCATAAACATGGCGAGCATGCAGGCGATAAGGATCCAGTGGCGATGTTCCGTGTTCAATTCTGCAGTTTCAGTCATACGTCTCCCTTTTTTCTATCAAGGCTAGCTGATTTTCCATCAGACGAGTTTCCTCTGCGTGCGCCCACAATGTGACACCGTCACTCAATTCGATGAATTTTTTTTATTGTCAGATGATGCCTTATTTCATGCGGGTTAAGAAGGTTTTAACCACCCTTCTATCTGTCTGATTTTGCCGTAAAAACTGGCGCATTACGCTAAGCATTGCTATAGCTTTTAACAGCACTTTCCAGTTATTCACTGGAAAAGCAGCATCTAACAGTCATTTTATCTGCAATTTAATGGGGTGAAGGATTTTCGTATGTGGTTCATTCTCCACAACGCCTTCAACCGTGAAATGACATAACGAGATCGAACAATTTGTCGAATCAGGGAGACTCTCGCATGCAAAATGCATCGCTCGTCAGTAGAGCCGGGCTGGCACTACTGGCCATCGTCGCGGTGATTGCCCTGCTGGTTTGGGGAATCGGGTTGAATACGCTGCGCGACCGGCAAGAAGACCTGATTTATCTGGGTCAGCAGCATCTGTTTTTAGTGTTTTGGTCAATGTTTTTCGCCCTGCTGGTTGGTATTCCGAGCGGGGTTTTACTCAGCCGCCCGTTTGCTCGCCGCTGGGCTGAATATGTGATGCAGATCTTTAACGTCGGGAATACCTTGCCGCCACTGGCTGTTCTGGCCCTGGCAATGGTCATCGTCGGCATTGGCGATCGCCCTGCCTTAATCGCCCTGTTCCTCGCGTCACTGCTGCCCATCGTGCGTAATACCTTTTCCGGCTTAAGCGCGGTGCCCCCTTCGCTGATTGAAGCCGCCAACGGCATCGGCATGACCAAGTTTCAGCGTTTGCGTCAGGTTGAAATTCCGAATGCCTTGCCGGTCATTCTGGCGGGTGTGCGCATTGCGACCGCCATCAACGTCGGTACGGCACCGCTGGCCTTCCTGATTGGTGCCAGCAGTTTTGGCGAACTGATTTTCCCCGGCATTTACCTCAATGACTTCCCAACATTGATCCTCGGCGCAGTGGCAACCGCCCTGTTTGCCCTGATCCTCGATTTGCTGCTGGCAGCATTGGGTCGTTTCCTCAGCCCGCACTCTGCGGCTTAACACAAGGAGCTAAGTGATGGGTAAAACGCATAACTTAACGCGCTGGGTGAAACACACCGCGCTGGCACTGGCCGCCACATTGGCCATCAGCCAAACCGCTGTCGCGGCAACGCCGATTGTGATGGCGACAAAAAGCTTTACCGAGCAGCATATTTTGTCTGCTATGACCGTGCTCTGGCTGCAAAAGAAAGGTTTCCAGGTGGTTCCGAAAACCAATATCGCCACCACCATTGGTCGCAACGCGATGATCAACAAGCAAATCGACATGACCTGGGAGTACACCGGTACCTCGCTGATCATCTTCAACCACATCAACAAACCGATGTCATCTGAAGAGGCTTATAAGACCGTTAAACAGCTCGATGCCAAACTGGGCCTGATCTGGCTTGACCCCGCGCCAATGAACAACACCTATGCGTTTGCCATGCAGCGTGATCGTGCTGACAAAGAAGGTATCAGCACCATGTCTCAGCTAGTTGCCAAACTGGAACAGGTGCGCAAAACCGACCCCGACCACAACTGGAAGCTCGGGCTCGATTTAGAATTCTCCGGCCGTTCCGATGGCCTGAAGCCGTTGCAGAAAGCCTACAACATGCCGCTGGATCGTCCGCAGATTCGCCAGATGGATCCGGGATTGGTGTACAACGCAGTCCGCGATGGTTTTGTCGATGCGGGCTTGATTTACACCACCGATGGACGAGTCAAAGGCTTTGAACTCAAGGTCCTCGAGGATGATAAGCACTTCTTCCCAAGTTACAACGTCACGCCGGTAGTGCGCCAGGATGTGTTGGATAGCCATCCAGGACTAGATACAGCACTTAATCAACTCTCTCCGCTGATCACTGACGAAGCGATTACCGAGATGAATAAGCGCGTCGATATCGATCATCAGTCACCTCAGCAGGTGGCGCGTGATTTCCTTCAATCTAAAAACATGCTGTAAGGAGGCGTCATGGAGACTTTGCATTACATCATGAGTAACTGGCACACCCTGATGGCGTTAACCTGGCAGCATACCTGGCTGGTGCTGGTGGCAGTGGGATTCGCCATCATTGTCGGCGTGCCACTGGGCATTTTGATTGTGCGCTTCAAATGGCTGGCGACGCCGGTGCTCGGTATCGCCACCATCGTATTGACCATTCCGACCATCGCGCTGTTTGGTTTGATGATTCCGCTGTTTTCCATGATCGGTCAGGGCATTGGCGCGCTGCCCGCCATCTGTGCGGTGTTCCTCTACTCCCTGCTGCCGATTGTGCGCAACACCCATACCGCACTGGAGAACCTGTCGCCAGGATTGCGTGAAGCGGGCCGTGGTATTGGCATGACCTTCTGGCAGCGTCTGCGCTGGGTGGAAATTCCGATGGCGCTGCCAGTCATCTTCGGCGGTATCCGCACTGCCGTGGTAATGAACGTCGGCGTGATGGCGATTGCCGCAGTGATCGGCGCGGGCGGATTGGGCTTACAGCTGCTTGATGGTATCAGCGGAAGTGATGTGCGCATGCTGATTGCAGGTGCACTGATGATTTGTTTATTAGCGATTGTGCTTGATTGGCTACTGCACCGTTTGCAGTCGGCGCTGACTCCTAAGGGGATTCGATAATGATAAAACTGGAAAACCTGACGAAAACCTTTACCCAAAAGAACGGCACCTCCTTCAACGCCGTAGATAACGTCAGCCTGGAAGTGCCTGCCGGAGAGATGTGTGTGCTGCTCGGACCTTCCGGCTGTGGCAAGACCACCACGCTGAAAATGATCAACCGCCTGATCCCTGCCAGTAGCGGAAAGATTTTGATCAACGGCGAAGACACCAGCGGACAGGACACCGTGACGCTGCGCCGCAATATCGGCTACGTGATCCAGCAAATTGGTCTGTTCCCCAACATGACCATCGAAGAAAACATTACTGTGGTGCCGCGCATGCTGGGTTGGGATAAAAAGCGATGCCGCGAACGTGCTACCGAGTTGATGAGCATGGTGGCGCTCGACCCCAGCAAATTCCTGCATCGTTATCCGCGTGAAATGTCTGGCGGTCAACAGCAGCGTATCGGCGTGATCCGCGCGCTGGCGGCTGATCCACCGGTGCTGCTGATGGATGAACCTTTCGGTGCCGTCGACCCGATCAACCGTGAAGTGATTCAGAATGAGTTTCTTGAAATGCAGCGCCAGCTGAAGAAAACCGTGATGCTGGTAAGCCATGATATCGATGAAGCACTCAAACTAGGCGACCGCATTGCGGTGTTCGGTCAGGGTAAAATCGTGCAGTGCGCCAGCCCTGACGAACTGTTGGCGAAACCGGCCAATGATTTTGTCGGCTCCTTTGTTGGCCAGGACCGCACGCTGAAACGCCTGCTGCTGGTACAGGCGGGCGACGTCACCGATCAACAGCCAACCATCACCGTACAGCGCAGCACGCCGTTGCAGGAGGCGTTCGCCACTATGGATGACAACGATATGCGGTCTGTCACCGTGGTAGATAATGATGGCAAGCCGTTGGGCTTTGTGAAACGTCGTGAAGCGCGTAACGCCGCCGGACGCTGCGAGGAAATGCTGCATACCTTCAAGGTGACGGGTAAGGCCGAAGAAAATCTGCGCGTGGTGCTATCCAAGCTGTATGAACACAACACCGTCTGGATGCCGATCGTCGATGAGGAAGGACGCTACAGCGGTGAGATCTCGCAGGACTACATTGCGGACTATCTCAGCTCGGGACGTACGCGCCGTAGACTGAATCCTTAACCAATCGCACAATGGCTGAATCTTAAGGCACAGTGCACGGCAGCCCGAGTCCAGACAAACCGCACGACAGCTAACACGTTGGAAGAGGCGGCAGAGGAGTAAAGCGTCCTGCGCCAGGGATGGCGCGGGCCGAGCCCCAGGGATGGTTTACGGCGTCTTTACGATCTGCCGCCTCTTCCAACTTACGCACAAACTCACAGACAGCGGTTTAGATCCCCACCTCTCCTAACGCAAAATCAGTGATTTTCCTCCACCGCACCGACAACCCGTTCATCTCCCCGCTCCGATGGCAGCACGATATTCAACAACATAGCCAGAATGCCACCCGTGGTCACCGCATGACCAAACAGATTACTCACCAACGATGGCAACTGTTTCAACACCTCGGGAACCGCTTCAACGCCTAAGCCAATGCCAAATGATACCGCGACGATCAACATCTCACGGCGGCCCAACGGGGATTGCGTCATCACACGAATGCCTGCCGCCACCACACTGCCAAACATCACCAACGTGGCACCGCCGAGCACCGGTGGCGGAATCTGCTGCAACACATTCCCGATAACCGGAAACACGCCTAACAGCAACAGCATCACGCCAATCACCATGCCAACATAACGGCTGGCCACGCCGGTCATCTGAATCACACCGTTGTTTTGCGCAAAAGTAGTGTTAGGGAATGCCGAAAACATCGCCGCGAACAAGCAGCTAATACCATCTGCCAGAATGCCGCCCTGCAAACGACGCTGGAAACCCTCACCCTCAATCGGTTGCTGCGAAATCAGGCAATTCGCCGTCAAATCCCCTACTGCTTCAATCACGCAAATCACCGACACCAGCGCAATCGGTACGAAAATGCTCCAGCTAAAATCAAAGCCAAAACGGAAAAATGAAGGCAAAACTAACCAAGAGCCGGAGGCCATCGGTTTGATGGGCAGATGACCGGTCAATGCCGCCGCCAGACAGCCAACGGCGATGCCCGCCACCACCGCGATCAGGCGCATCCAGCGATTTTGGGAACGGTTGAGCACGATGATCACCAGCAGCGTCAGAGCCCCCAGTGCCAGATTCCCCGGAGCGCCGAAGTCAGCGGCATTATGGCCGCCTGCCCAATCGGTGATGCTCACTTTAATCAAACTGATACCGATCAAGGTAATCACCGTGCCAGTAACCACTGGCGTTAGTACTTTACGCAGCGGCGCCACACAACGGCTGATCAACATCGGGATAAAGGCGGCCACCAGGTTGCATCCCATGATCATCGCCATGATCGCTTCCGGTGAACCGCCCTGCGCCTTCACCATCAAGCCACCGGACAGGATGACGCCAAGAAAAGCAAAACTGGTGCCTTGCAGGCAAATCATCCCCGCTCCGACGCCCATAAAGCGACGCGCCTGCAGAAACGTTCCCAAGCCAGAAACCAGTAACGACATACTGATCAGATACGGAATGTATGCCTGCAATCCGAGGATTGAGCCAATAATCAGCGGCGGGGTAATGATCCCCACCACGCTGGCAAGAACGTGTTGCAGCGCAGCGAAAAAGGCGGGAACAGGGCCAATGCGGGCATCAAGCCCGTACAATAAACCTTTTGGGGAGTGGGACATGTGAGTGCTCCGGCAGAATATTCATCAGCATGGCTGATGCATGATTCACGCCATTGGCAATCACCTTGAGGAAAAAATTTATAAACAAATGAAAATAATAGGATTTAAGCAAAGCAATCTCGGATGCTGAATCCGAAACCTTAGATTCAGCCACCGATCATTTGCATCACTTCGTTTCATCATGCCGCAGGCTGTGCACTATCAATGTGCATCAATGCCTCATCCAGCAGGGAAATATCCAGATAACCACTCAGCTCGCGCTGCTCAGCACGTGGCAAATAAGGCAGCTCACCCAAAAGTGGAGCGCCCAACTTTTCACTTAGAACATCAATGATTTCAGCGTAATGAGCCAATCCTGGGTTAATGCGGTTGGCAACCCATCCCACTAAAGGCAAGCCATCACGAGCGACAGCCTCGGCGGTCAGTAAAGCATGACTAATACAACCTTCCTTGATGCCCACCACCAGCACCACAGGCAGCTGTTCCTGTTGTACCCAACTGGACAACGGTTGCAGATCATTCATCAAACTGCGCCAGCCGCCAGTTCCTTCCACCACCACTCGCGCGGCGCGGCTTTGTAGCTGGTCAAGACTGTGGCTCAGCAACGGATAATCAATCCGCACGGACGCGCTGGTGCTGATTTCATCTTCTTCCAGCGTGATGGGATTGACCGCGTGGTAAGGGAGTTCGAGACCCGATGCCTGCTGCAACAGCAAAGCATCTTTATTACGCAACCCGTCTGGTGTGTGCTGTGCACTTTTGGCAACAGGTTTAAAGCCCGCTGCACAGAGGCCCGCTTTGGCGAAACACTGCAGCAGCGCGCGTGACACGACGGTTTTACCCACCGCAGTGTCGGTACCGGTGACAAAGATTGTTTTCACCTTATTCCTCCTTCGTTAGAGCGATGTGTAACCTGCGAAGAAGGCAGTTTAAGGAAATGTCTCTGATGGCAGATTGCGTTAGCGCAAACTTAAGGCGAGCAGTGATTAGCCTTGCAACAGTTTTACCAGCAAATGACCGCTGTACAGCGAGTCTTTGATCAACGCGGCAGCGCCGTGGGTACCTGGATCGCTGAGGCTGGTGGGCGCAAGCTGAATTTCATTACTGTATGCGGGCAACGCCTGCTGACGAATGGTGCTGCTGACGGCAGGAAACAGCACATCAGCCGCTTGATTCAACGGAGAACCGATTAGGATTTGTTGTGGATTAAAGATATTCACCATCATCGCCAAAATACGACCAATATGGTGGCCGACACCGGCAATCACGTCACGCGCCAGTCGATCGCCCTGCTGCGCGGCTGCACATAAACTGGCGATGGTTAGCGGTTCACGATGCAGCAAACTGTCGGGTTGTGAAGACAAACGCTGGGCCGCCAACTGCAATAAACTGCCGGTGCTGGCCACGGTTTCCAGACAGCCATGATTACCGCAGTAGCACTGCTGACCGTAAGGATCGATCTGCGTATGGCCAATTTCAACCAGCGCGCGGCCACGTTTATGCAACAGCTGGCCCCCGCTGATTACGCCTGCACCTACCGTTTCATCAATCACTATCTGAATCACATCCTGCGCACCGCGCGAAGCACCAAACAGCGCTTCAGCCAGTGTCCAGGCGGAGATGTCATGCTGCACAAATACCGGTAAACCGGTGAGCGTGGAGAGCGTTTCGCCTAGCGGCATCTCCTGCACGTCATAGCCTGGCATGCGGTGCACCACACCGGAAGCCGCATTGATCAAGCCGGGTAAGGTGATGGCAATCGCGGTAAGGCGCTCAAGTTTGTTCTGATGGCGGATGAAGAAGTCATTGACCATGTTCTGCAGCGTTTGCAGCAGCGGCTGGTCAGCGCTGGCAGGCAGTGGCAAACGATCTTCCTGCAATGCCCGGCTGCTGAGATCGCGCAGCGTCAGCGTGATTTGCCCTGGCTGGATGCGGATCGCCAGGTAGTGCCAGGCAAGGGTATCAAGGATTAAGCCAATCGCCGGACGTCCGCGACTGCCAGGATCCTGAAACTCGGTTTCCTGCACCAAATGTGCATCAAGCATTTCACGCACGATTTTGGTGATACTGGCGGGTGCCAGCTGGGCACGTTTAGAAAGCTCAATACGCGAAATCGGGCCGTAAAGGTCAATCAGTCGGTAAACCACACCTGCGTTGGTCTGTTTTATTTGGTCAATGTGGCCAGGCTGACTGTCCAGATTCACGCCCTGCTCCCGGATATTTTCGCGCTTCTAAATAAACAGCAGCTATGGTGATGCAGATTGGCAGGCAGCGTCAAATATTTGATTAGAAATGTGATTTATCGCACATAAAGTTCGGGCCATTACTCACCAGACGATTCAAATTTCGGCATTCCGCATCATCAACTGCATCATATTGTGCATTTGCGCACTGGGTTCACGCGTGGCTGACCAGACCAGCCAGACTTCAGAAATGGCATCGTGCTCCTGTAAAGGAATCCACACCACATCGGCCAATCGTGCACGCCGAAATGAGGCAGGCAATATGGAAACACCCAATCCGGTGGCGACCAGACCGAGAATCGTCATCGCTTCACCCACTTCCTGCGTAATAAACGGTTTGATTTGATAACGGTGCAGCAGCGCCAGTGTTTCACCGTACAGCGCCGTACCACCCTGCGGATCAAAAAATACGAAGGGCTCGTTGGCCAGTGCCTGAATGGAGATCGATTCGGCATCCGCCAGTGGATGAGCCCAATGCACCAGCGCGCACAACGGTTCGCGTAATAGCACCCGATGCTGCAAATCGCTCGGTAGCGGCGTGTTGCGCATCACGCCCAAATCCAGCCGGCCTTCATGCAGCGGTGCTAACTGCTGTCGGGTGTTATTTTCCTGCATCGAAATATGTACTTCGGGCCAACGCTGACGGAACTGATACAGCGCATCGGAGACCAGGCCGGTGAAGGGAGCGGAAGAGGTGAAGCCAATACGCAGTTCTCCTTCCTGCCCACTATGCACACGAGCCGCCCTACTGGCGGCTTGTTCAACCTGAAGCAGAATGGCGCGCGCATCCTTTAAAAACAGCTGACCGGCAGGTGTAATCTGCACGCTGCGATTGGTTCGGGTGAATAGCTGCGCGCCGATCTCCTGCTCCAGCTGCTGAATCTGCTGGCTAAGCGGCGGTTGAGAAATATTTAATCGCTGTGCCGCACGGCCAAAATGCAGTTCCTCGGCAACGGCGACGAAATAACGTAGGTGACGGAGTTCGACATTCATACTTTAAACGTCTCATTTGAGATTATTAATATATTGTACAACCTATTCCCACTTTCCTACAGTAATCAAACCGTTTCTTATCCAAGGATATCCCGTGAGTCGCTCTTCCCAGGCAGTGACAATTCATGAAGACGAGTTGTCCGTTAAGCCTGCTTCAACCGTAGCCCCCTCAGAATGGATTGAGCGTGGATCGCCGCAGTTTATGCGCGTCACGCTGGCATTGTTCTCCGCTGGATTGGCCACCTTTGCGCTGCTGTACTGTGTGCAGCCGATTCTGCCCGTGCTGTCACAGCAATTTGGCGTCTCTCCCGCCGAGAGCAGTATTTCATTGTCACTCTCAACCGGGTTGATGGCGCTGGGCTTGCTGGTGACCGGCCCGCTTTCCGATGCCATTGGGCGTAAATCGGTGATGGTCACCGCCTTAATGCTCGCCGCCATTTGCACATTGATCTCGGCCACCATGACCAGCTGGCAAGGCATTCTGATGATGCGCGCGCTCATCGGGCTGTCTCTCAGCGGCGTGGCGGCGGTCGGCATGACTTATTTAAGTGAAGAGATTCATCCCCGTGTTATTGCCTTCTCAATGGGGCTGTATATCAGTGGGAACTCGATTGGCGGCATGAGCGGACGCTTGCTCACCGGGGTGCTGACCGATTTCTTCTCGTGGCGTGTCGCCGTCGGCGTGATCGGCTGCTTCTCATTGGCTGGCGCTCTGATGTTCTGGAAAATTTTACCCGCGTCACGCCATTTCCGCCCCGCCTCGTTGCGCCCACGGAGTCTGTTTATCAACTTCCGCCTGCACTGGCGCGACAAGGGTTTGCCGTTCCTGTTTGCAGAAGGTTTCCTGCTGATGGGCGCGTTTGTGACGCTGTTTAATTACATCGGCTACCGTTTATTGAGCGCGCCCTGGTCGTTAAGCCAGGCGGTGGTGGGACTGCTGTCGGTGGTTTATCTGACTGGCTCATGGAGTTCTCCCAAAGCAGGCGCGATGACCAGTCGTTTTGGCCGTGGTCCGGTGATGATTGGCGCCACCGCCATTATGCTGGCTGGATTGTTGCTCACCGCATTCAATTCACTCTGGCTGATACTGCCGGGAATGATGCTGTTTACTGCCGGCTTTTTTGCTGCACATTCCGTTGCCAGCGGCTGGATTGGTCCACGTGCACGCCGCGCCAAAGGCCAGGCCTCGTCACTTTATCTGTTCAGCTATTACGTAGGTTCCAGCGTGGCGGGGACGTTAGGCGGCGTGTTCTGGCACAGCTATGGCTGGATGGGCGTGACCCTGTTTATTAGTGTGCTGTTGCTACTGGCTTTGTTCGTCGGCTGGCGTTTGCAGTGCCGAAAACTGTAATACCTTTCATCTATACTACGGGGCCGATGTGCCCCGCCTCTCTCTGAAGCCCACAGAATCGGGCGATCAAACAGTCCCACATAAAACAAAACGACAATTCGTCGCTATAATCCTTTTTATTCCAACAATAGTTAGATTTTCTTTTTTCACAGCAATGAGGACGTTAGATGCAACTCTATTATTACGTCGATAAGCATGCAGGCTATAACGACAACCATGTGGTACACGCAACAGGCTGCCCGTTCCTCCCTTCTGATGGCGCACGGCGCTTCCTCGGGACTTTCTACACCGCCACAGCCGCCATTCAGCAAGCACGAAAATTTTATTCCAGTGCGCTGGGATGCGAGCATTGTTGCCCGGTGGCGGTAAAAAAAAGCCTGACCACTCAACATAGCGTGGCGCTAAAACATATGGTGCGACTCTGATAATGCTGGCCTGACAATGGCGTAGCGCTTAAAGGGTTATGTTAAGTACGGCTGTCACATCGTTCTAATACAGAAACAGCCGACTTCATCATCACTGGATCTTAAAGCGTTACGCCCTGATTGCCGAAACACCTCGGACAGCAAGCAAGAATTGGTAATAACCTCAGGCTATTAACCTGGCCTTCAGCGATAAAAAATAATCAGGAATAAAAACGGCCGTTAAGGTTTTCATCCGCTCATTAATGCTCCACAATAGCCCCAATTTGTGATGCAGGTCACTTAACCGGGTGCGTTTCACCCCCTCACTCGCTGTCAGATCGATTTGAACCCCATGCAATCAACTACCGTCTCACGTAAAACAGCCTGGCTACGCGTTGTGCTGCTGGCCATTGCCGCCTTTGTATTTAATACAACTGAATTTGTGCCCGTTGGCCTGCTGTCGGATATTGCGGCGAGTTACGCCATGAAGACCGCCGATGTTGGCATTATGTTGACCATTTATGCGTGGGTCGTTGCGCTGTTATCACTGCCGCTAATGCTACTGACGCGCAATATCGAACGACGATTTCTGCTGTCGGTGTTGTTCATTCTGTTTATCGCCAGTCATGTGCTGTCGTCCGTGGCATGGGATTTCACCTCGCTGGTGATTTCGCGCATTGGCATCGCACTCGCCCACGCGGTGTTCTGGTCGATTACCGCTTCACTGGCGATTCGTGTTGCACCCGCGGGTAAGAAGACCCAGGCGCTGAGTATGCTGGCAACCGGCACCGCATTAGCGATGGTGCTGGGCGTGCCGATTGGTCGTATCGTTGGGCAATACCTCGGCTGGCGTACCACTTTCGGCATGATTGGTTTGTCAGCGTTAGTGCTATTGATTTTGTTGGTGCGGATACTTCCTCGCCTGCCGAGTGAGCACACCGGCTCACTGAGCAGCGTGCCGATGCTGTTTCGTCGACCGGCCTTAGTCGCGATGTATGTGCTTGTGACACTGGTAGTCACCGCACACTACACCGCTTACAGTTACATCGAACCCTTTATGCAGGTGGTGGCAAACGCCGATGAGAACTTCACGACGCTGCTGTTGCTGCTGTTTGGATCGGCAGGGATTATTGGCAGCGTGCTGTTCAGTACGTTGGGCAACAAGTTCCCATCTGCCATGTTACTGGCCGCTATTGCCATCGTGACGTTGAGTATGGGTTTGCTGGTGTTTGCTGCCGTGCGCCCCGCTGCCATTACGCTGGTATGTATTTTCTGGGGCATGGCGATGATGATGATTGGCCTGGCGATGCAGGTTCGTGTGTTGTCGCTGGCGCCGGATGCTACTGATGTGGCGATGTCATTGTTCTCAGGAATTTATAACATTGGGATTGGCGCCGGAGCCTTGTTGGGTAACCAGGTCAGCGAACACATGAAAATGTCAGATGTGGGTAACGTGGGCGGGTTAATTGGACTGGTTGCGTTGTTCTGGTGTATCACCATTTTCCGTCGGTATCCGCAACTCCGTTCCAACGGCTAACACTCTTCACGACCAGGGGCACACATCGGTGCGCCCCTGCGCCATTCATTGCGCTTTGGTGATTAGTTATAAATTACCGCTGTGCCATTTAGCTTGTTGTTGCCAGAGGTCGAAGTGATGCGGAACGACTTTGCTCCGGCAGCACTCGCCTTCTCCGATAGCTGGTTCTCCAGTGATGTCAGGTTAGTGCTACCTGATGCACTCACCACACCAATTTGTTGCTGGTTCAACGGCGCCTGATTCACTAATTCGGCAGCCATGCTACCAAACGCGATGGATGACAGTGCGACTGCGGCTAATACCATTTTGATGCTTTTCATGATCGTCTCTCTTATGCAGATGAAATGGGGTCGGCTGAATTAAGTTAACAACCGTTAATTAAATGTTAGTGCTGAAGAGGACATCTCGTCAATCATTTTATTAACGGTCATTATTTTATTGGAAAGTGGCGTGATTATGGGCTTTAGCGCCCTTTTTCACTTATCGATTTGAGTGTTGTGGCACAGGTAAAGCACAAACGGGCAAAGCTTGGGAGGCTGAACTCCGGCTGCGCTTGCATATTTTGTTAGCGATCGGTAATTTAATCACATGTTCTTGATGCAGTGAGGTGTCCCTATGACGCAAATGACTGACACGCTTAATCGCAAAACGCGTGGCCGTCCTAAAGTCTTTGATCGCAACGATGCGCTGGATAAAGCGTTGATGCTGTTTTGGGCGCACGGTTATGAAGGGACATCGCTATCGGATTTGGTGGACGCAACCGGTGCAAAAGCGCCGACGCTTTATGCTGAATTCGAGAATAAAGAAGGTTTGTTCCGTGCCGCAATGCAG
The DNA here is from genome assembly GCA_965147305.1 of uncultured bacterium. GTDB lineage: Bacteria > Pseudomonadota > Gammaproteobacteria > Enterobacterales > Enterobacteriaceae > Pantoea. Next base: position 14,336 of record CBCTJT010000032.1, read on the forward strand.
CGCTATATCGATACCTTCAGTGCGCAGCGTAACCAGGTGCTCAACGATGAAACACTCGAGGTAAAGGCTGCGATTGAAGCCTATTTTCGTGCCACGGCGGCCTGTTTCACCGAGTGCGATAAGCCCGCGGGCTGTTTCTTTATCTGCACGTCCAGCGCGCTATCATCCGGTTCAGACGAGATCGCGCAGATGCTGGCTAAGCAACATCATGCCCAAGAAAACGCCTTGAAACAGTTTTTGGATGTGCGACAGCAGCGCGGTGAATTACCGCAATGCGCTAATAGCAGCACGCTGGCTAGCTATCTGGCCTGTGTGTTGCAGGGCATGTCGGTGCGCGCTCGTGAAGGTGCAAGTCGTGATGATCTCGATGGCATTGTCGATACGCAGATGGCCATCTGGCCCGCTCTCGCAGGCTATTGCGCGTTAAACGCATAATATCTTGCCGAGCCGTAATGTTTTATCCCCCTAAAGTCAGGGGCGACCTCCCGGCCGCCCCTGACTCATATCAAAGCGCAACGTTTGAAAGCCTTACGGCATAAAAAACATCGGTGTTAGCACCTGGCTTATCGGGCTGTTGTCCGGATTTGATGGCATCAGATCCTTCATCGATGCCCACCAGCGCTGGCACACTTCCGTGTTCGCCACTACCTCCCAACGCGCCTCCGACTCTATCTCCACGCTGGCGAACAACAAGTCACGTTCAGCATCCAGCCAAATCGCATAATTGTGCGCGCCGTGGGCTTTCAACGTCTGTTCCAGCTCAGGCCAGATCGGTGAATGGCGACGCAGATATTCATCGTGACAGTGCGCATGCACTTGCATCACAAAGGCTTTACGCAACATCACTGCGCTCCGCATCCAACGCTGCCTGCCACGGCTTGACGGCGAAGCGTTCACCCAGTGCCACCAACTGTTCGGTGCTGATGCTCTGGCGAATCCCACCCATCGATAAGGCTTTGACCACCACTTCCGAAGACTTCTCGGCCGTGTCGATCAGACCAAATGTCTCGTCCAGATTCGGACCAGCACCGAAAATCCCGTGGAACGGCCACATCACCAGGCTATGCGATGCCATGGCGTCAGCGGTGGCCTGACCAATCTGGTCGGTGCCCGGCACCATCCACGGCAGAATGCCAACGCCATCCGGGAACACCACCAGACATTCGGTGCTGCCTTCCCATAGCAAGCGCGTGAAGCGAGCGGAATCCAGATTCACCACGTAGCTCAACGCCATAAAGTTGGTGGCATGGCAGTGCATGATCACGCGGTCAACCCCGTTAGATACCTGCTTACGCACGCTGTGTGACTGGAAATGCGCCGCCAGTTCCGAGGTCGGCAATCCGCCGTTGCTGAGTCCCCAATGAATTTTGTACGACAACCCTTTGTCGTCCACCTGTAACAGTGCCAGACAGTCGGCGGGATCAAGCTGGACGTTACGGAAGAACTTGCCAGAACCGGTCACCAGGAACCAGTCGTTCGCCAGCGCCGGCGCCGGTTTGGTCAACTCAATGCAGCGCGGTTCAGCATAGAAATCGCCTGACCAGGCCTGCGCTTCCTCCGGCAGCAAACGCAGGCTGACATTGCCGCCGTTACGCTCATCCCAGCCCTTCAGCCACATATCACTGGTGGCTTTCACCATGTCCTGAACAAATGAAGAAGAGAGAATATTTTGCATGGTTGATCCCTTAACGTAGACGCAATGTTTGTTGTTCATAGTGGCGCACTTCGCTCAGCCAGCTGGCATCGGCGGGCACATCATGGCGCAGACACCAGGCTTCCCAAACGGCCTGCCATGGCAGAGATTTCTGCTCTTCCAGCAGTGCCAGACGCGCGGTGTAATCCCCTTGCTGCTCCAATGTGCGTAATTGATCGCTGGGTTCCAGCAACGCGCGCAGCAGCGCTTTTTTGGCATTTCGCGTACCAATCACCCAGGCTGCGATGCGGTTGATTGAGGCATCAAAGAAGTCGAGGCCGATATGCACTTTGTCGAACAGTTTGTGGCGGGCGATCTCAGTGGCGATGGCCTGCGTTTCATCATCCAGCAGCACCACGTGATCGCTATCCCAGCGTACGGGACGGCTGACGTGTAAAAGCAGACGCGGCACGTACAGCATGGCGGTGGAGATCTTGTCGGAGATCACTTCAGTAGGATGGAAATGTCCGGCATCCAGCGTCAGCGCCGTTTGACGGCTGGCGGCATAGCCGAGACAAAACTCGTTGGATCCCACGGTGTAACTCTCCGCGCCGATACCGAACAGTTTGCTTTCCACCGCATCGATATGATGACGCGGGTCGAGCTTCTCGCTGATCACTTCATCCAGCGCGCTGGCCAGTCGCTCGCGCGGTGCCAGACGATCGATGGTGAGATCTTTCATGCCATCCGGCACCCAGATGTTCATCACCGATGGCGTGCCCAGCTGTTCACCAAAATGCGCTGAGATGCGACGGCTGGCTTTACAGTGATCAATCCAGAACTGGCGAATCCCTTTATCCGCATGGGACAGCGTGAAGCCATCGGCGCTCAGCGGGTGCGAGAAGCAGCTGGGGTTAAAATCCAGTCCTAACTTGTTGGCTTTCGCCCACTCAACCCAGCCGCTGAAGTGCTTCGGCTCAATGGCGTCGCGCTCAACCGGCGTGTCGCTTTCCAGATAAATGGCGTGCAGATTGAGACGTTTGGCGCCGGGGATCAGCGACATCGCTTTCTCGATGTCAGCACGCAGCTCATCCGCATTGCGAGCGCGTCCCGGATAATTACCGGTGGCCTGAATGCCGCCCGTCAGTTCGCCATTCGGGTTTTCAAAGCCACGAACATCATCTCCCTGCCAGCAGTGCATCGACACCGGGATGCCATCCAGTTGGGTCATCACCTGGTCCACATCAATACCCAACGCCGCGTAGCGTTGTTTCGCCAGTTCAAAGGCTTGTTCAATCAGCTTTGTCATATGCAAGTTCCTTAGCAGGTTGGCTCAGTGCCGCAAAGCGTGCCTGGTGGGCAGCAAAGATGCTGGCGTTCTGAGGGGCAAACGTTTCTAACGGGAAGTTTTTGTCGATGCAGCGGCGCAGATCGGTCACATCGCGCAGTTCACCCAACGCCATCAGCTGACAGCCGACATTACCCAGCGTTGAGGCTTCAATTGGGCCGGCCAGTACGGGCATTTCGCAGGCATCCGCACAGAGTTGGTTCAGTAATGGGTTCTGACTGCCGCCGCCGACAACATGCAGTTGGCGAATGGGGCTATCGCGCAGGGTGCTCAGTTCGCCAATCACCTGGCGATAGAGCAGTGCCAGGCTGTCGAAAATGGTGCGCGCCAGCGCTGCAGGGCTTTGCGGAATCGGCATGTGCTGCTCAGCGCAGGCGTCCTGAATCTCCTGCACCATGCTGGCGGGATTGATAAAACGCGGATGATTAGGATTGATCAGGGCACGACAGGCGGATTCATTTTTCGCTTCGTCAATCAATGCGCAGAGATCCGAGATGTGCAATTCGCTGCACACGCGCTGCAGCAGCCACAGACCCATGATGTTTTTCAACACCCGATAACCTTCCGCGCCCCCTTCATTGGTGATGTTGGCGTCGAGCGCAGCGCGGCTGACGCAGGGTTGCAAGCTTTCAATACCCATTAACGACCATGTACCGGAACTGAGGTATGCGGCATCATCCTGCATCAACGGTGTGGCCAATACCGCGCTGGCAGTATCGTGGGTTGCGACGGCCACCACCGGGATCTTTTTACCACTGGCGTTAACCCAGTTGCCCACGGTATTGCCCGGCGCAGTCGGTTTGCCAAACCAGTCGGCATCAATCCCCGCCCACGCCAGCAACTCGCGATCCCACTCGCCGGTGTCAATGTTGAGCATCTGCGTGGTGGTGGCGTTGGTGTACTCCCAGTTCATATTGCCGGTCAGACGGTAATGCAGATAATCCGGGATCATCAGCGCATGTTTGACCTGTGCCTGCCAGTCCGGCTGTTGCTGGTGCAGCGCACGCATTTGATAAAGGGTATTGAAGGGCAAAAACTGGATACCCGTGCGCTGGTAAATCGCGGCTTTACCCAGCTCACTGACCGCTTGCGCCATCAATCCATCGGTGCGCGGGTCACGATAACTGACCGCCTCGCCAACGCGTTCGCCTTTGGCATCCAGCAGCACCAGATCCACGCCCCAGGTATCGATGCCGATGCTATCCGGCACGATGCCTTCATCATCTAATTGCGCCAATCCTGCACGAATCGCCTGCTCCAGGCTGTCGAGATCCCAGCAGTCATAACCGGCGCGACGAACACGCTGATTGGCAAAACGACACACTTCACGCAGGGTGATGCGCTGGTTAGCAGAGGTCCATTGTGCGAGCATCACGCGCCCGCTGGATGCGCCTAAATCAATGGCAACAATGTTACGCATACTCATGGCGTTTCTTCCTGTGATGAGATGGCTTTAGCGTATGAATCCTGGTGCCTTACCACCTTCCCCTTACTGCCAGCGCGTGAAAGTCGCTGGCAGGCTGGCAAAGATGATCGTGAGAAAGCTCACAGAACCGAGAGACGGCAGAGTTGTGAGCGTTACCGCAATTCCATCAATCACTTGGCCGATCTTGAATAATTCGCCATTTTCCTGCGCTGGGCGGTTTAAATTTCAAGGTAAGGTGCACAGCGCCTGCGTAGACTCGGTTGCAAAATTGTTAATTGAGAGGCGCATCATGACCGTTCTGCACAGTGCTGATTTCTTCCCTGAAGGAAACTACGCCATTGCCATTGAGCCGCGCGTGCCGCAGCAAGCCTTTCCTGAACATCATCATGATTTCCATGAAATCGTGTTGGTTGAGCAAGGTTCCGGCATTCACGTGTTTAACGGTCAGCCGCAGACCCTGTGCGCCGGCTGCGTGTGCTTTGTGCGCGATCACGATCGCCATCTGTATGAGCAGACCGAGAATTTGTGCCTGACTAACGTGCTGTATCGCAGCCCGGCAGCGTTTCGTTTTCTCTCGGGTTTACAGTCGCTGCTGCCCGGTGACGAAAACGGCAACTATGTGTCGCACTGGCGTATCAATCACAAAGTGATGGCGCAGGCGCTGCAGATTGTGACGCAGATGAAACAGCAGGAAGTCTGGTCGCTTGAACGTCAGGCGCATCAGGAACAGCTGTTTTTGCAACTGCTGGTGCTGCTGCGCGAAGCGGGTCACAACGATCAGGCACAGGATCAGGAAGCACGTCTGCATCGGTTGCTTGACTGGCTTAATGAGCATTACAGTGAAGATGTTGAGTGGGATGCGCTGGCCGATCGCTTCTCGCTGTCGCTGCGCACCCTGCATCGCCAGATGAAGCAGCAAACCGGCAATACGCCGCAGCGCTATCTTAATCGGCTGCGCTTATTGCAGGCCCGGCATTTACTGCGTCATAGCGATATGCGCATAACGGACATCGCCTATCAGTGTGGATTCGGTGACAGCAACCACTTCTCCACGCTGTTTCGGCGAGAATTTGGCTGCGCGCCCCGAGCGGAGCGCCAGCAGATGATGTAATCGGAGTGGTTCCTATGCCGCTGATTTTGACGCGCGAAGACTATTTCCCGGCCACCAATCTGCCGATTGCCGTGGCCGAACGCATGCCTCAACCCTCATTCCCACCGCATCGTCATGAATTCAGCGAAATTGTGATCGTCTGGCGCGGTAACGGTTTACACGTGCTCAACGATCGTCCCTGGTTAATCACCTGCGGCGATGTGTTCTATATCCGCGACAATGATTGCCACAGCTATGACAGCGTCAACGATTTAGCGCTGGATAACATCCTCTACTGTCGTGATCGCTTTCGTCTGAGTCTGGACTGGAGCCAGCTACTGCCCCCGCAGGACGATGATGCACCCGGCTGCTGGCGCTTAACCACGCGCGGCATGGCGCTGGCGCGTGGGGTGATCAGCCAGCTTGAGCGGGAGAGCCGTAAAAGTGATTCATTGTCGATTCAGCTCTCTGAAGCCCTGTTCCTGCAGCTGGCGCTGATCTTGCGCCGCCATGGTTATGCAGCCGACCGTCCATGGGCGCTGCCGGAAGGTGAACAGCTTGATTTGCTGATGTCTGCCTTACAGGGTGCGCTGCACCGCCCATTCGACCTGGCCCATTTTTGCCAGCAAAATGAATTAAATGAACGTGCACTGAAGCAGCTGTTCCGCCAGCAAACCGGTATGACGGTGGGCCACTATTTGCGACAGCTACAGCTGTGCCAGGCAAAATATTTGCTGCGCACGCAGGATTGTTTAATCAGTGAAGTGGCCGCACGCTGCGGCTTTGATGACAGTAATTACTTCTCGGTGGTGTTTACGCGTGATACCGGTTTGACACCCAGCGCCTGGCGTCAGCGTTTTCTTCCTCAGCACGCCTCACTGAGCGATAAAATTAAAGCCTGACGCATCTTGCCGCGCGTCAGGCTTGTTTTAAAGCGGCTAATTAATTAGCCGTTGGCCATGCCCAATCCAACGATATTGGCGGCAATGATGATCACCACACAACCCAGCGACAGCACGCGTACCGGACGCTGCCCCACCGCTTTCCACTCTTTCAGCACGAGGCCAACCAAACCGCCGCACAGTACATACAGGCTCATGTGCAGCATCCAGCTGACAAAGTCGTATTGCGCAGGGATTTTCGCGTGACCCCAGGCGTAGAAGAAGAACTGCAGATACCACATGGTGCCGCCGAGTACGGCGAAGGCCACGTTGGCCAGCAGCATCGGTTTCGCCACTGAGAAATCACGGCGCACCGACAGTTCTGGTTTGATCGCCAGACGGATAAAGCAATAGGCGAGGTTGACCAGCGCACCGCCGCCCATGATGACGACATAACTCGGCAATGCCACGTACAGCGGGTTGATACCCAGATTGGCTGCCGCCTCATGCATCGGTTTCGCCGCATCCATCGCGAACGACATCCCGGCCGAGAAGATGCCGCACAATACCGCCAGCACCAGCCCTTTCTTGAGATTAAATTCTTCCGCGTTGATGCCGAGTGCACGCTCTTTTAACAGCCCGGCACGCGTCACGATCGCTACACCCACCAACGCCACCAGCACGCCCAACAACGTCATGCGCCCGCCCGCCGAGCTGAACAGCTCAACAAAGCGGCCCTGCAACAGCGGCGTCATTAAGGTGCCCACCACGAGGGTAATACCGATGGCAATACCAATGCCCATCGACATGCCGAGATAACGCATGGTCAAACCATAGTTGATATTCCCGACGCCCCACATGGCACCAAACAGAAACACCGGCAGCAGCTGTGAGAAGCTAAAACTGCCGTAATACGCCCAGAAGTTGGGTAGCAGCACGGCGCTGACCGCCCATGGCAGAATCAGCCATGACATCACGCCGCCCACTGACCACATTGTTTCCCATGACCACTTTTTTACCTGCTTAAACGGAGCATAAAAACATGCGGCACTGGCGGCACCCACCAGATGCCATAAAATACCGGCAAGAATGGCACTGTTCATTGTTATTCCTTCGTAAGGTTGAGGCCCACAGGAAACCGACAGTTTCCCGATTAGCAGCAGTCTACGGTGCGCACCTTTTCGTCAGCCTTTGGATGGCTGCCGGAAAGCGCGCGGTGCTGGCAAAATTCGGCGGGTCTTCAACATGAGGATCACAAAATCGCATTTGCAGGCTAGATTCTGACTGATTTTCATAAGTGACTTATTATTGGGGATATTTTTTATTTTTGTTGTGTTGATCGACACAGTTTTTGACTGACTGCCAGCCTGCTGTTTAACATGGCAGTCACGCAAAGCCGCCTGATGAGCTTTCCCCCACGTGGCGGATTCCGTATAACGTTGGAAAAATCATCGCAACGAAGGAATGAGATGAATAGCAAAAGGTTGACGCTGTTGCTGTCGCAGCCGGTGAGCCGCGTCATGCTGGATGATATCCGCGCCATTGTGCCGCCTCAGGCGTTAAACGTGTTCATTAATGGATTGGATGAAGAGCGTTACGCCACACTCGACTGCATTCAGAGTGAAGAGAACTGCGCCCTGCTGGCATCAGCCATCGTGGTGTGGCGTCAACTCGGACATATTCACCAAATTCGTTATCAGAAAGGCGAACACCTGCGAGAGGTGGATGACGCCAGCCAATTCCAGCTTTTCAGTATGATGAAAACTCATCGCGCCATTGTTCAACTCGCTTAACGATCAGGATAATTATGAAAATCGGACTGCTCTTCCCTATTGCCATTATCATTGCTGGCGTCAGTTTCCTCGCCTGGTTCATTGCCAGCGGCGCGGCGGTGCCGGGTTCCTGATATTTTGTTAAAAGTGATCACTGGCTAACACGCTGAATACGCGGCATTTCATCAGGAATGCTGCGTCTGTCGTCTCGTTCTTCCCTTCTCTGCCATCCCGTCATTCCCTCTGGCACTGACAAAAAGGTGCTACACCTTGATCTGTTTCACTCTCGATTCACACCATGCTAACGAAACCGATCGCGGAGACCCTACAGATGACAACACACCATCAACATTACATTAATGGCGCGTTTGTAAACGATCAGAACGATAAATGGATTGAAGTGATTAACCCAGCAACGGAAGCGTTGCTGTCTCGCGTGCCTGAAGGCACTCAGCAAGATGCCGCGCAGGCGATTGCAGCGGCAGAAGCGGCACAACCCGCCTGGGAAGCATTACCCGCAGTGGAGCGCGGTAACTGGTTGCGTAAAATTGCTGCCGGTATTCGCCAGCGTGAACCCGAATTGACGGCCACTATCGTGGCGGAAGGCGGCAAAACCCAGGGGCTGGCACAAACTGAAGTGCTGTTCACCGCCGATTATCTGGATTACATGGCCGAATGGGCGCGTCGTTATGAGGGCGAAATCGTGAATAGCGATCGTCCGAATGAAAATATCTTCGTGTTTAAGAAAGCCATCGGTGTCACCACTGGCATCCTGCCGTGGAATTTCCCGTTCTTCCTGATTGCGCGTAAAGCCGCTCCCGCGTTGATTACCGGCAATACCATTGCCATCAAACCCAGCGAACTCACGCCTAACAACGCGGCGATTTTCGCGCAGATCGTGCATGAGATTGGCCTGCCTAAAGGCGTGATCAACTTTGTGTTTGGCTATGGTCCTGAAGTCGGCCAGGAGCTGGCGGCAAATCCGAAAGTCGGTTTGGTGAGCCTGACCGGCAGCGTCGGCGCGGGCATTGCCACCATGCAAGCCGCCGCGAAGAATGTCACTAAAGTGTCGCTGGAACTCGGCGGCAAAGCACCAGCCATTGTGATGGACGATGCGGATCTCGATCTCGCCGTGAAGGCGATTGTCAGCTCCCGCGTGATCAATACCGGACAAGTGTGCAACTGCGCTGAACGCGTGTATGTGCAGGAAGGCATTTATGATCGCTTTATCACTGCACTGACTGCCGCGATGAAACAGGTGAAGTTTGGCAACCCTGCTGAAAAAAACGATATCGACATGGGCCCGCTGATCACCGCAGCCGCGCTGGAACGCGTCGAGCAGAAAGTGGCCAAAGCAGTCGCTGAAGGCGGCAAAGTGGTGCTGGGCGGCAAGCGTGCGGGCGACAAAGGTTTCTACTTTGAGCCGACGATCATCACCGGTGTGCGTCAGGAGATGGAGATCATGCGTGAAGAGATCTTTGGTCCGGTATTGCCGGTGATGACCTTTAAAACCCTTGATGAAGCCGTCGCGCTGGCCAACGATTGTGAATATGGCCTGACCTCTTCGATTTACACGCAAAACCTGAACACCGCGATGATTGCGCTGCGTCAGCTAAAATTCGGTGAGACCTACATCAATCGCGAGAACTTCGAGGCAATGCAGGGATTCCATGCAGGCTGGCGCAAATCGGGTATTGGCGGTGCAGATGGACGTCACGGACTGGGAGAGTATCTGCAAACCCATGTGGCGTATTTGCAGTTCTCCTGAGTGAAATGTCTGGCTGGACAAGCTGCCCAGCCAGGCATCGTCATTGAGCGAAACCGCCGGGCTGTGCAATGGAGTGCGCAGCCACGGATTGTCTAAGCTGTTTGCGCTGTTCGCTTTCGGGCAAGGAGCAAAGCTAATCCGCTCGACCGTTTTACGCGATGCGCTTCTGGCTGCGCAGCAACGCTATCCCACTTAGTACCGACATCGCCATCAGGTAATAACCTGGCGCGAGGCTGGTGCCGGTGGCAGTGATCAGCAGCGTACAAATCAGCGGTGCAAAACCACCAAACACCGTCACCGCGACGTTATAGCTGATCGCCATGCCGCTGGCACGCGTACCAATCGGGAACAAATCAGCCATCACCGACGGTACCGTAGAGAAGTAGATCGATTTCAGCAGCGCCATCCAGCACACCAGAATAATCAAGGTGGTCGGCGTGGTATGATTGACCACCATCTTAAACGCCGGATAGATGGTAATGATCAACATGATCAGCGAACCCCACATCAACGGCACGCGACCGACACGCTCCGCCAGTAACCCCATCAGCGGCGTCACCACCGTCAGAATCACACCCGCCAGCAATGTCGCAGTGAAGGCGGCAGAACCTGGCAGATGCAGGTTTTTAGTGGCATAAGTCGGTACATAGTTCAGCATGTAGTTCACGGCGGTGGAGATCACCATCAGGCCAATCGCCAGTAACATCAGCTCTTTTTGACGTCCGAACAGACGTTTGAGCGGCGCGGCTTCGGGCGCTTGCGCTTCAAAACTGGCAGGCTCATGCACATGGCGGCGGATATAGATCCCCAACGGACCAATTAGCAGACCAAAGGCAAACGGAACACGCCATCCCCAATCCTGAATCTGACTTTCGGTGAGGATCTGCGTCAGTCCCAGACCAAATGCCGAGGCCAGCAGCGTACTCGCGCCTTGCGTGGCAAACTGCCAGCTGGCGATAAACGCCCTGCGCTCCGGGAAATGCTCGACCAGAAATGCCGTAGAACTACCGAATTCGCCGCCCGCTGAGAAGCCCTGTACCAAACGCGCCAGCAGAATCAGCAACGGCGCAATCAGGCCAATACTGCCATAGCTCGGCATAAAGGTGATCACCGCGCCGCCCAGCATCATCAGGTTGATCGACAGCAGTAACGCCTTTTTACGCCCGTGGCGGTCGGCATAGTTGCCGAGCACAATGGCGCCCAACGGACGAATCAGGAAGGAAACGCCGAAACTGCCAAACGTCAGCAGCATGGAGACCGATGGATCACTGGTCGGGAAAAACGCATGCGCAATGTAGCTGGCAAAGAAGCCATACACCGCAATATCAAACCACTCCAGCGCGTTGCCGATACAGGTAGCAAAAAGCGTTTTGTGCAGATTCGGTTTGGTGCTGCTCAATGGGGCAGCCGTGTTAAGCGTACTCATGCGGCACCTCCGGCGTGCTTGCGATGTTTCGCCACCAGCTCGCTGCCCTGCTCGCCCAAATCCCACAGCAGTCGGGTCATAATTTGCAGACCTTCACGCGCAATCGATTTCAGCATGTGCTCGTTAACACCGTGTTGACCGCAGGCCGGATAGGAGTGCGGCACCCACAAGGTTGGCAAGCCGAGAATCTCCGAGAACACTTCGTTAGGCAGTGAACCGCCCAGATTCGGCAGCAGCGCCGGTTTTTTTCCGCTGGTTTCAGCCATGCTCGCCAGCACCCAATCCACCAACGGATCGGTAGGATCGAGTCGCGTGGCCGGTGAACCGCGCATGAACTCCACTTTCACGTAGCCAAAACCGTGCTGCGCCAGGTGCTCACTGACATGCTGCGCGAGGTTTTCCCAATCGGTGCCGACCACAAAGCGCAGCTGGCACACCGCCGTGGCTTCACCGGGAATGGCATTCATCGGACGCGCAGGATTGCCGGTCAGGAACGCCAGCACTTCCAGCGTATTCCAACCGTAGAGTCTTTCTGTCGGTGAGAGCGATGGTTCGCCCCAGGTGGTATCAATCTCTGGATCGCCCGGCATCCCGCCCACCTCAATGTCACTGAGGATGTCGCGCACTTGCTGAGTGAGAGAGTTGGGTTTCAGTGCCTCGACCTGCAGAACGCCTTTGGCGTTCACCAGGCATGCAATCGCGTTGGCGAGTTGAGTACCCGGATTGGTCAATAAGCCGCCCCAGTTACCGGAGTGATAGGCATTGTCTCGTGCGGTGACGGTGAGACGGAAGTTCACCGCACCCCGGGAGCCGAGGAACAGTGTTGGGCGCACCGCATTGAGACGTGGGCCGTCAGAAGCAATAAACAGATCGGCTTTCAGCAGTTCAGCATGGTGCTGGCACAGCTGCGCGAGGCCCGGTGAACTTATCTCTTCACCCATCTCAAACAGCATTTTGCAGTTGAAACCGAGACGTCCACCGCGCGCTTTAAACACTTGTTCCAGCGCAGCAAGGTTAACGCAGTGCTGGCCTTTATTATCCGCACTGCCACGGGCGTACCAGCGATCGCCCTCTTCTACCAACTGCCACGGCGATAAGCCTTCGCGCCAGTTTTCATCGTCACCGAACACCACATCGCCATGGCCGTAGCTCAGCAAGGTCGGCAGTGCAGGATCTTCGATGCGCACCGCTACCATGAACGGGCGATGGGCGGCTTCAGGGTTATCGATAAAGTGCAGCGTGAACCCCAGCGCGATCAGCTGAGGGCCAATCTCATCCTGCAGGTAACGCTGTAATTCGCTATCGCGATCCTGGCGCTGGCTTTCGGTGCGTTGTGCGACACGCCGCGCCAGTATTTGTTGGAACTCCCCGCTGTCGAACCAAGCGGTAGCTTGCTGTACCACATGTTGTGCTGTCATGTTTGCTTGTCTTTTATTGGAATTATCGTTTTGTCATCTTTGCGGAAACCTCGCTTTGCCACAATTATCAATTTATCGAGTATGATTTGCTTTTTCGGCAAAGCTCCGCTGCCCGATTTCGAGGCATGCACCAGCATGAGGCATTCGCATGATAAGCAATGAAATCCGCTATTTTCTGGCTGTCGCGAATACCGGTTCGCTCAGCGCGGCCAGTGAACAGCTGTTTGTGGCGGTCTCTGCCATCAGCAGGCAGATTCAGCGACTGGAAAATCAGGTCGGCGTGCCGCTGTTTGATCGCCATGCGCGCGGTATGGTGCTGAATGAGGCCGGCGAAATTTACGCCCATCACGTGCGCAAAAATATGCTGGAGATGGAATACGCGCTGGCAGAAATTAAGGGGTTGAAAGCCGTAAGACGCACGATGATTCGCGTAGCCTGCACCGATGGGTTGGCCTTTACGCTGCTGCCACGCATGATTGCCGCCTTCCGTGAGGATAATCCCGGCGTGCTGTTTGATATCAAAGTGGCCAGTACGCAAGGTGTCGCTGAACTACTGCGCAGCGGCGAATGCGATTTGGCGCTGCAATTCAGCCTGCACGCTGAACGCGGCGTGGAGGTGATCGGTTCCTGGCCCGCGCCGGTGCTGCTGGTGATGCATCAAACTCATCCGCTGGCGAGCGCAGCCCACGTGACACTGAACGATGTCAGTCACTATCCGCTGGCCTTGCCGCAACAAAACACCACGGTGCGCCAGCTGTTTGAGTTGGCGAGCCATATGAGCGGCAATCTGATTGAACCGGTGATCACCTGCGATACCTTCTCAACACTGTTCCACTTCCTGCTGCGCACACCATTAGCCCTGACCATTTGCAGCGCCTTTACCGTATTGCAGGAAGCGGAAACGCACGGCTTGATATTACGTTCAGTGGGGATCGATCAATTGAGTCAGCGCAACCTGCAGTTGCAGGCGCAATCAGGACGACCTCGCAGTGCCGCCCTGAATGTGTTTATGACGTTTTTACTGCAGCAGATGAACGCGCTGGAAGAGCCGTTGCGCCAACGCTGGAAGCCTTAGCTCATAACGCGCTGCCAATACAAAATGCCGCCTTAAAGCGCAATGCTCGCCAGTTAAACGACGGGTGATAACGCAGTCTGGTGCCCTACAGGGGCTGGCGGTCCTCGCGCCGCTACGCGGTACCTTCACTTCATTCGTCTGCCTGACGGAACGTCGGGGATGGCACATCGTGTGCCGCCCCGCCTTTCGCCCGCATCCATGCGTGCTCTCCTGGCAAACTCACTACGTTCAGCGCTGCGGATTGCCAGCCCCTGTAGGGCACCAGCCTGCTCTGAAGCTTAAGTGCGTGCTGTTAAAAAGGGCACGATAGTTGAGGCCAGAGCACCTCTGCTGCTGCAAGGGCAATCCGCAGCGCTGAGGCTTTTAGGTTGGGCCAGGAGCCAGGCGCAGGGATGCGACTGGCAGTTCGGGTTGGCCAGGACGGCCTTACCCGAACGGTCCGTAGGCACGACGTGGAAGCCGATGGCACCGCGTCAGCGGCGCGAGGACGGCCCGGCAGCAGCAGAGGTGCTCTGGCCCGCACTCCGGCATGCTCACCCAAACGAAAAAAGCTTCCACTTTTAACAGTGAAAGCCTTTGCTGATATGGCCTTAACTGACGAGAATTACGCCTTTAAGCGGCACATTACCCGTCATCAATTCTTAATATCGACCGGATAGAAAATGTGTTTGCCAAACGGATCGACGGTATAGCCGCTCACCGTTTTGCGCACCGGCTCGAAAATCGTTGAATGGGCGATCATTACGGCAGGCACCTGGTCATGCATCATCTGCTGCGCTTCACGATAAAGCGTTACGCGCTTGTCGTGGTTTTGTTCGGCGCGCGCTTCGGTGATGATCTTCTCGAACGGCTGATAGCACCATTTGGAGGAGTTGGAACCACCATTTGCCGAGGTGCAGCTGTAGAGCGGGCCGAAGAAGTTATCCGGATCGCCAGTCGCCGTGGTCCAGCCCATCAGTGCCGCCTGATGTTCGCCGCCTTTCACGCGTTTAAGGTATTCACCCCACTCATAACTGACGATATTGGCTTTAATGCCCACCTGCGCCCAATCGGCCTGAATCATCTCCGCCATTCGTCGCGCATTCGGGTTATAAGGACGCTGTACCGGCATCGCCCACAGCGAAATTTCAGTGCCGGGTTTTATGCCCGCTTCCTGCAGCAGTGCTTTGGCTTTCTGCGGATCATAATCGTAATCTTTCAGATCTTTGTCGGCGCTCCACACATCCGGCGGCAGAATATTTTTCGCCACCGTGCCGGTGCCTTTGAAGATCGCGTCAATAATCGCCTGCTTGTTAATGGCCATCGCCAGCGCCTGACGGACTTTGACGTTATCCAGCGGCGCTTTAGTGGTGTTGAACGACAGGAAACCGGTGTTGAGTCCCGACTTCTGTTCCAGGGTCAGGTCCGGATTGGTGCGCATTTTTTCCAGATCGGCCGGATTAGGGAACGGCATAATCTGGCACTCGTTTTTCTCCAGCTTGGCATAGCGCACCGAGGCATCCGGCGTAATGGAGAAGACGATGCGATCCAGTTTCGCTTTGCCCTGCCAGTAATCCGGGAAGGCTTTATACAGAATGCGTGAGTCTTTTTGGTATTGCACCAGCTCAAATGGGCCGGTGCCGATCGGCTCCATGTCCACTTTTTCTGGCGTACCGGCCTTCAGCATCTGATCGGCATATTCCGCAGAGTGAATAGAAGCGAAGTACCACGCCAAATCGGCGAGGAACGGTGCTTCCGCATGCGCCAGCGTAATGCTCACCGTGTTGTCGTCCACCTTCTCGATGCTTTTAATCAGCTTTGCCAGTTCCAGACTGTCGAAATTGCTGTAATTGCCGCCGGAGACGTTGTGGTAGGGATTTTTGGCGTCCATCTGGCGCATAAACGAGAAGATCACATCATCGGCATTTAGGTCGCGCGAGGGTTTAAACAGTTTATTGCTCTGGAATTTAACCCCTTTGCGTAAGTGGAAAGTGTATACCGTGCCGTCCGGGCTGATATCCCAGCTCTCTGCCAGGCTTGGCACCAGTTCAGTGGTACCGGGCTTGAAGTCCACCAGACGGTTGAAAATCGGCACTGCGCTGGCATCCACGCTGGTTCCCGAGGTGTACAGCTGTGGATTGAAATTCTCCGGCGAGCCTTCAGAACAATAGACTAATGTTTTGGCTGAAACGCCACCCGCCAGCGCTAATCCCAGCGCGCTGAGTGTGAACTTCATCATCATCTTTTTCATCATGATCCTCGTTTTTATTGACTTCCATGAGCCTGCCTCGGTATGTATTGATAAATAACACGATTTATCTGACGTGTGTAATGCACATCGTTCAAAGCTAATAAGGAATTGTGATGACAGACCAATTAACACGCCAACTGACTCAGCGTTTTTACCGCTATCTGGCGGTTTCCAGCCAGAGCGATGCCAAATCCACCACGCTACCCAGCACGCCTTCACAGCATGCGATGGCAGAACTGCTGGCGCAGGAACTGCGTGAACTGGGGCTGCAGGATATCGTTATCGATCAGCACGCCACGGTGACGGCAGTGAAACCAGGCGATCGGCCTGATGCGCCGCGCATCGGCTTTATCACCCATATCGACACGGTGGACGTAGGTTTATCACCGGATATCCATCCACAAACCCTGACGTTTAACGGCGACGATTTGTGTCTGAACGCTCAGCAGGATATCTGGCTGCGCGTAGCGGAACACCCGGAAATTGCGCCCTATCACGGTCAGGACATTATCTTTAGCGATGGCACCAGCGTGCTCGGCGCCGACAATAAAGCGGCGGTGACGGTGGTCATGACGCTGATGGAAAACCTCAAAGGCGATCATGGCGACATCGTGGTGGCGTTTGTCCCGGATGAAGAGATTGGATTGCGCGGTGCCAAAGCGCTGGATTTGGAAACGCGTTTTAACGTCGATTTCGCCTGGACCATCGACTGCTGTGAGCTGGGTGAAGTGGTGTATGAGAACTTTAATGCCGCGGCGGCGGAATTGGTGTTTACCGGCGTGCCGGCGCATCCGATGTCCGGCAAAGGCGTGCTGGTTAATCCGCTGCTGATGGCGCACGACTTTATTGCACGCTTTGATCGCCTGGCCACGCCAGAGCATACCGAAGGCCGCGAGGGTTATATCTGGTTTAACGATATCAACGCCAATGCCAGCCGTGCCGTGTTGAAAGCCTCGATTCGCGACTTTGACTTACAGGGTTTCGATCAGAAAAAACAGCAGTTGGTGGAAGTCGCGGATGAGATCGCTGCGCTCTATCCAACCGGGCATGTTTCACTCACCATTAATGATACTTACAGCAATATCAGTAATGCGGTGGGCGAAGATCGTCGCGCGATTGATTTGATTTTCGCTGCACTTGATCAGGTCGGGGTTGAGCCAAAAGTCATCCCGATGCGCGGCGGGACAGATGGTGCGGCCTTATCGGCCAAAGGATTGCTGACACCGAACTTCTTTACCGGCGCGCACAACTTCCACTCCCGTTTTGAGTTTTTACCGGTGCCTTCGTTTGTGAAGTCATATCAGGTTGCAGAAGCGCTGTGTTATCTGGCGGCTAAGTAGTTAGCACTTAATCGACGGATCACTCAGCAGTCCGGGGTGTGGAGATAGCACGGCAGCCGCTGAGTAGCCCGTTCCCACCCTGTGGCGTAAATCAAAAAGGCTGCCATTCATCGAAAATGGCAGCCTTAGTTATATGTGGTTTGAGCTAACAAGTATTACGCCAGGTTTGGCGCTGGTTGTTATTTCGCTGCGGTCACATCAATGCCTGGGAAGAATTTCGCCGCCAGCTTGGTGATGGTGCCGTCCGCCTGCACTTTAGTGATGGCCGCATCCAGATCACCTTTCAGCTTGGCATCGCCTTTACGCAGACCAAAACCGATACCGGAACCGAGGATGGTGTCATCTTCAACCGGCTTGCCGACAAAAGCGAAACCTTTGCCCTGTGGCTTATCGAGGAAACCAGACTGACCGGCAGCAGACATCACCAGCGTACCATCAAGGCGGCCCGCGACCATGTCGTTATAAACCTGGTTCTGGTCCTGATAAGAGGTCACGGTCACACCCTGTGGCTCCCAGTGCTTCTTAGCGTAAGTTTCCTGGATTGAACCCTGCAGCACGCCGATGTTTTTGCCTTTCAGCGACTCCGCCGTCGGCAGGACTTTCTCGCCCTCTTTTACGATCAGCATGGTTGGAATACGGTAGATTGGCTTGGTGAAATCGATGCTTTTGGCACGCGCTTCGGTGATATTCATCGCCGAGTTGATCGCATCAAACTTTTTCGCCTGCAGTGCCGGGATCAGCGCATCAAAGCTGCTTTCCACCCACTTACAGTCGAATTTGCCAACTTCGCAGATTGCTTTACCCAGTTCGATATCAAAACCTTCCAGCTCGCCCTGTGCGTTGCGGCTTTCAAACGGAGGATATTGTGATTCCAAACCGTAGCGTAAGGTTTCCTGTGCCAGTGCGTGTGCAGAAGTCAGCATGCCCAGAGCCACAAACAGTGCGTTTAACTTTTTCATTATTCTTCCCCTAATTACCCTTTAACCCGGCACAACGCTTCCGCGCCAGCCTGCAGTGTTGCGTCGTCTTTCGCGAATGACAGGCGAATTAATTTATTGTCAGTGCCGTCCATATAAAACGCCGACAACGGAATGGTGGCCACACCGTGATCGACGATGAGACGTTTTACCATTTCACTGTCGCTTTCGTCACTGAAATGTCCGTAACTGGCCAACATAAAGAACGAGCCAGCGCTCGGCAGCAGCTTAAACGGCGAATCCTGCATCAACGCCAGCAGACGGTCGCGTTTTTCCTGATAAAACGGTGACAGCTGCAGGTAGTTTTGTGGATTCTGCAGATAGTGCGCAAAACCCACCTGCATCGGCGTATCGGCGGCGTACATCATGAACTGATGCACCTTCACAATTTCTTCCATCAGCGCGGCTGGGGCCAGAGCGTACCCCACACGCCAGCCGGTGACGTGGAAGGTTTTGCCGAAGGAGGAAACGATCACGCTGCGCTGCGCCAGCTCCGGATGCGTTGCCATGCCGCAGTGGGCACGGCCATCAAACAGGATATGTTCGTACACTTCGTCGGACAACACCACGATATCGGTGTTGCGGGTTAAGGCTGCCAGCTGCTCTAGATCGGCTGGCGTCAACACCTGCGCACTCGGGTTGTGCGGGGTGTTGATGATGATCATACGCGTACGCGGCGTAATGGTGGCGCGCAGTTCATCCCAGTTGATCGCAAAATCCGGCACCTGCAATTTCAGGCCAATCGGCGTTGCGCCCTGTAAACGGACCACCGGCGCATAGCTGTCAAATGCGGGTTCGAAGAAAATCACTTCGTCGCCAGGGTGCACCAGCGCCGAAATCGCCATGTAAATACCCTGGCTGGCGCTGCCGGTGATCAGCACTTCGCTGCCCGCATCGTAGCGCTGACCATAAAGCGTCTCGACTTTTTCAGCCAGCGCTTCACGTAGCGCCGGTAAACCGGTCAGGGAGGCATATTGGTTATGACCTTCGCGCATGGCTTTACTGACCAGCTCCACCAGATGCGGATCGCACGGGAAGTTCGGCGCACCCTGCGACAGGTTGATGGCTTTATGTTGTGCCGACAGCTGGCCGATGACGCTGAAAATCGTCGTGCCGACATCGGGCTGTTTGGAAGAGATGTTAACACTGCTATTCAAGGTCATCGCTGCTCCACAAGGTTGCATAACCACGTAAGGAAAGTAGATTTCTATTCAACGGTGAGACGCTTGAGTCGACAAGCGAATTGTTGTCATAATAGCCATGATTAAAAATCATAGCTTGAGGTCATTATGTCCCGCTCCGCGCTACCGTTGAATGCCATCCATGCTTTTCTGGTCACCGCTCGCCATCTCAACCTGACGCGCGCAGCCAGTGAGTTATGCATTACGCAGGGTGCGGTGAGCCGTAAAATCGCCACGCTGGAAAGCTGGTTGGGATTTCCGTTGTTTGCACGCCATGCGCGCGGGCTGCATCTCACCGAACAAGGTGCGGCATTATTGCCTGAGCTGCAGCAAGGCTACGCCATGCTGGTGAATGCCACCGAGAAAGCCAGCCGCAGCAATGCCTCGATTCGTTTGAAAGCGCCCACCTGTGCCATGCGCTGGCTGGTACCGCGTTTAGTGGCGCTGGAACAACAACGGCCGGAAATTCATGTGGCGCTGACCACCACACTGGACCACGTTTCACAGCTGGAAAATTTTGATGCGGCGATTGTGTTTGGCACGCCGCCTGCCGGTTCCATTCGTTTATTTGATGAACGACTGACACCGGTCTTGGGCAGCAACGTTACACCGCCCGCACGCATCAGCGATCTGGCGAAGTTTACTTTTTTGCATCCCACCCATGATACAAGAGACTGGCAAATGTGGCTGGCGGATCAAGCGGCGAAGGTGTCGATGGCGCGCAACCAACACTTTGCCACCATGGATCTTGCTATCAGCGCGGCGATTCAGGGCTTTGGCGCGACGGTGGCGGATGTGACGTTGGTGCAGAATGATTTGGCGAATGGCCGGTTAATTGCCCCGTTCGCCAATAGTGTGGCCACCGGGGCAGCGTACAGTCTTTTACAGTGTGCAACAAAAGATGCGCCACCCTTCCTCCCGGAACTGGTGGCGTGGTTGTGTCAACCTCAGAATGAAACCCACTCATCGGCGCTGGCCGACTTCGGTTGAGCGGCGGGCACGCCGCTTAGCACCGGGCGGCGCAGAACGGTGTTGGCTGGCGCGGCTTGAGCTTTGATTACCGGCGCACTGTCTGACAGACGGAATTTCGCGACAGAAGCCTGCAGCTCTTCCGTTTGACGCTCGAGCGCGCTGGCTGCCGCTGAAACCTGTTCCACCAGCGAGGCGTTTTGCTGGGTCACACTGTCCATTTCCGTAACAGCGGTTCCGACCTGCGAAATGCCTTTACTCTGCTCTTCAGAAGCAGCCGCAATATGCTTCATGATCTCATTCACATCCTGCACCGATTTCAGAATGTCGTTCATGGTGCTGCCCGCGCTGCTCACCAACGCTGAGCCTTTATCAACGCGTTGAACGGAATCTTCAATCAACGAGGCGATCTCTTTTGCCGCCCCGGCACTGCGCTGAGCCAGATTACGCACTTCGCTGGCCACTACCGCAAAGCCACGCCCTTGTTCGCCCGCGCGCGCGGCTTCAACGGCGGCATTCAACGCCAGGATGTTGGTCTGGAAGGCAATGCTGTTGATCACGTTGGTGATCTCCGCGATTTTCTTCGAGCTGCCGGAGATACCTTGCATGGTGGTCACCACTTCACCCACCAGTCGGCCACCCTGCTGCGCGGTGCCCGTCGCGGTTTCCGCCAGCGTGCTGGCCTGACGTGCGTTGTCGGCGTTGAATTTCACGGTGGCAGTAAGCTGTTCCATGCTGGCGGCCGTTTGCTCCAGCGCAGCCGCTTGCTCTTCAGTACGGGAAGAGAGATCGTTGTTACCGGATGAAATTTCTGCCGCACCGCGATAGATATTCTCAGTCCCACTGCGAATGGCACTCACCGCTTCACGCAGACTGTCCTGCATCGCACGCAGCAACGGCACCAGTTTGCCAACGCAGTTGCGACCAAAATCTTCCACTGGCTGGCTGAGATCGCCCTGCGCTATTACCGCAAAATGGTTGCGCACACGCTCGAGCGGTTTCACCAGCATCGCCACCAGGTAACGGTCAGTGAACAGCAGAATCACTAAACCAAACACCACAGCAACCAGGATAATCACCTTGGTGATGTTGGTGAGTTTGTCGACGGTAACGCGCGTCTCATCCAGCTTGATACCCGCGGCTTTATTGAAGGCTTCCGCACTGGTGCCAAACGCGCGGCTCAGAGCAGGTGTCACATTGTTGGCCTGTGTACGATAAGCTTCAACCGTGCCCTGCTGTGCTAAAGAAACCTGCGGCGCAATGCCTTCATCCAGCAGCTTCTGCCAGCTGGCGATGACACTGTTGGCGGTTTCACTGTCCATTGGGCCAGGTGCCATGGCTTTGAACTGGGTCAGCTGCGCTTTCATACTCTCCAGCGCCTGCTGTACTGGTGCGAATGCGTCTGCACTCACCGCTGCGCCCGATGCGCGCCCTTCCATCACGCGGGATAAACGCGTCACCACACGAAAATATTGATCGTTGCCTTTACTCAGTACCGTCATCTGATTAACCAGTTCACGGTCTATCTCATTCCCTTCGCCGAGGGCATTGAGCGAGTGCACGCTAAATAAGCCGACACCGCACCACAGCAGGCAGAACAGCCCGAGAATGGTCAGCATCACGGCGCGAATAGTGAAGTTTTTTAAGATTCCCATACATAATCCCTTGGTGTGAAACGCGAAGGAGGCCCGATAAAATAGGGCATATTGCGTTTATCGGCAGTGGATAGGGAAAATGTAACGGTTTAATAAGCTAATTAATTGCTGTCTGCTTAAGCGAGATAGGAAATGTTATTGCTGTTAATCAATGAATTAGCCTGAAATTTGCCTTAAAAAATCATTTGCGCAATTTCATCATTAGCCTGCTCATCAAAGCTTAACGTGGTTGCGCATCATCAGGCGGAACAAACGCAGACGTCCGCGCATAAAACGCGCCTTTAATACTGCTTGCGGTTTACCTTGATCGCCCAGGGCTAACGTCAGGTCTTCACGTGGCCGCCACACTGGCCAGTCGATCCCGCCTTTCAAGTGATAGCTAAACTCGCTGGCATCGCGTGCGAAGGTCACCCAATAGTGACTGACCATGTCGGCGAAGCGCTTATCTGCGGCAGTGTAATCTCGCTCAGGCAGCGGTTTTAACGTGGTCAGCGTGTTGAATACATAAGGAATTTCGTTGCCGTGCCAGGTGCCATGTGGATAGAGATCGCGGGCATTCTCCGACACATAGTCGAACCAGTACCGCCAGGCAGGCATGCCAATACTGTGTTGAGATTGCGCCACCACTAACGGAACGACGGTAAACGCCATGTCACGCGCCACCGCCCGGCCCAGTAGGGTATCGTCGTGAATATCGTACAACCACTTCATCAGGCCGTAGCTCAGCCGGTTCTTACTGCGAATTTGCTGTAAGACCTTGGCGGGATCGACACCAAAATAATCCAGTACACTGGCTTCATCGCTGTTACTTCCCACCATCAACGGCACGCGATGTTGTTTGCCGGCCATAAAGGTTTCGAGCATCGGTTTGGGCAGCACCGCATCACCGCTGATTGCCACCGGGCCTAATCCCAATGGACGCTGTAGCGGCCAGAATTGATCGGCCGGAAGTTGGCGAAGTTGTTCAGCAGTGGCACTCTCCGGCAGGCCAAAATGTGCCGCCACTTGTTTGCCAATCTGCTGCGCTTTCCTGCGCGGTACATCCGGCAAGCTGTATGCACTCTGGACGATGCCTTTATGAAACAGCCCTTCAGCCAGCGGAGAACAGCACAATGACAACACGCTGCGCGCACCAGAAGATTCACCAAATAGCGTGATATTGTGGCGATCGCCGCCAAAAGCAGGAATATTGCGTTGAATCCATTGCAGCGCAGCGATTTGATCTAACAATGCGAAGTTATTGATCACCGCCTCTTGCGGATATTCAGCATCCAGTGCCGGATGAGCGAAGAAGCCAAAGTGCCCGAGGCGATAATTGAGCGTCACTACCACCAC
Source organism: uncultured bacterium (assembly GCA_965147305.1). Classification (GTDB taxonomy): domain Bacteria; phylum Pseudomonadota; class Gammaproteobacteria; order Enterobacterales; family Enterobacteriaceae; genus Pantoea. The sequence goes on from CBCTJT010000032.1 coordinate 37,860, forward strand.
GCCCTGCGCAGCTAACGCTTTGCCGCGATAGGGATCGAGACTGCCAGCACCGATGGTAAATCCCCCGCCGTGCAGCCACACCATCACCGGCATGGGACGCGATGGCTCAACGTCTGGCGTCCAGATGTTCAGGTACAGACAATCCTCACTGAACCGTCCCGGATCGCCGCCGCCAACCGCCACGCAATAATCCCGATTTTGCCAGCTGGCATCGCCCCATTGCGTGGCCTCACGAACGTCTTTCCATGGTGTGACCGGCTGCGGGGGACGCCAGCGCAGTGCGCCCACGGGAGGCGCGGCGTAAGGTATTCCCTTGAAGACAAAGAGATCATCGTCAATCAGGCCTCTGAGCTCACCCTCCGCGGTCATGATCCTCAGACGTCGTTCGTTTTTCATCTCGGGTTCCCAGATCAAGCTTGGTTCCATTATTTGCAGGCCTTGAGTGAATGTCCATGTTCTGAAAGCATTTGCAGATTAAGCCGAATATGCTTTCGATCCATTGAACATCTCCATCAAATTTTTTGGCTAACCCTGGTATGACGAATTGCATTAAGGTTACAAGTTAACCTGGCGAGACGGAGAAGCGCGATGTTTGGTGGTATCAACCAGATGTTCAATCGGATGAGCGATCACCCGGACTTCGGTAAACTGCTGTTACGTCTGACATTTGGCGGCCTGCTGTTGTTTCATGGCGAATTCAAGGTGATGCATGGCGTCGATTGGATCGCCCATATGCTGGCCGTTAAAGGCATGCCAGGTTTCATCGCTTACGGTGCTTACATCGGGGAAATAGTGGCACCTGTCATGGTGATTATCGGTTTAATGACGCGCCCTGCGGCCTTCATTATTGCGGTGAACATGGTTGTTGCGACCTTGCTGGTAAAAATGGGCGCGATCTGGCATCGCACAGATGTTGGCGCCTGGTCTCTGGAAACAGAAGCACTTTATCTGCTGGGCGCACTGGCCATCATGTTCTTGGGTGCCGGAAAGTACACGCTGGTGCGTGATTCGCGCTTGCAATAAAAACAAAAGAAATGAAGCCGGTCTGCTGAAGTGGTGATGCCACTTCACAGACCGGTTTTCTTTTGCCGTTAGCGTATACCGTAACGGGCCAGACTGCGCTGCTGCATCAGCTGATACAACGCCATCTCATCCTGCACCGTTGTACCTAACGCGGCTTCAAAATCCGACCGACTGGCATTGCCCGCACTACGTGCGTGCGTTTCGTCGCCTAAATTAGACTGGAATATCCCCGCTGCGCTCACTGGCAGAAAATCTTCATACACTATCGGTTCTGCCAGCACGCGCCCTTCGGCAAGCAGTTGGGCCAAGGTTTCCCCTGTTTGCGGGGGATGCTGGGTGCCCTTAGTGGTCAGACGATAACGGAACCACGCCAGTTCCTGTTCGCGCAGGATATCTTCATCATCGGGGAAATCACGGAACACTGCACTCAAATGCTGCTGGTGGTGCTGGTTATCGCTGCCGGTGCCCGCTTCCGCTAAAAGACGGTCGTACAGCGTGCGTCCTTTGGGGGTCAGTGCCGCACCGCGCTGCTCAATCTCACCAAAGCGCGCAGTGTGTGTGCCGGGGGTGCCATCATTAAAATGCACCGCTTCTTCCAGCGCTTTAAAGCTAGTTTGGCGTAACAGAATCGGCACCTGACGCTTGGGTGGTCCCTCAATGAGGGTTTTAGGATCGATGCCGCGCGTGGGCATTAAGGTTTGCACACGGTCTATATCCAACGTGCGCGGTGTCAGATGGTTGATATGGCATCCCGGGAAGCACACCACATCGGCAATCAATCGATGCTGCTGGCTCAGTGCGCGATAGGTTTCGCTATCCACGATTGTATGAGCATGCCAGCGGAAGGTTTCCAGCGCCTCTTTGACAAAGCGCGCGGCGTCAGCGGCGTTCAAACCGCCCTGCTGTTGATGTTGCGCGATCAATGCACGGCAACCCGGCGTGAAGATATCGCGCGCGGCCAAAATCGCGGCGGCTTTTTCTCTCAACGCGGCATCATCAATCAGTTCAAGCCGTAACAGAGAGGTAAATACGCGGAACGGATTTCGGCGCAATGCGCTGTCCGTAACCGGACGGAAAGCAGTGGAATGAACCGGCACACCAGCCTGGGAAAGATCGTAATATCCCACCGGTTCCATCCCCATCACCGCAAACATCTGGCGCAACGTGCTGAGTTCCTCGGCAGTCCCGACACGAATCGCACCGTGACGTTCCACGCTGAGTCGGTCCAGTTCATCGGCGGCGGCGAGGCGATTCTTTAAAGCGGGTTGTGCTTCCAGCGTACGTTCATTCACGGCCGTGACCAGTTGCGTCAGGGTGCCATATTGCGGCACTTCCTGCTGATACATACTGGACATGGCCTGTGAGAACAGCGTGCGAATGGCATCGCTGGTGAGAAAGTTTTCCATGGTCATCACCTCGGCGTTAAGGGTTGTTGCTAATGTAGATCAACCCTTTATCGCCGTGGAGGAATTTCGTGGAACTGTGATCGCCCTGTCACTCAACTCGCTCTGATGGATCACCAAAGCGGCATTTCAGGGCCAGCATGAGGGTAGTCAGCACCGCCGGAATCGCCAGTAGCAGGAAGATTTCACTGAACGACCACCCCAAAGAAAGGAGTTCTGCCCCGACAAAAGCACTCATTATCGCGCCGACGCGTCCTACACCGTGCATCCAGCTGGAGCCGGTGGCACGCGCGTGCGTGGGATAATAGCTGGCCGACAGCGCATTCATACCTGTGTTGGCACCGTTGAAGCAGAAGCCGCTAAAGAAGGCGATGGCACTCATTAATCCTACTTCCGCCGGAGAAAAACCCAGCCCGACGATGGCAATGCCACCACAGAAGTAGATCACCGCCAGCGCGATGTTGGCGTTGATGCGATCCATCAGCCAGCCAGCAAACAGCGACCCGAGGGTTCCACCCGCCTGATACATGGCCGTCACGATAGCGGCTTCCGTCACCGACATACCCAGCGTGTTGATCAGCGATGGCATCCAGCTGCCAATCAGATAGACAAGGAACAGCCCCATAAAATAGCCGCCCCATAACATCAGGCTGCCGAACAGATAACGCCGGGACACCACCGTCGCCACCGCACCACGCCGGACAACGACCTGTTCAGTGGACTGGTAATGGCTGTTCGGTTCGACGACGCCGGGCAACATGCGATCCAGAATGGCATGAATACGTGCAGCAGGTGCGCGGCGGCTTATCAGGAAGCGCACGGACTCCGGTAAGCCCCTAAGCAGGAATGGCAAGACAATCAGCGGCAAGACACCCCCCATCAACATCACGGAGTGCCAGTCATAGCGTGGCAGCAGCCAGGAAGCCGCGAATCCGCCTGAGGCTGCACCAAAGGTAAAGCCACAGAACACCACGGTGATAATAAAGGATCGTCGACGCTCTGGCGCATACTCTGCCACCAGCGTACCCACGTTTGGCATCGCAGCGCCGAGACCAAGACCGGTGAGAAAACGGAAGAACATCATTTGATCGATGTTTTGCGCCATCGCCGTTGCCAGCGTCCACAGACCAAAAAAGCCCACGCTAAGCAGGATCATCACCCGACGTCCGTAGCGATCGGCCAACGGCCCTGCCACCATGGCGCCTAACGCAAGACCGATCAGCGCGGCGCTGATCACCATGCCAAGCTGATGGTTGGTGACGCCCCAACTGGCTTTCAATGTGGGTGCGATAAAGCCCATCAGCGCGATGTCCATGCCATCCAGCGCCACAACGATGAAGCACAGCGCAATCAGGCGTTTTTGCCAACGGCTAAGCGCACTCTGATTTATCAGCTGGCGGACATCTACGGCTTCAACGGTGGTCACGGATCAACTCCTGCACATTCATCGTTTAATCATCAGTTTTGGTAAAAAAAACGGCGCTAATGATAGCTCATCGTTAACAATAACGGGCAGGATTTTTAGGTGTAAGTGAGAATTATTCAAATTTTGCGAGATTAAGCGTTTGATATTGCAAAAGGTGATAATTTTGTCCGGATGCGACTTTTTCTTAACTATAGGAAAAACAGCAAGTTAGATATTTTGCAGTTTTTGTTAATATAATTTTGCAGTGAAGTTAACATAATTCCAGTTTTCCCATTGCCGCCATTGGGTAAAAGTCATTATGTTTGAGGCTATGGATAAAAATTCCCTTTTCAATCAGCGCATTCGCTTGCGCCATTTACACACCTTTGTTGCAGTCGCGCAGCAAGGGACGCTGGGGCGCGCGGCGGAGACACTTAATCTCAGTCAGCCTGCGCTCTCGAAAACCCTGAATGAGCTGGAAGAACTGGCTGGCGCGCGCCTGTTTGAGCGTGGTCGTCTCGGTGCGCAGTTAACCACACTCGGCGAGCAATTTCTGGTTCATGCAGTGAAAGTGCTGGATGCGCTTAATCACGCGGGCCAAAGCTTTAACGCTCCTCAACCCGGTCGCCCGGTGGTGATTCGACTCGGTGCGCTAACCACAGCGGCGATGGGCATGCTGCCGCAAATTCTTGACCGATTCCATGAGCAGCAGCCGAACACCACGGTGCAGGTGGCGACATTACATAATAATGTGTTGCTGGCTGGGTTGCGCGCGGGTGAATTTGATATTGGTATTGGGCGAATGGCCGACAGCGAAATGATGGCTGGTCTGAGTTATGAACTGCTGTTCCTTGAGTCACTTAAACTTGTGGTGCGCCCGGAGCACCCGCTTTTAAGTGACAACGTCACGCTATCCCGCGCGATGCAGTGGCCGGTGGTGATATCTCCGGAAGGCACCGCACCACGCCGCATTGCCCAGCATATGCTGGATGAACAAGGTTGCGCTCTCCCCGCTAATTGCGTCGAAACCTCATCCACCTCACTGGCACGCCAATTGGCTCTGCGTTATGACTATGTGTGGTTTGTGCCCTCAGGTGCCATCAAAGAAGATCTCAGCCACAACGCGGTTATTGCGCTGCCGATCAATTCTCCGGGGCCCGGTGAACCCGTGGGGATCATAACCCGCAGCGGCCATCATCTGAGCCTGAGTGCAGAAGTATTGCTAGCCACAATCCGTAAATTTCACACCTGATTAGCGGCTGCGTTTGGCGTGGCGTTCACGATTTTCAATTCGCGCCTGATCTGTTTTTCTTAAACTCACATAAAGCGCTCCGGCACCACCGTGCTGGGGTTGCGCTATACAGAAGCTTTGCACCTCGTCAAATTGCGCCAGCCAGCGTGCCAGATAGCTACGTACAATATTGGCATGGGATTCATCATCACGGCCTTTGCCGTGGATAATCAGCAAATTGCGTAGCCCCTGCTTGCGCGCTTGTAACATAAAATTGAACAACGCCTGGCGACAGGTTTCTACGGGTTGTCGTAGCAAATTCAGACTGGCATCCGCTGGATATTTCCCCAACCGCAACTTATCCAGCACACCCTGTTGAATCCCCTCTTTTTTGTATTCCAGCGGCGTCGTCAGCGGGATGATGTCGAGAAAGCCACGTGTGAGGAAATTCTCCTGCTCGTCGCTCGCTTGCGGCGGACGCGGAGCTTTGGTCGAGGGCGCGCGCAACCATTGGGTGTTGGCGCAATCTTTCAGTGGCGTTACATCGCCCATGGCATCCCGGAAAAGGTCTTCATCGTCTAGGTTCATGGTTTTTTCTCACGCCTGGTGGTTTGTTGAGCGCAACACGCCGCTCAAAACAAAATAGTAGCAAAGGTTTTTTAGCATCACATCTGTCACTTTTTGCGCTGTGACAGGTTGTGACCAGATGTAAATATGGCAAGAAAACGTTCCAGGTCAAAAAATAATGTCAGGCAAACCTTGCGCAAACTCAGGTATACCCTACGTTAGTGGGGGTTTAAGGGGAATTACTGCTCGGATGAGTTCCCTTAACGCGTAAAAATGTTAAAATTGACGGCAGTCAATAATCATCGAGCGTACCTATATGATCCCGGAAAAACGCAGCATTCGACGTATTCAGTCTGGCGGTTGTGCCATTCACTGTCAGGATTGCAGTATCAGCCAGTTGTGTATTCCCTTCACACTGAACGAGCACGAGCTGGATCAGCTGGACAATATCATTGAACGCAAAAAGCCGATTCAGAAAGGCCAGACGCTGTTCAAAGCCGGTGATGAATTGAAATCGCTTTACGCTATCCGCTCCGGCACCATCAAAAGCTACACCATCACTGAACAGGGTGACGAACAGATTACCGGCTTCCATTTGGCTGGCGATTTAGTCGGCTTTGATGCCATTGTCGGTGCACACCACCCGAGTTTTGCTCAGGCGCTGGAAACTGCGATGGTGTGTGAAATTCCTTTCGAAACCCTCGACGATCTCTCGGGTAAAATGCCGGCACTGCGTCAACAGATGATGCGTCTGATGAGCGGTGAGATCAAAGGCGACCAGGATATGATCCTGCTGCTCTCCAAGAAAAATGCGGAAGAGCGTCTGGCGGCCTTTGTCTGGAATCTGTCACGCCGCTTCGGTCAACGTGGCTTCTCACAGCGTGAATTCCGCCTGACCATGACACGTGGTGACATTGGTAACTACCTGGGACTAACCGTAGAAACCATTAGTCGTCTGCTGGGCCGCTTCCAGAAAAGTGGCATGCTGGCGGTGAAAGGCAAATATATCACTATTGAGAACCATGCATTGCTGGCAGAACTGGCGGGTCAGACGGAACAAGCTGCGTGATTCTGTGCCGGGTCGATAAAAGTTAGTTTATTGATCCGGCAACAACTTTTCCCCTTCTGCCCTACGCCAACTTAGGCTATCTTTAATCCAACTTGCTTTGGTTTGAGGAGATTGCCTTATGTCCCGGTACCAAAATATTCTGGTGGCGATTGACGCCCAACAGGACGATCAACCCGCGTTACGTCGTGCGGTGTATCTGAATCAACGTATCGGCGGAAAAATCAAAGCTTTCCTGCCTATCTACGACTTCTCCTATGAAATGACCACCTTGTTGTCGCCTGATGAGCGATCCAACATGCGTAAAGGTGTCATAAGTCAGAGAACTGAATGGATTCGTCAACAGGCCCACGCCTATCTTGAGGCTGGCGTCGACATTGAAATTAAAGTGGTGTGGCATAACCGCCCGTACGAAGCGATCATCCAGGAAGTGATGGCGCACAAACACGACTTAGTGTTGAAAATGGCCCACCAGCACGATCGCCTCGAAGCGGTGATTTTTACCCCGACCGACTGGCATCTGTTACGCAAATGCCCGTGCCCGGTGTGGATGGTGAAAGATCAGCCATGGCCGGAAGGTGGTCGAGCGGTAGTGGCGGTCAATCTGGCCAGTGAAGAACCGCATCACGATGAGTTAAACCAAAAGCTGATTCGTGAAACGGTGCTATTGGCCGATATGGTCAACCACACTGAAGTGCACCTGGTGGGCGCCTATCCCATTACCCCAATCAATATCGCCATTGAACTGCCCGACTTTGACCCCAGCGTGTATAACGACGCGATTCGTGGCCAACATCTGGTAGCGATGAAAGCGCTACGCCAGAAATTCTCTATTGGTGAAGAGTTCACTCATGTGGCGAAAGGCTTGCCGGAGGAAGTTATTCCGGATATCGCTTCCCATCTTGAGTCGGGAATTGTGGTGCTCGGCACCATTGGTCGAACCGGCCTTTCAGCCGCGTTCCTGGGTAACACCGCTGAGCAGGTTATCGATCATTTACGTTGTGATTTGCTGGCAATCAAACCGGACGATTTCAAATCGCCGATTGATTATGACGACGAAGAAGACGAAGACGATTAAAAACAACAAAGGCGACCCAAGGGTCGCCTTTTTTACAGTCATAGGGATTACAGCGCGCGCAGGATACCTTCTACGCTCGCCTTAGCATCGCCAAACAACATTTGTGTGTTGTCCTTGAAGAACAACGGGTTCTGTACCCCTGCGTAACCTGTATTCATTGAACGTTTGAACACGATAACGTTCTGCGCCTTCCAAACTTCCAGCACTGGCATACCGGCGATTGGGCTGCGCGGATCTTCCTGCGCTGCCGGGTTCACGGTGTCGTTGGCACCGATCACCAGTACGGTATCGGTATCGCTGAAATCATCGTTAATCTCGTCCATTTCCAGCACCACGTCGTACGGCACTTTGGCTTCCGCCAGCAACACGTTCATATGGCCAGGCAAACGACCAGCAACCGGGTGGATACCGAAACGCACTTTGATACCACGTGCACGCAGTTTCTCGGTGATTTCCGCGACTGGATACTGAGCTTGCGCCACCGCCATGCCGTAGCCGGGGGTGATGATCACTGAGGTTGATCCCTTCAGCAACTCAGCTGTGTCTTCTGCGGTGATTTCACGATGTTCACCCTCTTCTTCGCTTTCGCCACTCACGCTCACGTCGGTGCCAAAACCACCCGCAATCACGCTAATGAACGAGCGGTTCATCGCCTTACACATGATGTAAGACAGAATTGCACCCGAAGAACCCACCAGCGCACCGGTAACAATCAGCAGGTCATTGCTAAGCATAAAGCCCGCTGCCGCTGCCGCCCAACCGGAGTAGGAGTTCAGCATCGAAACCACGACTGGCATATCCGCACCGCCAATCGAGGCCACCAGATGCCAGCCGAACACCAGCGCAATCACGGTCATCAGCAACAGCGCGACGACTTGTGAACCGGTGCTATCCGTCTGCACAAACCACAGCATCAGCAGGAATGAAACCACCAGTGCTGCAAGGTTCATTTTATGGCGATGCGGCAACATCAGCGCTTTCGACGAAATCTTGCCGCGCAATTTGCCAAACGCCACGAGAGAACCGGTGAAGGTCACTGCACCAATGAAAATGCCAAGGAACACTTCCGTCAGATGGATATTTTCCATCACCGGCGCAAGACCTGGTGCGTGGTCGAGGTAGCTGTTGAAGCCCACCAGCACCGCAGCCAAACCCACGAAGCTGTGCAAAATCGCCACCAGCTCTGGCATTTCAGTCATTTCGACTTTCTTCGCCAGACGGATACCAATTGCACCACCGATCACCATCGCCAGCAGGATCCACGACACGTTGCCGCTGTTGGGGCCGAAGATAGTCGCCAGCAGCGCAATCGCCATGCCGCTGACACCAAAGATGTTACCCTGCTTAGACGTCTCGTGTTTCGAGAGGCCGGCCAGGCTGCAAATAAACAGAATTGCGGCAACAATGTATGCTGCAGTCACTAATCCGCCAGACATGTTGTTACCCCTTAATTCTTACGAAACATTTTCAGCATGCGCTGGGTGACGGTGAATCCACCGAAGATATTGATGCTGGCAATCAGTACAGCGACGAAGGCAAGGAAAGTCACCCAACCGCCGTGTCCCATCTGCAGCACCGCACCCACCACGATAATGCCGGAAATGGCATTCGTGACGGACATCAATGGCGTATGCAATGCATGACTGACATTCCACACCACGTAGTAACCGACGACACAGGAGAGCGCGAAGACAGTAAAGTGCGACAGGAACTCAGGTGGTGCCACGTTGGCCAGGCAGGCAAACAGCACCACAGCCAATGCCAGCAGCAGATATTTGCGCCACGGAGAAACCGGTTTGGCCTCGACTTTAGCTTTTGGCTGGATAGCCGCCTGCGCCGCTTTCGGTGCAGCGGATACCTGAATCGGTGGCGCTGGCCAGGTCACTTCGCCTTCACGAATCACGGTGACGCCACGCACAACGACATCTTCGAAGTCCACGGTGATTTCGCCGTTCTTCTCTTTGCACAGCAGTTTAAGCAGGTTCACCAGGTTGGTGCCGTACAGCTGAGAAGATTGCGTAGGCAGACGGCTAGGCAAGTCGGTGTAACCGATGATCTTCACGCCATTGCTGGTCAATGTCACCTGATCGGCCACGGTCAAATCACAGTTGCCGCCAGTCGCTGCCGCCAGATCGACAATCACGCTGCCCGGTTTCATGCTGGCAACCATTTCAGCGGTAATCAGCTTCGGTGCCGGTTTACCTGGAATCAACGCAGTGGTCACGATGATGTCGACTTCTTTCGCCTGCGCAGCAAACAGCTCCATCTCCGCCTTGATAAAGGCTTCTGACATCACTTTGGCATAGCCATCGCCACTGCCGGCTTCTTCTTCGAAATCCAGCTCAAGGAACTCGGCGCCCATACTCTGCACCTGTTCTTTCACTTCCGGACGAGTATCAAATGCACGCACGATCGCACCGAGGCTGCCCGCCGCGCCAATCGCTGCCAGACCCGCCACGCCCGCGCCGATAATCATCACTTTGGCCGGTGGAACTTTACCCGCTGCGGTGATTTGCCCGGTAAAGAAGCGGCCAAATTCATGCGCAGCCTCAACAATGGCACGGTAACCCGCGATGTTGGCCATCGAACTCAGTGCATCAAGCGCCTGGGCACGGGAAATACGCGGTACGGAATCCATCGCCATGACGGTGACGTTACGCGCGGCCAGTTTCTCCAGCAGTACTGGATTTTGTGCTGGCCAGATAAAGCTCACTAAAGTGCTGCCCGCGCGCGTCAGTTCGATCTCCTGATCGTCTGGCGCATTCACTTTCAACACAATGTCAGACTGCCAGACACTTTCGGTGGTACTGACAGTGGCACCAGCGGCGATAAAGCTCTCATCGTCAAAACTCGCGCGAATACCAGCGCCCTGCTCGACCGTGACGCTGAATCCCAGCTTGATCAGTTGCTCAACGGTCTTTGGCGTTGCAGCAACGCGCGACTCATTGGCTAACCGCTCTTTGGGTATCCCAATTAACATACTGTTTCCTTTCAACAATTAAAGGATGAGGTTCTGTAAGTGGCACAAGCCCATAAGGCTGAAACAGCGTTTCAGCTTTTTATGAGCAAAATGCGCAATGTAACAAAGTCTTTATAACCTACTGAAAATGTGAAAAGTGATCCACAGCGATAACGCACACTTATGACATTCACTCAAATATTCAGATGCAAAGATTGAATGCCACGTTTTGCCACTAGTTTTATGCCGTAATAAAAAATAATCTGCTGCGCAGAATCGTGTCATGTCGAATTAAGTGTTTTAAAAAACCTTTATTTAACAATACATTAACTATTATGGCACTATGTGTTACCAGAATAAGTGGTAAGTCGTTCAAAAAAAGGCCATAGCATAGGCAAATGACATGTCGATGAATAATTTGCGGAGATTGTCAATGTTATGCGCATAAATTGGCTGAGACAGGTTGATTATTACATGCAATAATCAGCGGCTAATCTGTTATACATCAAGAGTCCAGCACGTTTTCGTACTCATTTTGCGTAAGGCGAAGGATCATTTTTATGAAGCTGAAGAACACCATTCTGGCGACCACCTTGTTATCCCTGTTGGCAGCAAATGCATTTGCCGCCAAAGAGTTGACGCCAGAACAAGCGGCCGCGTTGAAGCCATTCAAACGTATTAATATCAACGGTCGCTTTAATGCTATTGGAGATGCCACCGATGCCATCTCCAAAGCAGCCGATGAAAAAGGCGCTGACTCCTTCTATGTACAGGGCATTAACGACACTAACGGTAATGGCGGCAACTGGCGCGTAACGGCGGATCTGTACAAAGCGAATGCGCCAAAAGCGGATGAGACCACCAAATACCGTATGTTTAACGGCGTGAAAGAATTGCCGAAAGCAGAAGCCTATCGTTTAGAGCCATTCGATACCGTTTCCGTCAATGGATTTTTCTCCAGCCAGCCTGATGTGAATGAAGCGATAGCTAAACAGGCAAAAGAGAAAGGCGCGGCCTCCTTCTTTATTGTGCGTCAGGTTGATGCTAACAACGGTGGCAACCAGTACGTGACGGCTTATGTTTATAAAGCCGATGCACCGGAGCGTAAGGTACAGAACGTGTCGGATGCTATTCCTGCTGACTCTGAAGCCGGTAAAGCAGCACTGGCCGCAGGTGGTGCGGAAGCGAAGAAAGTGGCTATTCCTGGCGTTGCCTCTTCTGATACCCCTAGCCGTAGCGTGGGCCGTTTCTTTGAAACCCAGAGTTCTACTGGCGAACGCTATACCGTTAAACTAGCAGATGGCCGCAGCGTGCAGGAAATCAACGCGATCACCGCTGCACAGATGCAACCGTTCGATACCATCACCTTCTCCGACCATTTCGGTACGCCAACAGAGATTTCAGAAGCTGTAGGTAAGCGCGCAGCGGATAAAGGTGCGAAGTACTACCACGTTACCCGCCAATGGTCTAACCAGAGCGGTGGCAACCTGACCGTTACCGCGGATCTGTTCAAGTAATTCTTCTGCAGGGCGGCTTTGGTCGCCCTACTCATCTGTTTGCATAGTCTGTGCGCAGATTTGCATAATCCTGCATTGCCTTCCCTTTTCGCTCTCCGTAAAATCCTTCGCCTGTTTTCAGGGTATTCCGTTTTAAATCCGGCCAATTGCCACGTTACACTCCAGCGGAATCGTCACTACCCAGCATACTCTGCTGCCCAGGAATGGTGTTTTGGATAAAAAATTAGGTCTGAGCGCGCTCACCGCGCTGGTACTCAGCTCAATGCTCGGTGCGGGTGTGTTTAGCCTGCCGCAAAATATGGCTGCCGTCTCCGGTCCCGCAGCACTGTTGATCGGCTGGCTGATCACCGGTGTCGGCATCCTGTTTCTTGCACTGGCTATGCTGCTGCTGACACGCTTAAAACCCGAACTGGACGGTGGGATTTTTACCTACGCGCGCGCCGGATTTGGTGAGTTGGTAGGATTTTGTTCCGCATGGGGCTACTGGCTCTGTGCGGTTATAGCCAACGTGTCTTATTTGGTGATTGTCTTTTCGGCATTGAGTTTCTTCACCGATTCGCCTGACCACGTGGTATTTGGTGATGGCAATACCTGGCAAGCGATGCTTGGTGCATCAGTGCTTTTATGGCTGGTGCACTGGCTGGTATTACGTGGTGTGCAAACCGCCGCCAGCATCAACCTGCTCGCCACTCTGGGTAAACTGGTGCCATTGCTGCTGTTTGTGGTGCTGGCCCTGATGGCATTTAACTACGATCGCTTCCACTTCGACTTCAGCGGCGTCACGCTAGGCCAGCCGCTCTGGCAACAAGTCAAGCAGACCATGTTGATCACCTTGTGGGTGTTCATTGGTGTGGAAGGCGCGGTGGTGGTCTCCGCGCGCGCTCGTCATAAGAAAGATGTGGGACGCGCCACCATGCTGGCGGTTATCGCGGCCCTGCTGGTTTACTTGCTGGTAACCCTGCTTGCGCTGGGCGTGGTGCCACGTGCAGAGCTGGCGCAAATGCGGAATCCTTCAATGGCCGGCTTGATGCAGCATCTGTTAGGGCATTGGGGCAATACGGTGATTGCAGTGGGTCTGATTATTTCAGTGTGTGGCGCGTATTTAAGCTGGACAATCATGGCCGCCGAAGTCCCTTTCCTTGCCGCACAACAAGGGGCTTTTCCCCGCAGCATTGCACGTCAGAATCGTCACAATTCTCCGGCCGCCTCGCTGTGGCTCACTAACGCCAGCGTGCAGGTCTGTTTGATCCTGATTGCTGTCACAGGCGCAGATTACAATACGCTCCTGACCATCGCCTCAGAGATGATTCTGGTGCCGTATCTGCTGGTGGGTCTGTATTTAATCAAAGTGGTTCGCGGACAAAATAATCCGCTGACGATGACGGTAGGGTTGGGCGCCAGTGCCTACGGATTCTGGCTGCTTTATGCTTCAGGCCCGCTGCACTTGCTGCTGTCTGTGGTGCTGTACGCACCGGGATTACTGCTGTTCCTGTATGCGCGACGCGGCGGCCGTGGCAACAAGGTGTTGTCACAACTGGAGCGCATCGCGATAGGATTGCTGATTGCTGCATCACTGCCAGCGATGTGGCAGCTCACGCAATAATTAGTGAGGTTGTACCGGAATGGAAACGCACAGCAGGTCATCCTGCTGTGTCAGATTAAGCGCTTTACGGTATTCCTGATGAATCGCGTCCAGCTGATCTTCTGACAACGGATAAGGCAGTTGGATGTCAAAACGGCTGATGTGCTGTTGTTCTGCCAGGGTGATCAGTCGGGCGATATTGATCTCGTCACTGACCTGCGTTGAAATGATTTGTAATGCTAATTCTTTCAGATGCTCGTCGCTTGCCGCTAAGCCATGAGCAGACTTACGCGTCACCATGCCAAAAATCGGCATCACGCCGTAAATGGCGTCGACGAAACTCCAGCGTTTTTTGCAGGAAGCGGAAAGAAAATCGCTGTAATTGAAGCAGATGCGGTCACTGTATCCGGCTGAAGCCAGCTCTTTATCAGACACCCTCGCACTCCTCCTGGTTTTCGTTACGGTTCCGAACCTTGCGCTACAACGCGCCGCTAATAATGGCACATTTCACGGTAAACATACCAGTCAGGTAGGGATATTTCGTGCGATAGCGTAGAGCTCAGGACCAGGAAAAGTTATGCTGCTGACATTCTCATCACTCGCAGTGAACTATGAACAGAATTGTCTATGTGGAAGATGAGCCGGAAGTCGGTGAATTGATCGCCGCTTACCTTGGCCGCCACGATATTGAAGTGACTGTTGAAACGCGCGGTGACCGTGCTGAAGCCACCATTCTCAACGCCGATCCCGATTTGGTGCTGCTAGATATCATGTTGCCAGGCAAAGATGGCATGACGGTATGTCGCGATTTGCGCGCGCACTGGTCGGGGCCGATTGTGCTGCTGACTTCGCTCGACAGCGATATGAACCACATTCTGGCGCTGGAAATGGGTGCCAACGATTACATTTTGAAAACCACGCCGCCCGCTGTTTTGCTGGCGCGCTTGCGTCTGCATCTGCGCCAGGCGCAGGGTTCTCAGCCTGAAGTTGCGCCCGCTATTCAGAGTTCCCAGCGGGTGTTGCGTTTTGGTTCACTGACCATCGATTCACTCAATCGTCAGGTGACGCTGTTCGATGAAAACATCACCCTCTCCACCGCCGATTTCGATCTGCTGTGGGAGTTAGCCACTCACGCCGGCCAGATTCTGAACCGTGATGCCCTGCTGAAAACGCTGCGTGGTGTGACTTACGACGGCATGGATCGCAGTATTGATGTGGCGATTTCTCGCCTGCGTAAAAAACTTTACGACAGTGCCACCGAGCCGTTCCGCATCAAAACCATCCGCAATAAAGGTTACCTGTTCGCGCCTCAGGCCTGGGATACCCGTTCAGCATGAGAAAGCTCTTCATCCAGTTCTATCTGCTGCTGTTCGTCTGCTTTCTGGTGATGACCTTGCTGGTGGGACTGGTGTACAAGTTCACCGCTGAGCGTGCAGGCCGCCAGTCAATGAACGATTTGATGGCGAGTTCGCTGTTTTTAATGCGCAGCGAGTTGCGTGAGATCCCTCCGCGAGATTGGAACAAAACCATCCGTAATCTCGATCTTGATTTGTCGTTCGAGCTGCACATCGAACCGATGAGTAAGTATCAGCTGGATGAGCCCGATATGCGCCGTCTGCGCGCCGGTGAGATTGTCGCACTCGACGATCAATACACCTTCCTGCAGCACATTCCACGCAGCCATTATGTGCTGTCGGTTGGCCCAATTCCTTATCTGTTTTATCTGCATCAAATGCGCATTCTGGATATCGCGCTACTGGCTTTTATCGGCATGTCTTTGGCGCTGCCGGTGTTTATCTGGCTACGACCGCACTGGCAAGAGATGCAGCGGCTGGAGAAAGCCGCGCAACGTTTTGGTCGCGGCGAGTTGGATGTGCGTACCCATTTCGAAAGCACATCAAGCCTGCACAGCCTCGGCGTAGCGTTTAACCAAATGGCCGATAACATCAACACGCTGGTCGCCAGTAAGAAACAGCTGATCGACGGCATCGCACATGAACTGCGTACTCCGCTGGTCCGCCTGCGTTATCGGCTGGAGATGAGCGACAACCTCAGCGAGGCCGAATCCGCTGCGCTGAATCGCGATGTCGGCCAGCTTGAGAGCTTAATCGAAGAATTACTGACCTACGCGCGTCTTGATCGTCCGCGTGTTGACCTAAACCTTCAATCGTTCGATTTGGCGCAGTGGTTGCGTGTGCATATCGATGATGTACAAACCATGAATCCACAGGCGCATATCGCTCTGGATATTCCGCAACTTGAGAATGTAGGATCCGCCGATACCCGCCTGATGGAGCGCGTACTGGATAATCTGGTGAACAATGCGCTGCGTTATGCCCAACAGCGGCTGCGCGTCAGCCTGTGGTTTGACGGCGCCATCGGTAATTTACAGGTAGAAGATGATGGTCCGGGTATTCCACCCGAAGAACGCGCGCGCGTATTCGAACCTTTTGTTCGTCTCGATCCGAGTCGGGATCGCGCCACCGGTGGCTGCGGGCTCGGCCTGGCGATTGTCCACTCTATAGCGCAGGCACTGCAGGGACACGTCACCATTGAGAGCAGCCCGCTCGGTGGTGCCAGCGTTCGCTTCTGCTGGCCGGTTGATCTACCCTTGCGAGATATTTCGCCCCGTTTACCGTCATAAGGAGCTTTAATTGTGACTTCTGCTTATCAGGAACTCAGCAAAACTTTCCAGCGCCTGGCGCGTTTTGGCCATCTTGGGGCTATTGCCGGCGTTGATATGCAAACCACCATGCCACCCGGCGGCAGCCAGGCGCGCGGTGAAGCCATGGCGGAACTCAGCGTGTTTATGCATGAACTGCTGACGGATAAACGCCTCGGCGGCTTGTTCGATGCTGCTCAGCAAGAATCGTTGAACGATGTAGAGCACGCTAACCTGAGCGAAATGCACCGTGCGTGGCAGCAGGCGACGATTCTGCCCGCTTCGTTGGTTGAAGCCAAATCGCTGGCCGGTTCGCGCTGTGAGCATGCCTGGCGTCAACAGCGCCCTGCAAATGACTGGCAAGGCTTCTCGGCTAACCTGAAAGAAGTGGTGAAACTTAGCCGTGAAGAAGCACAGTTACGTGCCGAAGCGCTGGGCGTGTCTCGTTATGACGCGCTGCTGGATGTGTTCGAACCCGGCATGACCAGTGCGCAACTCGACAGTACTTTCGGTGAGCTGAAAAGCTGGTTGCCTGAGCTGTTGCAGAAAGCCGTGGCAAAACAGGAAAAAACCACCATCGCCACCCCTGTCGGTCCCTTCGCCATTGAATCGCAAAAGCAGCTCGGTTTAAGTGTGATGAAAACGCTGGGCTTTGATTTCAACCATGGCCGCCTGGATGTCAGCGCACACCCCTTCTGTGGCGGCGTGCCGGAAGATGTGCGCATCACCACCCGCTACAACGAGAGCGATTTCCTCAGTGCCATGATGGGTGTGATCCACGAAACCGGACACGCACGTTACGAGCAGAATTTGCCGCAGCAATGGCGAGGACAACCGGTGGCGCATGCCAGATCTACCGCCATGCATGAATCACAAAGCCTGTTTATGGAGATGCAACTCGGCCGCAGCAAGGCGTTCCTGCAACATATCCACCCGCAGGTTACGGCGATAATGGGCGATCAGCCCGCGCTGGATCTCAACAACTTTATTCGCCAGACGCAGCGCGTGAAACCGGGCTTTATTCGCGTGGATGCCGATGAACTAAGCTATCCGGCGCATGTAATTCTGCGTTACGAAATCGAACGCGCGTTGATTGAAGGCGAGATTGAAGTCGATGACATCCCGGCGCTGTGGGATGAGAAAATGCTGCAATCGCTGGGAATGGATACGCGTGGCAATTACCGTGATGGCTGCATGCAGGATATCCACTGGACCGATGGCGCCTTTGGTTACTTCCCGACGTACACCTTAGGTGCCATGTACGCGGCCCAGCTGTTCCAGGCTGTGAAGCGGGCGATTCCTCAAGTGGACGATCTGATCCGTAACGGAGAATTGCAGCCGGTGTTTGACTGGTTACAACAGAACATCTGGCAGCACGGCAGCCGCTTCCCGACGAACCAGTTATTGGTCAATGCCACGGGCGAAACGCTGAATCCGCACTATTTCCGTCAGCACCTTGAACAACGCTATCTCTCTGCGTAAACTGCGCGGCGGCCTAATCGGCCGCCCTTTTCACTTCCTTTACTCCGCTTTGTACATTCCGTTACACGCCGATACCAATGCCTCACGGAAAGACTGAATTGTTTTTCATATAGTTCTTTCACCGGCCCCGCAGTGGGCTACACATGAAAAAATAGTTCGAGGATTTTGCGATGAAAAAATTAGTTGCACTGGTGATCGCCGCTGCTATGGGTATGTCTTCTGTTGCTTTCGCTGCTGAGACCACTACAGCTGCTCCGGCTGCTGCCGCTACCACTACCGCAGCACCTGTTAAGCACAAAGCGGTTCATCATAAGAAAGTTGCCCAGAAAGCGCAGGCAGCTAAGAAACACAAAAAAGTAGAGAAGAAAGCGCCAGCTGCTCAGAAAGCTCAGGCTGCTAAAAAGCACCACAAAAAAGCAACCAAACCAGCTGCACAGAAAGCCCAGGCTGCTAAAAAGCACCACAAAAAAGCAACCAAGC
>CBCTJT010000033.1:0-53690 GCA_965147305.1 uncultured bacterium
TCATGTCCGCTTCACGCCCTGAGACACTTAGCCTTCTTTACAACTGATCGCGCTACGCGAATTCTGCTGAAAATCTGACATGCTCGTATAAAGCATAAAAGATTGGCGGGTATACCTAAATGTCATAGGGTAAATAGCGCCTGAAAACGCCTAATGCCATCACCTATATGTCATGGGTATAATTGTCATGACCTAAATGTCATGTGTTAGTTCATCCTTAGGGCGATCTTATGCTGATTTGATGTTGAAGATGTTTACAGCATGACGGCATAACGTTTTTCAGGTGTCATCCAACGATTAAGCCATGAACAGATCAAATAACGCGCTTAGCGTAGGATAATTTCCGTTTTCCAAGCGGCCTCCTGGAAGGAAAGAATAGTCGCTGGCGAGCGCGTAGCACAACCAAGCTTAATTTAAAACTTCTATTTTTATTTTATATATCAATAAGATATATAAATACGCAAAATACTTATTATGTTAAATAAGGTATCGAATCGCGCACTCCAGACTGCCGATGCTGTCACCTGCCCATAGCTGCTTGAATCTGTCTGCTACTCCGTTCCCATAGAGAGAACGGAGGTAAAACAAAATAGGAAGACGTTTCACCTTTCAGGAGTCATCTTACACAACTTAATTTGAACTCCATTCACCATTGATCAGTCGTCGTAATTTCCATGGATTGCCATCCCTTAGGGATTCTGGCAACAACTCCTGCGGATAACCTTGATAGCATATCGGACGCATGAAACGTTCAATCGCCAACGTACCGACAGAAGTCCCGCGCGCATCAGATGTAGCCGGATAAGGTCCGCCATGCACCATCGCATCACTGACTTCAACGCCCGTTGGATAGCTGTTCAACAACAAACGTCCCACTTTCTGCTCCAGCAGCGGCACCAACGTGGCAAACTGCTGCAAATCCGCGGCATCCGCCAGTAAACTCGCCGTCAACTGCCCGCGCAAACCGGATAACGCCAGCTCCAGTTCGTGCTGATCCGCCACTTCAACTGCTATCGTCACCGGACCAAACACCTCTTCCTGTAACAACGCATCGCCGGAAATCAACATTTTAGCGGAGGCCTGGAACAATTGCGGAAATGCCTGCGTACCCTGCTGCAACTCGCCCGCTAAATGTGTAATGTCGGCATGTAGATGCAAATGGTTAAGTCCTTTTTCATAACTCGCCAGCACATCGCGATTCAGCATGGTTTGCGCCGGGCTGTTGGCAATATGCGCAATCATCCCCGCCACAAACGCACTAAACTGCGGTGACTTAATGCCTATAAACAAACCAGGATTGGTACAGAACTGCCCGCAACCCATCACCACCGATGCTGCTAAATCAGCGGCGATTTTCTCACCGCGCGACTGCAGCGCGGCAGGCAGCACAATCATCGGATTGATGCTACTCATCTCAGCAAACACCGGAATCGGACTGGGACGCGCCGCCGCCATATCACACAGCGCGCGGCCACCTTTGAGCGAGCCGGTAAAACCTACCGCCTGAATTGCCGGATGGCGCACCAACACTTCGCCTACCCCGCTGCCATATATCATATTGAACACGCCTGCCGGCATCTCGCAGCGCGCGACCGCATTGGTGATGGCTTGCGCCACGCAAGCGGCAGTGGTCATATGGCCGCTGTGCGCCTTCATCACCACCGGACAACCAGCCGCCAACGCTGCAGCGGTATCACCACCTGCAGTGGAAAACGCCAGTGGGAAATTACTTGCACCGAACACCGCCACGGGACCCACGCCGCGCTGCACCTGGCGCAAATCCGGGCGCGGCAACGGCGCACGATCTTGCAACGCCTGATCGATACGCGCACCAAGGAAATCGCCGCGACGCAATACGGTGGCGAACAATCGCATCTGCCCGCTGGTGCGCCCACGTTCTCCGCGAATACGCCCTTCCGGCAATGCGGTTTCACGCATCACTATCTGGATAAATTCATCGTCTAGCGCATCCAGTTCATCGGCAATAGCCTCAAGAAACTGCGCGCGCAACGCAGGTGACGTGGCCTGATAAGCATTAAACGCCTGCGCCGCCGCGCTACAAGCTGCTTCGGCTTCTTTGCGGCTGGCCGGATGAAATTGCCACGGTAGCGCTTCTCCGGTGTGGGCATCAACACTGCTAAGCGTGGCCGGATTCTCGCCACTGCGCTCGCCGTTAATAAAATTCTGACCGCTAATCATCATGCTGACTCCGTTTTAGCTCAGAGAAACCCAAATAGTTTTCAGTTGGGTGTACTGATCAAGTGCTTCAGTGCCTTTGTCGTACCCACCGAAACCGGAAGTTTTATAGCCACCAAATGGCGTGGTGATATCACCTTCGCCGTAACCGTTCACTGCCACGGTTCCTGCCTGAATCTGACGCGCCATGCGAATCGCCACATTCATATCGTTAGTAAACAGCGTTGCCGCCAGACCAAAGGCAGAATCGTTCGCCAGTTCGATGGCTTGTTCTTCGCTGTCGAAACTCATCACCGCGACAACCGGGCCAAATATCTCGTCGCGCGCTAGATGCATCTCCGGCGTCACACCATCAATGATTGTCGCTTCCACGAACCAACCGCCGCTTTCAGGTAATGCCTGATTGCCGCCGTGAACCACTTTCGCGCCCTGCTGCTGCGCGGTTTCAATCGCGCTTAACACACGTTTCAGCGCCGAGGCTTCAATCAATGGCCCTAATTTGCTGCTACGATCGGTTGGTTCGCCGACTTGCCAGACCTGCGCGGCCTTCAGCAGCGACTGCATGAACGCATCTTTAATGCTGGATTGCACCAGAATGCGTGAACCGCAGGTGCAGTTTTGCCCCATATTCCAGAATGCGGCATTGGCAAGATTTTCGGCGATCTCATCCAGCTGCTCGGCCATATCAGCCATCACGATCTGTGGGCTTTTGCCACCGCACTCCAGCACCACTTTTTTCAGATTACTGTCGGCGGCATAGCGCAGGAATTGACGACCAATCTCGGTGGAGCCGGTAAAGGTCAATATATCGACATCTGCATGCAAGCCCAGCGCTTTGCCTGTGACGTGGCCTAAACCTGGCACCACGTTAAACACCCCCGCCGGAATGCCTGCTTCATGTGCAAGCTCCGCTATACGCAGCGCAGAAAGAGACGCCAGCTCCGCCGGTTTCACCACAATCGAGTTGCCTGCGGCTAACGCCGGGGAAATCTTCCACGACAGCGTGCCCGCTGGGAAATTCCACGGCAGTACCATGCCAACCACACCCACCGCTTCACGCACAATCAGGCCAAGATTGCTGTCGCCAGTTGGCGATATTTTGCCAAACAACTTGTCCGCAGCTTCGGCGTACCAACGAATATTATTCGCTACATCCGGCAAATCGAGGTTCTCGCAATCCCACAGCGGTTTACCGGCATCAATCGAATCCAGCAGCGCCAATTCGGCGGCGTTGGCTTCGATCAAATCAGCAAATTGCAGCAGGATTTTTTTGCGCTCACGCGGTGCCAGTTTGCTCCAGCTGCCTTCTTTAAAGGTTTTGCGCGCCACGGCGACAGCGCGATCAACATCCGCCGCCGAACAAGCGGCGACCTGGTTCAGAACCTGTCCAGTGGCCGGGTTATAGTTGTCGAATACCGCCTGATTTTCCGCATCGGTGAAGGCGCCATTGATAAAAGCACGAGTACGAACGTTTTCGGGTAAAGAAGTCATAAATACTCCAACAAGTTAATTTATAAGACCTTTCCAAGAAATGCTTTGGCACGCGCATGCTGCGTGTTATTGAAAAACTGATCCGGATTGCCCTGCTCAACCACCACGCCGTTATCCATGAACACCACCTGATCGCTGACTTCACGCGCAAACCCCAATTCGTGTGTCACCACAACCATCGTCATACCTTCGTCGGCTAGCTCGCGCATCACAGTCAATACTTCACCGACCAGTTCTGGATCGAGCGCCGACGTTGGCTCATCAAACAGCATCAGGCGCGGTTTCATCGCCAGTGCACGCGCAATCGCCACACGCTGCTGCTGCCCACCCGACAAGGTGCGCGGATACGCGTTGGCTTTCGCCGCTAAACCCACTTTCGCCAGTAGCTGACGGGCATGTTCGCTGGCTTCACGCTTGCTGATACCGCGCACGCCAACCGGTGCTTCTATAATGTTTTCTAATACCGTCATGTGCGGAAACAGGTTGAAGCCCTGAAACACCATGCCGATGTCGGCGCGCTGACGCGCAATCTCAGACTTCTTCATTTCATACAGCTTGCCGTTGTGTTCGCGATAACCCACCAGATTGCCGCCAACCTGTAACAAGCCCTTATCAATGCGCTCCAGATGGTTCATGCAGCGCAGAAAAGTACTTTTTCCCGAACCCGACGGGCCAAGAATGCAGCACACTTTGCCGTACTCGATGGTGAGATCGATGCCTTTTAACACCGCCAAATGATCGAAAGATTTCTCCACGCCGCGCGCGATGACCGCGTGCAATCCCACCGGAGCGGACGATTGGGTAACAGACATATCAGACTCCTTTTGCGGTTGGCGCGTCATCACAAGGCGCAACGCTTTGCACCGAGCGGCGATCGCTACGGCCGAAATGACGTTCGAGATAATGCTGGAAGATGGTGAGCACCGTCGTCAGCACCAGATACCAAATCGAGGCCACAATCAGCAGCGGGATCGTCTGGAAGTTGGCGGTGTAAATCAGCTGTGCTGAATAGAGCAATTCTTCCAGCGCGATCACGCTGACTAAAGAAGTGGTTTTCAGCATGCCAATGAGCTGATTTCCGGTGGGCGGAATGATAATTTTCATCGCCTGCGGCAAGATCACGCGGAACATCACGCGGAAACTCGACATGCCGAGCGCCTCCGCCGCTTCACTTTGGCCCGTTGGCACCGATTTCAGGCCGGAACGGACAATTTCCGACATATAAGCGCCTTCGTTTAGCCCTAATCCCAATAGCGCTGCGACGTAAACAGTGATGTAGGTGTTGGCGTCAAAGGTGCCGAGGTTCGGCCCAATCGGAAATCCCACTGTGATTTGCGGATAGAGTGCCGACAAGTTGAACCAGAAAATCAACTGCACCAATAACGGCGTACCACGAAAAATCCATAAATAGCCGTTGGCGATGCTCTCCAGCACCGGGTTTTGCGACATGCGCATCAGCGCCACCAGTGTGCCGAGCACGATACCGATGGTCATGGCGGCAATGGTCAGCCACACCGTGGTGAGTAGTCCGCTAAGAATAGAAGGATCGAACATATATTTCGCCACCACGTCCCACTGAAAGCGGGGGTTGGTGACCATCGACATGCATAATCCGGCGGCTACCAGAAT
This sequence comes from uncultured bacterium, assembly GCA_965147305.1. Classification (GTDB taxonomy): domain Bacteria; phylum Pseudomonadota; class Gammaproteobacteria; order Enterobacterales; family Enterobacteriaceae; genus Pantoea. Next base: position 5,317 of record CBCTJT010000033.1, read on the forward strand.
CATCACTGCCGCGGCCACCCAGCGCCCACGATGCTTTAAAGGGACCACTGGCATCTTTTCAATATCTCGCATATCTCTCGCTACCTGACGATTTAACAATTGTGTCTGTGCCACGTTTGTTCCCCTGACAGTCTTGAAACTCGATATGGATGTGGTAAGAATCTATAGTAATCGATAACCGATAGCCGCTTACATCTTGTTTGTTTCAAATTTGTGAGTCAAGTCGAAAACAATGGTTAAACCGGAGGAAAAACTTATGACGTCATTTACATGGAAAAACTGGGGCAGGAACCAGGCTTTCACTTCAGCAGGTTATGAAAAACCAGCGGACGAATCGCAAGCCATTGAACTGACTAAAAATGCGGTGAGTATGCAGCAGCCGGTGCGTATCGCCGGCAGCGGGCATTCATTTACGCCTGTGGTCGAAACGCCGGGTTTGTTGTTGGATCTTTCAGCAATCAGCGGAGTGATTGATATTAATCGCATTAACGCGCAGGCGAATGTGTGGGCAGGTTCACGTATCGCTGATTTGGGTGAACCGCTGTGGCAAGCCGGTTTGTCCATCGCCAATCAGGGCGATATTGATGTGCAGTCGATTGCCGGTGCGATTGCCACCGGTACCAAAGGTTCGGGTACACAATTTGGTTCGCTGTCGTCACGCGTCACCCAGATTCGGCTGGTGAATGGTCTGGGTGAAGTGGTCGACATTGATGCAACCCAGCCGGATTTGCTGCATGCGGCGCAGGTTTCGCTTGGTATGCTCGGCCCAGTTTTGCGTGTCGGCTTGCAGTTGGTGCCGGCTTATAAGCTGCGAGAAGAGAACATCATTCTGCCGATGTCTGAAGTGCTACGTCAGTGGGATTACTTACTGGCGGAGTATCGCCACTTCTCATTCTGGTGGATGCCAACCGATCGCTCGGCGGATATGTATAAGCTTGGCGATGTGCCAGCCGATCACTGCTTCGTTAAACTGTTGCGCGAAATGCCCGACGACGGTTTGGACCTGCCGCCAGGGAAAATCAATCAGCGCACCGATCGCGCTTACCGCATTTATCCCGATGGCACCACCGATGCCGAATTCCATGAGCTGGAATATATGGTGGCGGCGCATGACGCCAAAGATGCAGTGGCAGAAATGCGCCAACTGATGAAAACACGCTTCACGGATGAAATTTCACCACTGCAGGTGCGATGGCAGCAAGCTGACAGCGGTTTTCTCTCGGCGCAATCCGGGCGAGACAGCACCTCCATCTCGGTTTCTGGTGAGATTGGCCGCGATTATCAGCCCTTTTTACGCGCGGTGGATGCAACGTTACGGCCATTTGGTGCTCGCCCACATTGGGGTAAATTGCACTTCCTTGATCGCCAACGCGTTGAGGAAATTTATCCTGACTTCATGCGTTTCCTGCAGATCCGTCAGCAATTTGATCCACACAATTTGTTCCTCAACCCGCATCTGGCGGCGCTTTTCCATCATTGAACACGCTAAAAAGGATGCTGAATAAAACAGCATTGACAGTCTGAGTGTCACATGTAATATATTACCCATTACCAACCACTGTGAGTGCATCGACTTATGAAGATTGCTGCGATTGACGTTTTTGGTTACGAATTAACCTACGCACACGGCGAGTACGTGATGTCTGGCGGACGCGCAGCGCAGAGCCAGGCATCAACGCTGGTACGCATCCGCACCGCAGACGGCCTCGAAGGCTGGGGTGAAAGTAGCACGCTGGGCGGAACCTATTTACCGACGTTTGCGGAAGGCATTCGCGCTGCAGTGCAGGTCATGGCACCCTCTTTGATCGGCATGGACGCGACCAATCTTTCGCTGATCCACCAAAAAATGGATGCGCTGCTGCTCGGTCAGGAAGGCGCAAAAAGCGCAATTGATATCGCCTGCTGGGATTTGCTCGGCAAAGCGGCAGGTCTGCCGGTTGCCATGCTGATTGGTGGCGTTTCACAGCCCGATTTTCCTCTATATGAAGCGGTGCCGCTGGCTTCCCCCGAAGCAATGGTGGAATTTGTGCGTTTACGCAGCGCCGCGGGCATCAACCGTTTCCAGCTGAAAGTCGGCAACGATCCTTTTGAAGATGCGCAACGCACACGTAGCGTCGTTGAAGCATGCCCGGCTGATGCGGTGATTGTCGCCGACGCCAATGGTGGCTGGAACCTGCAGCGCGGCATCATTGCGGTTCGCGAAATGGCTGGGCTGAACGTGATTGTCGAACAGCCGTGCCGGGACACCGCCGATTGTGCGCTGGTGCAGCGTATGAGCAGCTTACCTCTGTCGATGGATGAATCGGTGACCAACGCCGCCGAATTGTACCGGGCGAAATACGATGCGGGCGCCTGTTCGCTCAACATCAAACTGGCACGCGTGGGCGGCATCACCGGTGCGATGCGCATGCGTGATCTGGCCCAATCGCTCGGCATGACGATTTGTATCGAAGATGTTTGGGGCGGCGACGTCACCAGCGCCGCAGTGGCGCACGTTGCCGCTAGCACGCGGCCGGATGCGCTGCTGCACGCGTCTTTCTTTAATGACTGGACCAAAGAACACGTTGCCGGTTACCAGCCGCGTTCGGTGCGTGGCCGCGGCACGGCACCCCGCGCGCCAGGCCTGGGCATTAACGTTGATCGTGGTGCATTAGGCGCAGCGCTGTTTGAGGTAACGCGATGATGAACGGCACGCATGTACTGCCAGCTGCCATGCAAAGTTGGCTGGATAAAGCCGACCGCCAGCCGATCACTGCGATTGATTCACATACCGGCGGTAATCCAACGCGTATTGTCATGTCCGGCATCGAATTGCCTGAACAGGTACAAGGTGTGGATGCAACGCGCGCATGGCTACGTGACCACGCCGATCACTGGCGCCGCCGGTTGGTGCATGAACCACGCGGCGGCGGCTTAACCTGCGCGGTGTTGCCAGTTGCGACGCGAGAAGACGGTTGTGATATCGGCGCGGTAATTCTGGAGCCAGGATCGTATCCGCCGATGTGCGGGCATTGCATGATTGGTTTCGCGTCAGTAATCGTCGAGCTGAATCTGCTGGCCGAGATGCCAGTCGATGCTGATGGTCATCTGGCGTTACGCATCCGCACGCCCGCTGGGCCGATTGGTGTCACCGCGCGTAGCGAGAACGGCGAACTGAGCACCGTGACCATCATCAACGTTGAATCTTACGTGGTGCGACAGGACGATCATAAAATCGAAGGCCGCATCGTGCCGGTTGAATTGTTGTACGGTGGCGATTACTACATTTCGGTTGATGCCAGCACGATAGGTTTGTCGCTGGATCGCGCTAACGCCACGGAAATTGTGCATGTTGCTCGCGCCCTGCGCAGCAGTTATGTGCAACATGGGGTGCGCGATCCGCTTGATGATACCGAACTCGATGTCTATCAAGTGATGTTTTATCAGTACGATGTAGCACAACCTGATCAAGCCAACATTGTGGTGGTTGCGCCGCCAGGCGTGATTGACCGTTCGCCGTGCGGCACCGGCAGCAGCGCGTTTTTCGCCAAACTGGTCACCCAGGGTTTACTGGCGCACGATCAGCCGCTCACTACTACCAGCATTATTGGATCGACGTTTCGCATAGCAGCGCAGCAACTGCGCCGCACGCCACAGCGTTTATACATCACGCCCGCATTAACCGGGCGCGCCTACATCAATGGCTTCCTGCTAATTGCCGCAGATGCCGACGATGAACTTGCAGACGGCTTTGCCCCACTCTGACTGACTTAATGGAGAAGAAAAAACATGACGCTTAGAGGTGTACTTTCCGCCATCGTGACGCCCTTCACACCAGATGGTGAGCAAATTGACGAAGCCGCGCTGCGAGCGCTGGTTGAACAAGGTATTGAAGATGGCGTAGACGGTTTTGTGCCAGCCGGCGGTACTGGCGAGTTCTCTGTACTGTCGCAAGCCGAGAGAATGCAATTGATTGAAATTGTTGTCGATCAAACCGCAGGCCGCGCCAGCGTGTTAGCGCATACCGGCGCGACCTCAACGCGCGAAGCGGTGAAACTGACGCAGCACGCGGAAAAAGTCGGTGCTTCAGCCGTAATGCTAGCGACACCGTATTATGAGCCGATTGGTTTTGATGAAGCCTGGCGCTATTACGCTGGCGTGGCGGAAGCCTCTGCGCTGCCAATTTGCGCCTATAATTTCCCACCAGCGACCGGCTTGCATTTAGATGTCGATTTCCTGGTTAAGTTAGGTCGCGAAATTCCACAGGTGAAATATGTGAAAGATTCATCGGCCAATATTCTGCAGATGCATACGTTATTAGCCGATCACCGCGATGATATTACTTTCCTCAATGGCGAAGATGTCTTAATGCTGCCCGCATTAACATTGCAAGCGCCGGGTATGGTCATGGGCGTCGCTAATTTTATGACCCCGGGATTAGTAAAATTACAACAAGCCAGCACTGCAGGTGATATTAAAACTATCAGCGAAATCTGGCTGCAAATTACTCCGCTGATTGTATTTCTCGCCAGCGGTCGCTATAACAGCGGCGTGAAAGCCGCCTGCGAGTTGTTAGGTTTAAGTGTCGGGCCGGTGCGCGCACCTATTCCGCAATATACCGCAGCACAGAAAGAACAATTGAAAGCAATTCTCAGCCAACTGGATCCGTCATTGCTGACCAGGGCCGCGAATAAGTAACTTGCTATTTTAAATCGCTGAAGCAATAAGGGGATATTTTATTCCCTTATTCTTCACGATGCGTCAACACCAGAAATTATTAATTAACTTCATTAAGCGGGTGCTGTCTGCCCACGGCGTTTTATCACGTAATAAAGTCCTTTTACTTTATTACGCCTATTTCATCACTGGAGATGAATATGAAATCAGATATTTTTTCTGGCGTCATTCCGGCGTTAATGACGCCATGTAAAGCAGATCGCTTACCAGATTTTGACGCGCTGGTAAAAAAAGCGCGCCAGTTGATCGCCGCAGGCATGTCTTCGGTGGTGTATTGCGGTTCGATGGGTGACTGGCCACTGCTGACCGATGCACAGCGCATGGAAGGTGTCGAGCGATTAGTGGGGGCAGGCATTCCGGTGATTGTCGGCACTGGCGCGGTAAATACCGCTTCTGCGGTGGCGCACGCAGCACATGCGCAGAAAGTAGGCGCGAAAGGTTTGATGGTGATCCCGCGCGTATTATCACGTGGCGCAGTGATTGCTGCGCAAAAAGAACACTTCAAAGCGATTCTCAGCGCGGCCGCGGAATTGCCTGCGGTGATCTATAACAGTCCGTATTATGGCTTTGCGACGCGCGCGGATTTGTTCTTTGCGCTGCGCGCCGAGCACCCTAACCTGATCGGTTTCAAAGAGTTTGGTGGTAACGACGATCTGCGCTATGCCGCCGAAAACATCACCAGCCGCGACGATGACGTGACGCTGATGATCGGCGTCGATACCGCTGTGTTTCACGGTTTCGTTAACTGCGGTGCGGTTGGCGCGATCACCGGCATAGGCAACGTGTTGCCTAAAGAGGTGCTGCATTTGTGCAATCTGGCAAAAGCTGCAGCGGCAGGTAATGCTGAAGCACGCCAGCGCGCGCAGGAACTGGAAGACGCGCTGGCCATTTTATCCTCGTTTGACGCAGGCCCAGATTTGGTGCTCTACTTTAAACACATGATGGTGTTGAAAGGCGACAGCGAATATCAGCTGCATTTTAACGCCAGTGATGTGCTGACCGATAGCCAACGTGGCTACGTTGATAAGCAGTTCACGCTGTTCAATCAATGGTATGCATCGTGGAGTCAACTGCCTGGCGTCATTCAGGATTATAAAGCCTGATTAATCTTGCCGAACTAAAAAAAGCGATGAGTAAAATCATCGCTTTTTGCTTTTGTGAAGTGCCAGCATTGGGCTGGCTAGCCACCTCTACATTAAAGCTCGATTAAGCGCTGCTCCGCTGCTGAAACGTAAATCGCATCCACCACTTTCACCGACAGCAATGCGCGATCATCCACGATGATATTACCCGCTAATAACGTATCGGTGATGTGCTGCAACTGCACACGCTGACCGGAGGTTGGATAATCACGCGGATCTTGCGGATCGGCAAAACTAAAATTGGCGGGAATGCTATGTGTCATGCCCTGCCCGGCGGTATAACGAAACACCATTTGATCGTGTTCGCCGTTGAAAATCAGGCTGCCTTGCGTACCGCTTATCGTCACCAAATGGCGCTGGCCTGGATATGCCGCCGTCGATGAACTTAAGGTGCCGAGCACACCATTCCCGAAATGCAGCAGCGCCACCGCCGTATCTTCGGTCTCGATATCATGTAAATGTGTGGCGCGATGCGCAAATACGCTGCGAATCGGACCGAGCAGATATTGCGCCAGATCGATCATGTGTGTGCTTTGCGTGATGACACACCCGCCGCCTTCTAACTGCTGGGTGCCGCGCCAGGCATCACGTTGATAATAATGCGGCGGACGATATTGGTTATCAACGATGTTCATCAGCAGCAGTTTTCCCAGGCTTCCGCCTTGAATATCTGTCAGCGCCTGCTGGGCGGCGCGCGAAAACGTCCGCTGATAAATCACATACAAACCCACCTGCGCCGCGCGACATGCAGCGATAATTCGAGCGGCGCGTGCGCAATTTATCTCCAGCGGTTTTTCCACAATCACCTGCTTGCCCGCTTGCGCGGCGGCAATGGCATATTCGAGATGGGTACCGTTCGGCGTGGTGATGATCACCGCATCAATTAGCGGGTCGGCGAGAAAACCCTCGAGCTGCGTGGCGTAACGCGCAATTGAAAAAGCAGCGGCAAAGGCCGCTGCTTTGGTTTCGCTACGAGCATACACGCTGACGAGTTGCGCACCCTGCACCTGCGCCAGTTCTCGCGCGTGCGTTTCCGCTGCGACGCCCGCACCAATAATACCGAAGCGAATCGGCGCGCCGATTATCATGCTTTTTTTTCCATTGCCACGGGTTCCGCCGTCGGGCGGAATGGTGTGACTTTACTTTCGCTGCTCATCAGGCGAGTTCTGGCGCGGCGTGCCGCTTCGTGTCCGGTGCCAGTGGCGATTTCCATGTTACCGATTTCGGCAAAGTAATCACCTGCAAAGTGAATATCGACATCTTTGCGTTCGCAATATGCCAACATGGGATCGAAATTAAAACCCGCCGGACGATAAGTGTTGCCGGGAACCCAGCGCTGCACAATGGTTTCTTTAACGTGTCCTTGCAACTCAGGGAACATTTTGTAAACGTCGGCGAGATAACGGTCGCGGATTTCCTCATCTGTCAGTTTCAGCATTTCACGCGCCGGATCGCCGCCGGAATACACCATCAGACTCCCACCCGGCTTACGTGGGCCGTTGTTACTGCGCAGCGGGTTTGCGTGGTTAAAGAACATATCAAATGACGCATCTGGCGTGGTGATGGCGTAAATGTCGTCATACGGCATCGGGCCAGTTTCATCGGTAATAATGCCCATTGTTGGGAACGGACCATATTGCACGCCCTGCAGGGTTTCGCGCACGTCGTTTGGCAAATCTTTAACAATCTGCGCTGCCTGATAGGCAGGTACCGCGATGACCACCTGTGCCGCCGTCGTTGTGTGTTCAACGCCGTTGGTTTCATAGACAACCGTATTGTAGTGGCCTGTTTTGGTGACGGATTTGACCGTGGTGTGATAGTGCGCGCGGCTGCCCATCAACTCCATCATTACTTCACCGAAACGACCAGAACCGCCATTCAAATTGAGCGCCATTGAATCGCCCTTGCCCGCCCACACGGCGCCAAATAAGGAAACACCCACACCTGCATGCTGATCTTCCATTTCTGCTGCGGCGCGCCGCGCCGCCGACTGAAACAGTGCACGCAAGCGTTTTGGCAGCGGCCCCATGAAATCGCGGAACGATTGATCTGCCATAAAACGCGCCACACGCGCGCGGCGATGTTGGTTACTTTCACCCACCACCGGCTTCATCTCATCCTGCCAACCTTTCACGGCTTTCATAATGCGCAGCCCGTTCCACGCAAGTGCAACGCGTTCGCCGAGGCTCATTTTCATGGTGAGCGGCAGCGCAGAAACGGATTTTGGTTTATAAACTTTGCCGCCCCAGCATATGGCGAATTTGTTCCCCGGAATACCGATTACATCCAGGCCAATCGAATGCAGGATATTGCGCATGTGTGAGCCCGCTGGCGGGAACAGATGACCACCAAGGTTGATCCAGTAATCGCCGCGACTCATCGAGAATAAACGACCGCCTAAACGGTGCGTTTTTTCCAGGATCATGATTTTTCTGTCACGTAATTCCCAGGCCGCAGAAAGACCTGAAGGGCCACCACCCACAACAATCACATCGTATTCTGGTTGTTCCATTATTCACTTACCTCAATAGCGTGTGTGTACTGAATCATCGTAAAAGCATGGAGTTAGGATGCTGGCGGCAGGAATTCGCGGTCGTCATTCAGAAGCATCTTGCCAGCGTCATCTGTAATGGGTAATATATTACACGTAACTTCTTGCTGTCAATGCGTCGTCTTTTGTTCAAACACCAGCGTGCCATATGTCATCCAGAGGAGCGTTATCGTGAAAATGTATAAAAGCAAAATGTGTTATGCCCTGCTTATTACCACCAGTGTGATGGCGACATCTGCTCAGGCAGCCATTGCAAAGAATAATCAGGTAGCGGCCCTGTTGCCTGATGCCATCAAATCTTCCGGTTCGTTGCGCATTGCCATTCCTGATATCGGCAAACCGCTCGCTTACAAAGAGAATGGTGAGTTGAAAGGGATGGACGTTGAACTGGCGCGTGCCATTTCAGATGTGATGGGAGTGAAGGCCGACCTGCATCTGGTACCGTTCGCTGCTGCGCTTACCGGATTGCAGGCTAACAAATATGATGTGGCTTACGGTGAGTTCTATGTCACGGCTGAGCGCCTGAAGGTGGCTGATTTCGTCAGTAACTGGCAGGATTACAGCTCGTTTCTCGTAGCAAAAGCCAAAGATTTCAGACCGAAAACGTTAAAAGAGATTTGTGGTCAGAAAGTCGGTGCTATGGCCGGTTCTGCTGAACTGGAAACGTTGAAAACTGCCGTTGCGCCTTGTGGCGACAAAAAGCCTACCATCAGCGCTTTTGCTTCAATTAACCAGGCCATTCTCGCGCTCAACAGTAGCCGCGTTGATGGCGTGCTGATCAATCGCGGCGGCGCGCAGGAAGCCATTCATATGGACAATAAATTGGATGCCTCAGGCGAAATTGGCGGCGGCCCCACCGCAACTGCTGTAGCACGTAATGCCAACTCGGAAAAACTATTGCCGGCAATAAAAGCCGCTTACGACAGTCTGATTCAAAGCGGCGATTACCTGAAGATCCTGCAAAACAACGATACCGCTTACGGTGCAGCGCAAAGTGCGGTGATTTATCAACAAGGTTCCACTCCACCATCCTATGCTTTCAACTGATGTTCATCTAAAGGGCTGCCGTAATGGGCAGCCTTTTTTACGTTATCTGCGGTTAAAGTTGCCTAAAATTGCAGCTAAAGAAGATAAAATGCAGGCTATTGTTGAATTCAGTGGAATTACGGTATTGAGAACCATAAGTAAAAGAAATAAAATGTAGCATGTTATCGACTACTAAGTTTAAATCGGAGTAAACATGGAACCGGAACTGCAACTACGACAAACCAATTTGCGCGATCAGGCATTGTCGATCCTGAAACTGCGTCTGGTATCCGGCGATCTCGTGCCTGGGCAGATCTACTCAGCATCTGCGCTGGCAGAAGAGTTAGGTGTATCAAACAGCCCGGTGCGCGAAGCGATGTTAACGTTAGTGAATCAAGGATTGATGGAAGCTGTGCGCAATCGCGGTTTCCGCGTGCTACCGCTGAGTGATAAAGAACGCCAGAATATTTATCAGTTACGCATGCTGCTGGAAATCCCTTCAATGGTGAAACTGGCGAGCATGCAAGAAAAGATGCAGGCTAATCAGGATAAATTCGCTAGGATCGCTGCTGATATGGTGAAATTTGCTCACGAAGGCGACATCGTTAATTATCTGGAAATGGATAGACAATTCCACCTCGGATTGCTGGCGATCCTAGAGAATGATCAGCTGGTTTCTATCGTGGAAAACCTGCGCGATCAGTCACGTCAATTTGGATTGAAAACCCTGCGCGAAACCGGCGGATTAATTAAATCAGCTGAAGAACATCAGCCGATTCTTGATGCGATGGTGAAAGGTGATGTGGCACTAACCGAGATGTTAATGACCAACCATCTAAACCACCTTGTCGGTGACTGGGCTGGTTAAATTCATCTCCGATTACCCTCTGTTGCACCCCTTGCTCAAGGCCTACAGGACATCCACTATATTCCCATTGGATTTTTGACCTTCATACTCAGCATTTTTCAAAGTCCTGCGGTTAGAAAAATGAAATCGTTTAGTCGCAGGACTTAAGCTGCGACTTCTCAGGAAAAGCTCCCCGATCCCTGGGTTTTCGAGTATAAATGTCATATAAAACAGTCTTTTAATCTTTTGGCTCTCAAAATCATAATTATGTTAAATAACAGCAAGCTAAATAAAAACTGCGTTAAATTCATTTTTAATTGAAATATCAATTATTTATTTAACATACAGCTCCTCTTTTTCCAGAACCGGGAGATTTAACAAAAGCGAAGCGTGCAGGCTGCAGTGAATGATTTGTTCAAGCGGCATAAAGTTATTTTCATGTACTACAGGCAAAAGTAAAACGTAAAGGCAGAAAACTAGCCTAAAAGCTGCTCGACATCAGAAAAGAAGGAATGGTGTACAGTTATTAGATTTTCTCATCTGCGGTGAAATCTACTGGATACCTGCCTTAAGGCCGCCTACCACCACTCCACTCCATTGCAGGATCCTTAACATGACGTCCTGATGAGATAGCTGCCAGACCCGGGGCTCGCTTACAAAGGCCGATTCAGACTTTATAGCGGAGCGCGAGAGCGTCGTCAGCGATGAGGGGACGATGTAACCTGTGCAGGAATCAAAAGGCCGGATCAACATGCCCGACCCCTAGCTTTGTTCATTCATCATGCGCGAGCAGCCGGAGAGCGTGATAAACGCCTGAAGCAGAGGGTGCCGCGCAACAAACACGTCGTGGTCTCAGCCACTACCGCGATTTGCCGCCCTGGGGCCTCACCACGCGCTGCTGATTGAGGCGTTTTGCGCGCGCCCCGATGCCCTCTTTGCGTGAGACCGCCCCGCGGTGGACGCCACTACTCCTATCAAAGTGGCTCTGAGGCTGGGCGGCACGCCGATCAGCCTGAACGACACGGAGATCGCCGGGCACGCGATGGCTGCAAGCGCTAGCCTGGTGACCAGTAACATGCGGGAATTCACGCGTGTCCGGGGCCTGATGCTCGAAGATCGGCTAAGATAATGCCACCAGGAGATTACGGCAAATTTATCCAGCGCTCCGGTTATATTTATAAAAATCTCGCTGCTTCAATGTGTATTTGAAACACCCCGTTCTCACCTGAAATTATATAATAATCGTCATTATCAATAAATCAGACACCTTTCATTTTCAGTCCAATGGCTTTTAAAGTAGACTTGAGCTCACCTTCTTTAAATAACAAATCCAAGGAGGAAAGAAAAAGCCTTATTCTTTGATTAACAGCAAAAGGACCAATACCCTCTGGAACTACAATATGTTTCTTAAGTACATAAGCCTGAATTCCTTTGACAATATCAATCTTAGAATTCTTAGACAACGAAGAAGTTATAATCAGGTCTTCTAGTCCTGAAACATTAGTTCGCTCCAGTCTGCATCTAACACGATCATCCAGAAACTCCAAATTAAGTTTTTCAGCGCGCTTTTTGTTATTACAACCCTGACACACGGCGAGAAGGTTAATACTTTTGTGAAACTTTTCTTCCTTAAAGCTGGGGTCAATATGGTCAATCTGAAAGGACTGTGCAGGATAAAAGCCGAGACAGTAGTAGCAGCAGTGATACAGCGATATTCCATCTTCAGTAAATCCCTGTCTGGTTGAGAGAACCTTTCTCAGATCTTTTCCACCCAGCAATATCTTCTGTTTCACTTCAGCGCTGTTTTTTTCAGCTGTAGCCTTCGTCAGTGACTTAGAGATTTCTTTTATGGTGCTTTTATTTTCGTGGGGATATTCATAAGGGTCCCTGAGCCTGTCATCTTCTACACTGAATGAGTCGGGAAAACTGCTGACAGGTAAAGGCGCTTCTACAGATGACATATCATCCTCGCCTGCCCTTTCAGAAGAGCTATCTGAATAAAAAATCTCTTGTTTTTTTATCGTAAACTCAAGAGTGTTATGAAATTTTTTCAACACAGTTAACAAACTGTTTTCATGGAAAATTACCGGCTCAATGTATTTTCCAGGCTCTTTATTCTTGGGATCGTTAATTACAGAGCTTAATATACCTTTGATTTTAGGCTTCGAAGGTGTACGGTAATTCCATAAATACTCTAACTTTGTGCAGCCGGTTTGCATACCTCTACCCTGAATCTCATTTGTGCCGGGCATGCAACGGATTTGTGACAGCCACTGAACGACCTCGGTGATATCCACATCTTCTGTACGCCCCCGAAAACTCGTATAGGTTCGATTATTCATAAGTTTAGCAACTAAAGCTTCCGGACTGACAGCGCCGGAATCTATTTCCCAGTAACATCCCACCGTACAGTACAGGGATATATAAACCGGAAGATTACTTATAATGTCTTCGGCTATCTTAAGGGAATTGATGAAATTTGTTCCGTCAACTCCCCTCTCCTTACAACTACTGATGGCATTGTTGATTTTATCCGTATCGAGCCTGTTTCCTTTCGATGTATTACACCCCGTGCAACAAAGGCAGAAGTTCTCGTGGTTAAATATATCCTCATTGAGCACTGTATAAGCCGACTTTTTGCTGTCTTTCAGAAACTGATAGCGCGCATAGGTTTTGAACGGAATAATGTGGTCGACAGCAGCATGTTCAGGATCGATGGGGCCATTGCAGTATGGGCATAATGACATCGATTTTTTCTCTTCGAAGAAAAAAGCAAGCTTGTTAAGGTATCCTTGCCTTTCTTTATCAGTAAACTGCTGATCTGACTTGTCATCCATTCCAAATTCATTTTTTACAAATTTATAAATTATTGGTTCAAGCATGGCATGCCTCTACCTTCACAACATACTGGTGACAGCCAGAAAGCTGTCACCATTATAATTATTTTTTTGTTAATACTTTAGGCGCAATTCGCGCTGCATTCCCGGTTTTATTCCCTTCATAATGAAGGCCGAGGCTGGCGATGCCGGGCCCACTGATTTTCATTACTTCTTTGCCTACCTCCACATAGCCCGGCTGCCATTCTGTGAGGGTGCTGCCATCAGGGTTTGCTCCGACCCAGTCGCTTTCTTTCCTCGGTTTATATTCGAAGCAGAGAACGTTTTTCACGCCCCGCCGGATGGACAGGCGCAGTGAGTAAATGGGCCAGTCGGGCAGGAAAATCATGGCGGTCTCAACGTATACCGGTGACAGCTCCTTAAACAGCTGATTATCGCTGTTGGGGGCCCCGTTATGTTGAATTTTTTCTTCTCCGCCGCCCGTTCTCTGCGTTTTCAATCTCATTTGTAAGGCCCAGCCCTCGCCGAATCCTATCCCCGGTAAACCTGGCAATAACGACACGTTGTACATTTTACGGTCAACAGCGAACAGGCTGATTTCACGGATATATCCGTTAATCACCAGCTCCCTTGAGTCCACCGTAAACACCTCCTCTTTTTCTGCAAATGCTTTACTGGTCAGCTGGTCATATTCCGCGCCGTGGGCGATCTGGTTTTCTGAGATCTCCTCCATTTTCCATGCGGTATCGGCATCTGTTTTCTGCACGGACAGAAACACGGGCTGGCTTCCGTCAGACTCGACGCACACTGACAGCATCTTGTCTGCCAGTGGCCCGCTCGCCGGCATCAGATGGCCGTTAACGTTGTTTTTCCAGCGCTGGGTCAGTAATGCATCATAAGTCGTGGCAACTGGATAAGGCGCCCCGGCATTGTCCGTGGAAGACAGGTAGACGTCCTTTCCGGTGGCCGTTTTCAGACAGGAGGTAATATTCCCCGCCGCGTCTTGCTGCCAGAGCTGATGCGGTCCGCCGGTGTAGGGCTGCGCGCAGACAGTGTAATGTTTCCCGTCTGAAAGCTCTTTCTGGTATGCACCTTCCAGCACCGACAGCGCCAACTTATTGTCCTTACAGGTGAACCGGATCCTGCGTTCAGCAACAACCGGCGGCTTGCTGTCAGAGACCTCTTTCTCCGATAATTCCTGAAGAGCCCACAGCTGGGTCAGATCCGACCCCGGCGTCTGCTTTATCAGTGTCAGTTTCTCACTGCTGCCTGCAGTCAGAACAAACCGGTTAGCAGCATCAGATAAGGCGGTATTAATAATCTCACCCGCCTCTGTACATTGCCATTGCTGAAGCGGTGAGGATCCCGCTTTACTGAGCAGCACGTCATAGCCCGAGTCATTATTTCCCGCTCCTGCGGTCAGGGAAAAAGCGATGTCATTACGCCGGCCTGTCGCCCCGGGTTGGACCCTGATATAGCTGATGATTTGCCCGTCTGCAGTGAGATGCCACATCTGCGCCTGACTGAGGGATGGGTGTGACAGCACGGCTGCATCCCCCTGCCGCGGAGGAGTCAGCCCCAGCGATACCGCGGCGGGCCTGGCGAGGTTCTGAATGCTGAAATAAATTTCCCTCGCTTTTGAACCCGCTCTTTCTCCATATTCTCCGAAGAATAAAAACGAGGCATCCTCATCATTCAGAAGAGAACGCTTATCACTGACGTGCGAAAACTGTTCCAGCACGCGCCAAGCCTCATTTCTGAGCGCCTCCGGCAGCAGGTTGACGGTAGGCACTAAATTTTCACGCTGAATGGCAGACCAGCGGCGATAATCCGCCAGGGAATCTGCCCACAGGCTGGCATTCTGAACTGCCGACCCCTCCCCGCCGACCGCCTGAAAAATAAGGCGCTGAGCTTCTCTTGCCGTCTCATCTGACGAGGACGTCTGAACCGAGTTTTCATATTTCATGCCCGCGTCGACGCTGGCAGCCGGGTGTGAGAAACTGGCTTTGACAGCGACCGCAAAGCGCTCGGTCAGGTCGGTGCTCTGTTCCTTCGTCGTCAGCAGCTTCTCCTCGGTAGCATACAGACGCCCGCCCACCCGGGTACTGAGCGGCACAAAATGACCGAATGTATCGAGTACCTTTTTCAGCCGCCTGAACCGGGCTTTCAGCGCCTCGCTGGCCTGCCGATCCGTCAGATCTGCGTCTGTTTCTGCCGGCGCATCGTCTTTAGCGGGCTCCGCTGAATCTGGAAGGGGGATTGTCAGCGCGGTCCGGCAGGCCCGGATAAATGCCTTGCTGGCGCACACTTCTGAATCATCGAAAGATAATTCGATCATGGGCAGATAAAAACTGGCCGTCGTGTACAGCGTCCTGTTTATCCCTCCCGCGGTGACCCGACTCTGGCTTGACGATCCGTACTCGGATCCAACCGCAGCGCTTTTAATTGACCCTATCGCGACGTTCAGCGATAAGGTGAGATTGGTCACCCCGTTTTTCTGCATCTGATGGACAGATTCATTGCTGGTATGGTTATTTTCAAAATAACCAGAGAAGTTAGGCCGGCGGTAAAACAGCGTGGCGGGGACGCTCTCGCAGTCCTCATCTGCCGTGTCCGACGGGTCGTCAGGACGCCTCAGAACTTCCCGAAAACCGGACTCCACGGTATTCGCCGAGGTCTGGTCCACGACCACCCCCCGGTAAAATCCGATGCGATCCAGCAGGTCATTTCGCTGCGCGGTATTCAGGTCGTAAAAATCATGCAGGGGGTTCAGGGTTACGCCCGTTGCATTTATCAGGGCAATCGCATCACGGCTGGAAAAATTTCTGTCTCGTGAGGCCAGCGCCTTCATTTCCTCAAACAGTTTCGTACTCAGATCGGGCGTGCTGACCCGGACCGCATTCAGTAGCGCAGACCGCCTGTCGGCCGTCTCTCTTTCGTCAGCCTTTTTGCGTTCTTCCGCGTCTCTCTCCGCTTTAATGAGTCTTATCATCTCATCACTGTTTTGGAGTCTGGCCAGCCTTTCCTCCGGGGTTCTGCCATGACTGTCTTTATGCGGAATGTAAGCGGTGATATGTAGCTTACCGCTTTCTTCGCCACTGCTGTCGTTTTCAGGCACCATCTTGCTGAGCTCCCTCTGGAAGTGATGAAACTGCGTGATGCAGGCCCCGTGGGGGCCTGCTTATTCTGTCGTCAAAAACCAATGTTGACCTGGATCATCACCATCTGATCGCGCGTGCGCTGTGCATCCAGTCCCAGTGTTCCTTGGTAGGCAATTCCCGGCGTGATGCTATATGGCAGAAGAAAATCCATGCCGGTGCCGACCGTCATCGCCTGCCGGCTCGTCTCCGTCAGCGCCACGCGCCAGGTGTCGTCAGCGGTGTCCGCATAACCGACGCGCGCGGTGCCGCTGTCGCTGAGCGTCTGCGCGTACTCAATGCGCCCCTGCAGGCGCAGGACACCCCAGCTGGCCTGCACGATGCGTTCACCCCGCAGGCCGGCGGTCGTTACAACCTGTGCAACCGTCTGGGGGGCGTAGGCAAGGCTAAACGCCCCGGCGCCTGACTCGCTGAAGCCGTCCAGCCATGTGCGGGTATACTGCAGACGGGCGTAGGGTGAAACAAGGCTGTCTGCTGTACGTAACTCATAACCCGAGGTCAGCGACGTAAAGACCTGACGGCCCGAGCGGGAACCGCGGGCCACCGCGTCGGAATCCGTGACCGTACGATGGCTGTCAAAGCTCAGCGTGCTGTGTCCCAGCAGGCCATCAAGGAAAAATGCGCCCGGGTGATAGCTGCCGTAAAGGGCGGCGCTGAGCGCGCGCCCGTTCGTGCGGGTGCCGCTGTCGCCAATGTCGCTGACGTCGCGGCCGAAACCAATGCCCGCGCCGCCGGTAAAGGTCCCGGTAAAGCGGTAGTCGGCCCCCGTGGTGACGCCCACGGTGGTGTGACTGAAGCGCACCCCGCCCGCTTTATCGCCGCCAAAATCAACATAGCCACCGGTCCAGTACGACAGCCGTTGCGGCTGCTGTCCGCCGGCAAAAGGGAGTGCGGGTGCGTCCGGGCGGTTCCGCTCGTCGTTCAGGCCCTGTTTCTGCTGCTGCCAGGCCGTGGTCCACATATTCCGGTCGGCGTCGCGCTCATGCCCGGAAGAGGGCATGGAAAAACGAACGCCGGTCATGTCAGAGGGCAGGTCAGCCCCGCGGTGCAGCTGCTCCAGCCGATCGCTGAAGTTGCGCAGCTGCGCGCGGGCAAAATTCTGTGCGGCCTGATACTGCGCACTCACCATGCCGATGACGTCAGCATCTTTTGAAGGGTCGGGCCGCGCGGTGATGGTCAGGGTAATAAGCGCTGGCGATGTTGATCCGTCACCGCTGGTCAGAACATAGCGGAGCGTGAGGGTTCCGCTGGCCTGCGCCGCGGCGGTGAACAGCAGCTGATAATCGGTGCCGGAAGCCTGGACTGAAGCCTTACCCAGGCTGCTGTCCGGCTGCTCAAGAAGCCGGGCGCCGGTGAACGGACCGCCGGTCGCCCCGCTGCTCAGGCTGACAGTCACCGACTGACCGGCGGAAACCGTGGCGGCGTGATCGGCTGCGGACGGCGCCGCTGCGCCAATCTCCAGCGTGTAACCCGCCTGCAGGGACCTGCCGGTCGCATCAGTCACCAGAACGCTGAACGTGCTACGCCCGGAGACCTGCGGGGTGCCGGTAAGCTGCCCATCTGTAAAACTCAGGCCGCGCGGCAGGGCGCCGCTCAGCTGCCAGCGGTAAGGGGCGGTGCCGCCCGTGACGCTGAGTGCCAGAGAGTATGCCTGTCCGGCTTTCCCCTCTGGCAACGCTCCGCTCGCAGGCTGGAGCTGCAGGGAGGTGGGCGCGGCGGCGCTGACCGCCAGTGAGTAGCTGGCCGTGCCGCCGTTGCTCAGGCTGTCGGTAGCGGTGACCTGGAAGCTGTAGCTGCCCGGGACGGAAGGCGTTCCTGTCAGGACACCGGTTGCCGGGTTCAGCGTGACCCCGGTGGGCAGGGTCGTGGCGCTGAAGGAATAGGGCATGCTGCCGCCCGACGCCGTCAGCGTCTGGCTCCAGCTGCTGCCCGCCGTGGCTGCGGGCAGTGCACCACTGCCCGGTGACAGCGTCAGCAGTACCGGCGTCACGGTCAGCGACACGCGGGTGCTGGCTGAGGTGCCGCTGCTGTTGGTGGCAGTGTAAGTAAAGCTGTCGCTGCCTGCATAACCCGTGGCCGGAGTAAAGGACACCGTTACGCCCGATACGGCCAGGCTGCCGTGAGCCGGCGGGCTCACGATGCTGATCGCGGTGGCCGTCCCGCCGGAGAGACTGAGCGTGATCGGATTACTGCTGCTGTTTGCAGCCACGGAGGCCGTGCTGTCGCTGGCCTGCGGCGAGGCGGCGCCGACGACCAGCGTATAGCTGGCGCTCCCGGTCGCACCGTTCGTATCCGTAGCGGTGACCTGAAAGCTGTAGCTGCCTGCGGCGGGCGTTCCGGACAGCGTGCCAGCCGATGTGTCAAGAGTGATCCCGGCGGGCAATGCGGAGGCGGACCAGGTCCAGGGAGAGGTGCCACCGGAGACCGTCAGACTCTGTGACCACGCGCTCCCCACAGTGGCAGCGGTCAGATTGCCTGATGCCGGCGTCACCGTCAGCACCGGAGGGGTAACGGTCAGAGACACGGTGGCATCGGCCGAGGTGCCGCCGCTGTTAGACGCATTCCAGATAAAGCTGTCGCTGCCGGAATAACCGGCTCCGGGCGTATAAATCACCGAGGTCCCGCTCACCGTCACGCTCCCGTGAGCCGGGGTGGAAACGAGTGTCACTGACGTCGCGGTTCCGCCGCTCAGGGAGAGCGCAATGACGTTGTTCGTACTGTCAGCGGCGACGGTTGCAGTGCTGCCTGATGAAACCGGTGCGGCTTCCGCGCGGGTGACGCTGAGCGTATATGCCCGGGTCGTCCCGTCCTGTGCCGTGACGACAACGGAAATGCTGGTCGTGCTGCCGGATGTCAGGCTGACGGACGGAGACGCCGAGCCGGATGCGACGGCGATGCCGTCCACGGTCACGGTGGCGTGGCTCTCGGTGACAACAGGCGTGACCGTGACGGATGACACGCTGCTAGCAACCGAGGCGCTGTAGCTGCTGGTTGCGGCGCTGAACGACGGTGAAAGCGTGCCTGACGAAAGCGTCAGGCCGGAGAGCGTGGCATCGCCGGAGACAGACGATACGCTGGTGCAGCTGAACACCAGGTTGCTTATCTGGCCATTCAACGTCGTGGCGCGGATGGCGACGCCGTTTGCCTCAAGGCTGCCTGACGGCACGGTGATGCTCACGGTCTGAGACGTGTTACTGGTGGCACTCGAGGCGTAATAGGTCTGGAAACTGGTTAGGCCGTAAGTCGATATGCCGACGCTGTCAGAGGTCAATGGGCTTCCGCCGTATGCCCCCCCGCTGTCGGTAAAGCTCAGCGTCAGGGCATCACCGGCCGCAAAGTCAGACGCCGGGTAGCGGTTTGAGCTGAAGGAAAGGCTGGCGGAGCCCGAAAGGGCATTCACTGCAGCGCAGCCACTGGACAGCGCGAAGGCGGCTGGCACAGAACAAAATATAATAAAAGACGTCGTCAGGCCGACAGTGATACGCCTGAAAAAGCTGGCACAGCCCATGGTTCACCCGGAAGCATTTCGTTTGTTAGTTTTTAAGATTTATCCTATAAGATAAATTATCATGAGATATATACGTCACAAACCTCTTCAGGCGAAAGTAAGTGCCCGCGCCCCTTTCCATCTTATTTCCAGTAAAATCACCTGAATTACCCGGACTGCAGAAATATAAGGACTGCTAAATATTAAACTCATCAGCTTAAAAAACTGCGTCTGGTGGCTGGCCGCCACACTGATGGCTGGTCATCTGACGGGACAGCAGCTGGTTTTGCTGATGAACGACCGAGTAAAGGCGGGTGAAACCGACGACGCCGAAGCCTTCGTACGCAACCTGGCGCAGAGAGTGCCGCAGCATGAGGACGAACTGATGACGATTGCACAGCAGCTGGAGCAGAAGGGACTGGAGAAAGGGCGACAGGAAGGCAAAATGGAGGTCGCCCGCAACCTGCTGCAGAAAGGCATTCCGCTGGAATCGGTGAGAGAGCTGACCGGGCTGTCAAACGACGAGCTCGCAAAAATTCGCCACTGACTCAAAGAGGGGTAGCGTAAACATGACCACTGAACTGAGCCGCTTACTGGGCGACGGCACACAGATGCTGTCGTCCTGGCTGCCGGAAGAATTGCGCACCCTGCTGCAGGGCGGCTCGCAGCTGATGATCTCGTGGTTTCAAACAAACCAGCTGACGGGGCTGACCGGCGTGATCGTGATAGCGGGGCTGTATATTACCGGGCTCGCAATGACCGGCATTATGCTGGGCTCGTTATCTTCATCACACCGGAAGTAAAAAGAGCCCCTGCCCGGGGCTCGCGTCTGAATTTACCCGGACGTTAACCTCCGTCATTCCGCACCTGGATGTTCGCGTCATAAAAGGTTAAAATTCAGGCTCAGACACGCTTCATTAAAGGCTGACACCATGTTAAAGCAGACAGCGGCAAAAAATTTTAGGAATGGCTCCTGAAAGTCTTCGGCAACTATGTGAATATCGGTTTAGCCGCCATGCTGTTCGCCGTGACGGGGTTGAGTACCCTTTTCTACTTTCTTGGCCGCGCAGACACGCACAGGGCGGTCTACCTCGTAATGTCCGGCGTGGTGGCGCTCCTGCTCCTTGTCGCCTGGCAGAGCAAGCGCTCGCGTCTCTAAAGATGCCGCACGGACGCTTACTTTCATTCCCCCTTTGGTTCTTTCTGATATAGACCGGATCGGTTCCCCTCGGGTACTGCAGGGCCAGATTGCGGTAATACTGCAGCCGTTCCCTGAAGTATTCGCGCAGCTCCTCCGGCTGCTGCCTTTCAGCCTCAGACGGGATAACGGGCAGATTCAGGCGCTCTCTGTACGCCACGCCTGAGGCGGCCAGATCCGCGTTAACCTTCGCCCGTTCTTCCGGGCTGCGTGCGGCTGAATTCTGTGACATGTGAAATCCTCCTGACGTCAGTATACCCCGCTATCCTTACAGCAGGAGGTGACTATGTGCGGACGATTTGCGCAGTACAGCAGCCGTGACGAGTATTTTGATGCGCTCGGCCTGAAACCGGATGAAATCACGTATGATCCTGAGCCCATCGGGCAGTATAACGTTGCGCCCGCAGCGAAGGTGCTGCTGCTGAATAACCGGGAGGAGCAGCTGCGTCTCGATCCGGTTTTCTGGGGGTACGGACCGGAATGGTGGGATAAGCAGCCGCTGATTAACGCACGCGGAGAAACGGCGGCCAGCGGAGGGATGTTCAAGCCGCTGTGGCACCACGGACGTGCCGTCGTGCCCGCAAATGGCTGGTTTGAATGGCAGAAACGGGGGTGCGGACGATTTCCTGGACTCTCAGGAGATAAGCTATGTATTCCGAAGCGGATCGCCTTCGTGCAATCGAGCTGTACTTTAAATATGGCAAAAAGATCGTAGCCGTTGTTCGTGAGCTGGGTTATCCCACAGAACGTCATCTCAGAAGCTGGATAGAAGCATGGAAGGCAGGTGACGGTACTATAAAGAGTGTTAAGCGCAAACCACGCTACTCCACCGCGCAAAAACAGGCTGCTGTTGATCATTATCTAACACACGGGCGTTGCCTGGCCTACACGTGCCGTGAGCTGGGCTACCCCTGCACCGCAATACTCAACTGCTGGCTGGATGAACTTCTGCCGTGAAAGCGTCGTATCATGACCAGCACCTCAAATCCTGAAGCGCCCTTTACATCAGAGGTTAAGCGTAAAGCCGTTGGTGAGCTGTGCATGCGTAACAAACCCGCCCGAGAAATCGCTCAGCATGTGGGTGTCAGCCGCCAACTGTTGTATAAGTGGAAGGATGAACTTGTTGGTGACGAGGCCTAACGTTCAATGCGTAAACTCAAAGCAGCATCCGAAACAGAAGATATCGATAAGCTGCGAAATGAGCGTGACAGGCTCAGGCAGGAAATCCAGCAGTTACAGATGGAACACGATATCCTGAAGAAAGCGGATGAAATGATAAAAAAAGACCCGGGCACCAGCGCAGGTCCCCTGACAAACAGGGAAAAGACTAAGGTCGCTGATGCCCTGAGAGAAACATATCCGCTGTCGGCGCTGCTAAGCACACTGGGGCTCGCCCGTAGCAGCTATTTTTATCACCGCGCTGCGCTGCAGGCCGGTGATAAGCACGCTGTTGTTCGTGTGACCCTGGCCGGTCTCTTCCACACCAACTACCGGTGTTACAGCTACCGCCGCCTGCACGCCATGCTGCGTCATGAAGGCGTCCGGCTCTCTGAAAAAGTCGTACGCAGGCTGATGTCAGAAGAAACACTTGTTGTGAGTAAAGCACGCCGCCGACGCTACAGCTCGTACTGTTGAGAAATCGACCCAGCCCCTGATAATCTTCTTGCGAGAGACTTTAATGCAGTGCTGCCCAATCAGAAGTGCCTGACGAATATCACGGAGTTCCAGCTGCCTGCGGATAAAGTGTGGCTGCCACCGGTGGTGGACTGCTTTGACGGTAAAGTGGTTAGCTGGTCGGTAGGCACAAGGCCAGACGTAATGCTTGCAAACAGCATGCTGGAAAGTGCGATCGAGACGCTACAACCCAACGAACGCCCGATCATACATAGCGATCGTGGCGGGCATTACCTGTGGCCGGGGTGGTTACAGCAAATATCCTCCTCGGGGCTCACTCGTTCAATGTCGCATAAAGGGTGTTCGCCAGATAATGCGGCATGTGAAGGGTTCTTCGGGCGGCTGAAAAACGAGATGTATTATGGTCGCAACTGGTCTGGTGTAACGCTTGAAGACTTCATGAAGAAGGTGGATGATACGCCAGAATTCTGGTCGATAGCGTAAACGGCAATGTGCAGGGTGAAACTGTTACTTGAAGGTTCATTGACGCTAAGTAAATACGACCTTCTGGTAGCAGTGGCTGTGACCATGGTACGGGCTTTGAAAAATGACGAATGTTGGCATGCCTAAAAGCGTGCATATTGCCTGAACATACCACTGGCTGCGGGAATTTTTACCTAATTCTGATTTATTCAACAAAACCCCAGATTACCTGAAATTACCGTCATAAAAATTCAAAAGAAATTCATTATCGGTATTCATAGGAAGTTTATCGCATGAGTGAAATGTCGAGTAAATATAAATAGATTTGTTAATAAAGCTAGCCTAATTCAGAAATTGTTGTTGAATTTTTCAGGGGCTGTAGCACTTGAGGAACTATCTTAGGCAAGCGGATCTTGCTGTAAAAATAATTCGAATGTTCTCTACAGACTCTAAAATTTTTTTTGATGAAAAGAAACAATATTCAATCTCCAAATCAGCTCTGCTGTTCCGCAATGGAGTTGAGTTTGTCATTAGTGGCTTTTTCTTCTTCCAGCGTCTCCGAAAGAAGCTTTGCAGCATCGTCATATCCAAGCTTAAATGCTAGAGCGCGCAGCGTGCCATAGGCTGCAATTTCATAATGTTCAACCTTCTGAGCAGCGCCAATAAGACCAGCATCCCTTATTGGCCCAGCCTCAACGGAATCAATAATTTCTTGAGCTTCTTCTACAAGGCCCTCCAGTGCATGGCATTTCATCCTTTTAATATGGACACTATCTGTAACCTCAACCAGTTGGTCAATCCGATCAATCTGACCGCGTGTTTCCTCAAGATGCTGTTCAAAAGCCTTCGCAAGTTTTTTATCGGTGGAGGCTCTCGCCATTTTTGGCAGAGCACGAGAAATCTGCTTTTCTGCACTATAAATGTCAGAAAGATCGTGAATAAATAAATCCGAGAGGGTTTTGATCGTCATAATTTACTCCTGATTGTTAATGTTAAATAATTAAGTCACACTTGAGTATAACCCAATAAAAATAAACGACGATATTTTTTGCCTATTTCCTCGCAAAAGGCATCTTTTATTTGTAAAGTGATGATTAAGAAGGATTAAAAAAATTATTTTTTAAAAAAATATCATGGCATTAAAGAAATCATTGGATATCATCATTTCCCCTGCTTGTTTTCATGCCTGGAAGGATGTTCTTTACCTCACCTCCCCCTCCGACTCAAAAATTCAGCTAATTTGGCTGATAAAAATATTAAATGAAAGCCGTTGCTTTTGTTTATTCATAAAATTCCTTTATATCAGTTCGAAAGGAAAATATTTTTTTAAAGTTCAATTAGATCCATTATAGAATTTCCAGAAGCGAGTGATGTCGTTGCAATTGAAAATGGCTATAAGTGGAAAGTGACACCATAAGATATTTAAAATTATATCCTAACTCACTGATTTACTATAATGTTCACCAAAGGCGTGAGTATCAATTACTGCCTGATGTCAATCAATATAAAACATGGCTGGGTAAAAAAATTATTTTGGTAAATGCTAAATTTTACCATTCCTTACCATCAAGGCGGCATCTCTGTAAATATCCGAAAAATAGGGGTCCTCTTCGTGTTCTTGTAAATTATTTAATGTTGATATAGTGTTTTCCCTATTTACTTCATGACCTGCATCCATTAGCTTTCGCACAGCCTTTTGAATAGCTTGAGAAACAAAAATAAGTCTTTCATCGTTATTGAGCATAGTACTCCAGAATGAAGATTATCTTCCAATAAAGGTTGGTTCGGGATGGTGTGGAGAGAACCATTAATACAAAAATATCTCAGCGACACCATTTTAATTCATTTAATCCAATGTTTTAAAATATTTAGCCAGCAGAATAATCTTCAGATAAGAAACATAAAGTTACCCTCACGTTAGACGACGACAAATTACCGGTTTGTCAAAGGCGCAGCAGTCATCAGTTGCTTGAGGAAATTCAAATAAATAATTATATTGATTAATTTCAGCTTAGCCGGGATTCTGAAGCAATACCTTGTAATCATTGCGAGCAGGCGGAAGTGGCATCCATAAATTAACATTCATGCATATTCTTTGCTCGGTATGCGAGTCAACAAAAATATGAATGCCACTTTGGCTTTGCCCGTTATACAACCAACCTCCACGGACTTCCCCGGATTGAAGTTGAACAAGACATTCTTGTTTAAATCCTGGGAGTTGTTCATTGATGTCAATCCATTCGAGTATATGGCACATAACTCCACCCTTGGGTGTGATTAAATTACAAATGATGGGAGCTCTCCGTTAATAGGAGTGTCTGATAACCTTCGGTAATATCTATAAAAGTGGAAGGAACTTTTAAATGAATACTTACAGCCGTTTAACTTAATTATCCTGAAGAAATTGTGTGTTGGAAAATTTAAATGCCATAAAAATATAATGAAGCAAGAAACCCCCACCACGGTGCCATTTCTTCAACATCAAGTAGGGATTTTAACATGTATAGTAATTAACGGTTAGTGAATTTTTATTTTTTTTAGCTTTCACCTTAACTGCATGTTAAATAAACACATATATTTTTAAATGATATTAGCCTGCTCCCCATCGCCAGTTAAAGCAAACTCCCCATGACTAACCATTAATGAGTTCATCGAAAAACAGGTGAGTTGTTACGTTCTTTAAAGCCAAGCACGAGCATATTTACTTCGTGGAACTCTCAGGCATTCAAGGTAAAACTATCTGAGTTTACCAATGATTATATTTATCTGTCACGTTTCGACTGGAAAAGCCGCGGGTCCCAATGTTATGATTCCCTTAATACTCAACGAATTGTCTGATTGATTCATTTTCATCAACATACTCAAAGGCGAGCAGGTACACCTGTTTTTGATCGTATTGCCAACCGGTTTCATTTTTTATAATGATATCCCCGGGGTTAAAACAAACTCCAGATCGGGCCCGAACTATGCCGTATTTCCCATTGGTAAATCTGACTCTGTGTATGCAGAAGGGCTGAGCCCCTTCGCCAAAACAGCGTTTGTCAATAATGAATCCTTCAGAAAATACTTTCATTTTCTTCATTTCAGTGTCCTGTTTACATTGTAAAAGCAGAGGCGAGAAAATAACCCTTAATTCATTTGATAAATTAAATTCCTGAAGACCTCACATTAGTGTATCGCAATTTTTATGAGTGTTTAAATAATAGTTAATTTTCGTATGTCGTTTCATTTTATTGTGGTTCGGCGTACGCAATAATACCCAGTGATAAAAGCAGCAGAATTGAACTTAAATTCACATGTTAACGTTAGCAGGTAATGCGTTACATAATCTGAATATTGCGCGCTGCAACTGTAGTAGCTAAATTCAGATGTCTGCCCCCCCACCCCCAGTTCGGACATTTAGAAGGAGCCTAAACAGCAACTTATAAAAGAACAGCCATCTATTTTACTGATGTGATTTCTGCTATTACTTAACTTATTAATATGCAACAATGTTTCTATTGAAATTGTAGCGCAATAATCATGGAAACTTTCCTCAAAAAACTTAGCGGCGCATCTATATTAGAGATGGCATTTTAAATATCTTGATTTAAATGCAAATAAATAGCATCAACGAGATGGAAAAGATCAACATTGAAATATGTCAACAATATGCATATTCCCGTCATCCGTCAGTAAAATTTTATCGTTTGCAAGTATCAGGCCATCAAGTAAGATCTTGCCGCCCTCTCCGACACTGCGTGAAACAGTTATTTGATAACAACTTTGGCCGTAGTGATATGTCATAGAAAAAGAAGGCCATTCATCCGGCAACCGGGCATGGATAGTGAGGGTATTGCCCGCACGCTTAATCCCGAGTAACTCCTCTGTCAAAAGTCGATATGCCCAACCTGCTGAGCCGGTATACCAGCTCCATCCGGCACGTCCAATATGAGGTGCAACACTGTAGACATCTGCGCTAATGACATATGGCTCTGCTTTGTAGACCCTGACGCCTTTGTCATCTAATGTGTGGTTTATTGGGTTAAGCATTGACCAAAGTTGCCAGGCACGCTCTATTTTGCCCATTCGGGCAAATGCCATAACAGCCCAGATAGCTCCATGCGTATATTGCCCCCCGTTTTCCCTTACTCCGGGCAGATATCCCTGAATATATCCCGGATTCGTACCATGCCCATCGAATGGGGGCGCTAACAATTTAATCAGGCTATGCTCATCATCCACCAGATACTTATCAAGTGAATTCATACTTCGTACGCTACGTATCAGATCGGCGGCTCCTGAGAGTACAGACCAACTTTGCGCAATCGCGTCAATCCGACAGTCCTGCGAGGATTTAGCGCCCAGCAGATGACCATCGTCAAAATACCCCCGCCTGTACCATTCACCGTCCCAGGCATGAGCCTCGAGATTGTCCTGCAGGCGCTTCGCTTCCGTATGACACATCAAAGCAATACCTTCCTCATGCTTTTGCTCGGCAAGTAAAGCGAAACGCTGCAATATGTCATAAAGGAAGAAGCCCAGCCAGACGCTCTCACCTTTACCTTTTACGCCAACCCGATTCATACCATCGTTCCAGTCCCCTGAGCCCATCAACGGGAGGCCATGAGCACCAAAATTCAGACTGTACCGGAGAGCCTTCACGCAGTGTAACCAAAGCGTTTCAACGGTATCGCTGACGGCAGGCGTGTCGTAAACGGACTCTTCGCCAGGCGGTATATGAAGACCTTCAAGGTAGGGTATCTTCACGTCGAGTAAACTGATGTCTTCAGTGGCTGCCACATAGTGGCATACGGCATAGGGTAGCCAGAGATAGTCATCAGAGCAGCGGGTACGTACACCATTACCATGCGGAGGGTGCCACCAGTGCTGCACATCGCCATGAATAAACTGACGTGATGCGCACAGCAAAATCTGTTCGCGAAGCCGCGAAGGCTCTGCGTGCACCAGGGCTAAGGTATCCTGAAGCTGATCGCGAAAACCAAATGCGCCGCCGGATTGATAGTAGCCGCTCCTAGCCATTAGGCGACAGGCTATCGTTTGATACAAAAGCCAGCCATTGACCAGCAGGTTAACGGATGTGTCAGGTGTTTTAACCTCAACTTTATGGAGCATTTTGTGCCAGAAATTATTAACACGGCTTAACTCAAGACTGACATTTTCCTCATTAAAATATTGGGAGAGAACTTCATTAGCCAGGACAGGATTTTCTTCTGCGCCAAGGACAAAGATAAACGTTCTCTGATCACCATCAATTATTGTAGCGGCTGACTGTACTGCACCACAGGGATCCAGACCGGCTCCTGTTTTACCAGTAAGGTAGCGAGATGACATGGCCAGAGGATTTTGCAGAGAACGGTTACGGCCTATAAATTCACGTCGGTCCCCTGTTGTTGAACAGTTGAAACCGCTTACGGCAAAAAATGCTGTGCGTTCGGCACCGTCTTCGCCATAAAAATTGTTCGCCAAAATACCGCAGCCGCCAGAGATTCTTGCAATCTGTGTCACTATATGAGGAGAAGAGCGAACTCGTGAATCACCCAGGGTCCACTCGACATAACCAGTGACGGAAATTTTACGTGTGCGGCCTGAATTGTTACTAAGTTTCAGGATAGCTAGTTTTGTTGGGGCCTTCTCTGAAACAAACACCGTCAACTCGCTATCTATACCACTTTCTCGATGGGAAAAGATGCTATAGCCAAAACCATGGCGGACCAGATAATCACCTTGTCCCCGAGCAGGCAATGTACAGGGTGACCAGAATTCCCCGCTCTCTTCATCTCGCAGATAAAAAGCTTCACCGCTTCGGTCACTTACCGGATCGTTTTCCCAGGGGGTTAAACGGTATTCATGTGCATTTTTGTACCATGTGTAAGCTTGCCCCGCCTCAGAAATAACGCTTCCAAAACTGTCATTTGATAGAACGTTAGACCATGGAGCAGGCGTTGGACCGTTCTGTCCAAGAACAATCTGGTACTCCCCGCCATCCTCAGTGAATCCACCGTATCCGTTAAAATATTTTAACCGGGTAGTATCTGGAGTCCAGGGGACATGTCGATTATTTCCTGATACATAAGATGGAATGAGTGCCCCAGCAGAAGGTTTTATGATACAGGTACGCTGGTTAAGCTGTTCATTCAATCCACCCGCACGATCATCGAGATACAGACAGGCCACGCTCATCAGTAGCTGCTTATCCTCATTAGAGAGATGCTCGCCATTACGAACGTAGAGTCCGCCGGATTTATCTAAAAGACTGGCTTCTGAGCCAGCATTAATTAATTCCAGAATTTGATTTTGTAGGCCTTGACGGTAACCTCCGGGGCAGTTAATGAGAAAGATTAAATCGGCCACCAGACCTTTCAGCCTCCAGTATCTATGCGCCTGAATGAGCGTGGTAACTAAGGCAGTATTTTCCTCGCCTGTAATACTGAGCAATACAATAGGCAGATCCCCGGAAATTCCCCATCCCCAAAGGCCTGACTGTCCTCGTCGGTTACGGCTGATAACCTCACCTCCGGCGCGTAACTCCGGGCTTGGATAAAGTAACGCGCTGGCAAGACGGTTAAATAAGGTAGCATCTTCTTCACTGGCGTTTATCTGACGTAAAACAACCATACTATGGGACAAAGCTAATTCAAAAACGCGGTCTGCTATGGGATGATCACGATATTTTTCCAGTAACGCCATACTTTGTTGGCGGCTTTCGCTGATGCCATAAATTATATCTAATGTGAGCGGCTGCCCTGGCTGAATGATAATTGTGTGGCTTATTGCCACTATGGGATCCAGTACTGCCCCTGATGTGTTACTGAGCGGCCCTCCTGAGGAGATGGCTTGGGGATCTGACGGGATCCTGCCACGACCAAGGAACAGGGCCCTGTCCGTCTCGAACGAGACATTTTGTGAGTTTTCACCATGCACCACCATCATGTGGATGAAAGAAGGTGTGGCTTCATCCGGCGAGCGTGGACGCCGTTGACAAAGTATGGCGTCACGCTCAGGTATAAGCTCAGTCTGAATAAACAAGTTGCTAAACGCGGGATGTGCAACATCGCTGGCGGTCGGAGCAAGTACCACCTCGGCATAGGATGTCAGTTGCAGCGAGCGCGGCAGGCGGCCCCGGTTTATTATCGTGAGTCGCCGCAGTTCAATGTCATCCTCAGACGATACAACCACCTGAGTTTTGACGCTGAGCGTCCCGAATGTGCGCCTGAATTCAGCTCCTGCATCCGTGAAAACCACTTCACCGTCATTTTCAGTACCATTGCCTGTAGGCTTCAGGGTATTACACCATACATCACCGGTCTGATTATCACGGATGTAGCAGAATGTTCCCCAGTTATCCCGGGTGGTATCACTACGCCAGCGCGTGAGAAGAAGGTTTTTCCAGCGACTATAACCGCCCCCGCCAGCGGTTAACATCAGATGATAATGGCTGTTGGACAGAAGCTGAATCTCCGGAACCGGGGAGTCGATTGTGGTAATGATGCGGGGTTCATGATTTACGGGCTTGATTCGTCCTTCATGAGATTCAAAATGACGGCGCGGACTATAAAGCTCGATTATATCCGGCACGCGCTCTTGCATAAGCAGACTCGCTGACCGAAAGACCGGACTGGACATGAATCTTTCCGTCATTGGTGCGTTATGTAGCACGTGGGACAACGACTGAAAAGCCATCCCCTGGTGGTGAGCCATCCAGGACTGTACTACTGCATACAGCTGACCGGTTGCGAGACGCGAAGATGTATAGTCAAGCGCCTCATAAAAACCGTATTCACCACGTGCACCATTTTTCTCCAGCCTCAACAGATTGTCACAGGCGTTTTGCGGCGAGACCATCAGTGCCAGAAATGAAGCATAGGGGGCGACGACCATATCATCAGCAAGCCCTCTGCGCAGGCCAAGTCCTGGCACACCAAATGCCTGATATAGATAATTCTTATGTATATCAAAAGCATGATATCCCGACTCTGATACTCCCCAGGGAACTCCACGTTCCTTTCCCCAGCCTATCTGACGCCTGACCGCTGACTGTATCATTTTGTCCAGCAGACTGCCGGGCCAGGTAGGCATGACCAGGTTCGGCATAAGGTATTCAAACATTGAACCGCTCCATGACATCAGAGCAGTTTCACTGTCGATAGTCGTAAACAATCGCCCCAGGGCGTACCAGCTTTTGAGAGGCAGCTGATTAGTCGCAATAGCAAGGAAACTCGTCAGTCGGATTTCAGAAGGTAGCAGATCGTAGTGGCTCTTATCTGGCGTATTCGTTTCACAGTTGTAACCGACAGTCAGCAGGTTGGTTGCATCATTATAGAGAAAGGTGAAATCCATGCGCGCATGATCAAGCAGTCGTTGTTCAAGTTCGGTAATCATTTGCAGCCGCGCACGGGCCTCGGCTTTTACACTCTCAGGGAGTGACCGATCATATGCAGAATATACGCTGGCCAGCCAATCGAGGGTCGGCAGATCTGATTTGTTCCATGATGCAGGCAGCCAGCTAAGAAGGCTTGCCCATTCATTGCAATACTGAATCAGCTGGCGCTCCAGATGTCGCGCCCAGCGGGCAGGAATAAGCTTTTGATTAAGTTGTGTTATGAGATGGTTGCACTCGACGCACATTTTATTCAGCTCTTTATAGAACTCATGCGGAATCAGAGAGCTGGCATTTTGCCAGATTTTGCGCAACTGAATTAAATGAGGCGGTAAATGCTGTTCACAAAGCTTCTCCAGAATGGCCAGTGTATCGTCCAGCCCAGCCATCATCCGATCAATGCTCAGAACAGGCTGGTGGCGCATAGCTGAAAGCCCTTCACGCAGCGTGAGTAAATGGCCAGCCATATTGCCACTGTCAACGCTTGAAACATAACGTGGACTGAGGGGGATCAGCGTGCAGGTGTCATACCAGTTATATAGATGGCCACGGTAGTGTTCCATTTTGTCCAGTGTATCGAGGGTGAGTGACACGCGCTTTAATACCTCTTCACCGGGGAGATAGCCAAAATCCCAGGCAGTAAGGTTAGCCATCAGAGAAAGGCCGATATTGGTCGGGGAAGTGCGATGGGCTACCGCTGGTTCCGGTTTTTCCTGATAGTTATCAGGCGGAAGCCAGTTCTCATGCGCAGTAGTAAAAGTCTCAAAAAAAGCCCATATTTCACGGCTTGTCTGGCGTAACAGCCGCTTCTGCTGCTGATTCGGAGAGAATGCTTTCTGCACGGGCTGAAGGCTGAGCCAGCTCATCAGCAACGGCGTGAGACACCATAGGAAAGTGACAGGCAAAGCAATTGGCAACAGGTGTGGGCCAACAAGTGTGGTCAGTACCGCCAACAACATGCCGCTGACAACATTCATCCACATAGACTTATAAAACCGTGCAACCGAACTGCTGCCCTTATCACTGTCTGAACTATGGCTGGTCCATTCACTAAGATTGCGACGGCTAATGCCTAAACGCCATAGCGTAATCATAATCGCATACAAAGAATATCCGGCTTCATGCGGCAGTATCGCAACATTGAGCCCGATACCTGAAAGGCGCTTAAGCGCACCATAAGCGACCAGCACCAGATGCTGCTTAAGTTGGCGCCGAAATGGCTTATGCAAAAAGTCATATGACATACTAAATAAGGCAGGCAGCAGCCATATTATTAGCAGCAAGCCAAACCAGTATGAGGGATTTGGCACCCATAACAGGGTGGTAAATAGCAATAAAAACAGACAGGGAGCGACCAGACTTCGACGCAGATTATCGATTAATTTCCAGTATGAAAGTGGTGACAGTGGATTCCTGCTTCTGGTGCCATCTGCTTTTCTGACACGCAAGTTTAGCCAGTTAAGCAACTGCCAGTCGCCCCGGATCCAGCGTGAACGGCGTCCAACATCTGAGAGATAATTATTTGGATATTGTTCGTACAGTAACACCTCACTCACAAGCCCTGAACGTGCATAGCACCCTTCCAGTAAATCATGACTGAGGACGAGATTTTCAGGACAGGTATTCATTGTGGCCTGAATAAATATATCGACGTCATAAATACCCTTCCCCAGAAACGATCCTTGCCCAAAGAGATCCTGATAAACATCGGATGACATCATGGTATAGGGATTATTTCCCGGTACAGCACTTCTTAAAGCCGCATAGCGCCCCTGACCGGAGCGAGGTAATTCCTCCGCAAGGCCAGGCTGGAGAATACCATAGCCTTTGACAACCCTCTGGCTTACTGGATCGTATTCTGGCTTATTCAGAGGATGCGCCATTGTAGCAACCAGCTTATGGACAGTATCACGCGGCAGAACCGTATCACTGTCGAGCGTAATAACGTATTTGATGTGGCCAGGTAGAAGATCGGCGGGCATATCAGCAACGCTGACAAATTGCGACGAAGGATGGCGAAGCCAGTCATTCAATACAGCCAGTTTTCCACGTTTACGTTCAAAGCCCATCCATATTCGCTGAATCGGGTTCCATTCAGGCTGCCTGTGTAACAGGTAAAAGCGTGGGCGTCTGGATGGATATTTCTGATTTAGCGCCAGCATATCTGAGACTGACTGTGTGAGCAGGGAGATACCTTCTGGCGATGACTGGTGTTCGGAGTCAGCGAAATCGGTGAGCAAAGCGAAGCAGATATTTTCATTCTGATTTCCCAGCCAACAGACTTCAAGGCTACGGAGGAGTTTACTGAAGCTCTCGTAACTGATCAGCATGCACGGGATCACAATCATCGTTGCACTATCAGGCGGTATGCTGTCTGAGAAATCCATTCTGGGTAATGGACTAGGTTTCCTGAAACGAGTGAATGCATCGCTCAGTAAGTCGCTTACAAGCTGGCTAACCACAACGAGCAAAGGTAAGACCAGTATAAACAGCAATACGTCAGTTCCGGATTTTAGTGTTTCACGCAATATCCCGGCCGTCAGAGCTGTGGTGAATAAGCTGATACAGCCAAGCCATGACAAAAGAGATATTCTGGTGAAACTGTGTCGCAGGCGCGTGAGAGGTGATGAGCCAGACAGGAGACATATTTCCAGCTTTTTGCGGCCATCCCCGATAAGATAGAAACCAATGTGATGCTCAGGGGTATTGATAACATTTTGAGAGGTAAGATCCACTATACGACTAGCAACTTCAGGTTCACTCAGTCTACTGTCTCGCGCCAGGATCTCAACAACATGTCGATAGTGGTCACGGGTGTCAAAGTGCATTTTGGGATAAATTCCAGCAGGATCACTTCGCAACTCCCTTTCTACAACACTTATTGACTCGGCGAAGTCGGCCCACTTCGTTTCGCTCACTAGACGTAAACCTGCGATGCTGTTACTGACTGAGAGTTGACTGGCAGCTAGTTGTTGATTGAAAACGTTAATAAGAATTTCGGAAGTCGTTCCCTGTTCAGCAAGGCACTGATCAACCCATGCGAGAGGTAAAGATTGCACATTTCCATGCCCCTGAAGCCTGCGAACAAGTTCTGCGACAAACGCGCTACTCAAATCAGGACGTGAATTGGCAAGATCAGCGACAACCATGATTAAGTCAGAGGGTGAGCGGTCCGCACATTCGAAAATCCTTGTTATCCATAGGTCTGCAATATTTCGGTCCTGCTGAGCCCTGACTACATCCATGCTGATACGACGAAGGTTTTCGATTAGTGCCAGTCTCAACATTCCAGGTAAAGCCCAAATCTCCCCTAAAGCGAGCGGTGTGACCTTTTGATAGCTCCATATGAACCCGCTCAGGCTTGCAGGGTCCCAACGACCATCGCCGTGAGCGATTGCCTCAGCAGCAATATGATAAATACGTGGGCAATTATCCGGTGAAATGAGTGACGGTAGACCTTTGCCAAAGCTTTTCGGCAAATGCTGTCGGACCATACGGATCTGTTCTTCGATTAGGTAGTAATTATCCAGTAACCAATCACCTGCAGGGGTTATAGCTGTTTTTGCTGCAGAGTTTATTTCGTAGCAGTTTCTCGTAATGACAGCCTCATTATCGCCAAGTCTTTTAAGAAGATGGTAAGGCAATTTGTATGGTGATAATTTATGGATACGCGCTAGTTTTTCACCATAACGCTCCATCTGTGCAGTTGAAAACAATTCAGACTTTTGGTTATTTTCATGAGCAGATTTGTTTGCCTGACGCACAGCACCCCCTGAAATTTCTGACTGTACGCAAAAACGTGTGAACCATGCTGAAGGATTTAATTTCATAATGTTGCTCTGATGCGACGTTAACGCGCAAGAGCAGTTGCAAAATCAGAACAGAAACTTCTCTTCAGGATGGGCGTCAGGCATCAGGGATTTAACAGCTGCTGGGATAAAATAATTATAGAGCATCCCGAGAAATTTATTTTAAATTTTTCATAAACGAGCATGGCAGTCAAAGCATACAAAACAAAAGTAAAATAAACTGATAAGTTTGAGTGTTATCAAGAGCATAATTCTCACCATTATTAATTAATGACTAAGTACAAATTTGGCAGCACTGTCACTCCACTGATTAACACATATTTATAACTCCTTATAAAATCGCATGAAATTTCTCTATAGTCTTCAATCAACTGGTTTTATTCAGTGAGGCTTAACGTTTTGAATAAATAAACTAGAGGAGGAATTTGAAGAATCGTCTCATCTTCGCTGATCTTATCCTACTGATTAACCCTAAGTTTATACACGTAAGAGTGGCCCTGTGCCCAGGCTCTCCCCATCCTTAACCCTTTTGATGAATAAATGAACTACAATAAAATACTAACTCAATCTTCTCTCGGGAAGAATTAAATAATTTGCAGACTAGATTATTCTTCACTAAGTAAGTCAGGAAAATCAAACAACGTAACTCATTGTTAAAAATGAAGTCCTCAAAGATTCCGGCGTTAAGTATAGCTTGAAGTGTTTAGGTTACAGACTAATCATCATCCTGACGTTAGCCAAAGCGTCAATTTCTCCCACAACCTGATAATTCTTTACGTTTAGAAAAGGCTTTAGAGATGATTTATTCCAGCATTCAATCTCATTACATCAGTAGTAACTCAGACAAGCGGTTAGTAAAATACGACATCATCTGCATCGATGATAACAGATATATTGTGAAGGTCATTGATAACAGACACTTTTTGCGGTCAACCCCCGATTACTATT
Organism: uncultured bacterium; assembly: GCA_965147305.1. GTDB lineage: Bacteria > Pseudomonadota > Gammaproteobacteria > Enterobacterales > Enterobacteriaceae > Pantoea. Next base: position 41,513 of record CBCTJT010000033.1, read on the forward strand.
CAGAAGTATTTACTTTTGAAGTCACAAGGAAAGCTTACGAAATGGAGAACAATATCGGGTCTGCTTCAGTGGTCAGACATCGTCTTCAGTTAACTTTTGCAGAACATATTTTGGTAAAATGCCAGCAGCATCGTGACTCAATGGACGTTCTGCCCTGATAATGACTTTCCGTATAAAAAATTTATGATAAAAATCAATATATTAGGTGTAGAACTAATAAAGCACGGCCTTCATTATGTAAAATAAATTCACGGATAAAAATTCTCGAAAAAAAATTTTTTTTAAATAAATCTTAACTATCAGATATTCCTTAGTTCATTAAGTGTTAAGGTTTAAGAGTTACAGCTGATCCCCCTAAGCGGCGGGGTGCAAATGGTTCTAGCAGCTCGCGCTGTGTGTAATCATTCACAAGTCTGTTTGACCATTCAATGGCTTACCGGGAGGCACCCGGAGTTGTGACCTCATCTCACCCACACCCACTGGGCTTCATTATCATGAGCAGTCTAAGGTGTGGTGGTTTTGAGTTTTAATTCATTCATCCCAAATAAATCAATGAGTTTGATCCCATAACTCCTGATAATAATTAAACTCACCAAATGGAATTAATCAATAAAAATTAATTAACTAAAGCCTGCATCCCGGACATTCTTAGATGTTTTTAGTTTACAGTCGCTTCGCCTCAACTCAGCGTCGCTTAAGCCATCCACCCTGTTCTGTCAAGTCTGTTATTACCTCAGCGGGTATGAGGCAGTAAATCATCCAAAAAACATCTTAGTTAGCGCACAATAACTCATTGATAGATCATAGTAATTATAAATTTTAAAAGTTAGCAGCCTCACCTATATGAGAAAGATCTTGCTGACAATCTAATAATTAATGTCTGTCAGGCATTTTCCTGTTACATTAAACTTCCCGGAGAGATTTACAATGAAGTCTGAAGACACCCTCAATTGGTACCCAAGTCAGTTGCCCCCTGTGAAAATTATTCTGGGTGAAGCAATTCTCAAAGTTGGAAGATCCGGTCGTCCAATCAATACCCGAACATTATTAGAATATTTGCAGATTCAACAAACCAGACAAAATAAAAATGATAATAAAATTGCGTTGCAAACAGCTATTGATGTTTTGAGGGATAATCAGAGAATTAATGGCAGGCTCTAGTTTTTATTCATACATTAATCTCTTAAGAGATTAGCAATGCACACTATTTATACTTTCACGCTAATTAATAATAATAAAATAAGGTAACTGCATAGTTAAAGGGATTTAAAAGCCAATCTGGAATTGCACTGCCTTGGCAGGCTTAGTGTAATAATTTACTTCTAAAACTATTGTCATTAATCCTTACAGAAATAAGGTGGAGAATTTAAATATGATACCCATAACTATTGGATTCAGAGATAGTTACTAAACCAGTTATAACATGAAGGTTTCAAACAATGAGCACAGCGGGCTGGGTCGGATGCGTTATAGTGATTGCATTGTTGGGCGCTGGCATTGTCGCTCTTTTAAGATTGTCTGCTCAGGTATCAAATAACAGTGATGACAAAGAATCTTAGTCATCACTTTCTCTCTCACCTGAAACCCGCGGAAAGCGGGTTAATCATCTTTCATTCAGTCAGGACTCTTATCACCATTTCGTAATATTTATCTTCTTTAATATCATGTCGCTCCCTTCTTTCCTGAGCAAGACGCTCAGATATTGACTTCTGGGTAATAGCAATATTCTCCCGATGCAGATTAAAGACTGCATCGCCAAGAATTGTACATAAGTGACCATAATCTCTGTCAACATTAAATGCATCAAACTTGTCCGTCATATACCCTCCGCTCATGAAACATTACGCTTGGCACGAAAAAGCCGTTGTATTGAAATTTCGACCCTTAAAATATTTCAAATCGTATTGACTTTACCAGCAGTATTTAAACCAGACACTCTAATAGCAGGCGCCGGACAATATTTAGGAAAGATCCTGGTTTGAAATGAAAGATTTTAAAGAATTTAAAAGAATTTCATCAACCATCAATTGGATTGCGGATTCAGAAGAATGCATCATCAAAAAACGCGCTCTACTACAGGTAACAAAGTGGCACGTTTTTTAATCGGAGCATCATATCAAATGACTCGCAACTAATTATAATCTTGTGCTCAACAATTTCCAGCATGGCTTCGCCTATTACCCCCGGTGACCGGAGGTAGCTACGACTCATTAACTGTAATAACCTTGTCCGAAATGGATTATTAACTGGATTCTAGCTTCATATAATGGGTATTTTATGAACTGGGATAGGGGCGCACTCACCTACAGATCTTAAGTTCATCCAAAAATCTAACCTAATATAATTAAGTTTATATAAGGTCAGACAAACGACCAAAACCCCTGTATCATGCGGATCCGGGCCGGATCCTGAGCTTAACGGCCATTTATACAAAACGGCGGGACCTGAACGCTGCCCTGCTAAACGGGGCGGGCGCAGTCGGTTAAAATTCCGGCAGCGCTACGTAAAATCTGACGGGCATCTGCCCTGCTCTTTCTTCAGAATTCACGTAGCGATGCTGTCAGCTAAACGGGCAAATACTGAGCAAATATGAACGACATTTCCGGTTTTACCGGTGTGGCCCTCAGCGGCAGCGCCGATGACGATCTCACCGCGAAACTGGCCGCGTTCGTCCGGCACCGGGAGGCCTTCTCGCCTAACACGTGGCGCCAGCTGCTGAGCGTAATGCGGATCTGCTGGCGCTGGTCGCAGGAAAACCGGCGGTCATTTCTGCCGATGTCGCCCGAGGACATGCAGGACTACCTGTTTCACCTGCAGGCGATTGGCCGATCAACCTCGACCATCTCGGTGCACGGTGCTCTTCTGGCAATGTTACACCGTAACGCCGGCCTGGTGCCTCCGACGGTTTCACCGGACGTTATTCGTGCTAAAAAGAAAATTAACCGTACGGCCGTCGTTTCCGGCGAGCGCACCGGGCAGGCGGTGCCCTTCTGCCGGCCGGACCTGAATCGTCTCGATGCGGCATGGAAGCATTCTTCCCGTCTTCAGCACCTGCGGGACCTCGCTTTCATGCACGTGGCTTACGGTACGTTGCTGCGTATGAGTGAGTTGTCCCGCCTGCGGGTATGTGACATTACCCGGTCGGCTGACGGGCGCATTATCCTCGATGTGGGCTGGACCAAGACCATTCTTCAGTCCGGTGGCATCGTCAAGGCGCTCAGTTCACGCTCATCTGAGCGGCTGATGGAATGGATTAACGCCGCCGGCCTGGCGGGTGAACCCGATGCGGTAATCTTCTGCCCCGTACACCGGTCTAACAAAATTACGTCAGTATCTGAAGTGCCCATGAGTGCACCCTGCCTGGAAGATATCTGGCGCCGCGCAAGACATCAGGCGGGTGCGAAAACTCCCCTGAAAACGAACAAGGGACGCTATTCCAGCTGGAGTGGCCACAGCGCGCGCGTCGGTGCCGCGCAGGATATGGCCAGAAAGGGCATCTCGATCGCTCAGATCATGCAGGAAGGTACCTGGACACAGACTCAGACGGTGATGCGGTATATTCGTATGGTCGAAGCTCACCGGGGCGCAATGGTAGCGCTGATGGAAAGCGATGATGATTAGCAGGATGCCTTCAGCTTAGTTTCAGCCTGAACCTATTTGTCGCATGCGCTCAATGAAATCTTTCGATGCGGCTGGTAATATTCTTCTTCCGCTGCTGGCTTCAGCTGAGGATGTCGTTAACAGCACGAAGGAGAAAGAATGGCGGTTGATAAAAATGGATTCATCACCGAACCTGTCTTCAGTGGCTTTCAGCATGCTTTCGCCCCAGTGGTTTCTGACGTGGTGCAGAAGCTGAGTTCAGACGTGCCTGACAAGATCCACAGCATATATGTGTATGGCAGCCTGGCTGAGGGCAAAGGCAGGGAAGCGTTATCCGACCTGGATCTGACGGTGATATTCACGCGGGAACTCAATGACCTTACAGCAGCCAAAATGCAGGTTGTTAAGGCAGAGCTGGAACAGCAATATTCAGTCATCAGTAAAATTGATATCGACCCGGGCGTGCTGGATGAGGTGATCTTGCCTGCCAGTGCGAATCGCTGGGGCTACTGGCTGAAACATCACTGCGTCTGCGTGTATGGTGAAGACCTGCGAGAACGCTTTAAACCTTTCAGACCTTCCAGGGACATTGCCGTCGCCGTTAACGGTGATTTTCTCACCGTGCTGAATGGCTATATTTCTCTTATGAAGCCCTCTCTGGAGCCTTTGCAACGGCATTCGCTGCAGCGTGCGGCAGCACGTAAGGCCATTCGTTCGACGAGCATTCTGAGAGACGAAAATGACCCGGACTGGCCGGCATCGCTTGAAGAGCATTGCGCAAAGTTTAATGACCGGTATCCGGCTCTCTCAGAAGAAATGGACTACCTGCTGAGCATCAGTAAACGGCCCCGTGGCGATATCATGACTTTCGCCAGCAGGCTCTCGACATTTGCCTACTGGCTGAATGCCGAATTCAGCACGCGCATGCGGTAATAACCAAAAGCCGGCAATGCTTTAACACCCACTTAACCTTCGGAAGTGGAAGATCATCTGGCTGACGGATATCAGTGACATGAGTAAAACAACAACACCGACACCCCACGATGCGACATTCAAAGCATTTCTGACGCACCCGGATACCGCGCGCGACTTTATCGAATTACACGTGCCGGCAGAGTTTCGCGCGATCTGTGACCTCAGCACATTAAAACTTGAGTCCGGCAGTTTTGTGGAAGAAAACCTTCGCGCCTATTACAGCGACGTGCTTTACAGCCTTAAAACCACCCGTGGTGACGGCTATATCCACGTGCTGATTGAGCATCAGTCTACGCCCGATCGGCATATGGCGTTTCGTCTTATGCGTTACGCTATAGCGGCAATGCAGCGGCATCTTGATGCGGGGCATAAGCAGCTTCCACTGGTGATCCCTGTCCTGTTTTACACCGGTCGGCAAAGCCCATACCCTTATTCGACAGACTGGCTTCAGGAGTTCAGCGATCCGGATTTGGCTGCCAGGTTATACGGCACGGCATTTCCATTTGTAGACGTCACTGCTATACCCGATGATGATATTATGAATCACCGCAGCATGGCAGCGCTGACGTTGCTTCAGAAGCACATCCATCGCCGGGATCGATCGGCTGACGACAACGCTGTTGACCGGACATCTGACGGGACAGCAACTAATATCACTGATAAACTACCTTATACAGGCAGGCGAAACTGAAGACGCTGAAGCCTTTGTACGTAATCTGGCACAAAGAATGCCGCAGCATGAGGAGGCTCTGATGACCATCGCACAGCAGCTGGAACAGAAAGGTATCGAAAAAGGTATGCAACTGGGAGAGCATAAAAGCAGGGTCGATATTGCTGAAAAGCTCCTCAAAAGTGGCATGGCTTTGAAATCCGTGAAAGAAATGACAGGTCTTTCAGAAGAAGAGCTTTCTAAAATACGTCACTAAGGCATTTACTCCCTGCCAGGATGTTCTGGCTTTGGCCAGGGGCATCTTCTGACTGGCCATAATAATACCCTGACATTGGCTGATGTAATTTCAAGCTAGTGTCAGGGCTGTACGCTGATTCTTTATCTCATAACCTTCATACAGTTTGGCTGACCTTACTTTACATCAGCAATCAGAAGATGTAGTAAGGGATCCCCCACCTCTGCTTTGCGTTTCCACCCGGCACGTGACAGTAGAGCATCAACCGCAGAGAGTTCGGCGGTGATACGGGCGGCAAGCGGTTTAACCAGACTTCCCTGTTCATCAAATCCCGTTTCCAGATCGCTTTTCCGCAGGAAAACCGCCGGGATTCTAGGGTTCATTTTTACTGCCTGGCGCCCTTCCCAGTCGGACTCCGTGAGAATGCCATAATTAATACCCGTCAGCGTAACAGCGTGCATCACGTGCTGGAGGCGGATTAAATCATTTTGCGCAAGCAAATCACCGCTGCTTGCCCGCCAGAGATATTCCAGCTTGCCCGGCAGATCCGCCCGAAGCCCTTTCTCCCGTCCTTCCCTGAGCAGCCAGCGAATGTCATGGGCCAGTTCACGCCTGAACAGACGCTTCTTCTCTGCCGTCGCCAGCCATCTGCATAAAAAGAGATTTTTCTGCGCAGCGGAACTGACGGTTCCGGCCTGACGCGCCATGTTCAGTGCGATAAGCCCGCACCAGGCAAGATGATCGACGTAGAGGTTTGAGGTATCCATACTTTGATTTATTTTTTCGTTGATATATCGATTTAATTGCCGATCCTAACCTGCGCGGGCTTCAATTTCATCCCTGTTTATCAGAGAGCCTCTCTGCCCCTCAGGTGGCGAGGGGGTGACGGCGTAAACGGAAGCTCGGGTTATAGAAAACTCCTATGACCAGTAACAAAAGGTAAATATAAATTCCACCCTGAGCAGAGTAATATCGTGGTGCACACACAGCTACGCTGTTGCAAACGAGAATTTCTGTACTGATTTATTTAACCCGTGTTCAGACGGGTTTTTTCAGTATTCACGCCGGCATTTTCCGGATGTGAAAAACGCAGACCTTCACGCCTCAGACGGCAGCTGTGTTCGGGCATAAAGGCAAGCTGTATTCAGGACAGCGCATAAGGAAATCTGAGCATAAATACCGTGAGAGGTGTCTTGTGTTGCCTGCCGTACAGCTCATGGACAATCAGCTGCCTGCCACTCTGGATCCTGACTTCCAGGACCGTCGTGACGCTGGCTGCGGCATTGTTTTTAGCTGATGCGAAACGACTGCCTACCAGTCTGGCCAGCTCCGCTTCCGTTAACCTCATGATCATGCCGTTCTTTTCCAAAAAGACTTTCAACATAACCAAGATAGCTGAAATGCGGGCACTGGTGACGTTTGCGCGCTTTTCCTGAAAATGTCAGACCTGACATTCGTAGCGGATAATACGGGCACGCAGATATCTGTGTGCCCGTGTACGTTAGTGACTTACTGATAGCTCACCGGCGTGATGGAAGCGGAGTCCAGATTCCGGTTAAGCGCTTTCAGCGCCGTTTTCATCGGACACAACGTGCCCACTTCGGTGATTCGGCAATCTGACTGGCGCCATTCTTCCCGCAGCAACGGATGTTGGTCATCAACCGTCTGCAGGCGTCGCAGGTCATCCAGGCTCTGCCCCTGGAAATAGACGTGCAGGAACCGTTCGCCGCTTTTCGTATCGCGCCAGCGCTCAAACACCAGGCTGCTTCCCGGCGGAATGTTGCCACGCGTGTAGCCTGGCAGTGTCCACGTGAAGTTCATCAGGGTGCGCACCATGGCGATATTGGTATCATGGGCAACCAGCAGCAGCCAGCGGGTGTCCGGCAGCCTGTCAGTCGTCCCTGAAACACCCTGTCCGACGCCCTGCAACATAGTGTTGAGCAGGATCGACCCGCGTTTTTGCGCGGTATACATCACATCGTTGCCCAGATCGTAATTCGCCGTGAGCAGCGGCAGCACCGCCGTGATCTGCGCGGATGAGGTGATGTTACCCCACGCCAGCTGGCTCAGCGGCAGGTTTTCATTCCATCCAAGCCGCAGGGTTTCAACCATATTGGCCAGCACGCTCAGGCCGTCGATGGACGCTTTGCCGCTTTTGCCCTGCTTAATTTGCCATGGCTTATCGAAGTACGAGCAGTCAGCATCCGGGCTGCACACCGCATGTTTGAGTGCCTGCACCGCCGGCTGCAACGCCTGCTGACGTGCGGCTAAATCCCCTGCCTTCGCTCTGACTGCCGCCAGCTGTTTTGCCGGGTCAGTATTGGTGGCAGGAAACGCTTCCGTCTGGAACAGCGGATCGTCCTCTCCCTCAACCCGATGGACCTCGACGCCGCAGCCTGGAAACGCCCCATCAACCAGCGCCTGTGCCGTGGCGCGGGTGCGCTGAAGTGGGCTGGCCCGCACGTATACATCCTGCGGTTGCGGGCAGCCCGCGGTCAGCAGGCCAAGCCGGCGGTAATGTTCCCCTTCCCAGCGGCCCTTGTTCTCCACGGCGGCATAGCCGTGACCGGTGAGCTCCCCGTCGCGCGTGGTCCAGGTCGTCCAGGCACGATGCGTGGCCGCTTCAATATCCTTACGGTTGCCCGGCGTGGGCGGGCGAATGCCGTGACGGCTGAGCTCGACGACTTTCTCCAGCTGATACTGTGCTTCTGCCTGCGCCTGAGAGGCGCAAAGCCACAGTGCACCGGCAATGAACAGGCGTGCGGCGGCCTGATGTCTGCGTGGCATCATAATGTCTTCCTTACTGAGCTGATTAAGAGGTAGAAAGGGTGCGGTGTTCGCTGGCGTTACGTTTTGCCACCATTACGGCGGTGACAAAGCACAACAGCGCTGAAACGAGACCGGCTGCCACCCAGAACAGGGACAACGTGTGAAAATCGTAGATTTTTTTGCCATTCTCAATCACCGAGGTTCTGTCGATGATGATGCCGGTGAGAAACTCACCAAACCCGGCGCCGGCGTAGCTGACGATGCCGATGGTACCCAGCGCTGCACCCGCTGCTTTACGGGATGAAATGTCCACGGCGAGCAGGCCGCCAAGGAAGCAGGTCAGCGCACCGATGGTGGCACCAAAAATGACCATGGAGATGATGTCGGTGTAGTAGCTGTGTGGTGACCACAGCATCAGCGCAAAGCCACCGGTGTTAATCAGGCTGATGAAACCGGCCATGATGCTGCGATTTTTCGCAAAGAACCGGTCCGACAGCACGCCCGCCAGGATGGTGCCGACAATGCCCGCGATGGCATTGACGCCGATGATGGCTGAGGCCTCCACGGTGGTGTAACCCTTGCCCTGCTGCAGGAAGAATATGCCCCAGGAGTTCACGCCGTAGCGATCGATGTACATAAAGGCGGAGGCCAGCGCCAGCGTCCACAGTGCCGGGTTGCGCAGCGCAGACAGCTGGTTTTTCAGGATGGAGCTTTTTGCCTCGTGTTCTTCCAGGGGCTCGTTGCTGATTTCATGAATGGACGGGAAACCACTACTCTGCGGCGAGTCACGCATAAACAGCAGCATGATTACCACGCCTGCTGCGCTCAGTGCGGCAGTGGAGATATAGCCCATGTGCCAGCCGTATCCGGCAATCACCGCGGCGATCACCATATAGGTCATGGCCTCACCAATGTTATGCGCGGTCGACCAGATCGAATAGAAGGTGCCGCGCTCTTTCGTGCCGTACCAGCGCGCGAGCGACACCGCACACGGTCCCACGCCCATCGACTGTGCCCAGCCGTTGATGCCCCAGAAGATGGCCAGCAGCATGGCGTTAGTGGTCATGCCCATCATCAGGTTCATGCCTGCGCTGAGCAGCAGGCCCAGGCTCATAAAGCGCACCACGTTCGCGTGGTCGGCAATAAATCCGTTTACCAGCTTGCCGATGGCGTAGCTGAAAAACAGCGCAGAGCCGATCATGCCCAGCTCGGAAGGCGAAATGCCCAGGTCGACCAGGGCGCTTTTGGCCACGGTAAACGACAGCCGGCACACGTAGAACGTCACGTAAGCGAGCGTCATCGCCAGAAACGTCTGCCACCGGACGAAGCGAAAGCGCTGTTCATTAAAGACGCCGGCGTGTTTCTCCGGGCTGGCGCGGAAATAGCTGAGTAATCCTGACATCATATTGTCTCCGAAAGGCGGAGGCGTTGCTGATTGCTGTGTATCATCCCTGACGGCCGGATCCATTTTATGTAGAGTACAGAATCAGAAGCCCTGCCCGTGCAGGTTAGCGTAAGGGTTGTTTAACCCATTGTTTTAATTGTGGGTAAAGCGTTTCACTTGCCAGAAGTACCGGGTTTCCGCGCGCGATGCCCTCGTCAGCCAGGTAGTCATTGGTGGAGCCGCCAGCCTCGCGCATCAGCACGATGCCCGGCAGGCCGTCCCACGGGTTCATATGCGGTTCGTAATAACCAATCAGTCGCCCGGCGGCAGCCCAGGCGCTCATCAGCGCGCCCGAACCGTTGCGGACGAACATGCCGCCGTGCTGCAGCAGTTCATCCAGAAACGGCAGGAAATCTGCGGAGGACACGCGGTGCGAGGTACCGACGCCCATCACGCCGCCTGCCACGCTGGTTGCCGCATGCGGTGTAATCCTCTGGTCATTGAGCCATGCGCCCTGTCCCTGCAAAGCATGAAAGAGTTCGTGGTGATTCGGGTCGTACACCACGCCAATTAGCGGTTCACCATCTACCACAATCGCCAGCGACAGGCACCAGGTGTGCAGTCCGTTGAGAAAACAGCTGGTGCCGTCAATCGGGTCAACGACCCACAGCACGCGCTGCTGTGTATCCACGGTGCCGCTCTCTTCACCGAGAAATCCATCTTCCGGGAAGGCGTCTGCAATGCGTGATTTGACGTAAGACTCCACCTCGCAGTCGGCGCGGCTGACCACGTCCTGCAGGTCATCCCCCTTGTGTTCGGTGAGCAGGCTGTCGCGCTGCTGATAAAACTCATAGGCCAGCTTTCCCCCGGACTCAGCAAGACTGCAGGCGAAACGGTAACGCGCCAGAAGCGAATCAACTTCATGGGTAGCCATAACTTCTCCTCGATAATGCACACGTGTGCATTTTGTGGCAAAAAATTAGCCCCGCAGGGCAGAAAAGAGTCTGGCTGGATTGCGAAGATTAATCTGTGAGCAAATCCACATAAAACTAATTTTCCATTATGCGCTTTGACGAACGATTAATTTCACCGGCACGGCACGCTGGCGGGACGGAAGGTCAAACTGTTCAATACGGGTGACCAGCAGGTCGACCGCCTGCTGCGCCAGACCGTCCGTATCCTGCTGCACAGTGGTGAGGTGGTAGGGATCCCAGCTTGCCTGCGGAATGTCATCAAAACCGATGACCGCAGGAAGAGGGCCGCTGCTGTTCAGCGCCCGAAGGCCGTCCATCGCGCCCAGTGCCAGCATGTCCGTGGCGCACAGCAGCACCTGACATCCGCTGAGCTCCTGTGCTTCCGCCCGGCCTGCCGCATAGCCGCCGCCGGCAATAAAACGGGCAGTAATGGTGAGGTCTGGCACACAGACCCGCAGGGCCTCGTAGCGTTGTTCCGTACTGAAATTGCTGCTGTGTTCGCCGATAAACCCAATATTCTGCCAGCCCTGCTTTCGGCAGTAGTCGGCCATCAGCTGCATGCCCTGCGCGTTGTCACTGGTCACGCGGTCGCAGCCCGGGAGGTCCGCGTGGCGGTTAATCAGCGTGACCGGTATTTTGCGCGCCAGATACTCTTCGGCGAGCGACAGCGGCGGCGCCCCGGAGGTGATGATGACGCCCGCAACGTGATAGCTGAGCAGCTGTCGCAGCGAAGGCGCCAGCTGTTCCGGGTCGTCGGCATTCATCAACAGCGGCATAAAGCCGTGCAACGCCAGCTGGTGGACCAGAGGGGCGAGAAGCTTGCTGCGGAAAGGGTTATCGAATCCGGCGGTGACGATGCCGATAAAGTTGCTGCTCCCAGTGTTCATGGTGCGGGCAATGATATTGACCTGATAGCCCAGCTGCTCGGCGGCACGCATTACCTTCGCGCGGGTTTTTTCTGCAACGGACGCGCCGGGCGTGAAAGTTCTGGAGACGGCCGAACGGGAAACACCCGCCAGCCGCGCCACGTCTTCAGCTTTTACCCAGCTTTTCCCTTTTTCAGTCATCCGTTGTCCACCCTGCCGATTCGCCTGCACTGATTACACAGGGAAAACTCAGCTCAGGGCTACAACTTTTTTCAGAAATGCTGATGGTGCCCCTGGTCAGGCAGGTTGCATGACCTTTTTCTGACGTATGAGTCTGTTGTGTTTTTCAGTGGCCAGACTGAGTTCGTTCTGCAGCTGAAGGTACTCTCTCCGGGCTTCGCTCATACGCTTCGCGTGCAGCAACGTTTCCCTTGCCGTGGTTTGCTTTTCTTCCAGCGCACGCAGAATAATTTCTGATTCGCGCAGGTAGCACTTCAGCTGTTCGATGTGAGCTTCCTGAGCAATCACTGCTTTTTTTACATTTTTACAAGTCATAACCACCTCAAAATTTCCTTATTCCTAAAGCATAAAGCGTAATAACGAAAACTATAACTCGCTAATGGCTTAGTGAACTTTCGGTTGGTTATGGAGCACAGTGTTAGACAGCCTACATAATAGCGCTACTAAAGCCTATTTCGGGGGGAT
>CBCTJT010000034.1:0-52398 GCA_965147305.1 uncultured bacterium
AGTGGATGCGCATTATAGGGAGTAGATTCTGGCTGACAAGGGTTTATTGCAAAAAAATGATCGTTCGACCTAAATTTAGCCACAACGCTCTATTTCACAACGATTTGCCTGGTAACTGCACAAAATCCTGGGCAAAAACCGCCACTTTATTCCAATCGGTGTATTCCACTTCTTTAGAGGTGTCGGTCTCACCGCCCGTCATACGCATAATCAGTTGGATCATCACACGATCAAACCATCGATAACGGGGATAACGCAGCGCGCCAGCAAACACCGCACAGCAATCGGGCTGCCACGGTGATTGTTCCAGGAACTTATGCGTATAGGCATTGGTGGCTGGCGTGCATTTATCCGCTTTGCGCGCCGTAAGGTTCACGCTAAAAAAGCCACTTACGCGATCATGCAGCTCTGCCTTATTCTGAGTGACAAACTTCAACAGTGCAGGATGGAAATGTCCATAGCGGATGGAAGCACCAATCAGCACGCGATCATACTGCGACCATTCAACCTTCTGGGCTTCCAGTAAATCGATCACATCACACAGCTGCTGCGGCGCTAACGTCTGCGCAATACGCGCCGCGATCTCACGGGTTTGCCCATCGCGGCTGGAATAAAGAATCAATGCTTTCATTAGATAATCCTGTTTCTCTTATTCACGCCAGAAGGTCGGAGTGAACAGAACCAGCAGTGTGAACACCTCAAGGCGTCCAAACAACATGGTCAAAATCAAAATCCACTTAGCGACATCATTCATTGAAGTGAAGTTGTCCGCCACAACGCCCAGGCCTGGCCCAAGGTTGTTCAGCGTCGCCGCCACCGCAGCGAAAGCGGAGAAGTCATCCACGCCGGTCGCGATAATCGCCAGCATGCTGAGCAAGAACACCAGTGCATAAGCAGAGAAGAACCCCCACACAGCTTCAAGGATACGTTCCGGCAGTGCGCGATTGCCCAACTTAATGGTGTAAACCGCATTAGGATGCACTAAACGCTTCAGCTCACGCGATCCCTGCTTAAACAGCAACAGAATACGAATCACCTTCAAGCCACCGCCGGTCGATCCCGCCATACCGCCGATAAAAGCAGAGCACAACAGCAGTACCGGCAAGAACAATGGCCAGCGCGCAATGCTATCGGTGGTAAAGCCTGCGGTAGTCGCCATCGAGACCACCTGGAAAAAGGCCTGGTTTAATGTTTGCCAACCGCTGGCATACACGTTGTGGAACCACAGTACTACCGTACAGATCAGCACTAACGTGAGCTGCACGCCAATAAACATGCGAAATTCGGGATCGCGCCAGTAAACTTTGAGGCTACGGCCGCTTAATAAAGAGAAATGCAGACCGTAGTTACAGCCCGAGATCAGCAGGAACACCGCCACAATGGTATTGATGGTAGGACTATTGAAGTAGCCAATGCTTGCATCATGAGTGGAGAAGCCGCCAATCGCGATGGTTGAAAAGCTATGGCCAATCGCATCAAACACCGGCATGCCCGCCAGCCACAGTGCCACGGCACAGGCCACGGTGAGCAATACATAGATTAGCCACAGCGTTTTAGCCGTTTCCGCAATACGCGGGCGCATTTTGTTATCTTTCAGCGGTCCCGGCATTTCAGCGCGATAAAGCTGCATGCCGCCCACGCCAAGAATTGGCAAGATGGCCACCGCCAGGACAATGATCCCCATACCGCCCAGCCATTGCAGCATCTGACGATAGAACAAAATCGCTTTCGGTAAGGTATCAAGGCCCACCAACGTAGTGGCGCCCGTGGTGGTCAGCCCAGAGAAGGATTCAAAAAACGCATCAGTGACCGAGAGGTGCGGCTGTTCGGCAAAGATAAAAGGCATCGCACCGACACTGCCCAACACGGTCCAGAACAGCACGACGATGAGAAAGCCTTCGCGCGGCTTAAGCTCCGTTTTCTTTTTGCGATTCGGCCACCACAGCAGCGATCCAATCACAATCGCCATCATAAATGTCTGGCTAAAGGCGCGTCCGGCACCATCGCGATAAATTAAGGCCACCAGCCCCGGCAGGATCATGGTTACCGAGAATAAAATCACCAACAGTCCCACGATGCGGGTAATGGCGCGAAAATGCATTCAGCCGTTCCTTTAAACAGATGCTTTTAGTTGTCCAGCGGGATGAGCGTCAGCGCGCCCCGGCTGTAATCAGAAAGGTTTTGCCGAAAGCCATCAATCTGCGGATGCGGCAACGCCAGACGTAGCGCGATACGATCCTGATAATGGCTCTCTTCGATGATGCCGTCAAAGCGTTGCAACAGACGCTCAATATCACTTAACTGGGCATAGTCACATTGCAGAGTAAAAGATTGCATCGGCACTTTACGCCCGCGCGCCAGTTGCTTCAGCCCCTGCTGCACACCTCCGCCGTAGGCTTTCACTAATCCGCCGGTCCCCAGCATGATGCCGCCATAGTAGCGCACCACCACGGCGGTAATTTCTCCCACGCCACTGCCCATCAGCTGCGCCAGCATCGGTTTTCCCGCCGTGCCTGAAGGCTCACCATCATCGGAGAAGCCCAGCTGCTGCGAATCATCCGGCGCACCCGCGACCCACGCCCAGCAATGATGACGAGCTGCTGGATGCTCCTGTTTGACCTGCTGCACAAAGGCACGTGCAGCATCAACGCCATCGGTATGCGCCAGATAGGTGATAAAGCGGCTTTTCTTGATGGTTTCCTCGCTGAGGCTCACGGTTTCAGCGGGAATATCGTACGCATCCATCAGGCCAGATGCAGATCGCGCGTCATGTTTTCAACGCGATTGGCGTGAATCACCACATTATCTTCGATACGAATACCACCGTAGGGTTTCAATGCGTCGATCGCCTGCCAGTCAAAGTACTGGCTGTACTTACCACCGCGCAGTTTCGCCAGCAGTGAATCAATGATGTAGAAGCCCGGTTCGATGGTCAGCACCATGCCCGGTTCCAGCACACGGGTACAGCGCAGATAAGGATATTGTGACGGTGCGGCCAGGTGCGTGCCGCTGTCATCCTGCATAAAGCCGGCTACATCGTGCACCTGCAAGCCGAGTGGATGTCCCAAACCGTGCGGCATGAATGGGCCGGTCAGGTCTTCGGCCACCAGCGTTTCTTCAGTCAGACCCTTCACCAGATCGAACTTCAATAATAGACGGGCAATACGCTGATGCATTTGCAGATGGTAATCGGTGTAACGCACGCCCGCTTTCAACGTCGCAATCAGCGCCAGCTCTTCTTTATTCATCGCCTCTACCATTTCGGCATAACGCGATTTGCTTTGGGCTGCATAGCTGCGCGTCAGGTCGGCGGCGTAACCAAGGTATTCCGCACCCGCATCAATCAGGAAACTGTGGCGCTTCGCCGGGGGCTGATGATCGAGCTTGGTGTAATGCAGCACCGCAGCATGTTCGTTGAGCGCGATGATATTGCCGTACGGCACATCTGTATCACGATGGCCCGTTGCGGTCAGATACGCCTGATTGATATCGAACTCGCTCATTCCGGAGAAGAAGGCTTCTTTCGCCGCGCGATGCCCCGCAACCGCCAGCTTCTGCGCTTCGCGCATACAGGCCAGCTCGTAGTCGGTTTTGATGCTGCGATGGTAATGAAGGAAGTCGATGACACCTTTAGGATTCACGCGCTCGCTGTTAATACCGAGCTGCGTAGCGCGAGATGGCACGGGTCCGATATAAGCCACATTGTCGCGCTGAGCAGGCAACAACTGCGCAATATCATCGGCATCTTTCAGTCCTACAACCTCGACATCATGTGTCCAGAAGCTGTTGGGCAGCGGTTCAACGTTGTGCCAGTAATCCACCGGTGAGTAGAACCACAGTTTTGGCTTGTTGACGCCATCGATCCACAGCCAGCAGTTTGGCACCTGCGTCACTGGCACCCAGGCTTTGAACTGCGGATTCACCTTAAACGGATAGTCGTGATCGTCGAGAAAAACGGTCAACAGCTCGCCGGAATGAATCAACATGGCATCCAGTTTGTACCGTGCCAGCACCTGTTGCGCTCGCTGTTGCAGCGTATTGATATGCGCGTGATACAGGGTTTTCAGTGAATCCATGGACTTGTCTCCAATATCGCGAAATTGGCCGCAGTGTAGCACAGCCTCAAGTCCGTTGCCGTGCTGCACGCGCTGTGATCGGCGTATCAAATAAGCAAAGACTCGTTTGCAAAAAATTAACATGCCGCCCACACTCCAACTCATCTGGTATGACCAGATCACCTTTCGCGGTTTCAGGAGACGGACATGCTCTACCAAGGCGATACCCTTTCAGTTCACTGGCTTGACGATGGCATTGCCGAGTTGGTTTTCGATGCCCCCGGCTCAGTGAACAAACTCGATACCAAAACAGTCGCCTCGTTGGGCGAAGCCCTCAGCGTGCTGGAACAACAGCCCGAACTCCGTGGCTTATTGCTGACGTCAGCCAAATCGGCGTTTATCGTTGGTGCCGACATCACCGAATTCCTGTCGCTGTTTGACGCGCCAGAACAGAAGCTGAGCCAGTGGCTGGCATTTGCCAACAGCATCTTTAATCGCCTGGAAGATTTGCCGGTACCGACGATAGCCGCGATTGACGGCTATGCGCTGGGCGGCGGCTGTGAGTGCGTGCTGGCAACGGATTTCCGCGTCGCCACAGCGACGGCTCGCATCGGTTTGCCGGAAACCAAACTCGGTATCATGCCAGGCTTTGGTGGCAGCGTGCGCTTGCCACGTTTGCTCGGTGCCGATAGCGCACTGGAGATCATCGCCGCCGGAAAAGATGTCGATGGCAGCAGCGCCTTACAACTCGGTTTGGTCGATGCGGTGGTGAGCAGTGAAAAACTGCGCGCGGCAGCGCTGACTATGCTGCAGGATGCCATCGCACAAGGCAGCTGGCAGGCGCGCCGTGCGCCTAAGCTCGCGCCCCTGAAACTCAGCCCGATTGAAGCGGCGATGAGCTTCACCATTGCCAAAAGCATGGTGATGCAAACCGCAGGTAAACACTACCCCGCGCCCATCACCGCGGTGAAAACCATTGAAGCGGCAGCCGGTTTAAGTCGTGACGATGCATTGAAACTGGAAACCGCTGCGTTCGTGCCATTGGCGCAAAGCGATGTGGCGCGCGCGCTGGTCGGTATCTTCCTGAACGATCAGTATGTTAAAGGCCTGGCGAAGAAACACAGCAGCGCAGCCGGTGCACCGCAACAAGCGGCGGTATTGGGTGCAGGCATCATGGGTGGCGGTATCGCTTATCAGTCGGCATGGAAAGGCGTGCCGGTAAAAATGAAAGATATCAATCCGCAGGCGCTAAGCCTGGGGATGACCGAAGCCAGTAAGTTGCTGAATAAGCAGCTGGAACGCGGAAAAATAGACGGTGCCAAACTGGCGAGCGTCCTGACGACGATTCAGCCCACTCTGGATTACGCCGGTTTCGAGCGCACCGATGTGGTGGTCGAAGCCGTGGTCGAAAATCCGCAGATCAAAGCCAAAGTGCTGGCTGAGACCGAGCAGCACCTGCGTGACGACGCCATTCTCGCCTCTAATACTTCCACCATCCCAATTAGCCAACTGGCGCAATCGTTGCAGCGTCCTGAAAACTTCTGTGGCATGCACTTCTTCAATCCAGTGCCGCGCATGCCGCTGGTTGAGGTGATTCGTGGCGAGCAGACCGCCGAAGCGACCATCAGCAAAGTGGTGGCCTGGGCCAGCAAGATGGGCAAAACGCCAATTGTGGTGAATGACTGTCCCGGCTTCTTTGTGAACCGTGTGCTATTCCCCTACTTCGCCGCTTTCAGCTTATTGCTGCGCGATGGCGCTGATTTCCGTCAGATCGATAAGGTGATGGAGAAACAGTTCGGCTGGCCGATGGGCCCAGCGTGGTTGCTGGATGTGGTGGGCATTGATACCGCTCATCATGCACAACAGGTGATGGCGCAGGGCTTCCCTTCTCGCATGCAGAAAGATTACCGCGACGCGATTGATGTCTTGTTTGAAGCCAAACGCTACGGCCAGAAAAACGGCCTGGGCTTTTACAGCTGGGAGCAAGATAGAAAAGGCAAAGCTCAGAAGAGAGCCGATCCGGCTGTTGATGCGCTGCTGGAATCGATTTGCGAGCCGAAACGCGTGTTCAGCGATGAAGACATTGCCAACCGCATGATGTTGCCGATGCTTAACGAAGTGGTGCGTTGCCTCGAAGAGAAAATTATCGCCTCACCGGCTGAAGCCGATATGGCGCTGGTGTACGGCCTCGGTTTCCCACCGTTCCGTGGCGGCGCCTTCCGCTATATGGACACGCTTGGCATCAGCAATGTGGTCGATCAAGCCAAACGTTACACCGCGCTAGGTCCGCTGTATGCGTTACCAGAACTGTTAATGCAGAAAGCCCATCAGCATCAGAGCTGGTATCCCGCAGCCCAACCGATTGACGAAGCGACACTGCAAAGTGCCTGAGGTGGAGAAAATGGAAAAAGTAGTCATTGTTGATGCCGTGCGCACACCGATGGGCCGTTCAAAAGGTGGCGCGTTTCGTCAGGTACGCGCGGAAGATTTATCGGCGCATCTGATGCGCGAACTGCTGAGCCGTAATCCGGGCGTTGATCCGGCGTCTCTGGATGACATCATTTGGGGTTGCGTGCAGCAGACGCTGGAGCAGGGCTTCAACATTGCGCGTAACGCGGCACTACTGGCAGAAATTCCGCACCGCGTACCGGCCAGCACGGTGAATCGCCTGTGTGGTTCGTCGATGCAGGCGCTGCACGATGCGGCACGCGCCATTATGGTAGGCGATGCGCAGAGTTGCCTGATTGGCGGCGTTGAACATATGGGGCATGTGCCGATGAGCCACGGCGTTGATTTCCACCCTGGTCTGGGTCGCACCGTCGCCAAAGCCGCCGGCATGATGGGCTTAACCGCCGAAATGCTGGCGCGCATGCATCACATCACGCGCGAGCAACAGGATGCCTTTGCGCTGCGTTCACATCAACGCGCCTGGGCCGCAACACAGCGCGGCGATTTTAAACGTGAAATTGTGCCGACCTATGGCCACGATGCCGACGGCGTGTTGAAACGTTATGAAGCGGATGAAGTGATCCGCGAAGATACCACGCTGGAAGGATTGGCTGCGCTGCGTCCCGCGTTTGACCCGGTTAACGGCACCGTCACCGCCGGTACCTCATCCGCGCTCTCTGACGGCGCAGCAGCCATGTTGATCATGAGCGAGAGCCGTGCGCGCGAACTCGGCCTAACCCCACGTGCACGCATTCGCAGCATGGCGGTGGTCGGTTGTGATCCTTCCATCATGGGTTACGGTCCGGTGCCGGCCAGCAAACTGGCACTGAAACGGGCCGGATTGAGCGTGCAGGATATCGATCTGTTCGAGCTGAACGAAGCCTTTGCTGCGCAGACGCTGCCGTGCATTAAGGATTTGGGATTGCTGGATCAGCTCGATGAAAAAGTGAATTTGAATGGTGGCGCGATTGCGCTGGGGCATCCGCTGGGATGTTCGGGGGCACGAATCAGTACTACGCTGCTCAACCTGATGGAACGTCGTGATGCGCAGTTTGGTCTGGCGACCATGTGCATTGGCTTAGGCCAGGGCATCGCGACGGTATTCGAACGCGTTTAATACGTTGAAGCACGTGTTCCCGCCCTTTCGGGCGGGCTTTTTACTCAGATGAAGGCAAACGCATCGCCAAACATCTGCGCTTCGACCGCACCGCGTTCCGCACAGAAACGCTCGCGCGCAATCTTCGCCATCTCGAAACGACCCGCAATGTAGATATCGTGTTCGCCAAGAGTTTCATAGTCCTGCATCACAGCGGTCAATACGGTGCCGCTGCGCCCTTCCCAACCCTCAGCTGGCTGTTCCACTACTGGAATCACCTTGAGATTAGGATGCTTCACCGCCAATGCATTCAGCTCATCCAGATCGTACAAATGCATCAGTTCACGGCCGCCCCAGTAGATGGCGATATCGCGATCGGGCTGTTGTGCCAGTGCCGTCAGCAGAATCGAACGTGCATAGGAGAAGCCGGTGCCGCCGGCGATCAGAATGATCGGGCGATCGCTGTCCTCACGCAGCCAGGCGTCACCGTGCGGCATATCCACGGTAATTTGACGATCGTTCTTGATGCGATCCATCACCGCCATCGCATAGAGGTTCAGGTCTGATGCGCCAATGTGCAGCTCAATGATGTCCTTTTCCATTGGGGTTGAAGCCAGTGAGAAGGGGCGCTTATCACGCTCATCCATCACCACCATCAAGTATTGCCCCGCACGGAAATTAAAATCCGCCGCCGGAATTAAACGGACGCGGTAAACGGTGTCCGTAATCGCCTCGACCGAAGTCACCTTGCAGTTTAACGTCGTCATACGTGCCCTTTTTTATGGTTTTCTGCCGCCTTTAGCGCTGCGGCGGCTCGGCAAAGATAGCTAACTCATCCCAAATTGCGTCAATGCGCGCGGTCACCGCCGGATCTTTCACAATCGGCGTGCCCCATTCGCGAGTGGTTTCGCCCGGCCACTTATTGGTGGCATCGAGACCCATCTTTGAGCCCAGCCCGGAAACCGGCGAGGCGAAGTCGAGGTAATCGATTGGCGTGTTTTCCACCATCACCGTATCGCGCGCCGGATCCATGCGCGTGGTGATCGCCCAAATCACATCGTTCCAGTCGCGTGCGTTAACGTCGTCATCGCACACAATCACAAACTTGGTGTACATAAACTGGCGCAGGAAAGACCAGACGCCAAACATCACGCGCTTGGCATGCCCGGCATATTGCTTCTTGATCGTCACCACCGCGAGGCGATAAGAGCAGCCTTCCGGCGGCAAGTAGAAATCGACAATTTCCGGGAACTGCTTGATCAGAATCGGCACCAGCACTTCATTCAGCGCCACACCCAATACCGCAGGTTCATCCGGTGGACGACCGGTATAGGTTGAATGATAAATCGGGTTGCGGCGTTGCGTTACGTGCGTCACGGTAAACACCGGGAAACTATCTACTTCATTGTAGTAGCCCGTGTGATCACCGTACGGGCCTTCTGGCGCCAAATCGCCCGGCTCGATATAGCCTTCCAGCACGATTTCTGCACTGGCGGGCACTTCAAGCTCGTTCGACAGGCACTTCACCACCTCGGTTTTATTACCGCGCAGCAAGCCAGCAAAGGCATATTCCGACAGCGTATCGGGGACCGGCGTCACTGCGCCAAGGATAGTGGCCGGATCGGCGCCCAGCGCCACGGACACCGGGAAGCGTTCACCCGGATGGGCTTTGCACCACTCCTGGAAATCCAGTGCGCCGCCGCGATGTGACAGCCAGCGCATGATGAGCCGATTTTTGCCAATCACCTGCTGGCGATAAATGCCCAGATTCTGGCGCTCTTTATGCGGACCGCGGGTGACAGTTAAGCCCCAGGTAATTAATGGCGCAGCATCGCCCGGCCAGCACTTCATTACCGGGATGCGCGACAGATCGACATCATCACCGCTGAAGACTTCTTCCTGACACGGTGCATTGCGCAGGCGCTTGGTCGGCATGTTCAACACTTGTTTGAACTGCGGCATCTTATCGAACAGATCGCGGAAGCCTTTGGGCGGCTCGGGTTCTTTCAAAAACGCCAGCAGCTTACCCACTTCGCGCAGTGCACTGACCTCTTCCTGCCCCATGCCCATCGCCACACGCTTTGGTGTGCCGAACAGGTTGCACAAAACCGGCATGTCATACCCTTTCGGGTTCTCAAACAGCAGCGCCGGACCGCCGGCACGCAGGGTGCGATCGGCAATTTCAGTCATCTCTAACTCAGGATCAATTTCCTGAGTGATGCGCTTTAACTCGCCGCGCTGCTCCAGCAACGCGAGGAAGTCTCGTAAATCCTGATATTTCATGCGGCGTTAGCTTCCGGCCAGAGTGAATCGGCCATTATAGGTCTGATTCATGCTGGCGTGTTGTGGTTTGTGGTTCAAGCTGGCTGGCAGGAGAAAGGCACCAGCGATTGAATAGCCAGCACATCGTGATGTGCGGCGATCGGCTCACCATGACGGAACACTTTAAAGTCTTCACCGCGTGCGCTGTAGTAACGCAGGCGGTTTTCACTGACGTGCAGGAAACTGGCTTCTCGCAAGGCGATCACTGATTCATGCGGGTTGACCGCGCAGAACTCAGCCAGACGCTCATCACGCGTTTCCCCCATATGCCCGCTGACGTGAGCATCCAGGTAGTGTGGATTAATCTGCACCGGGAACAGACCTAACGCAGGCAAAACCACGCTGCTGCGCACCGGCATATCGTTGGTTGTGCGTATCGATGGCGTGGCCACATTGCAACCGGCGCTCCAGCCAACGTAAGGCACACCGCGCTCGCGCACGGCACGCTGAATCGCCACGATCATTCCGTGTTCATGCAGCATCTGATTGAGGAACCAGGTGTTGCCGCCACTCACCAAAATCATTTCGGCCTGTTCAATCGCGGCGACCGGCGAGGCGAACTCGTGCACGGTTTTCACTTCGATACCGAGTGAGTCAGACAAGTCTTGCGCGCGCTGTGCATGATCGCCACGAATAATGGCATAGGGCACCAGCACGGCCGAGGTGATGCCGCGCTGAGCAATCATCGCATGCAGTTGCGGGTGAGCGTAGCTCAGCAGTGGCGCATCATCGGCCACTTTGCCGTTGCTTAATAAGAACAGTTCCATCAGCCAGTCCTTTTTCAAATTCAAGCGAAAGATGGAGAAGGAGTCTGATACAGATGGTCATCAGCCGTCAATTTTCTTGCAAGAAAGCGTTAATAAGCCGCACCAATCGGAAAATTCGTAGTGATTTTTATTTCACAGCCGCGTTTCCACTGGCCGATGCGCTATAACTCTGACAGCAGGTTTGTTATTCTTAGCGTCCAATATTTGGGAGCAGTTATGGAATCCTGGTACTTACTCTATTGCAAACGTGGACAGCTGTTGCGCGCGAAAGAGCATCTTGAGCGGCAGGAGGTGAATTGCCTCAGCCCAATGATCGCTCTGGAAAAGATTGTGCGCGGTAAACGCACCACGGTGAGTGAGCCGCTGTTTCCTAACTATCTGTTTATCGAATTCGATCCCGAAGCGATTCACACCACCACCATCAGCAGCACGCGCGGCGTCAGCCACTTTGTGCGCTTTGGTGCGCAACCGGCAACGGTCTCCAGCGAAGTCATTGAAGCGCTGCAAACCGATGTGCCGCAAATTATGCTGGATCCGGAAACGCCACAAAGCGGTGATGAAGTGATCATCACCGAAGGGACTTTTGAAGGGCTGCGCGCTATTTTTGCCGAGCCGGATGGTGAAACCCGCTCGGTGTTACTGCTCAATCTGCTCAACAAACAAGTGATGCGCAGCGTCGACAACAAACAGTTCCGTAAGCTTTAAGCCAGTTTAAACAGCTGGCGCGCATTGTGATTAACCTTCGCACCCAGCGCTTCAGCATCTTCCCCACGCCAGTTCGCCACCTGCTGCACAATATGCGGCAGGAAACACGGCTCGTTTCGACGCGATGGCGGCCGCGGATGCATATCACGCGGTAAAAGATAAGGCGCATCGGTTTCCAGCAACAGACGTTCGGCTGGAATCAGCGGCAGCATCTCACGCAATTCCAGGCCACGACGTTCATCGCACACCCAGCCAGTAATTCCCACCGACAAGCCCAGTGCGAGGCATGATTCCAACTCCTCACGCGTGCCGGTAAAACAGTGCGCCACCGCGCCCGTTAATTTCGGCAGCCATGGCTCCAGCACCGCAACAAAACGATCATGCGCTTCGCGGCAGTGCAGAAACACCGGCAGTTGTAACTCCGCTGCCAGCGCCAGCTGTGCGTCAAAGGCATACTCCTGCTGGTCGTGTGCCGAAAGATTACGGTTAAAGTCGAGGCCACATTCGCCAATCGCCACCACTTGCTCACTCTCAGCCAGTCGTCGCAGCGTGTTAGCCGTCTCCGCTGACCACTCACTGGCGTGATGCGGATGCACCCCGGCAGTTGACCAGCAATAGCCTGCGTGTTGTGCCGCTAACTGACGCGCCTGCTGGCTCTCCAGCGCATTAGTGCCGGTAATCAACAGGCCGGTGACGCCTGCTTCGCGCGCGCGTTTTACCACTTGCTCGCGATCTTTTGCGAATTGCGTGCTGGTCAGGTTTACACCGATATCAAACATAGCTCTCTCCAGACAATATCCTAAATAATTTGAGCAGCAGGAAGGCGGCAAACAAGAGAGACCCGATGAGCTTACTCAAGTAAGTGATCCGGGCGAACGAGTGTAGCCAACACACCTGCCGCTCAAAGTATGACGGATAAAAAAACCGCCCAATATGCGGGCGGTTTAGATTCTTAACGCTCATCCCGCTCGCTTGCGGGGATGCCTTGTTAGGATTCGGTATTCTGTTCCTCATCCTCTGAATCTGACGCCTTGCGCCCTTTACCCACATAGTAACGGGAGAAGAATACGCCGACTTCAAACAGGCAGTACATCGGAATAGCGAGCAAAGTTTGCGAAAAAACATCCGGTGGTGTGAGCAGCATCCCAACAACGAACGCGCCAACCAGCATGTAAGGACGTTTCTTTTTCAAATCTTCTGGCGAGGTAATGCCGGTCCAGCACAGCAGCACAATCGCAATCGGCACCTCAAATGCCACACCAAACGCCATGAAGATAGTCATCACGAAGTCGAGGTAGTTGGTGATATCAGTAGCGATGGTGACGCCCTGCGGCGCGGTTTTGGCAAAGAAGCCAAACGCCAGCGGGAACACGATGAAGTAAGCAAAGGCTACGCCAACGTAGAACAGCAATGTACTGGAGAACAACAGCGGCATCACCAGCTTACGCTCATGGCGATACAGCGCGGGTGCCACAAATGCCCACACCTGATACAGAATCACCGGCACCGCAAGAAACACCGAAACAATGATGGTGAGCTTAATTGGGGTGAAGAACGGTGAAGCCACATCGGTGGCGATCATGCTGGCGCCGGCCGGCATCTGGCTAATCAGCGGCGAGGCCACCAAGTGATAGATGTCGTTGGCGAAATAAACCAGGCATAAAAAGATAGCAAACACCGCAATAATGCAGTTCAGCAAACGCTTACGCAGCTCAATCAGGTGGCTGATGAGCGGTTGGGTATCTTCAACGGCCATGTTTATCTTTCATCTTTTACGGTGGGAGTGGGCGTCGCATTCTGCGCGGAATTAACAGGTGCCGCAGCCTCTGCTGTTACCGGTTGAGAAGCCTGAGCCGGTGCGCTGGCCTGACGTTCTGCTGTCACCGCCTGAGGAGCCTGAGCCGGTGCGCTGGCCTGATGCTCTGCCGCCGCTGGAGTAACCGGAGGCTGGCTTACCGGTTCAGAAGAGGTGCCTGCAGACGACGGTTGATGAATGGTGTTCGCTTCATCTTCCGCTTTCTCGATATCGATGCTCTGCTGCACAGAACGCTTCATCGAATCGGCGGTTTTACGCAACTCTTCCATCGACTCTTTCAGTTCCGGTGACAGTGAGCCACGGCCCGCTTCTTCGACCTTTTTCAGGCTGTCCTGCAACTCCTGCAGTTTCAGCTCCTGCGCCAGTTCGTTTTGCACGTTAGCAGCCAGGGAGCGAATCGCCCGAATCCAGCCCACGACGGTTTTCACCGCAACCGGTAATCGTTGCGGGCCAAGAACGATCAGCCCGATAACGAACACCAATACCAGTTCACTAAAACCAATATCGAACACAGTTAACCCTTACTTGTCCCGGGCGTCGTCTTTGCTCGCCGAGGTTTGCTGTTTGTCTGCCAGAGTCTTGGCGTTGAAGTCAGCGTCCTGCTCTTTCGGTTGATCCTTTTTATCGTCTTCATCGCCCATGGCTTTTTTAAAGCCACGAATTGAAGAACCCAAATCCGAACCCAGGTTGCGAAGTTTATTGGTACCGAACAGAAGTACAACAATGACGGCAATGATTAACAATTGCCAAATACTGATACCGCCCATGAGATATGCCTCTAATATTCTGTGAAAAACTCTGAATTGAAACGCACAGAAAGCCCGTATGAATTCGGGCTTTAGCCTGCGACATTACGCGATTTGCACCAGTCAAACAATCAGTTTGTCTTGCGCCAGCCTAGCAGCCAGGTGACGATGCCAGCGGCCATTAACAGTGCCGGGAAAAAATCCCAATCGGGGCGACTTAACAGCACCGCGGTGCCACTTAATAACAGTGTAGCCCCTACGCCAAACAGATAACGTGCCTTGTGATGGCGCGTGCGCTGCGCATTCATATCGCTGACCAGTTTATCGACGCTGTGCTGCAATAATTTATGCTGACGCATGCTGTCGTAGAACAGTTCAGGCAACTCAGGCAGTTTTTCAGCCCAGAATGGCGCCTTCTCTTTCACCGCTCGCAGAATCGCAGGAATACCGATTTGATCTTTGATCCAGTCTTCCAGGAATGGCTTAGCGGTTTTCCACAGGTCAAGCTGCGGATACAGCTGACGGCCAATACCTTCGATGTAGAGCAGCGTTTTCTGTAACAGCACCAGCTGCGGCTGCACTTCCATATTGAAGCGGCGCGCGGTGTTGAACAGGTTCAGCAGTACGTGACCAAAAGAGATCTCAGCCAGCGGCTTCTCAAAAATCGGCTCACAGACGGTACGAATGGCGAACTCAAAGTCTTCTACATTGGTATCCGGCGGAACCCAGCCAGAATCCACGTGCAGTTCAGCTACCTTGCGGTAATCACGGTTAAAGAAGGCGATGAAGTTTTCCGCCAGATAGCGCTTATCTTCTTTATTCAGCGAGCCGACAATACCGCAGTCAATCGCGATGTATTGCGGATCTTCTGGATGGTCGTAGCTGACGAAGATATTGCCGGGGTGCATGTCTGCATGGAAGAAGCTATCGCGGAACACCTGAGTGAAGAACACCTGCACGCCGCGTTCTGCCAGCAGCTTCATGTTGACGCCATGCTTCTCCAGCGTCGCCACATCGGAGATCGGAATACCGTAAATACGCTCCATTACCATCATCGATTCGCTGCAGTAATCCGAGAACACTTCCGGCACATACAGCATCGGACTCTGATCGAAGTTACGTCTCAGCTGGATAGCATTCGCCGACTCGCGCAGCAGATTGAGTTCATCAATCAAGGTCTTTTCGTAATCGCGCACCACTTCAACCGGGCGCAGACGACGACCATCTGGCATTAAGCGAGGAACCCAACGCGCCATACGGTATATCAATTTCATGTCGGCTTTGATGACCGGCAGGATGTCCGGGCGAATCACTTTGATCACCACGTCACGACCGTTGGATTTCAGCGTGGCAGTATGCACCTGCGCAATCGAAGCAGAAGCCAGCGGCTTGATATCAAAATCGTCAAACCAGGTCTCTACCGGGCCGCCGATCGCTTGTTCAATCTGCTGCTGAGCTTTAAGACCATCAAAAGGCGCTACACGGTCCTGCAACACCGCCAGTTCATCGGCGATGGCCGGTGGGAAGAGATCGCGACGCGTGGAAAGCATTTGGCCAAATTTGATCCACACCGGGCCAAGCTGCTCCATCGCCAGACGAATACGAACGCCCGTCGATTCATTTTTGTGCTTGTTGGGGATCCAGAAGATGCAGCGCCGCCAGATACGAAGCGGCAATGTGATGCGCATGTGGGGGATCAGTTCATCAAGACCGTAAGTCAAAAAGATCTTGATGATGAAGTATAAGCGCCGAATTTCTCCCAGCGTCATTTCGCCTCCAGCTGTGCTAAACGCGCTTCAAACGCATTAAGCGAACGTTCCATCGCCTCTACCTCTTCACAGAACCACGCCAGTTCCAGTGCACCGGGCGCAACTCGCCACTCTTCAGTCAGAACCTGGCCGAGGTAATCCTGCCGACGCGTCACCTGTTTCTGCACAAATTTCAGCGCCTGCTGAGCGGCCTGGCTGACACCTTGCGCGGCAATGTCGCCGATCCAAGGCGCCAGATACTCGGCCGGATCAAGCTCGGCGAGATCCATCAGTGCGGAGAACTGCTGAACCACTTGCAGATCTCCCTCCACGTCCAGCTCACCGCTACGGATCAGGCTGGTCAGCTGCTGGCGGTCGCGCAGTTTCGGCAAAGTGCTGAGACGCAGGCTGACGCTGCAGTCACTGCTGTCCTGCCAGTCACTCAGCACGTCTAACTGCGATTCGCTGAACACCAGCACCAGCGGGAAATCCAACTCCTGCAGGCGCAGCATCAGCACTTTACCTGACAGACGCTGGCGGGCCGCTTTCAGGCTGCGGTCGCGATAGAGAACACGATTAAGGGCGGTCTCAAGACCGCCCGTGATAAGCGGGGTAAAAGTCATGATCAATCAGAACTTAAAGCCGCGATGCAACGCCACAATACCGCCGGTCATGTTGAAGTAGGTGGTATTTTCAAAGCCGACGTCGTTCATCATCGCTTTCAGGGTTTCCTGATCGGGATGCATACGAATCGATTCTGCCAGATAGCGATAGCTTTCCGCATCCTGCGCCACCAACTGCCCAATGC
Source organism: uncultured bacterium (assembly GCA_965147305.1). Taxonomy (GTDB): domain Bacteria; phylum Pseudomonadota; class Gammaproteobacteria; order Enterobacterales; family Enterobacteriaceae; genus Pantoea. The sequence goes on from CBCTJT010000034.1 coordinate 16,512, forward strand.
GCGGCAAGATGTGGAAGGAGTAGGTATCGTAGGCTTTGCTCAGCGGTTCCAGCAGCGGTTTGGAAAATTCCAGCACCAGCAAGCGTCCGCCTGGCTTCAGCACACGGAACATCGAGGCCAGCGCCTTCTCTTTTTCGGTGACGTTACGCAAGCCGAAAGAGATGGTGATGCAATCGAAATAGTTATCCGGGAACGGCAGCGCTTCGGCGTTGGCCTGCACGTAGCTGACATTGCCAGACACGCCCAGGTTACGCAGCTTCTCACGGCCCATCTTCAGCATTGAGCTGTTGATATCAGCCAGCACGACCTGACCGGTTTCGCCCACCAGGCGAGAGAATTTCGCCGTCAAATCGCCGGTGCCGCCGGCCAGATCCAGGACACGCTGACCACGACGTACACCGCTGCTGTCGATGGTAAAACGCTTCCAGACACGATGGATGCCAAACGACATCAAATCGTTCATCAGGTCATATTTTGCCGCTACGGAATGAAACACGTCCGCGACTTTATCGGCCTTTTCGCTTTTCGCGACGGTCTGAAAGCCAAAATGGGTAGTTTCCTGCTGTGATTCATCTGCCATCGGGTTTACCTGTTCCACAAACAATTCTTGCCGAAGTGTATCAGAGTCGCGCTAAGCGAGCACGCGACCACCGTGCTATTCGTTGATGCGGTGCAGCGAAGCGGTGGAGGAATCTGCCGCATTTTCATCAGGCTTGGGATCGTCCGCCCAATCTTCATCCGCCTCTTCCGGTTGCGCTTGCTCCACCAGTTGGGGATTGATCGGTCGTTTGATCTCCACACCCAATGCGCGGAAGGATTCGCTTTGCGCAATCAAATTGCCGCGCCCTTCTGACAGCTTTTTCATCGCCTGATGATAACTCTGCTGCGCTTTGTCGAGGCTATGACCGATACCGCTCATGTCATCTACAAACAGTCGCATTTTATCGTACAGTCGCGTGGCACGATCGGCGATACGTTGCGCGTTGCGACTCTGGTGTTCATAGCGCCACAGGTTGTTAATGGTGCGCAGTGCCACCAGCAAGGTGGTTGGGCTGACCAGCATGATGTTCTGCTGCAGCGCTTCGCTGATCAGCTCCGGCTGCCGATCAATCGCCAGTAAGAACGCGGGTTCAACCGGAATAAACATCAACACATAATCAAGAGAGCGTAAACCGGGCAATTGTTGATAATCTTTTCGCCCCAGTAGCCGAATATGACCGCGCATGGCATTAACGTGCTCCTGAATCGCCTGCTCGCGCGTGGCTTCATCTTCCGCATTGAAATAGCGTTCGTAAGCCACCAGCGTCATTTTGGCGTCAATCACCACATCCTTGCCCTGCGGCAATCGCACGATCACATCCGGTTGCATCCTGCCCTGCTGCTCCAGTTGCACGCTGACCTGCGTCTGATATTCGTAGCCTTCGCGCAGACCGGAGGCTTCCAGCACCCGCGCCAGTACCACTTCGCCCCAGTTGCCCTGGATTTTATTGTCGCCTTTAAGTGCTTTGGTGAGATTGACCGCTTCCTGCGCCATTTGCGCATTCAGCTGTTGAAGCTGACGAATTTCATGCGCCAGCGTATGCCGCTCACGCGCTTCCTGGCCAAAGCTGTCAGTCACCTGGCGACGAAAACCATCCAGCTGTTCACGCAGCGGACCAATCAAGCCGTTGAGGCTTTGTCGATTCTGCTCATCCACGCGGCGTCCGCTGTTTTCAAAAATGCGGTTGGCCAGATTCTCAAACTGCGCGCTGAGGCGCTGCTCGCTGTTGGTGAGCAGTCGCTGCTTCTCTTCAGCACCGAAACGAGTTTCTTCCAGACGGATAGTGACTTCACGCAGTTCCGCTTCCTGCGCACTGTTTACTTCTAGCTGGTTGCGCAGTTCCCGGCTTAGCTGTTCGCTTTCGCCACGCCAGTAATCGAGCTGCTGCAGTCGTTCCTGTGCCCCGCTAAGCGTGCCATGCAACTGCCGCAGTTCCTGCTCGCGCTGTTGAATTTGGTGTTGTAACTGTTCGAGCTGCTGCTGCTGGCGCTGATGTGCCTCTTCCAGCAGTCGGCGTTCGGTGGTGAAGCTGGCGTGCTGGTGCCCGGCACGCAACTGGGCCAAAATCCATCCGAGGCCCAGTCCGGCCAGCGCCAGCGCGCCGCTAATGATAAGTTGCTGATCCATAATCCCCCCGCGGATCGTTTCGCTGAGGGAAAAGGTAAGACGCTACTGTATGAATGTCCAGACTGTTGTGAAGCTGGCGTGTGATTTACAGCGCTTTCACCGTCAAATCCCCCGCCTTCCACGCATCAATCAGGAAAAACGGCATCGGCAACAGCCATTCGCTGCCTTTCACTTTGGCGGGATAGCACCAGCTTTGCCCGCCATGGGTGAGTTCAACCTGCTGCCAGCCGTTATCCACGTTTTCCACTTTTCCCGCCATGCTGGAGTAGCCGGCGTTACTGCCGACGTGGAAACGATCGGTTTGCCAGCGAATGGGCGGATGCGCGGGCCACGGCTGGGCATGATGGAACTGGAAGATGTGGTCATGATTCAGCAGGCTTTCGCGCACTGTCGGCCACAGCGCAACCTTGAGGAAATACTGATCGGTAAAACGTTCGCTGCCGCTGTACTGGGCAATAAAGTCGCGCATCTGCTGCTCAACGTTATGGAACACGCCGTGACACCCGCCCCACATGCCCGCCAGCAGTAGTTCGGTATGGGTAAAGTAGTCGCGCATATGATGGAACCAGAAAGGTGACTGCAGCCAGGCTTCCACCGCTGCCACTTCACGTTCCGACAGCAAGGAGTCGGCATCTCGTACGATGTAGCGTTTAACGCTAGGATCATCCATCACCAGAAAGCGCCACAACGTCGGGAATATTGTCTTCTCATGCGACATGTCCACCAACTGCGTATTCGGCTGCTTGAGGCGTTGCCAGACGTGTTGCGGCACGCTGTCGTCAAGATAGATGCGACATATCCAACTAGGGTAAAGCTCGCGCGCGACCTCGATATTTTTGATCAGCGTTTCACAGTAGCGCGGTTGCCCGCCGTACAGGCTGAAAGAGATGATGTTTTCTGATGGATTGGCAGAATCAAAGGGCGGCGGCGCTTCTGCAGGATACGCCACTTTATGACCTTGCAGGAAAATCGCGTCTGACTTTTCCAGTGACTCGCGACCGTAACGCGCCACTTCATCGTGCTTTTCCAGCCAACCACACACTTCCGTTAAGCCATCAAGCCAGGTGTCGGACGCCTGCGCGCGCTGCGCAGCCGGTGCCTGATAGATTTTTTGGTAGGTTTTGTAGGATTTCTTGTACTCGCCTACGCGCATCAGCGTCAGCGCATAGTCACTCAGTACCTGCATGTTTTGCGGCATAACACGCAAAACCTCTTCACAGCACTGACGTGCCACGGGGAAATCAGACGCCGCCATCGCCTGGCGGAAACGTGCTGCCACGCTCTCAATACGAGAATGGGCAGCAGCGGGAGTAGAATTAAAGGCAGGACGCGGAGCAGAAACCGTTTTGCGCATAGTGGTTTTCTCAGTATCAGCTGAAAAACGTGCGCAATCTAATGGCAGCAGGGAATTCCTTATCCGTAATGCCTGCTGCCTTGCGCACTAAATTAAGCGACGCGCGGCTTCTACGACAATTTTCACCGCATCGCTTTCGGTCTGTTTCATGGTCGCGGCATCCGGGATCTCTTTTTGCGTACGGTTAACGATAACACCCGCCACCATGCCCGCTCGCAGCCCCTGACTGGCGCACATGGTTAACAGTGTAGCGGATTCCATCTCATAGTTAAGCACCCCCATTTGCTGCCACTCTTGCATTGAGCCTTGGAAGCGATTCACCACACGTCCTGAGAAGGTATCGTAACGTTCCTGACCCGGATAGAAGGTGTCAGAAGAGGCGGTGATGCCGATGTGCGTTTTAGCACCACAGGCTTCTGCTGAGGCCACCAGCGCGGTGGTGCAGGTGAAATCCGCTACCGCCGGGAACTCCATCGGCGCAAAGTGCAGGCTGGCACCATCAAGGCGCACAGACGCGGTGGTGACCAAAACATCGCCCACATTAATATTCGGTTGGATCGCACCAGTGGTGCCGACACGCAGGAAAGTGCGCACGCCGAGCTGCGCCAGTTCTTCCACCGCAATAGAGGTCGAGGGGCCGCCGATACCGGTTGAACACACCACCACCGGCTTGCCATCCACTTCCGCCAGGTAAGTGGTGAACTCACGGTGCGATGCCAGATGCTGTGGATTATCCATCAGCGCAGCGATTTTTTTCACACGCTCCGGATCGCCGGGAACGATAGCCAAAGTGGCTCCTTTCAGATCGGCTTTAGTGATACCAAGGTGGAAAACGTCAGACTGGGCCATAACAGACTCCTGATAGATAAGGGATATGCGTGTCACTCTACGCCAGAGCGTCAGATAAATATGTGATTAGTTTCACCATCAACAATGAAACTTACATTATCAGAAAATTATTATGTGACTTGCATCACACATTGCAGCTCGGCAATTCTGAATTGCTACAAGCGGTACTGCGTAAGTTCGGGTGGCAGTGTTAATAGAGAAGAAGAACATAAGCACCTATCCCTCTGAACCCTACGTCAGCCTTGCCCCTGGGCCAGGCTATAGTTACGTGATTGCGCATTTGCTAGCACGGAGAGAACCATGAAAACCGAAGACAATATGGCACAAAAATCAGCAGCCGGCGGCTTTGCTCCGGCTGTTCAGCCCATCGCCAGCAGCACCATTACCACCGTCAGTGACGCTATTCATACTGGAGAGACTTCCGTTCCCAGCCAGGGAGAAAACCTGCCAGCTTATTATGCCCGGCCAAAAGCCTATGAAGGTAAACTGCCGGTGATTCTGGTGGTGCAGGAGATTTTTGGCGTTCACGAGCATATTAAAGATATCTGCCGTCGTCTGGCGCTGGAAGGTTATCTGGCGGTCGCACCTGAACTTTACTTCCGTGAGGGCGATCCCAGCGACTACGGTGATATCCCAACACTGTTCAAAGAATTGGTCAGTAAAGTGCCCGATTCTCAGGTGTTGTCGGACCTTGATCACGTTGCCAACTGGGCTGCGCGCCACGATGGTGATATTCGTCGCATGGCGATCACCGGCTTCTGCTGGGGAGGACGCATCAGTTGGCTGTTTGCCGCGCATAACCCGCAGGTACGTGCCGCTGCGGCCTGGTATGGCCGCTTAGAGGGCGAGAAAACCCTCAAACAACAAAAACATCCGATTGATGTTGCCGTGGATCTCAACGCACCGGTATTAGGGTTGTACGGCGGTCAGGATGAGAGCATCCCGTTAGAGAGCATTGATAAGATGCGTCAGGCGCTGCATGCCGCCAATGCCAAAGCGGAGATTGTTGTTTATCCGGAAGCGGGCCACGCGTTCAATGCCGATTATCGTCCGAGCTATCATGCGGACTCTGCCGCCGATGGCTGGGCTCGGATGCTGGCCTGGTTTAAGCAATATGGCGTTGCACCCAACGCGTAATCAAAAGGGGCGCAGCACGGCGCCCCCTGTTAATCGCGATTACGCGGTTTCCGCGCGCAGCTTTTTCGCGGCGGTCACCATGTTTGCCAGCGCCTGACGGGTTTCACTCCAGCCACGAGTTTTCAGACCGCAATCCGGGTTGACCCACAAACGCGCGGGCGGAATGCTTTGCGCCGCTTTGTGCAACAGATCTTCAATCCATTTCACGCTGGGTACGTTTGGCGAATGGATGTCATACACGCCGGGACCAATTTCGTTCGGATATTCGAACGCTTTGAACGCATCCAGCAATTCCATATCAGAGCGTGAGGTTTCGATGGTGATCACATCCGCATCCAGTGCCGCAATCGAATCCATGATGTCATTGAACTCGCAATAACACATGTGCGTGTGGATCTGCGTCGCGTCCTGCGCCACTGCCGCGTTGAGGCGGAAGGCATCAACCGCCCAGGTCAGGTAGGCCGCCCAGTCCGACTGATGCAACGGCAAGCCTTCACGCAGCGCGGGTTCATCAATCTGGATGATCCCAATCCCGGCTTTTTCCAGGTCTTCCACTTCATCACGCAGCGCCAGCGCAATTTGTTTAGCAATGGTTTCGCGCGTCACGTCTTCACGCGGGAATGACCAGCACAAAATCGTGACCGGGCCGGTGAGCATGCCTTTCACTGGCTTTTCAGTCAGCGACTGCGCGTACTTCGCCCACTCAACGGTAATCGGCTGCGGACGACTGACATCACCGATGATTACTGGCGGTTTCACACAGCGAGAGCCATAACTTTGCACCCAGCCATTTTGCGTAAACACAAAGCCATCGAGGTTTTCACCGAAGTATTCCACCATGTCATTACGCTCTGCTTCGCCGTGCACCAGCACATCCAGCCCGAGTTGCTCCTGTTCGGCAATCGCCTGCTTGATGTGCTCCGCGATGCCGGTGCGATAGTGGCCGCCATCGATATTGCCTTTTTTGAAGTCGAGTCGCAGGCCGCGAATTTCGGTGGTTTGTGGAAAGGATCCAATCGTGGTGGTCGGCCAGGCAGGCAGATTGAAGCGATGGCGCTGCGCTTTGGCACGTTCGTGATAGTGGCTGGCGCGCTCGACATCTTTGGTCTGAATATCCGCCAGACGCGCGTTCACTGCGGTATTGTGCACGCGTTCGGAGTGCGAACGGGCACGAATCGGTGCGCTCCATTCCACCAGCGATGCCGCATCGTTATTATTGAGCGCCCTGCTCAAAAGCGACAGTTCAGCACACTTCTGTAAGGCAAAGGCAAACCAGCTTTTCACTTCCGCATCGAGACGGGTTTCAACGCTGAGATCGATCGGACTGTGCAGCAGCGAGCAGGAGGATCCAATCCACAGGTTTTTGCGCTGCTGCACCAGCGGTTGCAGGCGATCGAACCAATGGCTGAGATCGGCACGCCAGACGTTACGGCCATTGATTACGCCCAATGAGAGCAGCCAGTCGGTGGGAATTTGTTGGTGGATATGCAGGATGTCATCTTTGCCATGCACCAGGTCAACGTGCAGGCCTTGCACCGGCAACGCTTTTATCACGTCGAGATTCTGGTTAATGCTGTCGAAATAGGTGGTGAGCAACAGTTTCACGCTGCCTTGTAATGCGGCGTAGGCAGGCTTGAACGCATCACGCCATTCCTGTGGCAGCTCCAGTACCAACGCGGGTTCATCTATCTGCACCCATTCGATACCGCGCTTTTTCAACTCTGACAGCACTTGCTGATAGACCGGCAGAATGTCTTTCAGTAGCGATAGACGGTCAAACGGCTCACCTTTGGCTTTGCCCAACCATAAGTAAGTCACTGGTCCCAGTAATACTGGCTTGATGCTGTGTCCCAGAGCCAGCGCTTCATCCACTTCATCCAATAGCTGTGTCCAGCTGAGTTTGAACTGCTGGCCCTGCGTGAATTCCGGCACCATATAGTGATAGTTGGTGTTGAACCATTTGGTCATCTCGGCAGCCGCTGCGGGTTCACCACTGGGCGCGCGGCCACGCCCCAGGCGGAACAGCGTATCGAGATCAACCGATCCATCCTTGTTCTGATGGCGCGCCGGCACATTGCCGAGCATCAGGCTGGTGGTCAGCACATGATCGTACCAGGCGAAATCGCCCACCGGCAGCAGATCTACACCTGCCTCTTTCTGCTGTTGCCAGTGACGGGCACGCAGTTCGCGACCCACGGCCAGTAGCGCTTCCTGTGAGGTGTTACCTGCCCAGTAGCTTTCCTGTGCTTTTTTCAGTTCACGACGCAGACCGACACGAGGGAAACCGAGCGTATGGTTCAGAATGGTCATTTATTGATCTCCAGATATGCTTAATGGGTCGAGCCCATTTACGTTCATCCAGCGAGTGAAATGTCGTCCGCTGAACGCCTGAACTGGACGAGAGTAAAATGGCGGTGGCGCTTGTTTGAGATGTTTAGCCGTCCAGATGTTTACACCGCCATAATCTGCGGGTACTGTATGTTCCTCAAGCGCAATTTGTTCAATCTCGATGTGAAGGACTCTCATGATCGAACTCAAACACCTGAGAACGCTGCAGGCGTTGCAGAATACCGGCTCGTTGGCCGCTGCCGCTGCTCAGCTTCATCAGACACAATCGGCGTTATCTCATCAGTTCAGCGATCTGGAACAGCGGCTGGGCTTTCGCCTGTTTGTGCGCAAGAGCCAGCCGCTACGGTTTACGCCGCAGGGGGAAATCATGCTGCAGTTGGCCGAGCAGATTTTGCCGCAGATTCAACAGGCGCTGCAGGCGTGCCACGAGCCGCATCAGACCACATTGCGCATTGCGATTGAGTGTCACAGCTGCATTCAATGGCTGACGCCGGCGCTGAATAATTTCCGCCAGAGCTGGCCACAAGTGGTGGTCGATTTTAAATCGGGTGTGACGTTTGATCCTCAACCCGCCTTGCAGCAGGGCGAGCTGGATGTGGTGTTGACCTCCGATATTCTGCCGCGCAGCGGTTTGTTCTATACGCCTATGTTTGATTATGAGGTGCGACTGGTGCTCGCCCCGGATCATCCGCTGGCGAAACTGGAGCATATTTCGCCGGAAGATTTAGCCGATGAGGTGCTGATGATTTATCCGGTGCAGCGTCAGCGCCTGGATATCTGGCGTCATTTCCTGCAGCCTGCGGGTGTGAGCCCGGCATTGAAGAATGTGGATAACACCCTGTTGTTGATTCAGATGGTGTCGGCACAGATGGGCATTGCCGCACTGCCGCATTGGGTGGTCGAGAGTTTTGAAAAGCAGGGGCTGGTGGTGACCAAAACATTGGGTGACGGTTTGTGGAGCCGTTTATATGCGGCGGTGCGCGATGGTGAGCAGCGCCAGCCGGTGCTGGAAGCCTTTGTGCGCTTCGCCCGTCAGCACGCCTGTGACCATCTGCCGTTCGTGCGTGATGCGGCGCGTCCAGGCTCGCTGCAGTCCATTTCTTGATGATCTCACGGGAGACCTGTGTCGCCCGTGCTGTTATCCCTGCCCGGCCTGCTCTATAATGCGCCGCCTCAATCCGCGACCAAGAGAGTTTCACCATGACGAGTAACGATGTTCTGCGCAGCGTGCGCTATATGCTTGATTTGAGCGATAGCAAAGTGGTGGAGATTTTTGCCTTAGCGGGCAGTGAAGTGCCGCTTGAGGATGTGCAGGCGTGGATGAAGAAGGATGAAGACGCGGCGTTCCGTAAGCTGCCGGACGTGCTGATGGGCTATTTCCTCAACGGTTTGATTTTCTTCCGTCGCGGTAAGAGTGAAGATGCGCCAGCGCCTTCAGTAGAGCGCCGTATGAATAATAATATTTTCATCAAGAAACTGCGTATCGCGTTTGCACTGAAGACCACGGATATTCCGGTGGTGCTGGAGAAGGCAAACTTTAAGATTTCACAGGCTGAAGTCGGTGCGATTTTCCGCAACCCGGATCATAAGAACTACCGCGAGTGCGGTGACCAGATTCTGCGTAACTTTTTGAAGGGATTGACGATGATGAATCGTCCTGCGGCGCCAGCGAAAAAGGCATAATTGCTGCGGGTTTTGTGCTCAGTCAGGGATAGCGTGACAGATCGCAAAGGAAGCCCACATCCCTGTGGATCAGCCTCGCCATCCTTGGCTCGGATGCTTTGCTCCTCTGCCACGCTATCCCTTCCCTTGGGCTTTAGGTGTCGCTTTGATATCAGGTCAGATACCGGTCGCTCCGATCACGAAGGAACCTCACTTCCTTGTGGATCGGCCTCGCCATCCAAGGCTCGGATGCTTTGCTCCTCTGCCAAGCTATCCCTTCCCTCTGACTTTGGTGGTGCTTATTTGAAGCTAGAGCAAAGAAACGAGCTGGTTAGCAATTCAGCTCGGCCATTTAGTCATCGCTTTTAGCGACATGCCCCACTACCCAACGCTTGTGCACGTAAAGTGAAGCGAAAATGACAATCGCCCCGGCAATAAAGCTCGGCCAGTGGGGTTTTTCCTGCCAGATAGCCAGGTTCACCAGTAAGCCCGCCGGTACGTGCATGTTGTTCATGATGCCAAGGGTGCCCGCATCGACCTGCGTCGCACCGTAGTTCCACATAAAGTAGCCCAGCCCCGAAGCCGCTACGCCCAGCCACACCAGAATGCCCCATTGCAGGTTTGTGGTCGGCAGTTTGTTCGGATTACCCCACAGGCTCCAGGCAATGATGGCAATGATCACCGCGCCTAAATAGAACCACGAGAATGCCGTGTGTTGCGGCATCGGGCGGGTTTCCTGCAAGCGCTTGTAACCGACCATACCAATGGCGAAGCAGATGTTAGCCGCCTGCACCAGCAGTAAACCGAACCAGAAGTGATCGCTGACTTTGTCATAGCGAATGATGGCCGCACCGGCTACCGCCAACAGCGCGCTGAAAGCATAGCCGATTCGCAGTCGACGTCTGCTGAGCAAATCGTAAATCAGCGTGACGTAGAGCGGCGTCATCACGGTAAACAATAGGAATTCTGTCACGCTGAGGTAGGTATAAGCCTCAAAACTCAGCAGGTACATGACGCCGAGTTGCAGCATCCCCACCAGCATATACAGCAGGATGGTTGAGGCGCGATATCCCTTCCAGCGCAGGAAGGGTAAAAAGACGAGCGCAGCCAACCCAAGGCGCATCAGTACAGAGAACCAGGAGTCAACCTGGCCCGCAAGGTATTCCCCTATCAAACTAAAGGAAAAAGCCCACAAAATGGTGGTAACGATCAGTAACGGCACGGTATTGATCCCAAAATGAACAGTGGCGCTAGTGTAAACAAACTGTCGTGAGCGGGCTTAAATATCTGGTTGACGAGTGATTAAAATAAAGTCAAACAACTCTGCGGCGTCCCTTGACCCGATGAGATGAACCCAGCTGTCCATGTGCTGCGACTTATTACTGATTCAACAGGCTTATTTCACTGATGCAACGGATTACCCTTCCACAGTCGTCAGCCTCAACGCTTAATGCGCGAATTCCAACATTTTCTGGTTTATATCGCTCTTTAATGTCATGAAAGTGTAACAATTGTGTCACACATCACAGTAACGTAGCGTAACCATCACTATCCTTTGCGCGAAATGGAACTTTGCTGTCTGTTTTAGCGCCAGTTGGCGTTTGACCCATCCTGCTGGGAATTCATAACTATATTGCGCCCTGGAGGGCCACACTCATGTTGAGTATCTTTAAACCGGCACCGCATCGGCCGCAAGTGGCGGACGATCGTGTTGATCCGCTCTATCGTAAGCTGCGTTGGCAAATCTTCATCGGTATTTTCTTCGGCTATGCCGCTTACTACCTGGTCCGTAAAAACTTTGCGTTGGCGATGCCCTATTTGATTGAACAGGGCTTCTCACGTGGCGATCTGGGTTTTGCATTGTCCGGGATTTCCATCGCGTACGGTTTCTCCAAGTTCATCATGGGTTCCGTCTCCGACCGCTCAAATCCGCGCGTGTTTTTACCTGCCGGACTGATTCTGGCCGCTGCGGTGATGCTGTTTATGGGCTTTGTACCCTGGGCTACCTCCAGCATCATGGTGATGTTTGTGCTTTTGTTCCTGTGCGGTTGGTTCCAGGGCATGGGCTGGCCGCCGTGCGGACGCACCATGGTGCACTGGTGGTCGCAGAAGGAGCGAGGCGGGATTGTCTCGGTGTGGAACTGCGCACATAACGTGGGCGGCGGGATTCCACCGCTGCTGTTTCTGCTGGGTATGGCGTGGTTTAACGACTGGAAAGCCGCGCTCTATATGCCGGCGTTTGGTGCCATCCTCATCGCGATTATTGCCTTTGCCCTGATGCGCGATACGCCGCAGTCCTGCGGTCTGCCGCCGATTGAGGCTTACAAGAATGATTATCCGCCAGACTATAACGACAACCACGAGCAGGAACTGACGGCAAAGCAGATTTTCATGCAGTACATCCTGCCCAATAAGCTGCTGTGGTATATCGCGCTGGCCAACGTGTTTGTCTACCTGCTGCGTTACGGCATTCTCGACTGGTCCCCTACCTACTTAAAAGAGGTAAAGCACTTCACGCTGGATAAATCTTCGTGGGCTTACTTCTTCTACGAATATGCGGGCATTCCCGGCACCTTGCTGTGCGGCTGGATGTCGGACAAGGTGTATAGGGGCAATCGTGGTGCCACCGGCGTGTTCTTTATGACGCTGGTAACCATCGCCACCGTGGTGTACTGGCTTAACCCGCCAGGTAATCCAGGCATCGATATGCTGTGCATGATCGTCATCGGTTTCCTGATTTACGGTCCGGTGATGTTGATTGGTCTGCATGCGCTGGAACTGGCACCGAAAAAAGCCGCAGGCACCGCTGCGGGCTTTACCGGTCTGTTTGGTTATCTTGGTGGTTCGGTGGCTGCCAGTGCGATTGTCGGTTACACAGTGGACTACTTCGGCTGGGATGGCGGTTTCATGGTGATGATTGCTGGATCGGTGCTGGCGGTGATTTTGTTGCTGCTCACCATGGTCAGCGAGCACAAGCATAAGAAGCAGATGGCATAACAAAAATGGGCCGGATTAACCGGCCCATTTTTTTAAGCAAGGAACAACTTACGCAGCGTATGCGGCACCGCATCTTCAGCGTTGCTGCCAATCACTTCCAGTGTCGGCAAGGTATCTTTCAACCGCTGCTGCGCATTGCGCATGATGCAGCCTTTGCCTGCCATACTCAGCATTTCCACGTCATTCATGCCATCACCAAAAGCAATGCACTCTTTCAGTGAGAAGCCTAGCTGCTTTGATACCGCTTCCAGCGCATGGCCTTTCGATACGCCACCCGCCATCACTTCCAGACAGGTCGGCAGTGAGAAGCTGACGTTAACGCGATCGCCCCAACGGGCTTCGATTGCCAGTTCCAGGGGCGCCAGACGTTCCGGATCCTCGCAGGTAAAGAACACCTTACTGATACCGTCGGTTTCCAGCATACCCGGCTGGTAAACCTGATAATTGAACACTGACTCGCGGAAGTAGTCCTGCTCCTCCGGACGGTGGCGGCTCATATACCACTCATCGTCGCGATAGACGTGCGTCAGGATATGCTCATCGTGATACTGCAGGCCGTAAAGTTCCTTGGCGATATCAGCGTCGAGGTTATGGCTAAACACCAATTCCCCTTCCGCATTGTGCACGCGGGCGCCGTTGGAGGTGATCATGTACGCCGGAATGCCGAGATTATCGCGCATCTGGCCCACGTCAATGTAGTGGCGGCCGGTGGCGAAAACGAAATGGACATCTTGCGCCACCAGTTCCTGCAGCGTGGTACGGGCAAAAGGCGTCAGGCGGTGTTCCGGTGAGAGCAGCGTGCCATCCAGGTCGGATGCGACGATGTGGTACATGTAAACCTCTGGTATTGATGTCGGAAAATGAGTTAAACGTGGCGCTCGAAAAAATCGACCACCAGGTTGAGCGCTTCAGCGCGCATGGCGTCTGTTTCAAACAAAATCTCGTGACGCGCGCCTTGAATCACATACGGCACGGTGCCTTCGCAGGGATGTCCCGCGTCGGCCATCGCCGTACAAAAAATATCTTGCGAGCGGTTATCCACCACATCGTCTTCACTGGCCTGCAACACCAGCGTTGGCGTGGTGATTTTTGCCGCCTGGCTGATGATGCTGCGTCCGGCATAGACGCCTTCACGCACCCAATGATAGGTCGGGCCACCGACGCGCAATCCTGGGTCATCAGCGTAAAACCGCAGGTTGCGCCGATAGCGTTCCCGGCTGTGCGTCAGGCGATTAATACCAAACGGACTGGCACGCCAGCGGCCGGTGCCTAACGCGTAGCGTTCGCGAATGGCGGGCAGTTTCTCCGCCCAGTCCAGAATCGGGTGCGCCATCCAGTCAGGCAGCGGCAGCACAATGCCAAACATCGGTGCTGAAAACACCGCAGCATGAAACGCCTGCGGTAGACGCGCCAGGAACAGCGCCAGAATCGCACCGCCCATCGAATGCGCCAGCACGTAGCGCTGCTGATAATGGTTGCTGACCATCTCTTTCAAATACAGCGTTTCCAGATCGTCAACGTAGTGGCTGAACTCCACCACATGCCCACGATGGGAATCCTCTAGCAAGCGATCGGAACGGCCCTGCCCGCGGTGGTCAATAATCACCACGTCATAGCCGCAGTGGAACAGATCGTAAGCCAGTTCCGGGTATTTGATATAGCTTTCGATGCGGCCAGGAACAATCAGGATGACACGGCGATGTTGCGGTGAGGTGAAACGAACATAGCGAATCTTCAGGTTGCCGACGCCGGTAAATTCACACTCCTCACGACGTCGCCAGAAGTCGAGCAGCGGACCGGTAGCAAAGGCTGAAAAGCCTTTCTCACGCCCGAGCCAACTCTGTTTGTGATGCTGCATCCGTCCCCCTGAAAAAAAGCCTCATCGCGCGTCTGTACGCCATAGCGCACCGCGATATTCTGGCGTATTGTGTCACACTTCGTTCACTTCAGGGAATGTCACGCATGACCATTGAATGGTGGTTAACCTACCTGTTGACCACAACTATCCTCAGCCTTTCACCCGGTTCCGGCGCGATCAACACCATGAGCACCGGTATCAGCCATGGCTATCGTGGTGCAGCGGCTTCCATCACCGGTTTACAGCTTGGCCTGGCGATTCACATCGTGCTGGTTGGTGCCGGTTTAGGTGCACTGTTTTCGCAGTCGATCATGGCCTTTGAAGTGCTGAAATGGGCAGGCGCTGCCTATCTGGTCTGGCTCGGTATACAGCAGTGGCGTTCCGCAGGCGGGATTGATTTAAATGCTGTGGCGAAAGCGATGCCGCGTCGTCGTTTGTTCAAACGCGCCATTTTGGTGAATCTCACCAACCCGAAAAGCATCGTGTTTCTTGCCGCGCTGTTCCCGCAGTTTATTCAGCCACATCAGCCGCAGTTGATGCAGTATCTAGTGCTCGGTGTCACCACCATCGTGGTCGATATTATTGTGATGATTGGTTATGCCACGCTGGCAACACGCATTGCTGGATGGATTAAAGGGCCGAAGCAGATGAAGCTGATGAACCGCACCTTTGGTGGGCTGTTCATGGCCGTCGGTGCATTGCTGGCGAGTGCGCGCAGAATCGCGTAAGACGTTTTAAAACTGCGGCACCGAGGTGATAACCGTCAGTGCCGCTGCTTTTTCGAAGTGGCCAGCGCGCAAGTTCCGATGCACAGATGTTGAACGTAAAGCGCGCGTGCACGGCCCGATGCCAAAATGGTAAGTAGCCCGATTTAACGCGAGATAATCAGGTGAATGCCGAATCCGGCAAACAGCACGCCAGCCATCCCATCGACCCACTTCGCCATACGCTGATACTTATCTCGCATCCACGGCAGCGCGAAAATTGCCGCCACCAGCGTAAACCAGGCAAAAGTCTCACCGATAATCAGCAGGAATAAACCCCAGCGCTCCATCGCGCCCACATCATTACCCACAAACAGCGAGAACACGCTGCCGAAATAAATGATCGCTTTCGGGTTCGACAGATTAGTCAGTAAACCTTTAAGGAAGCTCATGCCTCTCTTTGGCAGTTCCACCACCGGTGCAGCAACCTGCGGGGCTTTATGTTGCTGACGTGCCGAGCGCAGCAGCTGCCAGCCCATCCACAGCAGGTACAAACCTCCGCCCACCATGATGATTTCATGCAGCCATGCCATTTTTTGCAGGATCAGATGCAGGCCCATCAGTGCCACACCGGCCCAAATCACAATCCCCAGCGTAATGCCAAACACACCCATCATCGCCTCTTTACGCGAGCGGCTGGCCGCCGTTTGTGACACAAAGAAGAAGTCCGGGCCCGGACTCATCAGCGCAACCAGATGCACCAGCGCGACGGTGGCGAATAACATCAACATGGTTTCTTTCCTTTACTCTTCATCGACATGTTCTTTGATCATCACCAGGAACGGCTTACCAAAACGTTCCAGCTTGCGATGACCGACACCGTTCACACTCAGCATTTCTGACGCTGTAATCGGCATTTGCTCCGCCATCTCAATCAGCGTGGCATCGTTAAACACCACGTACGGCGGAATATTGGATTCGTCGGCAATCGCCTTGCGCAATTTGCGCAGTTTGCCAAACAGCGTGCGATCGTAGTTGCCGCTGTGCACTTTCGGCGAGCTGCTGCGGCTTTTCACCGTGACGATACGCGGAACTGCCAGCATCAGCGGTACTTCGGCACGCAGCACCGGACGCGCCGCTTCCGTCAGCTGTAAGGCGGAGTGCATGGCGATGTTTTGCGTCACCATGCCGAGGTGAATCAGCTGACGCAGCACGCTGACCCAATGCTCCTGACTCTGTTCACGACCGATGCCGTACACCGGCAATTTATCGTGACCGTTATCGCGGATGCGGTGGTTGGTGGAACCACGCAGCACGTCGACAATATAGCCCATGCCAAAGCGCTGGCCGGTACGATAGATGCTGGAAAGCGCCTTCTGCGCTTCCACTAAACCATCATAACGACGCGGAGGATCGAGACAGATATCGCAGTTGCCGCACTGCTGCTGACGCCCTTCACCAAAGTAGTTAAGCAGCACCAGACGACGACAGGTTTGTGCTTCAGCAAACGCACCCATCGCATTGAGCTTATGGCGCTCAATATCCTGCAACGGGCCCGGCGCCTTCTCTTCCAGACATTTACGGAGCCACGCCATATCCGCCGGATCGTACAGCATCATCGCTTCTGCGGGCAGACCATCACGCCCGGCGCGGCCGGTTTCCTGATAGTAGGATTCAATATTGCGTGGAATATCGAAGTGCACAACAAAACGGACGTTAGGCTTGTTGATGCCCATACCAAACGCCACGGTGGCGACCACAATTTGCAGGTCATCGCGCTGGAAGGCTTCCTGCACGTATGCACGCTGGCCACTCTCAATACCGGCGTGATAAGCGCCGACACTCAGTCCACGGCTTTGCAGGCGCGCGGCGGTGTCTTCCACCTTCGCGCGGCTGTTACAGTAAATGATGCCGCTTTTACCCCGCTGCTCTTGCACATAGCGCAACAGCTGATCGGTCGGTTTAAATTTTTCTACCAGCGTGTAGCGGATGTTAGGACGGTCAAAGCTGCTGATTTGAATCAGCGGATCGTCCATCTGCAACAGATGGGCGATGTCATTACGCGTAGTTTCATCGGCGGTGGCGGTCAGCGCCATCACCGGCAATTCCGGGAAGTGCTGACGCAGCTGACCAATCGAGCCATATTCCGGACGGAAATCATGGCCCCATTGTGAGATACAGTGTGCTTCATCCACCGCCAGCATCACCGGATTCCACTGGTGCAGGCTGTCGAGGAAGTTATCCATCATCAGGCGTTCAGGCGCGATATACAGCAGCTTTAGCTTGCCGGTACGGCAATCCGCAAACACTTGCTGCTGCTGCTCACGCGTCTGCGTCGAGTTGAGACACGCCGCTGCCACGCCGTTGGCCAGCAATTGATCGACCTGATCTTTCATCAGTGAGATCAGCGGTGAAACCACCAGCGTCAACCCTTCGCGCACCAGCGCCGGGATTTGATAGCACAGCGATTTTCCGCCGCCGGTCGGCATCACCACCAAACAATCACGCCCGGCAAGGGCGGTTTCTATGATGGTTTGCTGACCGGGACGAAATTGCTGGTAGCCGAAGGTATCTTGTAATACCTGCTGCGCCAGCATTTCCTGATTAAGCACTGCCGATGTTGCCACGGTAATCCTGTTTTTCTGACTGGTTAGAACAGATCGTTAAGTGTTACGCCCACGCCAAAACGGGTCTGACGATGGTTATAGTCGATAAGCGATTCACCATACCCGCTGAATAGCTGGGTGTAAAAGCGCACATGCTCAGAGATAGGATAGCTCCAGGCGAAAGTGGCGCCACCGAAGCCGCTGTTCCAGTTGTAGTTACCTTCCACGCTGAAAATGCTCTCGCCCACTTCATAACCAAGCTTGGCGCGATAGTAGCCCATGTACTTGGTGATGTCGGGGTTATCATCATTATTTTCATTTTCTGGAATGCGATACCAGGGTTTGATTTCCGCGAGGAAGTTACCGTTCTGCGCCATCAGGCGTGCATAAACGCGGTTCCAGCTGCGTGAAGTCGGATCGCTGCGGCCATTCGATTCGTGGTTCAGACCGGTTTCAATGTCGCGCAGTGTCCAGCCCGCAAAGGTATAATCCGTTGCCCAGCCGAGGAAAATCTGCGGTTCATAGTTGGTTTCACGGAACGGCGATGAGGCTCCACGGTTAGAGAGCTGCCACCACGAACGTTGCGTATAGGATGCGGCCAATACCGAATTATCACCCAGAATGCCACGCCACAGCGGGAACGCCAGGCTGAGCTGGAATTTTACTTCATCGTTTTTTGCTTTGTCTGCCCAGTTGTACGAAGAGATCGCCTCTTTGTTCATGTCGCTGGTGTAGGTGTAGAGCAAATAGTTGTTTTCGTACGGATAAAGCACGAACGGGTTATCGTGTTTCTCCAACAGGTTCGCAATAATACTGCCCTTCACTGCCGGGGCGTCATGCACCTCTTTTATGGTGGCTTCATCAGCCTGTGCCAGCGCAGGTATCATCAAAGCTGCGGTCAGCAACGCGTATAGCTTACGCATAAAATTCTCCAGGGAACTGCGTGTTGTCATTATTAGGCCCAAGTTCAAAAAGCACGCCATTCTACACGCAAAGAGACAGGTTGATCAGTGCGGATTGCTGAAACTGGAAAGCAGCGCGAACGCGGCATAATATACACAACTCTTTAACATCTTAAGGCAGAAAACATGTCATTCTCGTTGCTGTCACAGCAGGAAGCTCGCCGCCTGATTGGCGAAATTTTTGTCTATCATATGCCCTTCAATCAGGCGCTCGGTTTAGAGCTGGATCGACTCGAAGCAGATTACGCCGAGTTGGGCTTTGCCAACAAAACCATGCTAGTTGGCAATGCGGCCCAGCATATTTTGCACGGTGGCGTGATTGCCTCCGTGCTGGATGTCGCCGCCGGATTGGTGTGCGTCAGTCACGCGCTGTCGCGTCAGGAGAGCATCAGCGAAGAGGAGTTGCGTCAGCGTCTGTCGCGCATGGGCACTATCGATATGCGCGTTGATTATCTGCGCCCCGGACGCGGCGAACGCTTTGTCGCGACCAGCAGCCTGCTGCGCGCCGGCAATAAAGTGGCAGTGGCGCGTGTGGAACTGCACAACCAGCAAGGCGACTATATCGCCACAGCAACCGCCACCTATTTGATTGGCTAATTACCCTTTTTGGAAAGCATGATGGATACGCAACAAACGCGTCAGGGCATTGGTTATGCGCTCGGCGCTTACTTTATCTGGGGCATCGCGCCAGCCTATTTCAAGCTGGTAAAAGAAGTGCCGCCAACGGAAATCATGACGCATCGTGTGATTTGGTCGGCACTGTTTATGCTGGTGCTGATTACCCTGAGCCGCAGCTGGAAACAGGTACGCACGGTGCTGGCTCAACCGAAGAAAGTGCTGTTGCTGGCGCTCACGGCGGTGACCATTGGCGGCAACTGGCTGCTGTTTATCTGGGCCGTGAACAATCAGCACATGCTCGAAGCCAGCCTCGGCTACTTTATTAACCCGCTGATCAACGTGGTTTTTGGCATGCTGTTTTTACGTGAGCGCTTCCGCCGCTTGCAGTGGCTGGCCGTCATGCTGGCGACCATCGGTGTGCTGGTGCAGCTGTGGCAGTTTGGATCGTTACCGATCATTGGGCTGGGACTGGCGCTGAGTTTTGCCGTCTATGGTTTGCTGAGGAAGAAAGTTCAGGTGGATGCTCAGAGCGGTATGCTAATCGAGACCGCATGGTTATTCCCGCTGGCGGCCATCTATCTGTTTGGCTTTGCCAACAGCTCCACCAGCCATCTCAGCGCCAATCCAATGAGCCTCAATTTCAAGCTGATCGCGGCGGGCATCGTCACCACGATTCCGCTGATGCTGTTTGCCGCCGCCTGTACGCGTCTGCGTTTGTCGACCGTGGGCTTTTTCCAATACCTCGGTCCCACGTTGATGTTCCTTTTGGCCGTGCTGTTCTACGGCGAGAGCCTGACGCCGGATAAGATGGTCACCTTCGGCTTTATCTGGCTGGCACTCGCCGTATTTATCGTTGATGCCATCGCGTTCTCAGCTCGCACCCGCGTGCGCGTAGCGTGAGATAAAGCGCGCGATAGCCGGGCCGGTCAGCAGGATGGTGAACAGGCGTAAGGTCTGCAACGCCATTACAAATGCGATATCGACCCGGCTACCCGCCGCAATAATCGCCACGGTATCCAGCCCGCCTGGGCTGGTTGCCAGATACGCCGTCATCAGATCGACGTGCAGCACGCGCGTCAGCATCCACGCCAGTCCACCACACAGCAGCATTAAGCCGAAAATCGACACCAGCATTTGCGGCAGAGTGCGCAGCGCCAGCAGGAAGATCGGACGCGTGAAACGCAAGCCCACGCTCCAGCCAATCAACGCATAAGCCAGCGCCAGCAACCATTCCGGAACCTGCAAAGTGGCGACATCGGTGCCGTGCAGCGTCGCGCCGATGAGCGCGGGCAACAGCAGCGCACCGGAAGGTATGCGTAATTTTTGCCCTAGCCACGCACCGGCAAACATCACAACCAGCGTTAAGAGAAAGCTGCTTTGCAACGGCGGAAACCACACCAATTCAACCGCGCCGCCGCTGCTGCCCAGCCCAATGCGCGCCACCACTGCCGCTGCCGTGGCCACAAACAGCACGCGCAGATATTGCATAAAGGCGACTAAGCGCACGTCTGCGCCGAAATCGCCGGCCATTGCCACCATCGCAGACGCGCCGCCTGGCGACGATCCCCATGCGCCCGTTGGCCCCGGTAAGTTACTGAATCGCACCAGCAAAAAACCCGATAGGCCGCTGGCCGCCAGCGTCAGCACCAGCACGGCTAATACCACGGGCCAATCGTTGAGTAACGGCGAGAGGATGGCAGGAGAAAGGGTTTGGCCGATCATGCAGCCCAGCACCGCCTGCGCCAGCACGAAAAAACGCTTATCGATACGCACCGTCGCGCCAGACAAGCCCATCACGGTGCCCACGATCATCGGACCTAACAACAGAGCAGCGGGAAGGTGAAACAGCTGGAGGATGATCCCCAGTACTAATGAAGCAATCAGCAGAATGGTCCACTGCTGCCGCAAAGAAAAACGCGCCATAGGGTGGAAATCAGAAAGTGAGAAGTGACAACAGCCTACGCAGAATTGTGATGCAGCGCCAGTTTAAAGGGCCGCAAATGCGGCCCCGAAATGGTTACAACCAGTTTTTACGTTTGAAGTAGAGATACGGTGCCAGACCCGCGAGGATCATCAGGGTGATTGCACCAGGGTAACCAAAACTCCACTTCAGCTCCGGCATAAACTCGAAGTTCATCCCGTAACTGGATGCCACCAGCGTCGGCGGCAGGAACACCACCGATACCACCGAGAAGATCTTGATGATGCGGTTCTGCTCGATGTTGATAAAGCCCATCGCCGCCTGCATCAGGAAGTTCACCTTCTGGAACAGCGATTCGTTATGCGGCAGCAAAGATTCAATATCGCGCAGGATTTCACGCGCCTGCTCCAGCTGATTGCCCGGCAAACGCGCTTTACGCACCAGGAAGTTCAATGCACGTTGGGTATCCATCAGACACAGGCGCACTTTCCAGCCGATATCTTCTAACTCCGCCAGACGAGACAGCGCCTGATCGTACTCTTCGCCCTGCTGACCTTCCATGATTACGCGGCTGAGTTTTTCCAGCGCGCTGTAGATGTTCTCGATCTCATCCGCCAGCTGTTCGATTTTCGTCTCAAACAGATCCAGCAACAGCTCATAGGCGTTGCCATCGGTCAGCGTCTGGTTACGGGCACGCATGCGATACAGACGGAAAGCCGGCAGCTCACGTTCGCGCAGTGTATACAGGCGATCTTCGCGGATGGTGAACGCCACGGTGGAGTTGCCAGCGTGGTCTTCCGCATCTTCAAAGAAGAAGAAGGAGTGAATGTGCAGGCCATCTTCATCTTCGAAGAAACGCGCGGAGGCCTCGATGTCTTCCAGCTCCGGACGCGTCGCCAGGCTTTGACCCAGCTCGGTTTGCACACGATCACGCTCGCTATCATCGGGCTCGATAAGATCGACCCATACCGAGGTGTTCAGTGTGTCGTTGTTGTCTTCCAGCTCAATACGCGTCAGGCGATCACGTTCGAGTTTAAAGGCGCTCAGCATAGCAATACTCCCCATTGCAGACTTAATGGGACAAGGCGGCACACCGTTAAGCCAAAGGCAAAACGGGCACGGCAAAGCCTGAACGCGGAAACTTTCGCTTCAAGGGTAAATCAGTGCTGACTCGTGCGACGAGAGTGTAAAGGGAGGTCGCTGATAACCGCTAAGGCTACCCGCGAATTGAGGTAGCCTTAGATGTTATTCCTGTTAAACAGGCGGTTGAGCCAGCATCGACTGGGCGCGTCCAAGGCATTGTCCTCTCATGATAATAGTGCGCGCATGTTACGCTGAGACGAAAAAGTCGTCAAGATAACGCAACGGCGCTACACCGTTTCCAGACGCGCGTACGCCGCCACCAGCCACTTGATGCCCTGGCCCTGAAACGCCACCTGCAAGCGGCTGTGTTCACCGCTGCCTTCGAGGTTGATGATGGTGCCTTCACCGAATTTGGCATGGCGTACACGCTGGCCCAGCGCGAAACCACTGTCGTTTTCCGTGATCGGCGTGCCCATGCGTTGATGGCTCACCGGACGGCTGACGCTGGCGCGCAGACGCACTTCCTCGACGCACTCTTCGGGCAATTCGCCGATGAAACGCGATGGACGGTGATACACTTCTTTACCATAAAGGCGGCGAGTTTCAGCGTAGGTGAGCGTCAGCTTCTCCATCGCGCGCGTGACGCCAACGTAGGCAAGACGACGTTCTTCTTCCAGACGGCCGCCTTCATCCAGCGACATCTGGCTGGGGAACATGCCCTCTTCCATGCCGACGATAAATACCTGAGTGAACTCAAGACCTTTCGCCGAGTGCATGGTCATCAGCTGTACCGCGTCCTGCCATTTATCAGCCTGACCTTCACCGGCTTCCAGCGCCGCATGCGACAGAAACGCTTGCAGCGGCATCAGATCTTCGTCCTCGTCCTGATAGCTGAACTGACGCGTCGCCGTCACCAGTTCCTCTAAGTTTTCGATACGCGCCTGGCCTTTCTCGCCCTTTTCCTGCTCGTACATGATCCACAAGCCGGAATCTTTGATTACGCGATCGGTCTGTACGTGCAGCGGCATGTCGGCGGTTTCCGTTGCCAGCGAATCCACCAGCTCACAGAAGCGCTGCAGCGCGGAGGCCGCACGTCCTGCCAGCGCTTTGTTTTGCAGCAGTTCCCGCGTGGCTTGCCACAGCGTCAATTGCTGATCACGCGCGGTCTGACGGACCACATCCAACGTACGATCGCCGACGCCGCGCACCGGTGTGTTCACCACGCGCTCAAACGCAGCATCGTCATTGCGGTTCGCCATCAGGCGCAGATAAGCCAGCGCATCTTTGATTTCCTGACGTTCGAAGAAGCGCATGCCACCGTAAATCCGATAAGGCATGCTGGCTTGTAATAACGCTTCTTCCAGCACGCGCGATTGGGCGTTACTACGGTAGAGAATCGCGCAATCCTGCAGCGCGTTGCCGTTCTCATGCCAGGTTTTGATGCGGTTCACCACGAAGCGCGATTCGTCTAATTCGTTAAACGCGCAGTAGAGGGAAATCTTTTCGCCGTCGCTGCCGTCGGTCCACAACTCTTTACCGAGGCGGCCATTGTTATTGGCGATCAGTGTGTTGGCGGCTTTCAGGATGTTATTGGTTGAGCGGTAGTTCTGCTCCAGACGGATGGTTTCCGCGCCGGGGAAATCCTGCAGGAAGCGCTGGATGTTCTCCACCTGCGCACCACGCCAGCCGTAAATCGACTGATCGTCATCACCGACGATAATCACGCGACCGGTATCGCCCGCCAGCATGCGAATCCACGCATATTGGATGTTGTTGGTATCCTGGAATTCGTCCACCAGCACGTTGCTGAAACGCTCGCGGTAGTGGTTCAGGATATGCGGCTTATTCAGCCACAACTCATGCGCACGCAGCAGCAGTTCGGCAAAATCCACTAAGCCCGCGCGATCGCAGGCTTCCTGATAGGCCTGATAAATACGCAGCCAGGTTTGCTCCACCGGGTTGCCGTAGCTTTCGATGTGCTTAGGACGCAGCCCTTCATCTTTTTTACCGTTGATGTACCACATGCCCTGGCGTGCAGGCCACTGCTTCTCATCAAGGTTCATGGCTTTGATCAAACGCTTGAGCAGGCGCAGCTGATCGTCGCTATCGAGAATCTGGAAATCCTGCGGCAAATTGGCATCAAGATGATGCGCACGCAGTAAACGGTGCGCCAGGCCGTGGAAGGTACCGATCCACATACCGCCCTGACTGGTGCCGATCAGCTGATCGATACGATGGCGCATCTCTGCCGCCGCTTTGTTGGTAAAGGTCACCGCCATGATCGAGTAAGGCGAGCAATTCTCTACCGACAGCAGCCAGGCAATGCGATGCACCAGCACGCGCGTTTTGCCACTGCCTGCCCCGGCCAGCACCAGCAGATTGCTGCGCGGTGCGGCGACCGCCTCGCGCTGTTTGTCATTCAAGCCGTTAAGCAGATCAGAAACGTCCATAAGCACCGTTTTGCAAAATAAAGGGGGGTCAGAAATGTCGCTCTCCAGCATGACCTCAACGCATCATTTGTAGCGGCGTGATTTATCGCGCAAAGAACTGCGCCGCTACGATTGGTGCGTCAGGAAATGCCTGCCATCACCCAGCCATTAGCTGGATGAACATACAGCATTATAGCAGCGAGGTCAGCGATGCCAACTGATGAATTTCGACGTGCGGCAGCAAACGCGCATCATCAATTTTCATCAGGTTGCCATCACGCAGGTTAATCCAGCAGGCTTGCATGCCCGCATTCACTGAACCGGCCACATCGGTGGTGAGATCGTCGCCTACGTGGAGAATATGCTCAGGTGCGATGTTCAAACGCTCAGCCGCCAGCTGATACATATCCTGCCACGGCTTAGCGCGACCGTGCGGGCCAGCGCGCAGGGCGAACTGGAAGTAGTGGTTGATTCCCAGCTTTTCCGGACAGGCGTTGCCGTTGGTGATCGCCACCAGCGGGACGCGTTCGCCCAGCCACATCAGTGTTTGATGCGTCTCATCTGGCATCTCGACTTCGCTGCGCCACTGATGGAATACACCCATCACTTCGCTGGCACCGGCGCTGGCTTCAGCAGCGGATAAGCCGATATTGATCATTGCCAGCTCAACCGAGCGGCGGCGCCACTCAGACACGTCGTGGTAAATTTCCGGCTCACGCGCCAGCAATTCGTCACGCAGCGCCTGATAATCAGCGGGCGTGAATTCACGCAGTGCCGGATGGAAGGCCTGCAATGCGGCGTGGGATTCGGCGGTGGTTTTACGGATCACAGGATGGTTGTCATAAAGCGTATCGTCGAGATCGAAAGTGATCGCTTTGATCGGGCCCAGCGGGCGGTAGAACTTCATTCAGACTTTCCTCGTTTAGCACGTGGATGCGCCGCGTCGTACACGGTCGCCAGATGCTGGAAATCGAGATGGGTATAGATTTGCGTGGTCGACAGATTGGCGTGTCCGAGCAGTTCCTGCACGGCACGCAGATCGCCACTCGATTCGAGCAAATGGGTCGCAAAAGAGTGCCGCAGCTTATGCGGATGAATATGGCTGGCCACGCCCTGCTTGATGCCCCACTCGGCAAAACGCTTTTGCACGTTTCGTGCCGAAATACGCGTGCCGCGACTGGAGACAAACATCGCATCATCCTGTGGCGCGAAGCTTTCACGCAGTGGCAGCCAGTGTTGTAGCCAGGTCACCGCCGTGCCACCAATCGGCACGCGTCGTTCTTTGCTGCCTTTACCCACTACCCACACTTCACCGGCATCGAGATCGACATGACGACAATCCATGCCCACCAGCTCCGACAGACGTAAACCACCGCCGTACATGGTTTCCAGCATCGCGCGGTCGCGCACCGCCAGCGGATCGTTCAGATCGATCTCCAGCAGCTGATTAACCTCGTCGACATCCATATTTTTTGGCAGATGGCGGGCATTGCGCGGCGTGGAAATACCTTTGGCTGGATTGGCACTCAACATGCCCTGACTGACCTGCCAGTCAAGGAAACTGCGCAGTGCTGACATGCGTAATGCCAGACTGCTGGGCCCTAATCCGGCACGACGGCTGCGTGCCGCCAGCTGACGAACCTGTGCAGGCTCCAGTTGTGCCCAGGAGACGATCTTCATCTCATCGGCCATGCTGGTCATCACCTGCAACTGGCGGGTGTAATTCTTTTGCGTCAGCGGGCTGAGCTGGCGTTCGACTTTCAGATAACGCAGAAAGCCCTCAACGGCAGGCTGCAGCGGGCTGACGTCACTCATGCGCGTTCAATCCAGCGAGACAGCAGATCCGGCAGCATTTGCGCCAGATGCTGCAACAGTAAAGTGCCCATGCCCGCTTGATAGTGCTGGTTGTCGCGGCTGCTGAAAATCAGCACGCCAAGCTCGCCGCGTTCGCCCATTAGTGACATCGCCACAGAACCGATGGCTTTCGCCTGTGGCAACAGCAGCAGCAATTCGGGGCCGTTCAGGCTGCCAAGGTAATGATGTTCATCACCAAAGCGTTGAATGCGCAGTGGCTCAAAGGCCTGACGTGAAAGACCCAGCTGGGTGAAATCAGAAGGCGCACCGATGTGCCAGTGGTCGTTGAACACTCGCACATTGGCGCCGGCAAGACCCAGCTCACGCGCCCAACGGTGCAAACGCGTTAACATCTCCTGCAGGCTGTCCGCTGCGGCCAGATGGCCTTGTAACCCCAGCAGACGATCAAACAGTTGATGGTTGGCCGTGGCCTGCTCCATCAACAGGGTGATTTCTTCTTCCAGTTGGTGGATGTGGTTGCGCTGACGCGCCATATGCCACTCTACCAGCGACACGCTGCCGCGCACCGGATGCGGCACCATCATCTGTTCGACCTGACGCGCATTGCGAATAAAGAAATCGGGGTTCTGGCGCAGGAAGGCGCTTACCGACTGATCGTCCAGCAAAACCGCACTGTCGGTTTGCTCTTCGACATTTTTCATAGATGAATAAACCCATCGTAGACGTGTGTGGCTGGGCCGGTCATGTGCAGCGGCTGACCTGCCCCTTTCCAGGCGATATGCAAGGTTCCGCCAGGCAAATCAACGCGGACTTTCTCCGCCAGAATGCCTTGCTGAATACCGCAGGCAACGGCCGCACAGGCGCCGCTGCCACAAGCCTGGGTTTCACCCGCGCCGCGTTCGTACACGCGCAGACGAATGTGTTCAGGATTAACCACTTCCATAAAGCCAACGTTGACGCGCTCCGGGAAGCGTTCATGGCTTTCCAGCACCGGACCCAGGGTTTCCACGGCGGCCGTTTTCACACTCTCAACCTGAATCACACAGTGCGGATTGCCCATCGACACCGCACCAAACATCACTGTTTGCTCAGCAACACGTTGCAGATACAGGCTTTCCGCTTTATTGGCGCGCAGCGGCACCTGTTGCGGATCGAAGTTGGGTTCACCCATGTTGACGCGCACCAGCTCATCGCTGGTTACGCTCAGCACCATACGCCCGGTTTGCGTACTCACGCGGATGTCACTTTTGTTGGTCAGCCCTTTCAGGCGCACAAAACGAGCGAAACAGCGCGCGCCGTTACCGCACTGAGCGACTTCACTGCCATCGGCGTTGAAAATTCTATAGTGGAAATCGAGATCCGGATCGTAAGGTGGTTCGACGATCAGCAACTGATCGAAACCGATCCCCAGATGCCGATCCGCCAGACGGCGAATCAGTTCCGGCGAAAAAAAGACGTTTTGCGTCACGGCATCCACAACCATAAAATCGTTGCCGAGACCGTGCATTTTCGAGAACTGCATTTTCTGCTCCGCCGGATTACTCATAGAGATTAGTTCGCCTGTGAACCAGGTTTGCTGGTGACCAAACCGTTAACGTCAGCATCCTGCGCCGCTTTTTGCTGCTGCTCGGTGACCTGCTGGTTTTGTTTGGTCGGCTGATCTTTGGGCGGGAAATACAGCGGTCCTTTCAGGCCACAGCCTACCAGGCTGACCAGTGCCAGCGCGATACCCAGCTGACTTATCATGTGTCTCATTCTGTCTGCTCTTCCTGTCCTTAAGCCTTGGCTGCTTATCATCGCAGTTGACGTTGTAAAAGCAACAGGAAATACCCGCAAATCCGGGCGCAGGTCAGAGGAAAAGCCAATCCCACCGCACGAACGCAGGCGGGATCAGTGCATTTGGTAGCGCGGCTGGAAATCGCCGTTGTCGTTATCAGGTTGCGTCGCGCAGAGCTGCGTCAGCGTCTGGCTGCGGAACGGGATCACCTGGAAGCGATCGCCCGCGTGCACAATTTGGTAGAACTGTGGCAGGTTGAAGTTGATGAAGCTGGAGCCATAGGTGAAGCGGTCATGTGATGAGGAGTAAAAACGGCTCACGTCACGCACCAGCTCTTCTTTACTGCCTTCGCAATGGTGATAAACCTCAACGCGATTGGTTTCGTCGAGAATATAAATGTTAAAGCCGCGATCGTCATTGGTGTCTTCGAAGAAGAACTGAATGATACCTTCGCTGGCATAGCCATTAACCACCGGCGGCAATGGCGTCTGATTCGATTCCACTTTGATCGACAAACCGTGCAGTTTGTTGTTGGAAATCGCGCCGTAGAACTCCACCGCATTTTCCAGCTTCTGCACTGATACACTCATGCGTTCGAAGAACAAGCCCCACGTCTGGCCCGCCATGCGCAGCGCTTTAAAGCGGCCTGGCTCCTGACGGGTACTCGACAGACGCAGCTCAATACACTCCGACACCAGTTGCTGTACGCGAGTACGGATCAAACCGCGCAGATGCTGGCTATAGCAGAACACTTCCACCGTATCTGGCGGTGCGGCATCCTGATGCATTTTTCCGAGAATGGTTTTCAGCGCTTCGATCATCGCCTGCTCACCGCTGAAGTGCAGCGTACGCACTTCATTCCATGAGTTGCGGTACAGCAAATCAATGCTGCCAATCAGGCACTGTTGCTGCTGACCGAAGCTGAACACATCCAGCTTGCGGAAATCAAAGTGCACGACCTGATTGCGGAAGGCCGAGGTCGGATCGTGTTCCAGATTGACGATAATCGCCAGATGACGAATTTCGCACGGGCTGTAGAGCGCTTTTGGCGTCGGTGCAGGCACACGCAGCGGGAAGTGGCTCGATACATCGTTCACCAACTCCTGCAAACGCGGCAGATCGCAGAACTCATTGCCCTTCATGTGCAGGCGGGTTTTGCTGGTCAGCAAACCGTTGAACCATGCCCACGCCACTAACTTGTTCAGGTAGCGGTTATATTCCAGCGGCTGGTGGCTAATGATCGAACTCATGTCCGGCGACTGGTTGTACAGATACCAGCCCGCGCGATTGGCGCGGCCTTCCGGCACATGAATAAAGGTCAGATTATCTTCCGACAGGTCGGGTGAAATCTGTGGGTTCACCAGCGTCACTTTACCCGGCAGCGCTTCAAACGCAGCATACAGTTTACGCGTCAGCACGCCGATATCTTGCGGGCTGGCACTGACGCTTAAATTGTTACGACGGGCAAAACGGATCAGGTTGCGATAGCTCTGCATCATCGCATCCAGCAGTTCGTTGTGCGCTTCACGTACGCGCTCAATTTTCCACTGTGCGCGGTTATCCAGCACCGCAAGTTTCTCTTCATCCCAACCCCACTCTTTCACCAGCTGCGAAAGAATCTCGCGACGCCAGCCTGAGCGATGATGGTGGTGATCGTCGCTCGAGAGCTTTTCACACACTTTTAAATAGAAACATCGACGCACCAGGTCGAGGCGCGCCATGTCATCGACGCTGGTCAGATAGCGCGTCACGCGTTCCAGCATCATGCAGTAGGGGTCGAGACCGAAGCAGACAATTTCGCCATCGTGCAGGCGCTGTTTGATATCCATCGCCAACAGCTGCGTGTTCGGGTATTCCCAGCTGTACGCTTCTAACAGCAGGGTTTTCAGCACCGCTTTATAGGGTGAATCAATGCTTTTATACAGCTGCCACAGGCTGGCGCCAAAGTACTCTTCGGCTGACAGCGTGCCAAGGCCGCCGAGATCCAGCCACTCATTCGGCGTTAACACACCTTGTGAATAGAGTGACATGACGTAATCGTCGTAATGGTGCTCTTCTTCGCCGGGCACCATGTTCCACAGGATGCGTTTGCCCGCCATGCGCACAGCGGTACGGTAAAACTCATCCAGCAGCAAAATATGTTGGGTTGAACCGCAGTCTTCGCCACCGAGGCTGCCGCTCTCGTTGTGACGGAAACGGTTCTCGTCGATCAGGAAGAAACTGACTTCCACACCCATCGACACACACCATTTCTGCAACAGGGTACACTTGCGCTGCAGATTGAGGCGCTCTTCATTATCTAACCAGGATTGGTGACACACCCAGATGTCGAGATCGGACACGCTGTTTTGACCAACGGACGAGGTACTGCCCATCGAATAGATGCCGGTAATCGGACGTTCGCCTTTGACGGCAGTGCTGAGATCCAGAGACTGATCGCCTGCCAACTGTTGCAACAGATGCTGTTGGTTTTCATCAGGCGTGAAGAAGCTGACGCCGTGGGGAACGCTACCTTCAAGGTAGCCCGGCATCAGCGGATGATGATAGTGCAGTAATGTTGGCAGCAGACTGTAGACTTGCTGGAAGGCAGGTCCCATAGCAGCCAGTGCGCGATCGACGCGCAGCTGGTTAATTGCATCCAGTCTCTGTTTCAGTGTCTCAATGTAGAGGTACAAGACGTTTCGCCTGATTGTCCCAGTGTTAAGCACCCTGTTTCCAAAACCTGCCGCTTAATAATAAAGATGTTGGGCAAATTATTGCTGGAAACGTGATCAATCTAACACCTGGAGGATTGACCGTAAAGAAAGTTGCGCTACATGACAGTTTAGCACGTTCCCCATGTAGCCCTGCTTTTTCGGACTTAGACGTCAGATAATGACGCAATAATGCGTAACAACTGACATCGAGGCCTTTTCAATCCGTTGAAACTGACAGCATTCCCCTATCAATGATAGGATAATCGATGAACGATCAAAATGGTTAACAGCATGTTAAACAAAATTTTCAGAATTGCTACCAGACAAAGTCCCCTTGCTTTATGGCAGGCACAATATGTCCAACAGCGCCTGATGGCAGCACATCCGGGCGTGCAGGTTGAGCTGGTGCCAATGGTCACCAAAGGCGACATCATCCTCGATACACCGCTGGCAAAAGTCGGTGGAAAAGGCCTATTTGTCAAAGAACTTGAACTGGCAATGCTGGAAAACCGTGCCGATCTTGCGGTGCACTCCATGAAGGATGTGCCGGTGGATTTCCCGGAAGGTTTGGGTCTGGTCACCATCTGCGAGCGTGAAGACCCGCGTGATGCCTTCGTCTCCAACCTTTATAACAGCATTGATGAACTGCCTCAGGGCGCGATTGTGGGGACGTCCAGTCTGCGTCGTCAGTGTCAGCTCAGTGCGCGTCGTCCCGATCTGATCATCCGTTCTTTGCGTGGCAACGTGGGTACCCGTTTGGGTAAGCTGGATGCCGGAGAATATGACGCCATTATTCTTGCCGCAGCAGGCCTGAAGCGCTTAAACCTCGACGATCGCATTCGTCAGGCGATGCCTGCTGAAATCTCCCTGCCCGCCGTGGGCCAGGGCGCGGTTGGCATTGAATGTCGCCTTGATGATCATGAACTGATTACCTTGTTGCAGGCGCTGAATCACGCTGATACCGATGTTTGTGTGCGCGCTGAACGCGCGATGAACACACGCCTTGAAGGCGGTTGTCAGGTACCGATCGGCAGCTTTGCCGTGCTGGAAGATAATCAGCTATGGCTGCGTGGTTTAGTCGGCTCACCGGATGGCCAGCAAATGGTGGTAGGTGAACGCCGTGGTCCGCGCGAAAACGCGGTGCAGATGGGGATTTCCCTGGCGGAAGAGCTGCTGGATGGCGGCGCCCGCGACATTCTGCGCGACGTTTATCAGGGGCAAACGCCCGCATGACCATTCTCGTGACCCGCCCGGAACCCGCTGCCAGTGAACTGGTTTCGCGTCTGCGAACCCTGGGAAAACTGGCGTGGACCTTACCGCTGATTGAATTCACGCCGGGTCGCGATCTGCAACAATTGCCGCAAAAACTGGCGGCTTTACGGCCGGGCGATCTGGTGTTTCTGCTGTCACAGCAGGTGGTGCTGTTTGCCCACCCGGCGCTTCAGCAGAGTGCCCTCACCTGGCCCGAAACACTCGACTACTATGCTATAGGGCGCAGCACCGCGCTGGCACTGCATACCGTCAGTCATCTGAAAGTAGACTATCCTCATGCGCGGGAGACCAGCGAAGAGTTAGTGCGGCTCAACCGTCTGCAGCAGGTAAAAGGCAAGCGTGCCCTGATTTTGCGCGGCAGCCCAGGCCGTGAATTGCTGGCTGAAACTCTGCTGGAACGCGGCGCCGAGGTGGAATACTGCGAGTGCTACCAACGGTGTGAAAAGTATTATGAGGGCGCGATTGAAGGCCGTCGCTGGCGCGATCGCGGGATTACCACGCTGGTGGTCACCAGCGGTGAAATGTTACAACAACTGTTTGCACTGTTTCCGCCAATCGATCGTCGGGAATGGTTATTGCACTGTCGACTGGTGGTCGTCAGTGAACGTTTGGCTACTCAGGCCGCCGAATTAGGCTGGCAGGATATTGAGATAGCCGATGGTGCTGATAACGATGCGCTGCTGCGTGCGTTACGCTGAACTTAACAATGGGATGAGCCATAATGACGGAACAAAAAGCCTCCTCCGCCATGGTTGAAGAAACCACCCCTGCGGACACTTCCCCCACGCCAGACGGTAAAAAGCCTCGCGATAAAAAAAGCGATGGCAAAGTACTGAGCGCGGTGGCGATTGTGATTGCGCTGGCGATTGGCGCGGGACTTTACCTCAATGGGAAACATCAGGCCGATTTACAGGCTCAGACAAACCAGAACCTGAGTGAACAGCTGAGCGCCCTGCAGCAGCAACTGGGCAGCGACAAACAGCAGCTGACGCAACAACTGGACACCGCGAATACGGCGTTGCAGGAAGCGCGGACGCAGCAGGATAACAGCGCCAAAGAGCTGGAAACCCTGCGCGATAAAGTCGCGACGATTTCCGGCAACGACACCCGCACCTGGCTGCTGGCGCAGGCGGATTACCTTGTGAAACTGGCCGGCCGTAAGCTGTGGAGCGATCAGGATGTCACCACGGCAGCCGCGCTGTTGAAAAGCGCCGATACCAGCCTCGCCGATATGAATGACCCGAGCGTGATGAATGTGCGTCGTGCGCTAACGCAGGATATCAGTTCACTCTCAACGGTGAGCCAGGTCGATTACGACGGCATCATCCTCAAACTCAATCAGCTGTCGAACGGCGTCGATAATCTGCGTCTGGCTGACAATGACAGTGATGATTCACCGATGGATGCCGATGGCGGAGAGCTTTCCAGCTCGCTGCATGAATGGCGTCAAAACCTGGTGAAGAGCTGGCATAACTTTATGGACGATTTCATCACCATCCGCCGCCGTGATAACACCGCACAGCCGCTGCTGGCACCGAATCAGGACGTTTACCTGCGTGAAAACATTCGTTCACGTTTGCTGATTGCCGCCCAGGCCGTGCCGCGCCATCAGGATGAAATCTACAAGCAGTCGATTGATGCCGTATCCACTTGGGTACGCGCCTGGTATGACACCAATGATGCTGCCACAAAAGCGTTCCTCGCACAGCTGGATGAACTGAGTCAGCAAAACATCTCAATGGATGTGCCGGATACGCTGGAAAGTCAGGCGCTGCTGGAAAAATTGATGCAGACGCGCGTGCGCAACCTGCTGGCGCAGCCATCGGTTCCGGCTGATCAACAGGGAGGCTAAGCATGCTGAAAGTATTGGTGCTTTTCCTGCTGCTGATCGCAGGCGTGGTATTGGGGCCGATGATTGCGGGCCATCAGGGCTACGTGCTGATTCAGACCGATAACTGGAACGTCGAAACCAGCGTCACCGGTTTGGCGATCATCCTGATCCTCAGTCTGCTGGTGATTCTGCTCATTGAGTGGATTTTACGCCGTGTGTTCCGCACCGGTGTTCGCACGCGTGGTTGGTTTACTGGACGTAAACGCCGCAGCGCGCAGCGTCACACACAAAGTGCGCTGATGAAGCTGGCGGAAGGTGATTACAAGCAAGTTGAAAAACTGCTGTCGAAGAATGCCGAACACGCCGATCAGCCAGTGGCCAACTACCTGCTGGCAGCCGAAGCGGCGCAGCAGCGTGGTGACGAAGTGCGCGCCAATCAACATCTGGAACGTGCGTCTGAGCTTTCCGAGAACGACACCATTCCGGTTGAGATCACTCGCGTGCGTCTGCAGCTGGCACGTAATGAAGATCATGCAGCACGCCACGGCATTGACCGTTTGCTGGAAGTCGCACCACGTCATCCTGAAGTGCTGCGTCTGGCTGAACAAGCTTATATTCGCACCGGCGCATGGGGCGCGTTGCTGGATATTCTGCCCTCTATGCAGAAATCTCAGGTCAACGACGAAGCCCATCGTGAGGCGCTACAACAGCAGGCCTGGCTGGGCATGATGAATCAGGCCATGGCCGATCAAGGTAGCGAAGGCCTGAAGAAATGGTGGCAAAACCAGAGCCGTAAAACGCGTCAGGAGACGGCGCTGCAGGTGGCGATGGCTGAACATTTGATTGAGTGTGATGATCCGGATACCGCGCAAAGCATCGTGCTGGAAGGATTGAAGCGTCAGTATGACGATCGCCTGGTGCTGCTGATGCCGCGCATTAAAAGTGGCGACCCGCAATCACTGGAGAAAGCGCTGCGTCAGCAAATCAAACAGCATGGCGCAACTCCACTGCTGCACAGTACCTTAGGTCAAATGCTGATGCGCCACGGTGAGTGGCAACAGGCCGCAGAGGCTTTCCAGCAGGCCCTGGCCCAACGCCAGGATGCCTTTGATTATGCCTGGCTGGCCGATGTTTACGATCGTCTGCATCGCCCCGAAGACGCGGCCAAAATGCGCCGTGAAGGTCTGCTTCTGACCTTGAAGACTAATCCAAACGCTTGATTTAACGATTGTTACTTTTGTGCACGCCGGGCTTGTCCCGGCTTTTTTTTGCCTGAAGAGTAGCGGAATGGGGGTAAATCGCAGATAAAAAAACACCTGCCATAAGCAGGTGTAAGATCAGGTCGTTCAGACAACTGATGGTATCCGACTCAACGTAATGTCCTTCTTACTGCAGTAAAGCGTGCGCAATGACTGCCAGGCTGGACAACGGATACCGTAAGGGGCTCTGCATCATTCCCAGGTTTATGTAGCATCAGCAAACATAAGAGGTGGAATGAGCATCTACAAGGTTATTATTGCATAAGCCGTGCCAGAATTGCAGATTTAGAGATAAGTTATTTTAAATCAGCAAGATAACCGCATGAGTTCCCCTCAAACTGAACTGCGCGTCGTGATTTCACTACACTCCCCTCAATAACTGTCTCCTCTCAACGACATCCAACGCAAGGAACTGTCAGCTGATTTGAAATCAATGAGTTACAAGTCTCATTTTGACGACAGCAGCAGGGAGAGTGATTTAATAAGCGGCAAGAGGCTGAGAGGCTGTGAGGCTGTGATGCTGAGATGCTGAGATGCTGAG
>CBCTJT010000035.1:0-47621 GCA_965147305.1 uncultured bacterium
GAATCACCCGCAGAACGGTTCAATAAGTGTGTTGCGTCCATCAGTTGAACTCACAGCCAACAGCGGACATTATGAAACTATTTGGTTGATGGTAGGAGGAGGAATACCATAATCAATATTCAGAACGGCTGACCTTTTGTAAGCCACTTTATTCGCTGGATGCCACGCTACAAACCCAGACAGTGCCAAAATTATCTTTCAACATTCCGTATAAAGATGACCATGGCGAGGGAAGCAACGGCTGCAGTATTTCAGCCGATTCAGCCAGCTTATCCCAGTATCCGGTCAGTTCAGTGGTGGTGTTGCTTTCTAGCACCATGTAAACCGCATTTTCTCCCGGATTCCAGAGTTTACTGGTTTGCACATCGTAAGCCATTATACGAAAGCCCGATTCGTTCCTCACCTGGCCCCACATTATATCATCAGGGCTTGATGCATCCTCTGCCTTTCCCGCGTTTGCATAAGTAACAATGCTTAACTCACCCCCGAAAACGGAATGATAAAAGGAAAGTGCCTGACGGGCATTGCCCTGAAAATTAAGATGTGGAGTGATAGCAGTGGTCATAAGTTGCTCCTGAATATGAAGTGTGAAAACGCAGCTTAACCGGACATGCTGTCAATTTCTGGCAGTATGCTGCGTCCTGAAACGTATTCAGTACGGCGCCATTCATTAAGCAGGGCTTGTTTATTTTTGGGATAGCGGTCATCCAGCTCTTCGGCTGAGAGGATCCGATCGGTTCTGAAATTACGATATGCTCCACGCATTTCACACCAACACATGAGTACACGGGTGGAATCAAAATACACCAGTGCATAGGGCCAGACGATACGCTGTGACAGGGTGCCGGTCGGGTCTGAATAGGTCATGCTCAGCTTATGTTCACGGCGTATCACTGCGCGTAACAGATCAATATCAATCTTTTGATCCGATATTGTCCGGCCAGCCCCCGTCAGCAGTGCAGAAGATTCAAGTTCGCGACGCAAATCGTTTGGCAGTACAGCAGAGATTTTTGACAGGCTACTCAGTGCGCTACGGACTAAGGTGCGGTCGCCATGTTCTGCGACAAGCCGCATTCCCAGCACCAGCGCATCCAGCTCTTCGTGGCTGAACATCAAAGGGGGAAGCAGAAATCCAGGCTTCATGAGATAGCCCACGCCAGGCTCACCCTCAATCATGGCTCCCTGCGCCTGAAGCGTGGCGATATCCCGATAAAGAGTCCGGATGCTTACGCCAAGCTCAGATGCCAGAGTTTGACCACTGACCGGACGCCGGTGATGCCGCAAAACCTGCAACAGATTTAAAAGGCGCTCAGATCTAGTCATTGAAAGAATTGTGCTCTCATCTTCAAACCGTGGCAGAAAGGCTGAAATACATAGAGGTCAGTAGCTTCAGCATTTTAGCCTTAACGTACAGTAATTTTCGGTAAAAGTAGTAATCCCTTTATCAGCAGTGAGCAGAAATTGCAAACTTCCGCTCCTCGCTCTTAGTGGACTTCTCCCAGCCTCAGGTCTACTCCGTGCGGTGTGTGAACCGCGTGAAGGCACGCAGGACACACGTCACATAATTGAAGCTGGAACCAAGTTGCTGAAATTAATATGGCTCTTGAGATGCTAATACGCTAAAGCAGGTATCGTGCTGAGCGAGCTGTGCCTTGGTAAGGCTTGTAGTAGAAAATATGGTCTATTTGTACAGAGACCGGCATTATCAATGCCGGTGTGCAAAGTAAAAGCGGTTCGCCAAACTAACAGGCGTATTAAATACCCCGGGTGGAATTCCACCCGGAAATTGAACAATAGCGCACTCACCTTATAGGATTTCTCTTCACGCCTTGCTTTTACTGGTGCTCACCAGACTGGACTCATTTTTCCGATGAAATATCGGATACGCGATACTCGTCACCACGAAACTGATAATCCATGAAATATCCACACCCGGAATTAAATTCGCATAGGGTCCGGAAAAGAATGCATTTTCAACAAAGGGCACTTGCACTAAGATTCCAGCGAAATAGACCAGCAATGCCTGGGTATTGAGCAATCCATAACGTCCGCCGTCTGCACGAAATATCGCTTCGACGTCATACTTTTGTTTATTGACATAATAAAAATCCAGCAGATTAATCACAATCCACGGAATGAGTACCGCAATCAATGCCAGAATCAAATTGATGAAGAAGGAAACAAAGTTTTGCGAGGCTGCAAGCGCGACTAACACGCTTCCCACTAATACCAGTGATGACACCACTAAACGCACTGCGGCACCCGGCGTCCAGTGTGGACGGAACGTTTGCACAGCTGTAATGAGTGATAATACCGCGCCATACAGATTCATTGAGTTGTGGCAGATAATATTGACCAGGAACAGCACCATCAGAATCGGGCCGAGCCAGCCAGTGGCGTGGCGCACTGACATCATGGCATCACTGGTTGGCGCAATATTGACGGCCATCATACCGAAGATAAAGGCCAGAATGGTACCGCCGCAGGCGCCTAAGTAAGTGGCTATAAACGGGCGTGCGATACCGACATTGGCGGGCAGATAGCGCGAGTAGTCAGAGGTATAGGGAGAGAAACTGATTTGCCATACCGCACCTATGCAGAAAGTGCCAAACCACCCTGCTGCACTCATCCTGCCGCGAGACCAAAAGTCTGCGGGTAAAGGTTGTGACACCATCAGCGCCAGGCCCAAAATCAGCGCCGCACCCATGATCCATGCACCGACTTTATTGATGCGATGGATAAAATGATAACCGACGATACCAATGGCGGTGGCAAGAATAGCGCCAATAACCGTGGCACTGCTTACCGGCATCGACGGAAAGACGTTGTTGATGACTTTACCTGATAGCGAAATATTCGAGATAAAGAACCCGAGATAAATCACCGTCGTAAAGCTAATCACCAGCAGCGAACCGTAGCGACCAAATTGCGCGCGGCTCTGCACCATTTGTGGAATGCCGACTTTGGGCCCTTGCGCAGAGGTTAACGCAAGGAAAATCCCGCCAAACAGATGACCGGCAATAATCGCGGTTAATGCGGAAATAACATTCAGATGAAACGTTTCGGTGGCAATCGCGCCGCTGACTACCGCCAACGGTGCAATGTTGGTACAGAACCACAAGGTAAATAAACTGTGCGATTTACCGTGGCGTTCCGATTCCGGGACATAATCCACTGACTTATTTTCTATAATTTGACTCTGACGTGGTTGTGTATTCACCATAGCCTCCAATTCTCAAAATGGGATTGTTTTTTAATGTGGGTAAAACCTTCCTCGCGAAAAAAAGCCACAGCCATCCCGACGAATGGTTTTTCGTCTTCTTATTAAAGAATTGGCGGTAAGACTCCCGGTGCTATTTAATGCTTAACAACTGTACCTGTGACGGTCGTCATAAATAACGACGCTGAAAATTCCAACT
This sequence comes from uncultured bacterium, assembly GCA_965147305.1. GTDB lineage: Bacteria > Pseudomonadota > Gammaproteobacteria > Enterobacterales > Enterobacteriaceae > Pantoea. Next base: position 3,420 of record CBCTJT010000035.1, read on the forward strand.
TTATTTCTGGCAGAGCGCGCATTGATATATGCAAACCAGATTCCCGCAAGGTGCGCATGTCAGCGCACCTTAACCCCTCAGCGCATAATAAAGGGATCGCTAATCGGCTCATCGCTGGTGCGCAGCCAGACAGTTTTCGTCGTGGTGTATTCCAACGCCGCGTCAATGCCGCCTTCGCGACCAAAGCCAGACTTACCGTAGCCGCCAAATGGCGCCAGCGGTGAAACCACGCGATAAGTATTCAGCCAGACCACGCCGCTGCGCAACTTACGCGTGACGCGATGGGCGCGAGTCAGGTTCTGGGTGAATACGCCTGCCGCCAGACCATACTCTGTGCCGTTGGCTAAACGAATTGCGTCGGCTTCATCTTTAAACGTCAGCACCGACAAGACCGGACCAAACAGCTCCTGCACCACGCTTTCTGCATTCGGTACGGCGCTGCAATCGAGAATGGTGGGCGGATAATAGAAACCAGGGCGATCAACCGGCTGATTGCCGATCACCAGACGCGCGCCCTGCTCGATGCTGCGACTCACTACCTGCTCGATATTGCTTTTCTGCCGCTCGGTACAAAGTGGACCAAACTGCGTCTCCTGCTGTTGCGGGCAGCCAATCACAATCCCGCGCACTTTGCTGGTGAGCTTTTCAATAAAGGCATCTTTAATCTGCTCATCCACCAACAGACGCGATCCCGCCACACAGCTCTGTCCTGAGGCAGAGAAGATGGCCGCCACCTGCGCATTGGCTGCACTGTCTAAATCAGCATCAGCAAACACAATAAACGGGGATTTCCCGCCTAATTCCAGGGAGGTACTCGCCAGGTTTTCTGCACTGTTGCGAATAATATGGCGCGCGGTATCTGCTCCGCCGGTAAAGGCGATGTGATCAACCAGCGGATGCTGTGTCAGCACCGTGCCACATCCTTCAGCAAATCCGGTGATCACGTTGATGACGCCAGCCGGGAAACCGGCCTCATGCACCAACTCCGCAAAGGCCAGTAGTGGCGTCGGAGCAACTTCTGCCGCTTTCACCACCACCGTACAGCCGGCCGCTATGGCAGGCCCGATTTTTACCGCTGAGAGAAACAGCTGACTGTTCCAGGGAATAATAGCCGCAACCACCCCCACCGGTTCGCGTTTGATCCAGGTTTCCATATCGGCTTTGTCGATGCTGAGCGTGGCGCCGTCCATCTTGTCGGCCAGTCCGGCATAGAAGCGATAGTATTCCGCCACGTAGGCTATCTGCGCCTGGGTTTCACGGATAATTTTGCCGGTATCGAGCGTTTCCAGACGTGCCAGTTTTGGCGCGTCGCGTTCAATAAAATCCGCCAGCTTTAACAGCAATTTGCCGCGCGCACCGGCGGTTAATCCACGCCACGCGTCAGATTCAAATGCACGTGCCGCCGCCTGCACTGCGCGGTCGGTTTGCTCGCTGCGCGCTTCGGCTATATTGGCCCACGGCTCAGCGGTGGCCGGGTTCAGCGAGGTAAAACTCGCTGCACCCGCGTCAAATTGGCCATCGATGTAGAGTTTGAAGGATTCCATGACGTCTCCGCTTAGTGAAATGCAGGTGCAACGTGTTGAGTAAAGCGTTCCAGCGAGGCTTTTTTGCGCTCGAAGGTCATACCGCTGTCCAGCCACAATGCGTACTCATCGTAGCCCATCGCCTCATAGTTTTTCAGGCGCGCGATCACCTGGTCAGGATTACCGATCGCCAGGTTTTTCCGCATGCCTTCCACGCTGTAATAGGTGTTCGCCGCGATCTCCTCTTCCGTCAGCGGCTTAATCAGGCCTTGCTCCACCGGGCGCTCATTCTTGAACCAGGCGCCGAAGTAGTTATAAAAACGATTGAGCTCAACAGCAGCTTGCTGCGCATCTGCTTCATCCTCGGCGACGAATCCATGCTGCAGCAGCATGATCTTCAGGGGCTGATCGGGTGCGTATTCACGGCAGGCATCTTTAAAAGTGTTGATCAGGCGCGTGATCTCCTCTTCCCCCTGATGCAACGGCGTACACTGCACGTTGCAACCGTTCTTCACCGCAAACTCATGACTGTTCGGATCGCGGGCGGCGACCCAGATCGGCGGATGCGGCTGCTGTTTAGGCTGTGGCGATGAAGTCGTAGACGGGAAATTCCAGAACTCACCCTTGTGTTCGTAATCGCCTTTCCACAACGCTTTTACCGCCGGAACCAGCTCTCGCATACGCTGGCCCGCTTCCCAGGCATCCATTCCCGGCATCAGACGCTCGTATTCATAGGAGTACGCACCGCGTGCAATCCCGAGATCCAGACGCCCTTTGGTGATCAAGTCCGTCATTGCCGCTTCGCCCGCCAGGCGGATCGGATGGGTGAATGGTGCAATAATGGTGCCGGTGCCGAGTCGCACGTTTTGCGTGCGGCTGGCGATATCCACCAGGTTGATAAACGGATTCGGCGCGATGGTGAAATTCATGCCGTGGTGCTCGCCGGTCCAGATAGCGTGCAAACCGCCTTTATCCGCGATTTCACACAGTTCCATCATTTCATCGTACAGCTGGTCCTGCGCGTCATCCGCTGACACGCGCTCCATGTGCAGGAACAGGGAAAGTTTCATACCACCTCCTGATGCGACGGAGCAAAGAAGTGGCGCACTGAGCCTTCAACTTCATCGCCATAATAAAGGCCGTAATTGCCCACTGCATTTTCACGGATGAAACGATCCACCAGCGATTTCAACGCGCTGTCCGGTACCGGCAGTTGCGCCAGCGCGTGGACATCCACCCATTCGCCCTGCTGTACCGCTGGCAAGGTGCTGCCGGTCGGTTGTGCACAGAGAAACACGATATGCTGCTGTTTCTTCTGGCGGTCTTCCCAGATGGAGTAGACAAAACCCGGGCTGGCTTCGATGTTGAGTCCATCGAACACCTGTTTCAGGGTTTCACTGACGCTGCGGTTATTCACCGTTTGCGACGGCAGGCCATAACCATTCTCTTTCTTCACCACCAGCGCCTGACCCGCAGACTCAATCAACGCACTGACCACCACATTAGGCCCGGCAATCAGAGACTCGGCATTCTGATAAGGCGTGAAGTACGCGCCGCGATAGTAGCCCAGCCCCGGGGTGCCGCAGGAATCGAACTGCTCAACTTTGCCGATCAGGATCGCGTGGTCACCGGCATCCACCACCTGATGCATCGCGCATTCAAACCAGGCGGAGCTGTCATCCAGCAGCGGCGTGTTGAACTCCCCTTTACGCCACTTCACCAATGAGAAGCGATCGGCAATCTTCTGCGCGAAGATGTTCGACGTCTCTTTCTGCTGCTCCGCCAGGATGTTAATAGCGAAGTGCGGGCACTGAGTGAAGTTGTCGAAATTGGCGGAGCGCTTATCGATGCTCACCAGCAGCAGCGCGGGATCGAGCGATACCGAAGAAAACGAATTGGCGGTAAAACCAATCGGCTGCCCCTGCGCATCGTTGGTGGTGACCACAGTGACGCCGGTCATGAAGGCGCCAAAGGCGTCGCGTAACTGTCTGCGTTTATCTGCGTCCATAAGTTACTCCTTTACAGGCTCTTTTTGCGTGACGGCAGCAGCAACCGGATTGAGGAACGATAAAATCTCTTCGTTCACACGGTCGGCATCCGTCAGGTTCAACATGTGTTTAGCGTTAGCGACCACCACCGCCTGCCCCTGGCGCGCGGCCTGGGCCATCTGGCGCGTCATGTCTGGATTCGAATTGGCATCCAGTTCACCAGTCATCACCAACACCGGACATTGCATTTCGTTCCAGCGTTCTGAATAAAAGCGATCTCCGGCCGCAAACGCCTGATAGGCGCGGGCATAGCCGTCGAGATTCACCTGCTGCAACCACGCGCCCACTTTTTTACGCAGGGGCTGTTCGTGGTGATCGTCACTGAACCAGCGATCCAGCGGGGCATCGAGCCGCACATTACCGCTGGCCAGCTCTTGTGCCCTCTGCAACACGGCGTTGCGTGCAGTGTCGTTACGTTTAAACACGCCGCTCATCACAATCGCGTGATTCACCAACTGGGGATAATCGATGGCAATCCCGGCAGTAATCAGCGCCCCCATTGAGTGTCCGGCTACGGCAAAACTGGATTCCGATTGTGTCTTCAGGAACAGGGCCAGCCACTGCACGTAATCTTTCAGGGTGGCGGGATGGCGAAAACCGCTGCTTTCGCCATGTCCCGGCATATCCACCGCGATCACGCGGAAATAGCGACTCAGCACGTCCATTTGCGGGAACCAGGCGTCAGCGTTCATGCCGACGCCGTGGATCAACACCAGCGGCGTGCCCTGTCCAGCCTCCAGGTAACTCACCTGGAGACCTAACTCAGATAGCTGCTGGGTTTTTCTGGTCATGGCCTAACTCTTTCAGGTCAAGATAACGGTTGCCGATACGATGATGCGGACGGCCGCCCAGTGCCGCGCCCAACGCGATCACAATCTCATCGCTGAATGGCGCATCATTGATGTTGAACTGCATGGTGAGGTAGTGCTCGCGCGTGCCTTCATCATCGGTGCCCATCATCGGCACCAGAATGGGCGTATTGGCTGGACCGCGGGTGTTGTTAAAGGCCAGATAGGTTTTACCCTTCACCGCTGAGCGATAATGGTTGCCGAAATGCAGGGTATGAATCAGCGCTGACGCGTGTTCCAGTTCGCCGTTCAGACCAACGACGGCGCTTTTGCCATAAGCCACAACCTTGTCGCCACCGCCCGCTTCTTTCACGATTAACCCGGTCAGTAACTCGCCCAACACGGGTGCCATTTCACGAATCTTAGGGGCGAGATCTTCCACGAACCCCTCACCTGCCCACGGATTCTTCACCACGGCAGCCGCCGCAATCATCACCAGCGGTGTCGTCGCCGCTTTGCCGCCGTCGGAGTAAATGGTCTCGGTGGTAACGAACGTCTTGCGTATATCTGGATGCATGGTCAGAACCTCATTCAAGTTAACGGTTTGTTAATCTGGTGTGTCGGGGAGTGATATAACACTGAGATTTCTGGCATGTCAAAAGTTGGTATACCATCATACGGTATTAAATTTTTTCGGCGTTTTTGCTATGCTTAAGCAACGCAAAACCCCGCCATGACTGGGGGGATGGGGATCAAAAAGGCAATGTGTCACCGGCGGTTTGAGAAGCGAGATGAGTGTGATTGAGGTCATAAAAATCACACGAATTATCCTGGCAGTCTTTTCATAACGGCATGAATTCACGAAGTTTTGATTATTCCTCAAGGATATTTTTATTTCGTGCTCAGACCGCATGATGAAACTGTGAGCTAACGCTGATTTCAACGGGCGGGTCGGTGAGAAGTCGATAGGCGGTGGTAGCAAAGAGGGTAAAGGCGGCGTTGCTTTCAGAACGGAAACAGTGCTAATAGTTAAAACGCTTGCAGGACATGACATTGACTTCAGGCTGAATTTTTTAAATTTCAACGAAGAGACGATTATGGATGCGAGTCATTCCCTAAAAATTGAAAATACGCCGGTGACGTTACGTGAACTGGCGTTGGCTAAAGTTCGTCAGGCCATTATCTCGGGATACTTTAAAGCTGGCGACCGTTTGGTTGAACGCTCACTGTGTGATGAATTAGGTGTAAGCCGTACTGTGGTGCGCGAAGTCATTCGCTATCTGGAAGCGGAAGGTTTAATTGAAAACCTGCCGAAAAAAGGCCCGATTGTGGCGATATTAACCTGGGAAGTGGCCGAGCAAATTTACGATATTCGTATCCTGCTGGAATCCGAAGCGGCGAAGGATTGCGCAAAATTAGCCACCAGCAGTGATAAAAAGAATCTGCACAAGAAACTCCTGCGCATCGCTAAAGCTTCGCATGATCATGATGATATTGAACGCGTTGAAGCGTCTCAGGCCTTTTATGAAGCACTCTTTTCCATTGCAAAACATCATATTGCGTGGGAAATCGTCCAGCGCCTGAATAGTCGTATCAGCCGACTGCGCGCACTGACCCTGCGCAGTCCGGAGCGTCAGGTGGCGGGTTTTGAACGTATGTCGCGAATTTATGAAGCGATTGAAGAAAATAATGCCGAACAAGCGAAAGAGGCTGTCAAACAGCATCTTTCAGAAGCGGCCACGCTGGCTAAATCTATTCTGACTGCCGAGGAAAAATAATGTCTGCTTATTGGATCGCCCACGTCAATATTGAGGATGCACAGCAGTACCAGAATTATATTGAGCTGGCACCGCTTGCGTTTAAAAAATATCAGGCGAAATTTATCGCTCGCGGTGAAAATGCCACCTCACTTGAGGGCGATGAATTTAAGAAGCATGTGATCATTGAATTCCCCGATTATCAAACGGCGCTGGATTGCTATCATTCTGACGAGTATCAGTTAGCCAAAAAGCAGCGTGAGAACGTGGCAACAGCCATGATCACCATTGTGGATGGGCTGGCGTAGAATTGGACCTACTCCCCAGGGTTGATTTGCCGCTCAATTCCTCAGTTTAAAAAGCTAAGCAATCAGATCGCTCTGCCCTGCTTCAGCCCCGCATATCCTTAGGTGCAAAGCCATATTTTTTGCGGAAAGCGACGGAGAAATGGGCGGGCGAATAGCCGACCTGATAGGCCACTGAAGAGACGCTGGCTTCCCCTGTCGACAACATACGCCAGGCGGTTTCGAGTCGCAGCGTTTGCAAATAGCCGTAGATGCTCTGATTAAACAGGCGTCGGAACCCGGCGGTGAGTTTACGCGTGTTCAGGCCAACTTTAGCGCTGAGATCACGAATGGAGGGAGGTGAGTCGATGTGCTCAGCGAGCAAGTTTTTCACATCATGCAGCCGGGCAATATCGCAGGAGCTCAGGCGTAACGTTGATTGCTGCAACGTTATGTCTTCACTTACCAAACTATCCAGCGTGTGAGCAACGATCTCCAGCGCCTTGCCCGTCATGTACAGCTGCCGGGCGACCCCCTGAAGTGGATTAGTAAACAATTGGGCTCTCAGACCACACAGGCATTTCGGCGTCGTTTGAATGCGCATGCCGGGATTTGCGGATAAGTCGAGATGCATGCCTGCTGCAAGCGTATTAATGGAGTCGGCGCAAAGATGCTGACTTAACGAGTGTGTAGAAATATTCACTGCGGTGTAACTCAGATTCGCACCAGGCAGTAAGCACTGACTTGCGTGCGCTAAATCCTGACTCCAGACAGCACAAAGTGCCGGACCTTTGATATGCCGCTCTGCTTGCTGAGGAAAACGGCACAGCAATTCACCGCTTTCAATAATGATAATTTTTAGACCCACAAACAGCTGCTCATCCTGCCAGACCGCGCGCTGCGGATTCACGCTGCCACTGCTTAGTGAAATATCACCACGTAACAACATCTGTACTTCACCTTCGCCCGACTGGCGAAGGCTGTTCTTCCCGGCGGTTAGCTTGTGCGAATCCATGGTTGTCCCTGCTGTTCAGATGATTGGTATTGATAATCATTCTCATTGTAAGCGTATTGTAAATTTCTGTCTATGACTTTGACTAAGCCATTTAATTCCCGCCGCTACTCAACCTCATTATAAATAAGGTTAATCAATTTTAACTGGTCCGATTTTCATCAATTTCTAAAGAATTAGTTTCTGTACCTAAAACTTTGGTGATTGTCATAAATAACCTGTCGGCATAACAATATTACCGTTTAGCATTTGGCGTTGGTCATCTGCATTTTGTCCTCACACATTATTCTCAGAGCAGGTGAATTTATGCAAAACTCGTCTTCAGGCCCTGCAAGTTATAAAATTCCGGATTGGCCTAAGGATGTTCGTGATAATTATTTCCGCGGGGGATTCTGGAACGATGAAACTTTCGACCAACGTATCATCGCTATTTCACAAACCTATGCTGACGATATTGCATTGTGCTTTAATAACGAGACACTGACGTATAAACAGCTTTATCTGCGTGCGGTGCAACTGGCTAACAAACTTCATACCTTTAACCTTAAAAAAGGTGATGCAGTTATATTGCAGTTACCGAATTCAATTAATTATGTCGAAACGCTTTTTGCTTTGTTTATCTCAGGTATCGTCCCTGTATTCGCCCTACCCAGCCACCGGGAAAATGAAATATTGTCATTTGCCCGCGCAGCGCAAGCCAAAGCATGGATCTATCAGGATACCTTTGAAGGTGAAACAACCATCGGGCTAACACAGGCTGTGAATCAGCATTTTCCGGCCCTCCTGCAGCTAAAAGTATCAGCAGGAAGCACCCTGCATACTTCCTTTGAAGCCCATCTTGCGCCAGCAAAGCCAGGGGTCGTGAACCATCCTGATGATTTAGTCTGCTTTCAGCTTTCCGGTGGAACAACCGGTACGCCCAAGCTGATCCCCAGACGTCACCGCGATTATCTTTGCAACATTCGGTCTGCGATCTCAGCCTGCGATTTTTCGCGGAAAACCGTTTATCTGGCGGTACTGCCCCTGGGACATAACTTCCCACTGGCCTGCCCTGGCTTTATCGGTACGCTGTTTGTGGGTGGCCGCGTGGTCATCAGTGACCAAACCTTTCCCGATCACTGCTTCTCTTTAATCAAACAGCAAGGCGTCACGGTAACCTCATTAGTTCCTCCACTGGCGATGGTGTGGCTGGACGCGGCGGAAATGTGCCCTCCTGATATCGACTCGCTTAAAACTCTGCAGGTAGGTGGTGCGAAAATGAGCTACGAGGCGGCGAAGCGTGTCACTCCAGTACTGGGATGCGCTCTACAGCAAGTTTTTGGCATGGCGGAAGGACTGATTTGTTTTACCAAACCCGGTGACATGTCACTACGTACATTAACCACTCAGGGCCAGCCGATGACCCCGGCTGATGAAATACGTGTGGTGGATGAGGAGGGAAAAGATGTCGCCGCAGGAGAAGTAGGATATTTATTAACTCGCGGACCTTACACCATCAGGGGGTATTATGGACCTGACTCGTTAAATGTCGGCAACTTTAATAATGATGGTTTTTATCGTAGCGGTGATTTAGTTCGCCTGACCCTCGATGGCGATATGATTTCCGAGGGTAGAGATAAAGATCAGATCAACCGTGGTGGTGAGAAAATTGATTGCGGTGAATTGGAGGATATATTACTTCGCCACCCTAATATTAAAGATGCAGCGATCGTGGGGATACAGGATGATTATTTAGGCGAAATCATCTGCGCATTTCTACTGTGTGATGCACACCCACCCACTGCTGTCGCATTACGCCAGTTCCTTGCTGGTGAAGGTGTGGCGCGCTTTAAAATCCCCGATCGTTTCAATTTCCCGCCTGCTTTTGATCTGACCGGTGTTGGTAAAGTCAGCAAAAAACAACTGCGCAGTAAATTAAAACAGGAATATCTTCTGAGCATTGAGGGGAAATAAATGCATCCAGCCTATACTCAACTCACAGAACATACCGCAGCGCTACTGGGCTTAACCGTTGCAGAAATCGACTTTGACAGCTCACTGCTGTTGCAAGGTATGGAATCGATTGGCTTAATGCGCACGGTCAATCTGCTACGCAAACAGGGAGTGGCGTGTTCTTTTGATACGCTGAAAAAACATCCCACGCTGAACAGCTGGCTTGCCATGCTTGACGATGGCGCCTTAATCCCCTCATTAGAGAGGGGATTGCCGGCATCAGATATGAGCAAGCCTTTCGCATTAACACCGGTTCAGCAGGCTTACTGGATGGGTCGTCAGGAAGATCAGCCACTGGGCGGTAACAGTTGCCAGGTTTACATGGAATTTCAGGGCGCTGACCTGTGTCCGGAACGCCTTGCCCTGGCTTGCAATCGTTTGATTAAACGGCATCCCATGCTGCGTGCACAATTTACCGACCAGGGAGAACAGCATGTGCCGACTAACTTACGGACGTTCAAACTCTCAGTTGAGGATCTTCGGACGCACTCTGCTGAGCAAATTGCTTTTCGCCTTAATCAGCATCGTGATGACTATTCTCATTATTGCGCGGATATAAATGAGGGATGGCCATTGCGTGTAGCGCTCTCACGCTTACCCGGAAAAAGCAGCCGTCTTCACCTGAACCTCGATTTGCTGGTCGCAGATGTGCTAAGTATCAGCATTCTGTTGCGAGATTTAGCCTATTACTATCAGCATGACGCACCAGAATTAGCGCCCTTCACGGCTAACTTTTCCCAGTACCTGCAACGGCATGAGCTTGAGAGTGACAAACGCCGGCGCACCGCGCAGGATTACTGGAAGCAACGTTTACCTTTCTTACCGGGTGCACCCACATTACCACTGGCGCAACAACCTGAAAAACTGACTAAACCACGCTTTACCCGCCGTGACTATTTAGTTAAAAACCCTCAATTAGATGCGCTTGAAACCAAGGCCAAAAAGCAGGGGGTGACACTCGCAACCGTGTTTTTAACGTTATATTGCGAGGTGCTGGCACGCTGGAGTGAGAACAAGCATTTCCTGCTCAACATTCCACTCTTTAACCGCCATGAACTGGTTCCCGCGGTATCCGATATGGTGGCCGACTTCACCTCTCTGCTGCTGCTTGAAGTGGATTTCCGTCGCCCGGCAAGCTTCACCGAACGTCTTCAACAATTACAATCGCAATTGCATCGCGATATTACGCACGCCGACTATTCGGGCGTTGAAGTGTTACGCGATCTGGCGCGCGCCGATGGCACGGCTCCCCGCAGCGCACCAGTGGTATTCGCTCTCAATCTCGGAAAACCGTTCGTTCCCGATGAGGCAGAAAAGACGCTCGGGCAGTTAGGCTGGATGATTTCGCAAACCCCACAGGTCTGGATAGATCATCAAAGTTACCCCACCCGCGAGGGGCTGATACTGAACTGGGATAGCGTCGATGCCCTATTTCCAGCCGGTATGGTCAGCGCGCTTTTTAACAGCTGGCTGGCACGCCTGCATCTGCTTATTGAACAAGAGTGGGATGTCCTGCCAGAGAGGGGACTACTGCCCGAAACGCAGGCAACGCGGAGCCGCATTAACGCAACCACAGAAAGTCTGCCACAGGCACAGCTGCATGACGGATTCTTCGCGCAAGCGCGCAGGCAGCCTGATGCCCCTGCTATTTTCACCGCAGAAGGCTGTCTGAGCTATCAGGTGCTGTCACAGTACGCCTTACAGATGGCACATCGGCTTCAGCGGCTAGGTGTTAAACCGCAGGATCGCGTCGCGATCAATCTTCCCAAAGGTGGCGAACAGATTGCTGCTGTACTGGCCGTTCTGGCTGCTGGCGCGAGCTGGGTGCCACTGGCGATGCACCATCCCCTCGCCCGCCGTGCCTTGATTTGCCAGCGAGCAGAGGTCGTCTGTGTGATCACGCAACTGTCAGAGATCTGGCCTGAAACGATCGTCGTTTATGATCTACAACAGCATGGGTTTAATGCATCCTCTGAATCTTTGCCTGTGCCGTTACCAGGAGAGGGCGAGAGCCTGGCATATATCATCTACACCTCAGGCTCAACGGGCGAACCCAAAGGCGTTGCTGTCACACATCGAGCCGCCTGGAACACCATCGCCACCTTAAATCATCGTTTTGACATTAATCGCGATGACCGTGTACTGGCACTATCCGGACTGGAGTTTGATCTGTCGGTTTACGACATATTTGGATTGTTGTCAGCAGGTGGCGCCATCGTGATGCCCCGCGAGGATGAGCGGCGCGATCCGGATACGTGGCGACGCTTGTCGCAGCAGCATCGCGTGACGCTCTGGAATTCGGTACCAGCCCTGATGGAAATGCTGCTACTGACGAACTCAGAGACACCGTTTCTGCCTCATTTGCGCCTGGTGTGGGTATCCGGAGACTGGGTCGCCCCCGACCTTGCACAACGCCTCAGGCATAAGCTGTTACAAGCGGTGCGTATCGTTGCCATGGGCGGCGCAACAGAAGCCGCTATCTGGTCAAACGCCTTCGAAATCACACCAGACTTTGATGTCAGAGAACGTGTGCCTTACGGCTATCCCCTTTCCAACCAGCAGTTCAGAGTCATGGATGAGTGCGAATGCGATTGCCCTGATTGGGTACCCGGCGAGTTATGGATTGGCGGCGAGGGGCTTGCTCGCGGTTATGTAGGCGATTTGCAACAAACGGCGCAACGCTTTGTGCAGCATGATGGCCAGCGCTGGTACCGAACCGGCGATCGCGGCTTTTACTCGCCTGAAGGGCTGCTGCATTTTCTGGGACGGCAGGATAGCCAAATTAAACTCGATGGTAACCGTATTGAACTGGCTGAAATCGAATCGGCTTTACGTCAGCTAAGTGGCGTTAAAGCGGCGTTTTGTCTGGTGGTTAACCACCACCTTGCTGCGGTAGTGACTTCGCATATCGCCATAAATACCTCTGCACTCGTAGAACAGCTGGCCACAACGCTACCCACTTACATGGTGCCAAAACGCATTTTAGTGACAGAGGATTTGCCCCTTACGCCAAATGGAAAGGTAGACAGAGCCGAATTAAGCCGCCGGGTTATCAACGCTTCGACTGAAGTCGAGTCCCCCGGCACGGTCACCACTGAAGAAAACCCGCTGCAGGCACAGCTCCGCCATTACTGGCTGGAAGTGCTGGATCTGCCGTCACTGGATGCAGAGATGAGCTTCTTTCAGTTGGGCGGCAACAGCTTACAAGCCATGAGGCTGGTAAACCGTATCAATCAATCATTGAGTATCCAGCTATCACTGCGCCAGTTCCTGAGTCACGCCACATTGTTGGCGCTCACCCATTTCATTGAATCAACTTGTCCTGCCGTCATAACGACTGAAGAGGGAGCACTATGAATTTGTCCACATTAATCCAGGAGTTTAAAGCGGCCGGCATAACGTTATGGTGTGAAGGTGATGCACTCCGATATCGTGCCCCTGCAGGCGCGATGACAGCAGAAAGAATTGCTCTGTTGCGCCAGCACAAATCCGATCTGCTCAACGCGCTGGCAACACCCGACTGGATAGAGGACAGCGAAAACCGTTTTGCACCCTATCCGCTCACCGGATTGCAATCCGCCTACCTGATGGGCCGCAATGAAGCCTTTACCTATGGTGGTGTGGATTGTCACGGTTATCTTGAGTTCTGCTTTACCGAACTGGACGTGCCCCGTCTGCAGGCAGCGTGGCAATCGCTGATTGCTGCACATGATATGTTGCGTACGGTGGTCTATGAAAATGGCACACAGCAAACACTCCAGGACGTACCCAAAGCCATGATTTCGGTCGAAGACCTTCGCTCTCATTCTCTGGCCACTCAGCAGCAACGCTTGCTGCAGCGAAGAGAAGCCTTTAGCCATTATCAGAGTCAGCCCGATTGCTGGCCATTAATCGGTCTCAATGTGACAAAGATGCAAGACAGTGCCGTGTTGCATATTTCATTCAACCTGCTGGTCTGTGACTTCCAGAGCGCACGACAGCTGCTCGCACAATTAAACGCGGCCTATCAGGGCGAAAACATAACAGCGCCGACAGTGACATTCCGGGATTATGTGATAAACAGCCAGCGCCGGGATTCAAACCGCGCCTTTCAGGACGCAAAAGACTACTGGCTCACACGTGTGGATAGCCTACCCGCTGCGCCCCTCTTACCCTCTTGCACACTGCCTGTGACAGCTCGCTTTTATCGTGAAGGTTTTGTGTTGCCGCCTGATCAGTTCACCCAACTCAGTCAGCAAGCCGCCGATCATGGCACAGGCCTTAGCGCTTTGTTCGCAACGATCTATGCCGCAACCTTGCAGCGATGGGGAGCCGGCAATCACTTTGGTCTGAGCCTGACCATGATGCAACGCCAGCCCCTGCATCCGTCGATTGACGCGGTGATCGGCGATTTCAGTGCGGTGGAGTTGCTTGAAGTGAACTATAAGCCGCAGCACTCACTGATTGCGCAGGCCACTGCGTTACAGGATCAATTATGGCGTGATCTTGACCACAACGCGTTCACGGGCATTGATGTGATGAGGGAGATTGCGCGCAGACGCGGACGTGAGGCCGCACTCTACCCGGTGGCCTTCACCTGTGCCATCAGCAGTGGAATGGATTGCTGCGCTCAGTTACTGCAGGGTGCACAGCAAACTTACAGCATTACCCAAACGCCGCAGGTTGCACTCGATTGCCAAATCGCGCCAGGCGAAACCGGGTTAAATATCAACTGGGACATTCGAGAAGGCACGCTGGAACCGCAGACAGCCGCAGAAATGTTCAGTGCGTTCCGGGAAACTATCCTGTCCTTATGCGATAACCGTCAGGACTGGCATCAGCCCCTTGCCATCCCCTTGCCTCTGGCGCAGCGTCAGCGCCATCAGGCGCTAAATGAGACAGATATGCCATTGCCGCAAGGCCTGATGCACACCCCCATCTGGCAACAGGCGCAAAAAACGCCCTCTGCTTTGGCCGTGATGGACACGCATGAACAGCTTAGTTATCAAGAATTGATAGCAGAAGCCGATGCGCTTGCCGCGTGTCTCATCACGAAGGGTATCCAACCCGGTGGACGTGTGGTTATTGCCTTGGAGAAAAGTGTGCGCCAGATTATCGCTGTGCTGGCCGTGATGCGCGCGGGCGCAGTGTGGATCCCACTGGACATCTCTTTACCCCATAAACGCCAGGCGTGGCTGCTGAGCCTGGCACAACCGGATATCATTCTGGCGCACAGTACTTATCATCTCAACACAGATGAATACGCGATGATCAGCACTGATCGCGTTGAGGCCACACGCATGCCTGCCTTCTGGCCGGAGGTCAGCCCAGCGTCGTTGGCTTATGTGATTTATACCTCAGGTTCAACCGGTGAACCAAAAGGCGTGATGATCAGCCACCAGGCAGCACGCAATACCCTGGAAGCGATGAATCAGCGACTGCAACCCACGCAACATGACCGTCTGCTGGGATTAGCCAACCTGAGTTTTGACCTCGCTGTTTACGATGTTTTCGGTATCCTTGCTACCGGCGCCGCACTGGTACTCCCGGCTCCAAAATACCGTAGCGATCCCTGGAAGCTAACCCAGCTGATTCGCGAGCATCAGATCACATTATGGAACTCAGTGCCTGCGCAACTCGCCATGCTGGTGGACTATCTGCATAGCGATGGCGACACCCAATGCCCTTCTTTGCGCGCAGCGCTGCTCTCGGGGGACTGGATTCCGGTCGACCTTCCTGCCCGCACCCGAGACCTCTTGCCGAATGCTCAGCTTTTCAGCTTAGGGGGCGCGACCGAAGCCGCAATCTGGTCAGTCATATATCCGATTACCACCGTCCCCGCAGAGTGGGTCAGCATCCCTTATGGCCGTCCTTTGCCTAACCAGCACATCTATGTGCTGGATGCAGCAATGCGTGAGCTTCCAGACGGCGTGGCGGGAGAATTGTATATTGGCGGATCCGGTCTGGCCCTGGGATATGCCGGCGATGCGGAAAAAACCGCGCAGCACTTTCTCACGCACCCCGTGAGTGGTGAGAGACTTTATCGCACGGGTGATTTGGGTGCCTACCTGACGGACGGCAATGTGCAGTTTCTGGGACGGGAGGACGATCAACTCAAGGTGCGTGGCCACCGTATTGAGCTGGCGGAGATTGAAAGCACACTCATTCGCCACCCTGATGTTGCCTCCGCCAATGTACTGGTGATGGATCGCGGACAAAGTACGCAACGCTTAGTTGCTTTTGTGACCGCGGCACAGCGGCATTGTGCCCTGAACGCCTCACAGGTTGGACACATACTGCCGCAACAGGCGCAATCTATTGCCAGCCAACTGGATCGCGCGGCCGTCCTTCAATTGGCACAGGGCATTGAAGAGGTGTCATTGCTGGCAATGGCCCAGGCATTGTTGAGCCTGCCGCAGTTCGCCAGCTCGAGAAAAGCCCCGGTGGCATTGACTGACCTGGTTAGCAGCGGCGCGGTGGCTTCACGCCATGAACGCCTGATTGGGCGCTGGCTGCGCGCGTTGACGGAACAGGGCTTTTTACAACAGGTCGATGAAGAGCACTTTGTTACACAGCGTCAGGTCACTTCGCACGACGTAGAGCAACGCTGGCAGACGCTCCACCAGTTGGGGCACAAGGTGAACTGGGGGGCGGCTATCCTTCGCTATATGCATGACAGCCATCTGGCGTTACCGGCACTGATGCGCAATGAAGCAGACCCGTTGGATTTACTGTTCCCGGAGGGGCAAACCCATGTAGCCGAAGCAGCCTATCGCGATAACCTGGTGAGCCGCACGGTTAATGAGCTGGTCTGTGCCACCATTTGCCAGATTGCTCGCGAAAAGAACGGTGAAACATTACGTCTGCTGGAAGTCGGAGCGGGCGTTGGTGGAACCAGCCTCGACCTCATTCCTGCACTGGCAGCCTTCCCGGTGGATTACCTGTTTAGTGATCTATCCAACTACTTCCTGAACGAGGCGGAAAAGCGCTTCAGCCAGTGGCCATGGGTACGCTACGGTCTCTATGACATTAATCAGCCCGCACTGCCGCAAGGTATTGAGCCTGCGTCACGCGATGTCATTCTTTGCGCAAACGTACTGCACAATTCACGTCACGCGGCAGATGTTATTGCGAAACTGAAAGAAATTCTGGCACCCGGCGGGTGGCTGGTGTTTATCGAAGCCACCAGTAACAGCTATCAGATTATGTCATCAATGGAGTTCAAAGAGGGATTAACCGGCTTTGAGGATTGCCGTCTTGAACAGGGCACCACATTTATTAGCGTTAATGAATGGCATCACTATTTGGAGCAGGCGGGCGCGATGGAAATTGTTATCGCGCCACAGGAGGCATTAGCGTTGAACGATTTGGGGCAGCATGTGTTTGCTGCTCGATTTAAGACTCATCAAGCCACCGTGCATCCAGATGAATTGCGTCACCATCTAAGCCAATGGCTACCCGGATGGATGTTAGCGGATGAGATCCACCAGCTCGATCACCTGCCCTTAACGTCTAATGGGAAAATTGACCGCCGGGCGCTGGCATCACTGATACCCACCAAAAGGACAGAACGTTCAACAACTGCAGCAGCACCCGCCAGTGCTCTGGAAAAAGATATTGCCAAAATCTGGCAGTCGGTGCTCAAAATCGACAGCGTCGGTCGTCACGATAACTTCTTCACACTGGGCGGAGATTCACTGCTGGTGGCACAAGTCGTGAGCCGACTCCGCGCTACCTTACCGCAAGCTTCGGGATGGCGCTGGGATACGCTGCTGCGCGCCATGATGAACGAGAAAGATTTGGCCGCGCTGGCGCAGCGTTTTAGCCAGCCACAGGCCTCTCACTATACGTTGCAGGAAATCCAGCCCGGGGAGGCGAGCGCCACGACGCTGCTACTGGTTCACGATGGCAGCGGCACGCTGGCCCCTTATCGCGCGATGCTGGAAAAAATCGACAAGCGCCAGCGCGTTCTGGGCCTGGCACTGAATACGCCGGAACAGTTCCTTGCTCAGCCAGCGGAAAGCGGGATTGCGCAACTGGCAAAGCAAGCTGTCGAGGTTATCGCTCAGGACATGAACTCGGCTCCGCTACACATTGTTGGCTATTGTCTCGGAGGGATGCTGGCACAGGAAATCGCCTCTCTTCTGCACGCAACAGGGAAAGAGATAGCGCAACTCAGTATCATCAGCAGTTACCCAGTCCCATTCCGCATCGACGATGATTTATTGGCTGAGTATATCTTTGCGCGTGTCGTCCAGGCTGACCCGAGAGCCCTGGGATATCCCGACGATGAACAGGCTTTCCAGCGTTTGATCAATGACATACTCCAGGAAACGCCAGGTGTCATTCCGCAAGGTTCACTCGCCGCTTTCTCGCTCGGTAAACAGGATGCGGGTTCGCAAGCGATTACTGCGTTAGCCAGTCGCAGTCCCGATACACGACTGGAAGCTATTCGCCGCCATTGTGCCTTAGGCGATAGCGACCTGAATACGCCGGCACGCGTGGCAGAACAATTTAAACTGATTCGTCACAGCCTGCTGGCGGTAAACGGTCATCCTCTCCAGGCTTACGATCACCCTGTGACTTTCCTGCGTCAGCTGGGAGAAATGCAGGTGCTGCCCGGCATGAATACGGAGATGACCACTTTCTGGCAGCAATACACTACTCTGCCACTACATATCCACGATATCCCAGGCGATCACTTCAGCTGCCTGAACAGCAAAAATTGCCATTACATCCTGAATGCACTGGCACTTTCAGCTGGAGAGCACAATGATTAATCGGCCGGTCATTGCTCTCCTCGGTGCGCGCGGCGCGGTTGGTGAACAGGTTATAGCGCAGTTGGCTCCAGTGGGTCACCTGCGTGCCGGAAGCCGGCAACTCCCTGTCCAACGTCATCCCGATGTGGAATACCAGCGTGTTGATCTGTTCGATGAGCGCGCGTTGCGTCAGTTCTGTCAGGGTGCTCAATTAATCATTAACTGCGCGGCACCCGGTCACCTGATTGGCGATCGCGTCGCACGAGCGGCTGCGGCGCTGGATTGTGATTATCTCGATCCTGGCGGGGATGAGCCGCTCTTCGCACGACTGCAAAACCCGCAGAAAGCTTCTCCGTGCGCAGTTCTCTCTGCGGGCATGCTTCCGGGGTTATCCGGACTGCTGCTGCGAAGCGCTTTTTCCGCTTTTGACCGTCTCTACGAAGCCAAGGGCTATGCGCTGAGTTGCGAGCCCTTCTCACAAGGCGGGGCGGCCGATTTTCTTGCCAGCCTGGATAACGGTTATGGCGTCACAGGGTTAGCACTCCGTCAGGGTGAGTTGCAGCACTGTCAGGGTGGGGCTCGCATCCAGCTACCTCTGGCACGGGCGAGCGCCATGGCGTATCCCTTTATGACCAGTGAGTGGCAGCGCATTGGGCAAGCGCATCCTCATAGTGACCTGACATGGTACAACCTTTTTTCTTCTGAAGCGCTCGTGCACTGGCTCAGCCAGCGCATTAAGCGTGATGCGCGCGCTGTAGATGATTTAGTAGCGTTAAGTGTACAGGCATGTGTTGGACAGCAGCCACAGCATCTGGTCGCCGTTGAGGCCAGTGGTGAGCGCCAGGGGATATTTGAGCGCCGGGCCTGTGTGATTGAATGTTCTTCTGGAGCACAGTTAACCGCAGCCGTAACCACCTTTACCGCATTAAATATGGTGCAAGGCAAAATCCCTCCCGGCCTGCATTTTGCAGCCGACATTTTACCCACCACAGCAACTCTGCAATTTATGCAGCGACAGTTGGAGAACTTCTGCTGGCTCGAACTCCCCTCGCTGACAAGTCATGAAGAGGGGGCAATCTGATGCATGCTTCGCTATTGCAACAACTTAACTATTGCCCCGCTCCACGCAGCGAAATTCTGTGTTTTCCTCATGCTGGCGGCAGCGCCGGCTATTTTCAGCGCTGGGCGGCCCATCTGCCTGAGGGCGTGATTTTACGCGCACTGCAATTACCTCTACGAGAGGACCGACTGGAGCTCCCACCGCTGACAGACATGGCTGAACTGGTCAGGTTGCTGATAAAAGAAGTCACCGCCTTACCCAAAAGGCCGCGCATCCTCCTGGGGCATAGCATGGGCGCGATAATCGCCTGGGAAATGGCACTGGCATTAGAGCAATGCAGGCAGCCGGTTTCTCATTTGTTCATCTCCGGGCAACCCCCCCCTGATGTGATGCGGCAAACTCAGTTCCATCTGGGGTCCGATCAAAAGTTAATCGCTGAGGTCGCACGTTTTTCGGCGACACCCGCGTCCTTGTTTGAATTCCCGGCTCTACGCGATTTGGTGCTGGAGCAATTGCGACATGATTACGCATTGATAGAGCGCTGGCAGCCCACCACTACAGAGAAGCTTTCCTCTCCGATTACGGTATTGCACGGGCGAGAGGATAGCGAAGTCACTCTGCATGAGGCGCAGTGCTGGAGCAAGTTTACGTCCAGCGAATTCAGGCTGTACAGCTGGCCGGGAGACCATTTCTACCTGACAACGCACTGGCAGGCCATATTACATCAACTGTGCCAAAGACTTTTCTCACACACACCGGATATGCCGTAAGGAGCTTCTGTGATCGCCGCTAATGAGTGTAAAAACCTGATGGAGATTCGCGCCGGAATTGATGCTATCGATCACCACATCGTGTCCCTGTTGCAGCAACGTATGGAGTACGTTCTGTCTGCGGCGCAATTTAAACCTAATCTGGAAAGTATTCCTGCACCCGGTCGTGTTGAGCGCATGCTGAGCGAACGTCAGAAATGGGCCGTGGACAAAGGATTAGATCCACACTTTGTCATCGGTTTATTCCATCGCATCATCCCCTGGTATATCGAAACGCAAACCGTCTACTGGCAGCAGAATCAGCACAGATCCTAAATTGACTTCCCGGCCACACCGGGAAGTTTCATTTTGCATGTTTTTCTAAAGAAAGAGTTCGGCAAGCGAAAGTGTTGCTGATTGTCTGTCCACATTCTCACTGACACACTTTTAGCCGACAAAAAAGTCGCTTCTATTGTGGAGAATACCTTGGAAAACAATAATAAAAATTGGGCGCGCTGGACCACGCCCCTTACCTGCCTGGCGCTGTTAATTAATGCCCATTGCGCGCTGGCAGAAGATACCTTGCAAGTCACGGCAGACAGCAAAACGGCACCAGAAAAAGGCTACGTTGCACAGACCAGCACAACGGGGAGCCGCACCAATGAATCTATTCTCGCCACGCCCCAGTCAGTATCGGTGATCACCCGCAGCGAAATGGACGATCGTAACGTGCAGAGCACCACCCAGGCCCTGCAATACACACCGGGAGTGTATGCCTCAACCTCTGCGATCTCGTCCCGCTTTGACTACTTCAACATCCGTGGTTTTGATTCAACACTGAACGGGACCTTGCTGGATGGATTGCGATCCACCACTCAGCAGTCCTACGTTCGCTACGAACCTTACGGATTGGAACAACTGGACGTGCTGCGTGGCCCCAATGGTTTCCTCTACGGCGCGGGATCGCCAGGCGGCATCATCAACGCCATTAGCAAGCGCCCCACCTTGAATGCACAACATGAAGTTGCCATTCAGACCGGCAGTCATGGCCGCATGCAGGGCCAGTTCGACACCTCCGGGCCGCTTAACGATGATAAAACACTGCTCTATCGCGTGGTGGGTGTGGGGCGTGACAGTAATACCCAGTTTAACAACGTCCCGGATGACACCCTGTACCTGGCGCCTTCCTTGACCTGGCGCCCCGATGCAGATACCTCATTGACCGTATTGGCCTCGGTTAGCCGCAATAAATTTGGCCCACCACGCCCTTACCTGCCGCTGTATGGCACCTTACTCAGCAACCCTAACGGGCAGGTCAACCGTAACAGTTATCTTGATGGGACCAATCTCGATAACCATATGACCCAGAGCAATCTGGGTTACGAACTGGACCATCATTTTGGCGATCGCTGGACCTTCCATTCTGCCAGCCGCTACACCGAAACCGACCTGATGACGCAAACGCTTTCGGGCGCGTCGCTGGCGGCGGACATGCGCACGCTGAATCGCGTGGCCTATGAGTTCGGTATTAAAGGGAAAGTCTTCGCCACCGATAATAACCTCAAGACCGAGTGGGATGCAGGGCCCGTACACGGTTCCAGTGTAGCGGGCGTGTCGTTCCGCCACACCGGGGAGGATTACTATCTGAACTATGGTCGGGCCAGCAGCATTGATATTTACCAGCCGACCGGCAATGGTCGCTTCCCGACGACCTCGCCCTATACCAGCACGCAGCAGAATGCTAACGAAACCGGCGTTTACCTCTCTAACAGCCTCGCGTTGTTCCAGCATCTGAACCTCGACCTCTCTGCGCGTCAGGACTGGGCTTCGGTGAACACCAAAAACCGCCTCAACGACACTTACACTTCGCAGGACGATCAGCGTTTCACCTGGCGGGCGGGCTTAAGCTGGATAACGGATATCGGCGTGGCACCTTATGTCAGTTATGCCACCTCATTTGCGCCTGTGTTGGGCACCAATTTCTATGGTGAAACCTACAAACCCACCACCGGCAAACAGTGGGAAGTCGGTGTGAAGTATCAGCCAGAACAGTTCGATGCGCTGTTCACGCTGGCATGGTTCGACCTGACGCAGGACAACATCCAGACCACCGACCCCGACAATACGTTGAACAAAATTCAGACCGGACAGGTTACTTCGAAGGGGATCGAAGCCTCAGCCACCGCCAACCTCACCGACGACTTGAAGCTGATTGCCAGTTACAGCTGGAACAATCTTGAGACCAGCAAGACCACGGTGGCCGGTGCACAGGGCAAAACGCCCACCGCCATGCCTGAACACATGGCCTCTCTGTGGAGCAATTACACCGTCGCGAGTGGCCCGCTGGCTTCGCTGGGCTTAGGCGCGGGGGTGCGGTATGTCGGCTCGACCTGGGCTGACACCAACAACACCATCAAAGTACCGGACTACACCGTGGTTGATGCCGCCATTCATTACGATCTCGGTCAGATCAACGCCCATCTCCATGGGCTGAATGTGGCGCTCAACGCCAATAACCTGCTTAACAAACATTATTGGGTGAGTTGCTCAACCACCACCTGCACCACCGGGTATGACCGCTCGTTAAGCGCCACTTTGTCCTATCGCTGGTAAGTTAAGGAAAACATCATGATGAGAAAATCCAACCTGATAATGTGGCTGTGCGCACTTTGCCTGATGTGCAGTGCTTCTTCAGCGTGGGCAACGATTACCGTCACCGATATGCTGCAGCGTAAAGTGACTCTGCCTGGACCAGCAAAACGCGTGGTGCTGGGAGAGAGTCGCCACATCATTACGCTGGCGCTGCTGGAGAAAGATCCTTTCCATAATCTGGTGGGCTGGGGAGACGATCTCCAACGCTACTCACCGGCCACCTGGGAGGCGATAAAAAAACAGTATCCCGCGGCCAGCCACTTACCGGTGCTGGGCACCATGAACAGCGGCACCTTTTCAATGGAAGCGACGATCGCGGCTAAACCCGATCTGGTGATCTTCACCCTGTATGGGCCGATTCCACCGGGACTCGATGCTCTGGATGCGGCCCACATTCCCTATGTGTTTGTTGATTTCTTCCGCAAACCGCTGGTGAACACCGTGCCAAGCCTGAAGATGCTCGGTCAGTTACTCGGTCAGGAGGCACAGGCCGATCAGGTGATCACGTTCTGGCAACAGCATATGGATAAGGTTGCAAAACGCCTGGCGGATGTCAGCACGCGTCCCTCGGTATTTTTCCATCTCAATCCGGGTAAAGGCGATTGCTGCTTTACCTCGGGACCCAGCAATATGAGCGATTTCATTGCTGCGGCAGGTGGACATAACATTGGCGCCGACATGCTGAGCGCGCCGATCGGCAAACTGAACCCGGAATACATTCTGTCACGCAATCCTGATTTTTATCTGATGGGCGGTGGCTCTGCCGTGAGCCGCGACGGATTACAAATCGGCACCGGAGCCGATGCAAACCAGGTCGCCCAGAGCAGCCAGCATCTCCTGGCCGCGCCAGAAATCGCCCATTTACCGGCGGTCAAAGCCGGGCATACGGGTGGCGTCTGGTTATTCTTCTTCGATAGCCCGCTCTATTTCGTCGGGATCGAGGCCATGGCGAAAATGTTCCATCCCGCGCTGTTTGCTGATGTGCATCCTGAGGCGACGCTAAACACCGTAACCAGCAAGTGGTTGTCGGTGCCGCTGAAGGGCACATTCTGGACGGCACTGCCTGCGAAATAAGCACTGCAGGGCAGCGCAGTATTGCGCTGCCCTTGGGGAAAACACGATGAAATCACCCTCGAAGCTTCTGACGGCGCAGATCCTGCCCGCGCTGTCGCTTAACCTGCTGTCAGGCATATTGATCACCGCCAGCTATCTGCTTCAGGTACTGCTGTTCACGCAATTGATCATCGGGCTGAACGCATCCACATCGAATACGCTCATGATGCTGATTGTGATGCTGGCGGGAAATGCACTGCTCAGGGCCGTGTTGATGGGTTTCAGGGCCATGCAAACCGAGCAGTTAGCCGCAAATGTGCGCACCCGTTTGCGCCAGCAACTGTTTCGCCCTCTGCTGGCACCGGGCTTTGAAGTCATGCAACACCATTCAGCGACAAAATTACAGGCCACGCTGGTCGAGGGCGTGGAAGTAATGGAAGGATTTTACAGCCGCTATCTGCCCGCGCTGCTGCTGGCTTTACTTAGCGGTGCCGTCACGGTGATCACCCTGGCCAGTTTTGATTTGTTCTCGGGCGCGATATTGCTGCTGTTTATGGTGGCCTGTCCGGTACTGGATCATCTGTTTATGCGTCAGCAACGTCAGCATATTGTGGGTGTGTTTGCCGCCATGCAGCGCTTCGCAGAGGATTTAATGGATGCGCTACGCGGCATGCTGACATTGAAAGCCTTTAATGCTGTGCCACGCTTTCGCGCAAAAATGGCAGACCACGCGGCATCTCTGCGCCGCGAATCCATGACAACCCTGCGAGTGACGATGATGCGTGGCGGTATCACTCGCTTCGTATCGTTACTCGGTACCTCTGGGCTCCTTATCATCAACGCCTGGCGCACCATGCAGGGTACCGTGGATCCTGCCCTGTTGCTATTGACGCTGCTTATCACCTGGGAGGCGTTTCGCCCTATCCTTCAGCTGGAAACGGTATTCCATACTTTATGGGCAGCGCAGGAAATGCGTCCGGCAATGCAGGAATTGGCCGCCTCCACTGCCACCCTCCACGACCCTGACTTTCCCCACCCGATGCCGGCTGGCAACACGCTGCATTTAGAGGCGATCACTTATCGCTGGCCAGGCCAGCCACAGCCGCTGTTCAATAACCTGACGCTGACCATTGCAGAGAATCGCCATACCGCCTTCATCGGACCTTCAGGGTCGGGCAAGAGCACTCTGTTCCAGCTGATCACCCGATTTATCGCACCGCAATCAGGCGCAATTTATTTGGGGGATGAGCCGATCAGTGAGCTTTCGATTGCCGCATTTCGCCGTCGTATAAGTTGGGTGTCGCAGCAGGTTTTCTTGATTGACGGCACCCTGGCTGAAAATTTACGACTGGGCCGCCCTGACGCCACTGAAGCGGCCATCTGGCAGGCATTGCAACAGGCGCAACTTGCAGAGTGGGTTGAATCACTGCCTCAGCGCCTGAATACACTGGTGGGTGAAAATGGCGGGTTGTTGTCTGGCGGGCAGCGGCAACGGCTTGCCATCGCGCGCGCGTTGCTCAAACAGTCCCCTATTCTCATTCTGGATGAAATCACCTCGAATCTTGATGTGGTCAACGAGGCAGCCATACAACGGGTCATCTCATCACTCAGCGGTCATTGCACGCTCATTAGCGTTGCGCATCGGTTGAACACCATTGCGCAAGCCGATCACATCGTGGTGCTGCAGGATGGAGACATCATCGAACAGGGTTCACCCGCCCATCTGAGGGTTGAAAACGGCTATTACGCTTCGCTGCTTCAATCGCAGGAGACTACCCATTGAACACCAGAATCCCTCCTTTTGCCCCATCACTTTGGCGAGCGCTGCTCTCGCCACTCAGGGCGCATCAATCCCGATTTTTCTCCACGCTGATAGCAGGGGTCGTGGCGCAATGCACAGCCTTCGCCTGCATGATTATCGCGGGCTGGATCTGCACCCTGGTACTCAGTGGTTCATCGCCCGATACACTGTGGTTCTTTACCGCTGTTCTGGCCTTCTGCGTGGTGCTGACCGCCCTGGCCCGCTGGGCTCTGGCGTGGTTGTCACATGACCTGGCTTTCGCACTGATTGAAACCCTGCAAATGAGCATCTTTGATGGCATCGCACGCGCCACACCCGGACGTTCACATCAGCATCGTATGGGGGATGTCGCGGCGACAGCCACCAGCGATGCCGAGTTGATGGAGCGTTTTTATGCGCACATGCTGGTGGACTATCTCACCGCGTTTCTGATGCCTGGGATTGCCCTCGTAATATTGCTGTTCGTGAGCCCCTGGCTGTGTGTGATTTTTTTACCTTGTATGTTGATGATTGTCGTGGCGCCGTTGTTCACTGCGCGATGGGCGAAAACACAGGGGAAGGCCGTCGCAGAAAGCAAAAGCGTGTTAAACAGCCATATTGCCGAACTCGCACAGGGCTGGAGAGACATTCAGATGTTTGGTGCTGAAGGTCGCTACAGTATGACGTTGCAGCAGGCCAGCGCCAGATTAAACAACGCACAATGCAAATACGGGGCGCGTAGCGGACTGGAGCAGGGATTGCGGGATGGCCTGATGGCGCTTTCACTGATTGCACTGCTTATGGCCAGTCTTAACACCTCTCATGACGCAGGACTGCCGCTCGCCTGGCTGCCGTTTATCCTGAGTATCGGCGCCGCGGCAATCGTTCCTCTGCTGGAAGTTTTGCAGGTCGGTGGACAATGGGGCGCATTGAGAGCCAGTGCCGAGCGCATATTTTTACTTCAGCAATTACCTGAACAGGTCCATGACGGCTTGGCGTCACTAAACCCTCAGGGGCATCGACTGCAATTTAACCAAGTCAGTTTTTGTTATCCGCAAAGCGATACCCCGGTGTTGAATAACCTCAGCTTCACCATTGAACCGGGAGAAAGAGTGGCCATCACGGGCATGTCAGGCAGCGGTAAGACTACCCTCGCCTATTTATTGCTGCGCTTCTACGATCCGACATCAGGCACGCTTTCACTCGATGGCACAGACCTGTCGGCATTTAGCCTGCAAACGTTGCGTCAGCAGATTGCCTGGGTATCGCAGGAGAGTTGGCTGTTTAATGCTACCATTGAAAATAACATTCGCCTGGGCCGCCCCGATGCCACCTTTAGCCAGATTGAGCAGGCGGCGAAATCAGCGCGCGCGAATGAATTCATCTGCAAATTGCCACAGGGCTATCAAACCGTCTGCACAAAAGGAGGCGAAAACTTGTCGGGAGGCCAGCGTCAGCGTATCGCGTTGGCACGAGCCTTAGTCAGTGACGCACCGGTAATAATACTGGATGAGGTCTCTGCCGGTTTAGATGGCGAAAATGAGCGCCTTATCCTTGCCGCCCTTGAGTCTCTTCCCAAAACCCGCACCCTTATTATGATCGCGCATCGTATCCCGATGCTGAAATCCGCCGATCGCATCCTGCTATTAGCTAACGCACACATCGCAGCGTCTGGCAGTTTCGATGCGTTAACCGCTCATGGCGCATCTCTTTCATCATTGCTGGAAAATACGCTAGCGAAGTAAGGGCTCGGGATATCGCGTGCTGCCAGTTCCTGTAGCTCGTGGCCTATCATGATGGCTTTGGTGACGCATCAGTTTTGGCGTCACCAAAGCCATCGACTTTAACCGCCTCATAATCTGAACACAGATCACAAAATCGGCACGCATAATTTTGTAATCGATTACTTTAAGCTAATTTGTAATCGATTACTTTTTATAAGGAGCTGAATAAAGATGAAAAAATTGATGGTTTTGGCTGGAATGTTGTCCATGTTAAGTGCTGTGCCCTTACAGGCGTCAGCAGCAGGCGTTGAAGATGAAATTGGACTGCAGATGTACACCTTACGTAACGTCGGCACCCCGGCAGAACAGTTCGCCATGGCCCATAAAGCGGGCTTCGAGCACGTTGAGCTGGTAGGCACCCATGGTTTGGAAGCCAAAGAGCTGAAATCCTTGCTGGATAAAAATCACCTGACGGTAACCTCATCTCACGTGCAATTAACGGCACTGGAGAGCGACTACGCACAGACCGTGGCGTTCAATAAAGCGGTGGGTAATCACACCATCGTGGTTCCGTGGATCAAACCGGAAGATCGCCCTGACAGCACCAAAGCATGGATCGACTATGCACAACACCTGGATAAACTCGGCGCGAAACTGCATAAAGACGGCATGCAACTCGCTTATCACAATCACAATTTCGAGATGAAAAAGTACGATGGTGTGACCGCACTGGAGATCATCTTCAATCATTCACGGGCAGAAAATTTGAAACTGGAGATGGACGCGGCGTGGGTTTCACGCGGCGGTCAGGATCCGGTGCGCATTTTGAAAGAGTATCCGGGACGAATCTACGCGATTCACGCCAAGGATAATGCGTCGATTGGTATCCGCGACGATGAGATGAATTTTGCGCCGCTGGGCGAAGGCTTGCTGGACTGGAAAACCATTCTGCCTGCCGCCAAAGCCAGCGGCGTGAAGTGGTTTATCATCGAACACGACAAGCCGAAGGATGCCTGGAGCATCATCACCACTTCACATCAGAATCTGCGTGCGGCGCTGGAAAAACTGCCGCATTAATCGATCAGGCACTGGCGCGCACAATCAGGCGCCAATCCATCATGACGCGTTCAGTTGGCGATTGCGGGTCGTCTATCTTCTGTAGCAGCAGGCTGAACGCGGTACGCCCGATATCGCGCGATGGCTGCGCGATGGTGGTAAGAGGCGGAGAGATCATTTCAGCCAGTTCCGACCCGTCAAAGCCCGCAACGGCGATATCCTGCGGGACCCGATGCCCGGCGGCCTGAATGGCGGCCATCGCCCCGGCTGCCAGCGTGTCGGAGACGGCGAATACCGCATCTGGCTGCGTGTCGGCGTTGAGTAACGCTTCCATCGCACGCTTACCTGCGTTGTAGCTTAAATCACTGGCGTAACTCACCGCCTGCCAGGACAGACCACGCTGTTCCAGCTCCTGCTGATAACCCTGCTGACGCAGTTGGGCGTACTTATAGCTCAAATCATGATTGATCAGGGCAATGCGTTTACGTCCACTGGCCACCAGATGCGCCACCAGCTGGCGCGAAGCATGAACATCATCAATACCCACACAGGAGATATCACCGGCATCCGCGTATTCGGCACACTGCACCCAGGGCATGTTGCCGATCAGCTGTGTTAGTTCAGTCAGGGTGGTGAAAGCATCCATGGTGATCACCCCATCGACCATTTTGCCTGCCAGCAGTTGCAGACTTGAGCGGGAGCGATTGATGTCCGATCCGGAGTTACACAACAGAATGCGATAACCATTCTGCTCGGCCTGCTCTTCGATACCTTTCACAATTTCAGCGCAAAACGGGTTGGAGATATCAGAAACCAGCACCAGCACCATGGAGCTCCGCGCCGTGCGCAGCTGACGGGCTAACAGATTTGGCTGGTAGTTGCTGGCTTTAATGGCTTCCAGCACCTTATCCCGGTTTTTATCCTTTACGGTGTCACTGTTATTAAGCACGCGTGACACCGTGGCCACGGAAACACCGGCCAGCTTCGCGATTTTCTGAATGGACATGATGACTCAACTTCCTGCGTCAGTTTCTGAATTGCAGGCTACCATAAATCGACGCGTGACAATAAGTTAGGCGGGGTGGCTTGTGCGGAAGATCAGGCGCGCCGGAACGCGCCTGTGTATCAAATGCTGACGTCGACCCAGCGTTGATCGCGATGGCTTTTTACGATCGCCTCAACGATGGCCATCACCTGCGCGCCATCGCTGAAGTCGGCAAAGTGCCGTTCATCTTGTGCCGGCATCTCGCCCTTCTCCACCGCCTGATAAAACTGCTGCATCATGGCGCGAAATGCATCTGGCCAGCCTTCAATGTGCCCGCCGGGAAAGCGGGCACGGGCGGCTACATCGAGGTTCATTAATGCTGCATCGTCCGTCAGGGTTTGATTGGCCTGATGACGATGACCGACCCACAACTGCTGTGGCACTTCCTGATCCCACGCCAGCGAGGCCTGACTGCCGCTCACCTCCAGATAGAGACGATTTTTGCGCCCCGCCGCCACCTGTGACACGCTCAAACAGCCTTTACTGCCATCATCGAAACGCAGCAGCACAAAGCCCAGATCTTCCGTATTCACCGGACAATCCTGATACTGGGTCTGCTGTGTCTGCGCGCTGAAAGTTGCCTGACCCGCCAGATTGGCTTTGCGAGTTGGCCAAACGATGGCGAGATCGGCCATCACCGCCACAATCTTACGCCCAGTGACAAACTGAATAGTGTCGCACCAGTGAGAACCTATATCCGCTACCGCACGCGATGCACCGCCTTTGTCCGCCTCCACGCGCCAGTTGTAGTCCGTTTCTTCCAGCATCCAGTCTTGTAAGTAGCTGCCCTGAACGGCAAAGGTGCGGCCCGTCTCGCCGCTGCGCACCATGCTCGCGGCTTGCTGCACCATCGCAAACTCTCGGTAGACGAAGCTAACGCCGTGAACCACGCCTGCCTGTTCAGCCAGTGCCACCAATTCACGCGCTTCGTCCATCGTCATACAAAGTGGCTTTTCCGAGAACAGATGTTTGCCGGCGAGTAAAACCTGCTTATTGATGGCGGCATGGAGGTGGTTGGGCGTGCAATTGTGCACAGCATGCAGATCTGGATGGTGCAAAAACGTGACAATGTCACCATAGGCGTGCGGTACGTGCAATTGCGCCGCCTGTGCTTGTGCTTTCTCCAGCGATGAGTCACATAGCGCTACAACATTGATGTTGCCCAGACGCCGCAATGCCTCAATGTGTGCGGGGCCGATAAATCCGCTGCCGATAATCCCGATATTAATCATTTACGACTCCTCCTTAAGTCCGAGCTGCGCACGGATACTGCCGTTGTCATCTCGCGCGGCAAAATCATCGAAGGCGCGGCTGGCGACCGGAATGATATGGCGCTGGATGAATTCAGCTCCTTCCCGTGCGCCGGTTTCCGCATCTTTCAGGCAGCATTCCCACTCCAGCACCGCCCAGCCGTTGAAATCGTACTGCGCCAGTTTGCTGAAGATGCTTTTGAAATCAATCTGCCCGTCGCCTGGTGAACGGAAACGCCCGGCGCGGTCGATCCAGTTTTGATAGCCGCCATACACTCCGCTGCGGCCGTTGCGCTGATACTCCGCATCTTTGACGTGGAAGGCTTTGATACGCGAATGATAGATATCGATAAACTGCAGATAATCAATGTGCTGAAGATGCAGATGGCTGGGATCAAACAGGATATTGCAACGTGGATGATGGTTCACCTGTTCAAGAAAACGTTCAAAGGTGGCGCCATCGTGCAGGTCCTCGCCCGGGTGTAATTCGTAACACACATCCACGCCATGTTGGTCATACACATCCAGTACTGGCTGCCAGCGACGGCCGAGTTCCTTAAAAGCCTCCTCCAGCAACTGCGGGTTGTGCGGCGGCCACGGGTAGACATAG
Organism: uncultured bacterium; assembly: GCA_965147305.1. Lineage (GTDB taxonomy): Bacteria > Pseudomonadota > Gammaproteobacteria > Enterobacterales > Enterobacteriaceae > Pantoea. The sequence goes on from CBCTJT010000035.1 coordinate 34,541, forward strand.
GGCCAGGCGAGCGATCCAGAGAAGGTGGCATGGGCAGTCAGCCCCAGTTTGCTGGAGGCTACTGCGGCATGTTTAACCTGTTCAATCGCCCAGGCCGTGCGTGCTTCAGGCTTGCCGCGCACGCTGACTGGCGCAAAACTATCAAAGGCAGCGTCATGCGCAGGATGCACGGCAATCAACTGCCCCTCCAGATGCGTCGACAATTCGCTGATGCTCAATCCATACTGCTTCAGCAACTCCAGCACCTCATCGCAGTAAGTCTGGCTGGTGGCTGCGCGTTGCAGATCAAATATCGCCGGGTGATTGCACGGGATCTGCAATGCCTGAAATCCCAAAGCGGATGCCCATTTAGCCAGTCCTTCCAGCGAATTGAACGGTGCATCAGCGCCGATAAACTGTGAAAGGAAAATGCCCGGACCTTTTAACGTTTTCAAAAACCACCTCCAGTAACAACAAAAACTCAATCGCGATACTTAAATGTGAACATAAACAACACGGCAATTACGGCAGCCGCGATCGCCGGGATCCACCAGAACATGCCCCAGCTGGCAGCCGACACCTGACCCGCGACCAGATGGTTATACAGCGCGCCAGAGATCTGCGAGCCCAGCAGCATGCCGATGCCGTAGGTGAACATCACAATCATGCTCTGCGCTTGTCCTTTGACTTTATCTCCCGCGATGCGGTCGGTATAGATGAAGCCGACGACAAAGAAGAAGTCGTAACAGACGCCATGCAGCAGAATCCCCAGCCAAATCAGCGCGCGTCCCTCCTCGCCCATACCCATGGCAAACAGGGCGTAACGCACAAACCAGGCGCACATACCGATCAGCAGCATGTATTTCACGCCCAGACGGCGGAACAGCAGCGGAATCACCAGCATGAAGAAGATTTCAGACATCTGGCCGAAGGACATCAGTGAGCTGACGTTTTCAACACCGGCGTCGGCCAGCCAGGAAGCGGTGTAGGCGTAGTAAGTGCCCAGCGGAATGGAAATCAGCGTGGCGCAGAGCGAAAAAATGAAGAAGTGACGGATTTTCAACAGGGCAAACGCATCAGCGCAGAACAGATCGCGCGGTCTGAATGGCAGGCCCTTCGCGGGTGCGGGTGTATGCGGCAGCGTGAGGCTGTAGATTGCCAGTACCACGGAACAAATCGCCGCCACCGTGAAGACGCTGACGCTGGAGGCAATACCGGTAAATCCGATAAAGAGACCGGCGACAATCCAGCCAATGGTGCCGAACACGCGCACTACCGGGAAACTCTTCTCGCTGCTGGCGAGACTGTGGAAGGCAATATTATTGGTCAGTGCCAGCGTGGGCATGTAGCACAGCGTGTAGCCGAACAGTAAGCCGATCAGCAGCGCACCGTTCTCAGCGATCATCGCCTGGGGTACGAACCACAAAATCACTGCACCAGCCAGATGCATCACCGCCAGGACTTTTTGCGAAGGGAAAAATCTGTCCACCAGCATGCCGAGAACAAACGGCGAAAGAATGGAGGCAATCGGACCCGCCGAGAAAGCATCACCAATCAGCAAGGACATGTTGTGCTGCGTCATCACCAATCCCAGCGTGACCGACCAACTGCCCCAGATAAAGAACTGAAGAAACATCATCAGTGACAGCCGTGGAACCATCATGCGCTGCATTGCCTGGTCTTGCGCGGTGCCTTGTGTTGCAGCAACCATATCCAACCCCCAGAAAGTAATCGATTACAAAATGCGATAAATAAAAGTAATCGATTACAAAATGGAAATCATCGTGGTTGATCACAAATTTTTACTTAGGGGGAAACGGAGGATTAATGGCTGATGAATGGGGGCGAATAGACCATACAAGAATTGAGCCGCCTAACGATGAGTCCGTGTGAGCGTTAGCAGCCGCCGAACTATCCCAAATGGGATTGTGGATGGCGCTCATTAGCCTAATGTGCCCTCTCGGTTGCGATAAAGCTCTGTCATTTTTCTTGATGTGTGCAGTATGCGCAGTACGCTGACCCTATGTTCGGCAGTAGAGTAAACAACGATAAAAGGAAAATGCGGTACGACGAGTTTTCTTTGATTTTCATTACGCCCAGCCCTCACTCCAGCCATCGGGTTGTCTCTGAGTATTTCAATCAGCGAAAAAATTCGATCATCAACAGCAATAGCGACGGCTGCTCCTGCCTCTTGATTTAGATAAAGAAAAATATTTTCCCGGTCAGTCAGTGCCAGCCTATCCCAGACAATTTCTACGCTCACAATTTCCCCTGCTGTGCACGTTCTCTCAATTTATCCATGTGAGAGGTGGCCTCATCATGGCTGATATATTCCCCATTACCCGAATCATGTCGCTCAAAGGCTTGGGTGATTTGCTGTTCAAGCCAGATATCGTGCTCATGACTTTGATGACGACGTTCTTCATCAGCTAACTCAACAGCTCTTTGACGCATAAGCTCAGTCAGGCTGAGCTTAACCCGTTCAGCAGCCTGCATAGCCAATCTTTTGGTTTCATCATCAATCCGAAAATGTATGGTGCTGCTCATATTAACCTCATGTGTGGTGTCACTTGTGTTGTCATTATGAGGGGGCGATTCGAAAATGTCATCCTGACATTCTATTGCCTTACACTATGAAGACGACGTGTTGGCCGGGCTGGATTGAAGGCTTCGCCTATTTTCCCTAAACATAATGATGGTCGTTTAAGACTTAATGTGGCTGATGTTTAATTCACTATGTCGCGACTTATGCAATTGAGTTGAACTGTAAGTGTTCATTTTAATGGTTCTTTAACCCCCTCCCTTGTCCGGTTAAAGTGAACTCATTAGCTTCAAGCAACACTCACTCTACACACTATGACCGTATTCATAAAAGCTCTATAATGAACTCTTATTCATCTTTAATGACATTCAGGGCTTTTAAAATGACTCTTAACCTCTTTACTGAATCTCAATTAATTGCAGGACTGGGGCAACGTCTGAAGGCGCAACGCCTTAGGCGCAATCTTCTCCAGAAAGAGTTGGCTGATAACGCAGGGATTTCAGTGTCAGCGCTAAAAAAGCTGGAAAATGACGGTAAGGTGACGCTAGAAAACTTTATAAAGGTCGTGTTTGCGCTCCGTCTTGAAAGAGAAATGATGAATTTGTTTGCACCACCCGCATTGAGCATCGCGCAGGTTGAGGCACTGAATGCTCCGTCCCGACAAAGGGCAACGAAGCGTGGTTTGAAAAAAATAAATTCATCTTCTTAAAAGATTATGCCTGCAAGCCATTGACTTTGCTTCTTCGCAGCGCCTTGAAGTGAAAATTATCAATTCGATCGTTTCCTGAACATGGAGTGCACTTTTAAACGTTTAAAGCATAAAGATCTTATCCGCATGATATTAACTACCCTAATTTCACGCGACATCCCTTACCCCGCAGAATTGAACCACGATCCGTCATGGCTATCTTGCATACCGTTATGATGATTTGCAGTAACGCATCGTGAGGTTATCTGAACGTGGGAACGCTTTAAGCCGGTCATTAATTAAGTAGCCATTAACGTTAGCTTCCTCCGCACCGAGGGTCGTGACAATCATTGTGACCGGGTAACATAAGTTTTTCTGCGTCGACATACTTAAAAATATAACCAAACGCTAAAATCACTGATGATTAAATTAGAGTCCGAAGCGCAATTATCGACTTCTCAACGCCTGGCACACCCCGAAATTTTGAGAAATATCTAAAAATTGACACTTTGCGGGCTTTATTATTGATATCTGATGTGTTGTACTTCTGCAACGAGGGTAACATCTATATACTCATCCCTAATTTGTTATCTACTGCACCACTTAATTTATTTCGTTCAGCGACAAAATATTCAGGAGAAGTTCATGAGTGATTCACTTAAAGCGTTAAACAATATCCGTACGCTTCGCGCGCAGGCACGTGAAGTGCAGCTTGCAGATCTGGAAGAAATGCTGGAAAAATTTACTGTTGTCGTGTCAGAGCGCCGTGAAGAAAACAACGCCAGCGAAGCCGCCGTGCGCGAAAAAGAAGAGAAACTGGCTAAATATCGTGAACTGCTGCTGCAGGACGGGATTGACCCGAACGAACTGCTGGGCGCATTAACGCCAACGGGTAAGACTCGCGCTAAACGTGCTCCACGTCCGGCTAAATATAAATACACGGAAGATGGCGTTGAGAAGCACTGGACCGGTCAGGGTCGCACGCCAGCAGTGATTAAAGCCGCTGTTGATGCGGGCAAATCTCTCGATGATTTTCTTATCTAATCGGGCTTTCCCCGTTTAATTTGAGTTATCGAACATTTTTGGTGGGTGTTCCGCCCACCAAAAATTAAACACTGATTGATATCTTCGCCCTCTCCCCTTTCGTTAATCCCCATACTAAGATAATGACGGGGTTTACTATCAACTATTGTCATTGTAATGTTCAAATCGCTGTCTCTGACTGACTATAACAACGCACAATTGTCGGTGATCATCCATGACTCTTTTTTCTGCCTTACTCAGGTTTAGCTCGCCTTTAAACCAGGTTAAAAGCCTGAGTCCGTTGCAGGCTGATATTATTAAAACCATCGCACTGGTTGCGATGCTGGGTGATCACATCAACACCATCTTATTAAGTGGTCGAAGTGCCTTTTTATATGCATTCGGACATATCGCGTTTCCGCTGTTCACGTTGTTCTGGGCGGCTAACTTACCTTCTGATGCAATACGTTTACGCCAGCGGGCAAGAAGATTATGGCTGTGGGCTATCGTGACTCAACCATTATTCTGGCTGGCCTTTATGATGAAGGGCCAATCCTGGCTGGCGCTAAATATTCTCTTCGCTTATGCCGGATGTACTCAGCTAATCAGCTGGGCAGCACGCTGGGGTGTTAACGGCGCAATGGCGGGAGTCGCATTATTACTGCTGATTGCCTGGCCTCTTTCCCCGGCGAGTTACGGCGTATCGGGGTTATTGTTTTGCCTGCTCTGCATTATCGCCAGATATCATTCAGGTGCAGCAGAGAATGGCATGTTCCTGCTCCTTCTTTTTGCCGCGATGGCATGGCTTAACATGCCGCCTGTTCTCAACGGGTGGTGGGAGGATGCCATCGTTTACGATTTCCTGCCCACTTTGGTGCTGCCACTGCTGGTAATTGGTTTGGTTGCGGCGATGCCAGGCGTTTCCTCGCTACGTATCTGGCCACGCCGATTTTTCTATCATGCTTACGCCGCGCATTTGGTTTTGCTTGGGTGTCTGGCGGTTATGCCCGTTCGGCCTTGATCAAAATCAGATCGCTTTCACAGGCCTGTTAGAGGCTCAATGTAGGGTTTGGATGCGATGCCCAAAAGCACGAGCACCCAATCATTTAACCTGACCGCTGCACCATAAACACTTGATGTCCTGCAAACGCCAATGCCGTTCCCGGCTGGGGCCAATCACCGACATGATGGAAGCCATTACGCGAAAATGCCTGCAGCCAGGCTTCACGCGAAAGAGATAGCGTATGTGAATCATGTCTTTTTGTTGCCTGCTGCAGCACCGCAGCGGCAGTTATCCACCTCAACGCCGAATCTTGTGTGGGTTCCACCACAATCAGTACACCTTCAGGTTTCAATGCCTGCCAGATGTCCTGAAGTATGCCATCGAGGCGATGAGTTGAATGCAGCACGTGGGTTGTCAGGACGGCATCGAGCTGAGCCGATGGGCATTTATGCTCATCCCGCAATTGATGCAGGTCACTATGGCCAGTGTTTACGTTAATCTCCAGCACCTGCTGGAAATCATTACCCTGCACCGCCGTTTGCAGCAGTGAAGCAGCGATCTGGCCGAGGTAATCCACCAGCATGCTCCTTTGATGCATCGCAGGATCAAGGGGACAACCCTCGTGCAGTGATAATCGGCTCTGTGCCAACTGTGGATAGCGCATCACCTCGCATAGCATGTATTGGTCAGCGAATAATGTGTTAAGAAAGTCATCTCCCTCAAGGTGCCAGTCCAGGCAACGGCGCAGACGAATTTTTCCATCGTCAATACGCTGTTCGATAGAGGGCAGACTCGGTGCACAATCGCCAGCAAACCAACGCTGCTCGCGCTGCTCCACAATCCCTTCGTCCTCCAGAATGCCGTGCCATTTTTCCAGCAAAAACTGGAAGCAGTTGGCAATCCCTGCTCGCTGGCGCGCATCCGCAATCAGCCAACCATCATCGGAGACAAAAGACAGCTCATATAGCAGCTGCCAGATCATTAACGGTGCCATTGACTCGCTCTCCGTCTGGAAAGCAGCCAGTGAGGCAATCACGTCAGGCGTCGGTAATCGCTGCGCAGCCTGATGCCCTGCCCGTTGCCAATCATCATGTTTTGATGAGACAGCAATAGCGGGCGAAAAATGGCTGTCTGTCTGTTGGTTCGCTACGCACTGATGCGCGCTTTTATCTCCATTCATAACCACTCCAACTTTTAAATGGGGTGTGAACTCATCACATTCTTTGTAGGGTTTTAATTGGCTTTGCTAAAGATGCATGCGATTTCAGGCCTGCAACCTGTAAATGATAATCATTATTATTCATCGCGCAAACGAATTTTTCTAACTTCACCCCACCGTTTTGTTGAAAACATGGTCATGAAGCAATGGGCAAAAGGTGAGTTTGGAGGTAACGGAGCTTTAGATTGATGGACGTTGGCACACGTTAATCTTTTAGAGAGTGACTATTTTTTGCCAGAAATTCACGAATTGAAGTCGTTGAGGATAAACTTTATAAGCGCAGCGTTAATAATAATTAAACTCTTTATTTACAATAGCGTGTGGGAATAAATTTTTATTTGAAAATAAGGAATGCCGGACATCCAGATATTTAAGGGTATCGGTAGGGGTTCAGATATGACACACTGTATTTTTATACAGAGTGTGGAGTCGCGGTGAAGCATGATGGCCAGATTACACAAGAGATATTGGCGTTGTTAGGCACCACGGTGTCAGCGTTTATCCGGGAAGGCTTAGCTTTTGAGACGCATGAAATTTCGCTAGCCCTGCAAAAACTCAAAGACAAGGAAGCGGATTCAGTTTTGAGAGAAAAATACGAAACGCTTATCCGCTTACTTTCTAAAATGATGCACTGATTTAAGCGAGCTATTAATGAATCAGTCATTAATCATCCGGTGTTACACCCACAACGATTTCAAGAGTCTGGCGCAAAAGCTGGGCTTGAGAATCATCCTGAGTTGATTCAAGTGCACGGATTAAACTGATGATGATAGCTTTATTCGTTATCTGACCTTCCGATGCCAGCACGTTACGGATGATAACATCTAACACCGCCGTCTCATCTTTCAAGCCCGGTCCCGCATTGCGGAAACGTTCTGCCAGTTCCTGATCGGCAAGCGCAGAAAAAATGTCTTCTGATGTGTGCATGATTTGTTTCCGAGCTTAGTGTTGTCAGGGGTTAATCACTGATAGCAGTCAAGGTGATAATCAGTGCTTTCTATTGTTGCCAGAGTGATGCGAGTCCGTGTACAAGTGCTGGACAGAATTTATTCCCTCCGCCCTCTGTTGTTTAACTCGTTCCCCTTCGGCAATGCTCTTCCTTACTTCAACAATTGTCTGGGCGATCAATTGCCGCCTGTCAGTATCATCTGACTGGTCTTCCATAACCTGAAGTTGTTCAATGAGTGCACGGAAAGAAACGGGCCCTGCTCTCTGGAGCAGAACCAGTGTGGCTTCACCGAGAATTTCATCTACTAACTGCTGGCGTTCACTTCTATTCATATACTTCTCTGATAACGGCATCTGCATGGCAATTTTGCTGTAAGCAGACTGCAAATTGCAATTTCTGCCACAAGCCAGAATTCATTCTAGTACCCTGCAAATTCAGAACGGTAATGTTGTACAACTTACGCTTGAATACTGAATCACTCATCGCGGTCGAAAAGCAGTCCAATGAGCTGATGATAGTGGTGTTCCTCTTCAGCGTTGGAGGAAATTTCCAGGCGGCGAAGCAACTTGGTGCAAAGTGATTTACGATTCAGGTTTTTGCCTTCTCTCAGGATTTCGACCACGATCTGGCCTAAAGTTTCTTGCTGAGAAGGCAAAGAGGCTTTATTAAAATATTGTGCAATAGCTTCTGAAGAGTTCGGAGTGTATCCATTCTGACGCATGTGTTAACCCTCTCATGTTGGGTCAGGCAATTGACCTGATAAAGTTGTACAGTTATTGCAAAATCTGTACAGGAATATAGTCAATATCAGATGATCACTTTTTTGCAAAAAGTGCTATAAACGGAGAGATAGCCTGCCGAAACAGAAAACTCTTAATCATCTGTTCCGACAAGTATTTTGAGTGGAGATCAATATTTGAGTTAAGTGCTCTCGCTACTTTTTAGTATTTTTAACTGACAATAGTGTGATGCTGTCTGCGCTTTCACTCAGACGTCGTAACGGTGAACTGCTGCGCTTATCTTCTGACGAGGGTTGCCGATAATCGTTCAACCAGTCAATCGCTGCCAAAACGGCTTGTTTACGGTCCGGCGTTTCAGCCTCATCGACCATGCGATGCAGTTCCTGATTTAATTGTACAACACTGATTTTTTCGCGGCGGGCGAGAATCTGATGAGCAGCCTCGCCTAAAATTTTGTCTGAATTATCCATTCTATTACCTCCTGAGAATCGGGCTTACGCTGAGTCCTCAGGTTTCATTGTAGCTGATGGGATGTTAGCGATAAACCAAGCGGCAAAATTCTCAGGCTTTGGGATGCCAATCTATTTAAGCCAATACGCACCAGCGCTGGGATTACGTACATCCAATAGATTAATCTGAATGATAATCTCTGGGTTTACATTATACGAATGACTGCCAGGCTCAGACTACGTATACATTAATTTCTAAGGCGGTTAGTCATGAATAAGTACTCATTCTCTGCGGCGTTGCTATCCATCGTGCTTTGCGGGCTATGTTCTTTCGGCGCGTATGCGGGTGTTTTTGGTTAGCCTTAAACGGCAGGAGTGGCCCAGCATGAGCGACGATGCACAATCGCAATCACCCAAGCTGCGGCCTCTCCTCTTAATAGAACTTCATCTCTTCATACGGCTGTGCCCTGCAGGCTTTTAAGCGACTCTCCAGCGAGCCCGCATGGAGTTCCAGTTTGTGACCATCCGGATCAAGGAAATAGAGCGATTTCCCCTCACTTTTGTTGAACTTCCATTCTTTCACGCCTGAAGCTTTCATCCTCCCGGCAAACGCTTCAAACACTTCATCTTCAATGCTGAAAGCAAAGTGCGTGTAATCTTTACCGATGGAAACGGCATCCAGTGAGAGGCACAGCCAAAGCTCACCTATCGAGAGATAAGCGCCGTTCTTCCATTGTGCGCGTGGAGTGAATCCCAGGGTCTCAACATAAAAAGTGAAACTCTCAGAGACATTGCTTACAGCTAAAGTGATGTGATTCATACCGGTCAGCATGTTGAACTCAATACATGAAGTTGTAGGGCTAATTTATCACAAGCGATGGCATGGAAAGCGGCTGTCACGTGGGTAGCTAAGCAAACTTCTGCAGAATTCTTATCGCCATTTCCATGCCATGCTCTCGCTCAGCATCATAGTGATGGCCATCGTTTTGCGCTTCCTGCAAGACATCAATCAGCGACTGAACGGCAAACTCGCTTTTTCTGCCCAGAACTTCCAGCACTGCGCCGCCGATCTCATTGCAAATGGCTTTTCCTTCCGCGTGTTCATTTTGCTCAGACATGACTGACTCCTTCGTGAACCTTAAGGTATTTAACCTCGCCATGAGTAACATAAAGCCCGTGGCGAACTTCATTTCATTGCAAGAATGAAATCAGTTACAGCACCATTGCCACAAGCACAACACTCAATAACAACACATAAATTCGCGCATGCCAGATATCCGGCATGGCGGGAATGTATCTTTGTGCAACCAAAATGCCGATAAACCCTGTAACCACCAGCAACATAACAATTTTGAGGCTAATAAATCCGAGGAAACCATTTGCCGGAATTATTTGCCAGCCGCCGATGGCATAAGTGATGGTGCCACAAAGCGCCACCGGCAGCGAAAGCGGATTGGCAGCGCTGATGCATTCCCGCATCGGATAGCCATGCCGCCTCAATAACGGTACCGTCATGACGCTTCCACCCACGCCCAGTATCGCAGCAATTGAACCGATGAGTATGCCGCCGCCTGTCACTGTGGCCTTCGATAGCCGGCGCGGCGTGCTAGCACTGAAGAAACCTTTACGCAGCAGGCAATCAGCAATCGTGACCAGCATATAAAGGGAAAACAGTGAACGAACCCATTGTTCGCTTAACAATCCTGCCAGCCATGATCCGATTACCGCACCTAAAGCGATAAACCAAATGAAAGGAAAACAGGCCTGTACTGAGATGGTACCCGCTCGCCAGTTTCGATAGCTCATCCACCCTGCGTTAAATATCATCACCGCCGTCGAGGTGGCGACGGCAATATGCATCGCATTGCCTCCCATTTCAGGCTGCCCACGCAACAACTGATAAACAAAAGGCACGACAACAAAGCCGCCACCAAAACCAAACAGCACTGTAGTAACGCCAGTGGTAAAACCAGCCAGCACAATCATGAGAGTATCGTTCAAGGGGATGTTCCACGTATAAATAAAGCCATAGCCTAACGCTCGCCTGATCCACTTCCCATTTGAGCAACGCTCAATTACCCTTGCCAATCAGTCATAAGGAGTGAACGTGCGCAACACAAGCATTGACGATGTCGATTGGATAGAACGTGATGTGGTCGCGATGGGGAATGACTATGCGCAGGGGTTTGTACTGGCCCCCCACCAGCACCGCCGAGCCCAATTGCTTTATGGCGCAACGGGGCAGATGCATGTATCAACTCAGGACGGAGAGTGGGTCGTGCCGCCACAGCATGCGGTGTGGATCCCACCGGAAACCCTGCATGCGGTTAAATTTGTCGGCGTGACGACGCGAAGCCTGTACATCACTCCTGCGTGCGCAGCTCGGATAAGTGACCGCATTCGCTGCGAGGTTATCAGCGTATCGCCCTTGTTACGTCAGCTGCTGCTGGACGCAGTGGACTTACCGCTGCTTTATGGCAGTGAACGCGAATGCGCGCTGATCAACTTGCTGTTACTCGAGCTGGCAGCGATGCCGGCGCGAGAATTCGATATCCCCCTGCCGGGACAACCCGCATTGTTGGCGCTGTGCCAGGCATTCCTGCTTGCCCCCTACATCCACGATCCTGCCGATCGCTGGGCAAAAACGATGTTTATGAGTGCCAGCACCTTTCGCCGCCATTTCCTGCAGCAAACCGGCATGACATTCTCTGCCTGGCGTCAGCGAGCCTGTGTGGTCAGCGCGCTGTCATTGCTCATTAAGGGCAAGTCGGTGAATGAGGTCGCTTTATCGCTGGGCTATGACAATGGTTCGTCTTTTGCCACCATGTTCCGCCGCGTAACCGGCCAGCCGCCTTCCTTTTATCATCCCGTTTAAGATATCAGCCCTTAGTTATCCCTATCAGGAACCACGATTCCTGGATGACGGGCTTTGCAGCGATTACGCCAGTCGTCTTTGAACGCAAAAATGAAAATTTCTTTCGCAACGGCGCCAACAACGACAGCAGTGCCCGCCTTAAACCGGAAGTAACTGCGCCAGCATCTGACCAGCCATGCGCGATGTCTCCCGCAAACGCTCGGCGCTGGTGCCCTGCCGCGATCGAGCCGACAGGCCCGACATGATCGTCACCATAAAATCTGTTATCCGCACGGCCTGTTCCGGATAGCGTTCAGCAATATAGGCGTGGAACATTTTCTCGGCTGCCGTATGAAAACCACAGGCTACCTCGCGCGCAGAAAGATCATCGCTATGTATACCTTCCAGCACCAGACATCCGGTTGCTTCCGGATCGGCAGCGTAACGACTTGCGGCTTCATTCAGAACTGCAGAGAGACACTCCGCCACCGGGCGATCGTGACGCAAAAGTGCTTTGAGACTGATAGCGCCATTTTGGGCATAACGATCCAGCACCACGCGGTAAAGCCCGAGTTTACTGCCGAAGGCGGCATAAAAGCTGGGCGGATTGATACCAAAGGCTCTGGTCAAATCCCCCACACTCACCCTGTCGTAACCACTCGAGTGAAACAAATTCTGTGCAATGCATACCGCCTGTTCCGCATCGAATTTGCGTGGGCGGCCTGGCGTACGGCTAATTTTTGTAGTCATCACTACATATTCCTTTGACAACCTGACTGACTCAATAATATTGTAATGACCACTACAATACAATTGAGGACACACTAATGGCGGTATTTACAAACAAATCGGTACTGGTGTTGGGCGGGAGTCGGGGCATTGGTGCCGCAATCGTGCGGCGTTTTGCCTCCGATGGTGCTTCGGTAGTATTCAGTTACGCCGGCTCGCGCGAAGTGGCAGAAAAACTGGCAGAAGACACTGGCAGTAAAGCGGTTCAGGCGGATAGCGCCGATCGCGATGCCGTGACCAAGCTGGTACGCGAATCCGGGCCTCTGGATGTGCTGGTGGTGAATGCGGGCGTCGCAATATTTGGTGATGCCTTAGAGCTGGAAAGCGATGCCATTGATCACCTCTTCCGCATCAACATTCACGCACCTTATCACGCTGCAGTGGAAGCCGCCCGCCAGATGCCTGAAGGCGGTCGTATTATCGTCATTGGTTCCGTCAACGGAGACCGGATGCCAATGCCAGGAGGCGCCGCCTATGCCGTCAGCAAATCGGCCCTGCAGGGATTAGCACGCGGTCTGGCACGAGACTTTGGGCCACGCGGAATTACGGTGAATGTCGTCCAGCCAGGACCCGTCGATACGGATATGAATCCGGCAGACGGCCCGATGAAGGAGCTGATGCACAGTTTTATGGCCATCCAGCGTCACGGTAAGCCGGAAGAAGTGGCCGGAATGGTTGCCTGGATTGCCGGCCCGGAAGCTTCATTCGTGACAGGTGCCATGCACACGATTGATGGCGGATTTGGCGCGTAAGATGTCATCGATGAATTTGAGCCAGGTTGCCCCAATGTCCCGTCCTGAATAGCGTTGACACTTTTTCTCAGTTTTCTGAGGAGAATGTGATGAG
>CBCTJT010000036.1:0-42987 GCA_965147305.1 uncultured bacterium
GCAGATGAGCAGATGAGCAGATGAGCAGATGAGCAGATGAGCAGATGAGCAGATGAGCAATTGTAACGAACAACTGATATGAGGAATAGATATCTGGCATTGAAATCAGGCGCGATGCGACAGGCACAAAAAAACCGCCCTTGGGCGGTCACGACATTGCTTATATTGCTTTGTTTTAATTCGTTTTTATTTACTACTGAATATGGTGCCCGGGGCGGGACTTGAACCCGCACAGCCATAAGCCGAGGGATTTTAAATCAGGCGCTAAAGCTATATTTAACAAAGACTTAAACAATAAATTCATAACAAGCATAGAAAATAAAACCATTTAAAATCAAAATTTTGCAATCTTCACTATGCTATAATTATGAAGGTTTTTACTGATTTTACACAATTTGAACCTTGAGCGCGTTGCCTCTTCTGTCCCTTGAAAACGTACTTTTTGGCACCACTTGAGGTTCTATAGATTTTTCTCATTTTTTTGCATATTGCAGAAATCAGGAAAAAGCGTAGATTGATTTTTCATCAGAACAGCTATACTCGTTTTACATCGATTGTTTGGATAGCTTCTTCACATTTTTGTGATGATTCGAAAATTTCATCATAAAGTTTGTTCAATGTTTGCCGATTTTATGGATATATAGGGACTGTAAAACATATCTGCACACAATGGACTAAGGTTAGATGAACGATATCCAGAAAAAACAATACGATCAGATTATCGAGTCAGTAAGTTTTGCTCTTAAATCGTTAGAGCAACTTTTTGATGCTCATGGAATGCATGGCATGTACACGCTGGCAAATCCTGATCTCGAAGGTTTGAAAAATGTCTTCGCGAAGATGAAAGAAGGTATTGACCTTATCGCTACTGATTTTGAGCATATGGTCACTACTGCGAAGGACATGGATGCTGCTAACGCAAGCATCAACGTGATGAACATCAAACAAGGACTTGTTTTTGCAGAGTCTCTGCTGATTGCAGTTGAAAAATTGGATCATGATATGTGTTTAGAAGCACACAGCCGCATTAAAGATCATGATCTTCCTCCAACTCAGTGGTAGAATTTTGCGCAATTAATTTCAGGACGGGGGTGGTTCCCGCGTCCACATTACACACTCACAGGAGCACTCACATGTCTAATCTCACTAAAATGCATGCCGATTCTATGGAACTCCGCAAGCTAATCAATAACTTACTGGAGCGTTCTGCAGAAACCAAGCAGAAAGCAGCGTAAGATAAACCCGGCCTTAGCCGGGTTTTTTGTTTTAGACATAGCCCTTACTGTTAGTGATATAAATCAAAATGCTTACAAGAAAAGCAGCCCTAGTGGCTGCTTTTTTATGATGGTTGTTTAATGGCTTGCCGCTTCGCTAGCTTTTAAAACGCTGCGTACTATTATCGCTATGTCACTTCTACTTCCCTGTGATGTTGACCTGCTCTCATTGGAAATGTTTGGCATAGGATTATGCCTAGCCCGGTCAGCCACCACTTCCGGGCTTTTTATTTCAAACTAACTGTCGAAGGGCTCCACCGATTGCTTCCTGAGAAGCTCGGCTGCATTACGAGAAAATGCCTTTACTTGCAGATCGTTTGACGATGCTGCAATCCTCTCAAGCTCATACAATATGTTTGCATGATTAATCTCTCCGCCTCTGGCTGTAATCTCAATTACAGCTGCTCCAATTGCGCATCCAATCATACCTGCTCTGTGTGATCTAATGTCTTTCATACTGAATTTGATGATGTTAATTTGCCTTAGGGTAAAAATAGATCGAAATGGTGAAATTTCAAATCGTCGGCCGCCACTTCTCATCCAGCGTCAGCACTTCCACTGTCACCGCTCCTAACACGATCACATCTTCCAGTTGTTCACCTTCGATCAAAACGTCTTCTGTCATCAGGTGCTTCGGGTACCATTTCCCGAGCATGGGATTGCCTTCCAGCTGGAATGCGACCAAATCGCCAGGCGAGACCTTAGCCACCCTGTCAACCAGCATGAATCCGGTCGCTGTTTCGATCCTGAACGTGTTGCCCGGATTCGGTATGAACAACCGGTTCAGGTTTATACGTTCCTCAACGTAATCGGTGGCCGGTGATGGGAATCCCATTAGAGCACCCTCCCCATGTTGCGTAGCGCGTAAGTGCGATCAACTGAATCACCTTCAGTGATGTCCGCGAAGAATGTCTGCTTTCGAGTTATCCACTCGTTGCATCGCTGCAGAGACCAGTCGTGATTAAGCTTGTGCAGCTCTCTGCGAAACACTGATGTTGTGACGACCTGCACACCACTGGCATTTGGGGTGATGGCTAGCGTGAAAGCGTATGGGATGTCGTAGTCGCGGGGCATGGCGCACCCTCCTGATAAAATACTGTATACGCATACAGTATTATTGATCTGTGAATCTGATCAAGTGGGAGATGTTGAGGACTTGGGAAGGGATTGGTGGGAAAGGGAATTTAGTTGGATGGTGTTTTATTGGGCTCCCCTCAATCACATCTTATTGTTAAGGGACTCTAAAGACATTGCCTGATGCTTACAGTTGCTTTACAGTTCACTAGCTCATCTTTAGGGATAATCTCATGTCGAAAAAAATAATTTTCGCTGACCAATTGCGGGTCTTGGCGTTCCTGTCAGTCGTAATTGTTCATTGGTTTGGGACTTTCTGGATTGAAAGGAAGTTAGTTTCGGGGGCAATTTTTGCACCGCCTGTATCTGTCGAGGATCCGGGATGGTACGTTAGACTAGTGCCGTCATTCTTGCCCGATTTTAACTTCGGCCCTTTTGGTGTTGCTGTTTTCTTTCTTATAAGTGGTTTTGTAATTCCATTTTCGTGCAGGGCCAAATCAGCTAAAGGATTTATTTTCTCTCGCGCATTGAGAATTTATCCAACTTACGCTGTATCTCTTTCGCTAACCATTCTTGCAGTCTATATAACATCACGATACTTTTGGGGTGAGGTTCCAGAAATCAGCTGGAAAACAATATTAGCTAATGTAACACTAACCCAAACTCTTGTGATGGCACCATCCATAGACTTGGTTAACTGGACGCTTGCGATAGAAATAAAGTTCTATCTCGCCTGTTTCTTGCTTAGAAAATTCATTGTTAAAAACCAGTTTTACCCCTTCGTTTTCCTTTCTGTTATTACTTTTTTTATGAACGTGCATCATTCAAAAATGCCCGGCATGCTGGCAATGGATATGATGTTCATTACGTTCATGAGTATTGGCGTACTTTTTAACTATCACTTCATCGGAGCTATGAGCAGTGCAAGAGCTTATGGCTATGGGGTTATTCAATTGTTCATATTCTGGAAGACTCTCCAGATTAGCCAGATTGCCCCGCAGACAAATGTGGAGATGATGTGTGTCACTTATGCCACGCTTCTTTTTTCAGGGTGTTATCTGCTGCGGGACAGATTCAGGGATTTAAGATTATTATCTTTCCTGTCTGGCATAAGCTTCCCATTTTACGCATTGCACTCGGTAATAGGATATTGCATCCTGAGATTGATGGTAGAGCATGGCATTAACTACATTGCTGCTACATTCGTTACGTTTATATTCATAATAGCGCTTGCAACATGCGTACATCACATCATTGAGAAACGCTCTATTTTATGGGGCAAATGGTGCAGATAATAGTAACTCGGCTTTCGCCGGGTTTTTTTTCACGCCGACTTCATTCCTGCTATTGTCCTTCTCATCAGAGCGCACTCAAGAATCCATGCTTCATCATAACGGATACCATAGCGGCTTCCAGCTTCTCGCGCGTGAGAGGTAATGTTCCCATCCTCATCTTTATGCTCTTCCATCGCGTCCCATTCATCGAAGCAAAGAATGCCATAAGCGAATGGGTCAAGGCCAGCATCTTCAAATGCTTCCTTTACGCGTTGAGCTATCAGGCCGAAGTGCAATCTAGCGGCACTACCCTTTTCAGAAACTGCATCTTTAAATCTATACATTGAGAAATTCGCAGATGACCAGGCGTTTAATTCCTAAATAATGCTGTATGCGAATACAGAAATATTGATCGATGAGACTGATCAAGTGGAAGGTGGGAAGGATGCGGGAAAGGGTTGGCTGAAAAGGGAATTTTTTTGGTGATAGCCAGCTAACTACTGCAAGCGGAATAGTTGATTTTTGTTAAGAAGCCATCAGTATTTCGACTGATTTCGTATGGATCGCGTAAAGCTAGATCCCGTATACTCAACGCTTTAATGGCAATCAATAAGACAAAGGCTAAATGCCACATAAGAATGGATAAGCAATGACGATTGAAGTTGATAACCTTAAGCCGGTAAAGGCTTACCGTGGTGATGTTGATGGTCTTCGCGCAATAGCAGTGATTTCGGTCATGCTGTATCACTTCTCAGTATGGCCGTTCACGGGTGGATTTGTCGGTGTTGATGTTTTTTTCGTTATCAGCGGATACCTGATCACTGGCGGTATATTGAAAGACGACTCTCATCACTCCTTCAGTTTTTCCGATTTCTATATCAGGAGATCAAGGAGATTATTCCCAGCACTTTTAAGTACTATCGTCATTTCTTACGCCGTATCTTTTTTAGCGTTTTCCCCAATTGATTTTGAGAAAATGTCTGCCTCAACGATGTTTTCTCTAACAGGGGTGTCGAATTTCTATTTCTGGATGAGCGCTGATTACTTTGATTCCGCATCAATTCTAAAGCCACTGCTGCACACTTGGTCACTTAGCGTTGAACTGCAGTTTTACTTGCTATGGCCTTTGTTATTAATCACTCTGGCAAAGTTCGGGCGTTTGAGTGTATCTATAGGGGCGGCGGCACTATCTGTTTTAGGGTTTTTACTTTCCTTGTACGCCATTAAGCATGATTCAACAGGCGCATATTATCTAACTCAATATCGCTTTTGGGAGTTTGCTGCAGGTGGATTGGTTTTTCTCTTCAGAAGATCAAACATGTTTAGCCGACTAGATAAAATTCATGGTTGGTTGCTTCTGGCAGGTTTGGCTCTGGTCTTGATTCCCGTATTTTCATACTCAAATAAAACCACCTTCCCAGGCATTAATGCTTTAATGCCAGTAATTGGAGCCATGCTCATATTATTATCGGGAGACAAAACTAAATCAGGTAATGCGCTATCAGCTAAACCTGCCAGTTATATAGGTGAAATTAGTTATTCTCTTTATTTGGTTCACTGGCCCGTTGTTGTTTTTGCACAATATATTTTTGTTAGGGAATTCTCTGGCGTGAGGGGGTTGCTGCTAGTTGCTGTTTCTTTCGCTATTTCTATACCTATGCACCGATTCATTGAAAAACCTTTACGCCGACCTGATGCATTGAAACTGTCTGGGCCTGCTTTCTGCTTAATGTGTTCATGCATTGCCATGATAGCGATGTTACCTGCTTCGAGCAGTTGGGCTGGTAAAGGATGGGTTTGGAGACTACCTGAGCAGTTGCAAAACATTAATGACATTGACAGAAAACAAGCAGAAATTTATGTGTGGGCTCTTCAAAAAGAGTTAGCTAAAAGAGATGATTTTTCAAATAATGGAAAGGAGAAATTGCTAATTCTCGGTGATTCTCAGTCCGCTGATATTATTAACATGCTTAATGAGTCAGGCAGCATAAATAATTACGACATTTTAGCTAGGACTATTATTTATAAATGCGGAGTGCCATACTTAAAACCTTCTGAAAGACAGGTTTATTGGAGTAGTGTTGACCGGCAGATAATGAAATTCCCAAGTCAGGCAAAGATATGCGACACTCAAATGGATGACCTTCTTACTGACGCGGCGTTAAAGAAAGCTGACAAGGTATTTATTGCAATGCATTGGGAGGATTACTCAACCCCCAAACTTCAAGATGCAATTGATACAATATCAGGACTAACAAATGCTAAATTATATTTGTTTAGCAACAAAGCACTTGCAAAAAGCAGCATTGACATCGCCAACGCTTTTGGTCGAGCGTCGGGAATAACAGATTTTGCATTCAAGTTTAGAGATAGTTATCTGGATAATATAAATGCGGATTTACTTGATGTTTCTGGTGTGAGATTTGTAGATATGATGAAAATAACATGTCCTACTAGCAACAAGTGCAGCGTGCTCACAGATGATATGCATCCTATTTTCTTTGATGCAGCTCACCTTACTGAAAGCGGAGCCAAATTCCTTGGCCCACGTTTTAATAAGTTGATTTCAGTTATCCAGTGAAAAATTAATGACGCCTAACTTTACAGGCGTCATTATTTTATATCGTTGGTGCAGATGGCCAATCAATATCATCTGACGTATTCGCATCGATTCGGTTTAGCGCCACTCGATATTGTCTCCATTCCTTTAGAGAAGCAGTCTCGGCATCCGTTGCTTCATCCAGATCTACAGCATCCTGAAGCGGTGCGATCATTACTCCAGCTTGTGAAATCAAACCTGCCTTGGTATCAATGTTCATCTGCAGTTTTTGAGCCTTCTGCTGCTCAATTTCTTCCTCGGAAACGGGCGGAGCGGTGAAAACGCCATCTGCATAAGTGTAACCAGCGCCAGCAACTGCACCTTCTTCTAGAGGAATTCCGTAAGCACCCTCTCCGTTAGCCTGCTCGAAATCGAAATCCTTTATGTCAAATTCGTCATCGAAATAGGCAACATTAAGCACTGTTCCATTCAAAACAATCGCAACGTTCATTAAGCGAATTCCTCTACAATAAAGATACCAAGGGTTGCAAGACCGCCCAGCGCGGCGCTTGAGCTTATAGATGCAGACGCACCACCGCCGCCCGCACCGTAGCCCCCTGCTGGACCACCTGGAACAGACCCAGCCGCAGACCTTACATACCCGATGCCACCGCAGCCAAACTGACCAGAACCGCCTACACCACTTGAGCAAAAATTAGTAATTTGTTTTCCGTTCCACCCTGACTGACCTTTGCTGACAACACTCCATGCTGCTCCGGTTACCACAGGGGTTGAACCATCACCACCACCAGCCTCATAGTAAGCTGTTGACGTAGGCTGCAACGAGTAGAGTCCACCATTTGCGCCTGGGATTGAAATCAGAGATCCAAAACTGCATGCGTTTGCTGTTACACCAACGCCGTTTGTTGCAGATTGTGCCGCACCGATTGCAACGGAAATTGGGCCACTAAACCCTGATGTAAAAATTGCCTCAACAAAACCGCCCGCGCCGCCTCCTCCACAAGCAGCAACCTGAGATGAACTTGTTGCTGCATTGCCTGCGCCATTCGCACCGTTACCTACGCCTCTAACTCGAATCCATTTTGTGTCAGACCGTGGAGTAAATGAGCCTGAGGCTTTAAAAATCGTGGTATTAAGAAGACGTCCGGCACCAACTAATGCTTTGATAGCTGCCGTGAGTTGCGAGTTAGTGGCCTTGTTTAAGGTAATGCCAGCTGCTTCAATTACACCTGCAAGCTCTTCCTGCAGAGTATCGAAATAATCCGCATCAAGTGCCGTTGGAAGCTCCCCTGTTTGAGGGTTGCCTCCAGTGAAGCCATTTTTACCCGCGCCAAATTTGTCCACCTGAGCAGTAGACGTGTCGATACGATGCATGATTACTCCGTGTACAGGAAAATTACATATGTATGGGATGGGGCCAATTTGGTCAGGACACACTCAACCACTGTGTCACCCCAGGAACGAATAGAATCGGTGCAATTATCAACGCACGTCATTGGGCTAATTTGTGCTGACGCTGGTATGTTCACTCGCCAGTAATAACGCCACTCGTTCGTGAATAATGAATCAGTGCAATTTGATACGCAGGTGAAGGTGCTTTTGGGATACCGGGTGATCGTTGCATCTGTATAACCCAAAGAATCAAGCTGAGAACGGTAGAAGGCTTCGTTAATACCTCCAATGAGGTTTAACTTGGAATCAAGCCTCTTACGTCGCTGTGGCAGCGTCTGAGTTCCTGCTGGAGTACAACTGTCAGGAAGCCCGCTGATATTTTCATAACGATCAATAAGCTCCGTCACCGTACGAGGGTCTATCTCCAGCATAAGCGCATCGCCGCGTGAATGAACGCGGGATAATGATGGAGCCATACCCGTTAGTAATGGATCATCTGCATCCCAGGCTGGGCCGCGCGGCAAAAGCGCACCCAGCATATGCTCATATTGTGCTGTTAGGTCCATGAGAAGGCTCCTACAACTCCCAGCTCACCCTTTGCTATAGGCACATCGGCTGTTGGGCTCACTAGCGTGTGGCTGTATTCACCTGTCGCCAGGCTGATAGCCTCGCTGATGCGTGATGGCTTAAGCACGCCCTCGGGTATCCCGTCTCTCAGCATCATTGAACGGATTTCAGCTATAACTGCTGATCGAACTTCTTCTGTATCTGGGTTCAGCCTGATGCTGAAATCGACAATTTTTGGCGTAGGTGCAAATACGTATAAATCCGCGCCTGCAATTGGAGCCAGAGGCTCGATGTGTGCCTTTGCTGCCGCAACAGTGGCATCATCTGGTATTGGGTTAACAAGATCGCTATTGGCAATCATTACTCCAACTGTGCCAGTTCCACTCCAGTGACGGTAAGTCCAGGCCCGTGTTACGCCTGATACCTCCTTTGCCCACACCTCATAATCGGTGTCTGCTCCACCCTGCGGTGTGTAGTACCAGCGTTCGACAATTCTGGCGCGCCATACTTCAAGGTCTTCGATATCAGCGCCGCCCTGTATGCTGTCTGCCACACCTGCGGACGTCAGCCCGGTGACAGGGCTTGTTAGACGCATCGTAATTCCGTCGTCAGTATTTCCCGTAACGCCTGCTGTATCGCACGTCACCGGTACACGGAGAACTCCACCAGACGGTGAGGCGCTGGCCGTGGTGGTGAATGACACCAGGTCATCGCGTTGAATGATTACGCCAGCGGCAATACCCGTGCTGCCCGTCACGCCATCCCAGCGTACGTATCCACTAGCGTAAGTGGCTGCCTTTCGCGGGGCGCGCTTCATGTTTCCATGACGGGTTAGCCAGTCTTCATCAGCCAGGTCAGGAAGCAGATTACGGGCAAGGTAATCGATGTAGCCATATACGGTGTGAACCGATGCGGCCAGTACGCGGCTGTATACCTCTGCATCTGTTCGGCGGAGTTCGGCCAGCGTGGAATCGGCCGCGAGGCGGGTAAGAATATCGCTCCGTACGGCAGTGATCAGCTGCGGGAGTGTCGGGCGGGAAAATCCGCTGTCAGCCATTGAGTTCACTCCATAAATCATCAAAGGAAAGCGTCAGGATTGTGCCGTCCTGTTTCTGTATTACCGTGGAAGCTGACATTGAGTTGATACCGAGCCTTTGTGCCGTGACATCAACCCGCGCGGCCACACCATCAGCCGTGAGCCACTGCAGCGCCTCTGAGATGTACTCTCTTGCTTTTAACGGCGTCTGGTTGGTCAGTTTTGAGCGCTTAAGCAAATAAAGACGGGAGCCGATTCTGTCATTCTGAACGGTAGGGAACGAGTCGCCCCACCAGCCATTTACCTCTTCAGGCGCATCGTCTTTGCCTGCTTTTCTCCAGGTGAAGAGTGAGATGACCACAGCGCGGGTCAGCGGATCGGTAAGTTGGTAAACCGCCTGCTGCTTGCCATTTATTGTGAGGATCATGCTCCACCCATTTGTTGCAAGGTTGTGTCCGTTGTGCCGCCACCGTCACCGTTTTCTTTGTGCTTATGCCCGTTATACGTAATACGCATCTGAGCCATGGAGACGCCACCAGAATCACAGTTATCGATGATGTTCCCGGTTGCTTCGATGTCCATTTCAAAACGGGCTTTTGGGGCGTTTTTGAAGGTGATCAGTTTCCCGCCACCATCAATAACAATTCCTGTTCTTGTGAGCGTTACCGACTTAGCTTCATCGTCATAAATGGCAACCTCACCGCCCTCTAAACCTTTGAGACGGTAGCGGCGATCTGCCACCACCAGCACAACACCGTGTGAACGGTCGCCATCAAAATAAGCGGCAAAGGCTTCAGCGCCAGTTAATGGAGCTGATGTAAAACCATAGGGCTCAAGGTGTTCTATGTCGTTCTTGCCTTCACCGCCCGGCATGCTGATTTCAAGCATCTGGCATTTACTGGCGGTGTCGATACCGCGCAGCACCGCTCTGGCGAGAACATTTGAAATAGCGCGATTAATCGCATCAAGTGGACTGGCCATTAAAAATCATCCTCCGCTGCGGCTTTTTTCTTACGCTTTCCGGGCTTAGCTGGCTCGGGAAGATAAGCATCTGCAGGACCAACACGAAGCTCACTGATAGTGCCATTTTCATCCTGCTGATAGGTCACTTCGGCGATCACCATTTCACGGTTATCAAATCCGAGAACAGGATCGAATACATTCACCAGCATGTTGGGCTGCCACAGTTTTCCGTCACCCTGATGCCATCCCTGAACGGTGTAAGTCACCTCATCAGTTTTGGCGGCGCGCTGGCGCATTTCGAACTCGCTGCGCTCTGCACAGGTTGCAGACGTGGCATTGCCTGTCTGCCTTACCAGCAGAGGCCTGTATCGGGCAATACCTGTATCAGTTGCCGTGCCTCGAATAGCCGTTGTTGTTGCTTCGCCAAAGTCATTGTTATTTCCGGCACGCATGCCTGATACCTGATAACTACTGAAGCGGTCTTTAATACTCTGCTCGCTGTCACAGGTCAGAATATTTTCGCCCAACACAAGCGCAGTGGTGGCCTTTACAGTTCCGATCCCGCCAATGACTAAATCACCTGCTGCATTGTCATAGGCCAGCGCCTGCTGCAGGCCCAGCATTTTATTCAGCACATCCATAACGGATTCACCCTGGTCAGCCTGCACGCCCTGCAGAACGCCAGAAACTCCGCCCGCATCCACAACGTTGATGCTGAATGGTCTGGCGAGGTCTGCGGCAACCTGAACGATTGATCGTCCGTTGTACTGCGAAGGTGTGGCTGAGCAATCAACCAGGTCAGCCGTTTTACTGCGACCAACGATGCCCATTGATATGCTGTTAGCGTCATATCTTACGGGGGTTGCTTCCACCCATCCGGTAATAACCAGATCGTCACCGATCAGCACTTCAACCTTATCGGCCTTTTTAATGCGACTGCGGCGACTCACTTGTGATTCATCACCTGGCCATGAGCGGGTGATCTGGACGTTGAAATCCCTAGCGATACGCTCAATGCCAGCGGCAATGCGGACAGAGGTCCACCCGCCCCACTCACGGCCATTAACGCGAAGAAGTACGGTTGTATTCACTGGACGGGAACTCTCAGGTTTTTAACCGGAACAAAGCCGGGGTGCCGGATGGCGTTGCGCGCGGTGATGTCATATTCACGCCCGGCATCGTCATACCAGTCAGCAGCTAGTACTACTGCAGGTAAAACCTCGGACGGGACGCGTTCGACCGTTCTGGAAGTTTGCTCAAGGCGAGCAGTGATGTCTTCATTCAGCGCTGTGCGTACCTGCCGCAGGGCGAGGAACAGACCGTCATCGGTTATGCGGATCATCTCCTGATCGATGGCGGTATTTAGTGTGTCGCGAACTTCGGTTAAATCATCCCAGGACGGAACCGTATCAGTTGCTGTGGAGGTGGTTACCCCCACGGCTGTATCGTCGTCCAGCACGTCATTAACTGCTGGGTGCGAAACAATGACTGTCGCTGACGCTTGTTCAACTGCATTCGTTGCAGAAGACGAAGATTTGGGGAGGCTGGTTACCGTATTCACCGCCTCGCTAAGTGCTGACGTGCGAATGGCCTGTGCAACGTAATTGCGCTGCTCCGTTCTGGCCTGTGTGCTGGCACTGTCTGTTTTCCATACCCCGCGCGGGGCAAGTCCGGTATCGAGGGTAATGCCGCTCAGGCCTTTAACCATTGAAATCAGGTCAGTGACATTGCCAGTCAGTTTGGTACCAGCGCGCCACATAGTCTGAAGTTGATTCACAAAATTCATGCCACTGGATGGCGGCATCAGCAGTACAGATAAATCACCCTGCATCAGGCGTGATGCTGCACTGATACCAGAATCAACGTACTGCATGGCATCAGTCACGGTATCAAACATCTCAGTGGCATCATCCAGTAGTCCGTTTTGTGTAAAATCTGGCAGACCATCAAGCCCAAACGCTTCAAATGCAGATGACAGGAAATCATCCATCAGCGCTGCGGCACCGGTCAGCTTCATTCCGGTTGCAATGCCGGCTTTAGGGAAGGACAACTCACCTGACTCAATGAAGCTGAAACTGACGCGGCACATGCGGCCTTCGTCTTTGGTATGGCTTACGCGAACTTCATCCGTAACGGTGACGGTCATTTCACCATAAAAAGGATGAACAAGTGTGCAACTTCCCGGCTTTTCAACTGCCTCGATCAGCCTGTTTCGCTGCTCAAAATAGTCATCGCCGACCAGATACGCCTGAACGCTGAAGCGACGCGTTGCACGCCCCATATCTTCTGCCCATGGCTTATCCCGGTTAGGATATTCATGAACTTGAACACGGCGACCAAAAGTTGCTTCATCCTCATCGACTTTGAAAGGCACGCCGCGCAGTGAGGCATCCTGCAGATTATCAATCCAGCTCATGCAATCTCCGGGCAATAAAAAACCCGCCGGAGCGGGTTACTGGTTTGAGAAGCGGTTATATCCGACATCATAGTTAAGCCATGGCAGGGAGTTACCCGCTGGCGCAACGCGCATGCCGGGCGGCGCATTATCGAATGTCACCTTCAACTCACCCTGCTGTGGGCGCGAAAGCGGAACCGCTGACTGATAACCCGGACCACCTTGCTGATTGTTATACCAGCCTCCCGCATTCCAGCGGTTTTTCAGGGATTGCCAAAAGGAATTCGTACCGTCCTTTTCAGTGACAGCATCAGCGATATCATTCAGTTTTTTGAAGATGTAAATCGCTACACCGATGGACACCGTCAGAGCACCGAGAGAAGCTATCTGAGCCAGTACGCCAGAAAGTGAAGTCGCTGTAGTGAGCGCGGTTTTCAGTGTGCCGACGGTGCGCACTGTGAATACGCCAGCCATAACAGCGCTGACACCTTCAATCGTGCTCTGCCATCCACCCATCGCTTCAACGACATCATTCACGTCTTGCCATACTGCTTTAACAACCGGACCAACCTGATCCCAGTTGCTGACAATAAGGCTCCCGCCCAGCACCAGCAGCGAAACCAGTTTGCCCATGGTGGACATCTTCAGCACGGTTTCAAACATCTTCACCGCCTTAACGGCAATGCCAACAGCAGAGGCTGTGCCAAGCAATGTGAGGCCAAATTTAAAGGTGCCGCGAACCATCTCGGGGTTAGCTTTGGTGAACTGTCTGAACTGCTCTACCATCGGCTGAACCTTCTGAGTCAGCCTGACAATATCGGGCAGGAACATATCTCCGATGGTTATGCTGGCAGCGTTGAACTGATTCTTAAGCAACTGAACAGAGTTCGCCGTCGTGGCCGCGCGCGACTCATATTCTTTCTGCATCGACCCTGCATACTGCTGCGCATCCGCAACGCGGTTGAAGTTGGTGCGCAGTAAGTCCAGATTTGTCAGCAGAGGTGCAATCGCACCAAGCGACTCTTTGCCAAACAGCGCATTCATGACCGCTGCCTGTTTGTCTTTTGGCACTTTAGCCAGAGAGTCCAGCACCTTCAGCATCGCGGCGCGTGAATCCTTCTGCATGTCTGCCGCTAACTGGCCCGGATCAATCTTGATAAACTTCAGCGCTTTCTTTTGCGATGCCGTGGCTGACTTGCCGGAGGTAAGTGAAAGCATGAAGTTTTTGATGCCCGTTGCAGCAATCTCAGACTCCACGCCCATACCCGCTATGGTTGCGCCCATAGCTGCAATCTCACCGGAGGCCACGCCTGCAACGCCACCCAGAGGACCTATTCGGGTGACGATGTCGGAAATCTTTTGTGCATTTGCCGGGCCAGTATTACCCAGGTAGTTAATTTTATCGGCGAGAACCACCACGCCATCCTGAGTCATTTTGAACGCGGTTCGCCACTGTGCCATCATCTGGCCAGACTCTTCAGCGGTCTGATCAAATGCCACGCCCATTTTCACCGCGTCGCTGGCGAACTGCATCAGGTCTTTACGCGCAATACCTGACTGACCACCAGCCGCAACTATCTGAGCAATGCCGTTTGCAGCCATTGGCAACTGAGTCGAGAGTTTGAGTACGTCCTCACTCATCTCTTTAAACTGCTGCGGGGTGTCGAAGTTTACGACTTTGCGAACGTCAGCCATCTGCGATTCGAAATCCATCGCCTGGCTGATTGGCACTGCAAAGGCTGATGTCAGCGCGACGCCCATAGCCGCCGCGTTGACCATGATATTTTTGGCTTCCTTCTGGAAGCCTTTGAGGTTTTTGCTCATCCCCTTCAGTGGACCTGATAACTGATCCACTGCCGTGATGATCGCCTTCAACTGAAAACTATCTGCCACGGTTCAATTCCTCAGAGATGCGGACAGCCTCAGCTTCCATTTCAAGAAACTTGCTGAGGCTGACATTTTTTAACTCAAGCGGATTTATGCGCCAGAAGTGGGCAGTGTTGTAGAGTCGCTTTCTGAACTCTCCGCCGCTTCCGACCCCGTAAAAAAACCAACGATTGTCATTGATGCCATAAAGACATCTTTGAGCGTCATTTTTGCCGCTGAGGAGCGTGGGATAGCTGCAAGCACCGGGATATATTTCAGCGTGACGCGGGAGTCCAGCTTCATTTCACCAGATTCGTTATAGCTGAAGGGAATACCGAACTGCTCAACTTCGTCGTAGGTGGGCTCGCGGATTTCCAGCACATGAAGCGTTTCATTTGCCGCCACAATGGGTTTAGTCAGTACCAACTCTTTCACTGTCACTGGTAAAATCCTTCTGAACCGTGGAATTCAAGGTCAACCGTACCTTCTTCGGCATTGTGGTTGGCCTCGCCAAACAACCAGGCTTCGGTCAGGACATACACCTGACCATTCGCCAGCTCAGCAGTACCGGTCATATTGTCTGACTCAGTGATCTTGCTGAGCGGGAAACCCTTCGGCACTTTAAAAGTGCCTTTAATATAGGGTGCGCGGTGCGTTTCTTTGCGGTCAACAGAACCATCAAGGCCGATCACATCATCATTAACCTTGGTGTTCATCGGCACTTCAATGCCGCCCGTCAGCGACAGCTGAAGCCCGTCGAGTTTGAAATACGTGGTACCAGCAATACGGGACATTATTCGCTCTCCTCGCTGTATTGCAGACGGAACTGATTAACCAGAGCAAACACGCGCAGCTGATTAACGTAGTCAGGCGGGAACAGCACATCCACGCGGTTTGGATTATCCGCGTTGCGCTCCACCACCAGATAGGTTTTGAACAGATCAAAGTTTTCAACGATGGCTGATCGCTCCATCTGTTTGTACACCGAGCACATCTCACCTTTGATGACCGCTGGCGTCACCACGGCCTGACCATCACCAAAGCGGGTTCCGTCATTGGCCAGTTTATGGCGTGGGTACTTGGAGGTGATCACGCTCTTCAGTTCACGCAGAACATAAGCGCTGGTATGCAGCGTTTCACTGTCCAGATAGCTGTCATCAGTCACGCCGTAACTGTTCTGCTGATAGGTTGTGATATCTCGCTGAATACGCAGCACGCCACTTTCCGCATAGGCCGTTGCAATACCGTGCGTCAGCAGAGACTGCTGCTCTGAAAGAATAAAGCGACTGCCCTTCGGTGCCGGCAATGCCCCGGTCAGTTCACCGGTTTGCGTTGGGCGCGCCGGATCGTTACGGATAAATACGGCATTACGCGCGGTGCGCATCGCCACCAGTTCATCGCAGGCTGTCTGCGTGGCCACTTCATAACCCGAAACAGTGATGTGCTGATTATTCATGGTGTCGCCGAAGGCAACCAGGTCTGACAGCGTGCCTGTTTTAGCCGTGTAGACGTGGCCATAAAGCTGGCGTGCATAGCTCCAGCGACCTGAACCGTCATTCATTTCCAGCGCCATAGTCGCGAGGGACGCTGAATCACTGAACGGAAGCCCGATAAAATCAAACGGCTCATCACCCATAGCAGCAATGGTATCGGTGAGGTCAGGTGAACCGGTGCCGCCAGACAGCGCGGTGATGGTCAAGGTAATGCCGTCAGGAGTAGTTTCACCACCCACTGTGCCGTAATAATTCAGCATCAACGGGATGTCATTCCCGGTCAGACCCTTATGGCGCGCTTTGACAGCAACTGTGCCGTCTGTCGCTGTCGCGGTTACAGGCAGACTGGCATTCGCGTTGATAGCAGCCGCCAGCGTGGTGGCAATGTCAGCAGCCTCATCGCCAATAACCACGGCGGCCTGCACACGATCAACGCCGATATAAAGGCTGACCGTACCTGACGCCTGAGCTGTGCCTGCAATGACTACCGAGCCAGCAGCCTGTGCGCCTGTAGATTCACCTACAGCCAGAATCCAGAGTTCACCGAAGGGGTCGATGGCGCGATAGCGCTTGACCATGCGGTGCAACTGGCTGCCGAAGCCGCAGATTTTCCCGGCTAGGTCAGCTGATGGCATGATAGTGAGTGAGTTTTTCACAACCGTTGCCGTGGGCGCCACAGTACCGATTAACAGTGCCGGGCTGCTTGAACTCGCGGTGTTCGCCTGGCTGGCATCCATTTCTGCCCAGAACAGCGGCACGCGGATATCAGAAGGCACCTGATTATAGCTGACAGTCATCACTCGCCACCTTGTTTAGTTGCGTCTTTTGCAGAAGCCTTGGTTTCTGCTTTGACTTCCGTAACATCCCCAGCCTTCATGCGGCGGAGCCAGTAAGTACTCATTTCGACGTTTCGCCCTTCTTTGGGCAATAGGTCGCCACGGGCAGGATCAGGAACTGATCGCCCGGCTACAGGTTTTAGTTTCATTGGTTACTCGCTGAGGTTGACCCGAAGTTTGTGTTCGATGATGCCGTCTGGTTTC
Source organism: uncultured bacterium (assembly GCA_965147305.1). Classification (GTDB taxonomy): domain Bacteria; phylum Pseudomonadota; class Gammaproteobacteria; order Enterobacterales; family Enterobacteriaceae; genus Pantoea. The sequence goes on from CBCTJT010000036.1 coordinate 16,935, forward strand.
TGGTCTTTGCCGATGAAGTCCACGTCGACGTCAATTTCTCTGAAATCATCCAGAGCGTTGAGATCATCATGCTGGCGCGTCATGTCTTCTGTGATTTCACGCGTCAGCATGAACTCAAACTGGTAGTAGAGTCGTCCACGGTCCATATCCAGAAGCTGACCGCCGGAATACGCTACCGGACCCGCGTCTTCATCCGGTTGCCAGCCCAGCAGAGCCTTCCAGATTTCACCCCGCACGTCATGCACCGCGTCATAACCTGATGCCTGTCCGCGCTCATCGCGTGTATTGTCCAGCACAACCACAACTGCAAACCCTTCAGTGACGTTCTGCCAGTAGTCGGTCAGTGACTTTTGTTCGGCGGTGACGTCTTCAGTCGGCACAACGTATACCGCCGGTAACTTCATTTTTCCGGTTTCAGGAATGGCTTTAAATTCCGCTGCACCTGCCACGTTGCCCTCAAATCGCGGGCATCGCGCACGAAGCGCAGCTATCACAAGAGACAACTTCATTTCTTTTTCCTTTCAGGCCTGAGGGAGGTGCGCAGCGCCCTGCTGAGAACGTAACGCGTCCAGCTCTTGCGGGATTCAAGCACTTCCGCCATATAGTTTTTGCGTGGAGCGATCCGCCATCCGTTACCGCCAGACTTGCCTTTATGATGACTTTTACCGCGTTTTGCCCCGCGCCTGACGCCGTAAAACAGGAAGGCAGGGTAGAAATCGCCTTCAATGAGCCTGTTGCCCTCACCCCGCTTCTGGTTTGGCGCAATGCGCACCATCAGGCCAGGACGGTTTTTAGATGCGCGTGGAACGTAATAACCGATTGAGCGAGCCAGCCTTCCAGTTAGGTATGCAGGACTCTCACCCGGCGATGAACGCCCACGGCGCATCACCATCCGGCGTGCGTCACGCATGTGCACCTGGCCTATTTTCACAAAGGCCTTGCGCATTTTGGCGCGATTAAAAACGAGTTCTTTCGGCTGGTCGAAATCGACATGCAGCAGCGGCTTAGCCATACATCTCCCCATCGCGCTCTACCGCACCCAGCTCTTCGCATTCCATCAGCAGGTAACGGCCAGCGGAGTTAAGATCACGAAGGCGCTTAACCCGGTAAATATTGCCGCCATAAACCACTTCAAAATCAGAAGTAATGCCCTGACGAAAACGGATCGTGATGTAGTGGGTAATGATGTCATCAGCCTGAATGGATTCGTGATAGGTGGTGGCCCCTACCTGCCGGACCTTTGCCCACACATCCTTCTCATTCTGATAAACCGGCTCAACGCCATAATCCGCCGCTGCATGGTCTATACGCTGCCGCAAGTGGATGCGCTTATTAAGTTCACCGGGATCGGGTAGCGTGAATACAGCGCTGGTATTAGATGACCGTAACTGCATATCAGTACCCCGACACTGGCAGGCGACGTGAATAAAGAAGAAACTCAAACGCCTGAGGCGTCTCTGTCATCTCCAGTTCAGACACGGTACTGCGGTGTTCGTACCAGTGACTGACCAGCATCAACAGAGCAAGCCGGATATCTTCAGTGATGACCATGCCGTCAGTATCAAGCGGGGCAATGTCGGCAATTGTTTTATAGAGGTTGCGGTTGAGGTAGGTCACCGCCTTCGCTTCAGCAGCCAGAGCAAAAAGCTCAAGAAGCTGATCCTCTGCAGTGAAATCGCTTTCCAGACGGCACTGCAATTTGATTTCTTCGAGCGTCAGCAGCATGACCACGCCTTATTTTTTAGCTTTTTCCTTTGCTTCGGCATCTGCTTTGGCTTGCGCTTCAGCAGCGGCTTTAGCATGAGCCTCTTCTTCAGCCTTCGCTTTGGCTTCTGCCTCGGCATTGGCCTTTGCTTCGGCTTCTGCTTCGGCTTCTGCTTTGGCTTGCGCTTCAGCAGCGGCTTTAGCCTTTGCTTCTGCATCGCCGTCATCATCGACTGGACGGGCATATTTAATCTTGATGAGTTCACGACCGTGTTGCTCAGTCGTTTCAATGGTTTGACCTTCAGTTACGACCACACCATTAAAGTAATTAGGCTTTAAGAGAATCAGTTTCATGAGCTTACCCCTGATAAAGGCGGCACTCAGGCCGCCTGATTAGTTAGCTGGCTGCAGGAACGGTGAATGTACCGTAGATGAATGCTTCAGGACGTTTAACCGCCAGAGCCAGACGCTCTTCACAACGGATTGAGATCATGTTTTTCTCAAAGTCGTCGGCGTTTTCGGTGGAGATCACAACGTTGGCATCTTCACGATCGAAGATTTGTGCACCGGCATTAAATGCGCCTGTCAGGAATTTGCCCTGGAATGCGGCCGCTTCGGTAGCCACGACCGGAAGACCCCAGAGGGTTGGCCCCGTGAGAGCCGCAGGATTCGCCAGGATATAGCGACCCAGCGTATCTTTGGTCAGTTCGATCTTGGCCCAGTCGATGAAATGCAGGACGTGACCAGAAGCCGGGAATCGCGCCAGCTGAGCCTGAAGCATGGCTAAGCGCAGGTCGTCGATGCCGTTCTGACTTTCAACTTCAAAGGCAGCGGCAAAAGCTGAAGCCTGCGGAACAATACCGTCGAGATGTGCACCAGTGCCATCGCCGAACAGAATTTCCTGTTCTTCAACATACTTCAGCCCATAGCGAAGCTCAGCATCGATAGTGGACTGCAGTTGCGGCATATCATCAAGAATCTGCTTGGCCGCCTTAAACAGGTGAGCGATCGTACGGACTGGCGTGATCTTCTCCGCGAAGGCAATGTCGCTGTACGGCTTGGTCGTGTTTTCAGCAACGGCTGCGGCTCTGTTGGTGAAACCAGTCTGCTGCACCCAGTAAATGGTGTTAGAGGCAGTACGGCCCGGTGCAATCAAATCACGGATAAAAAGGCGCTGCTTTGGCTGGGTGTCGATACCTGGAAGGCGATCAGGTGCAACGATTTGACCAGGAACATCGACTGAAACCAATGCTGCACTTACCGGGATGCTGAGGCGCTTATTCCCTTCAACGCCAGCAGCGAATGCCTTAAGCGCTTCAGAGGAAACAACCTGACGCCCCACGGTCTCAACAACTTTAGCGGCGTTGTTTAAAGGCATCTGGGCAACGTGCTGCTCCAGCTCCCCAAGTGAGGCTTTGAGAACCTTTTCGGCTTCACGCATGGCATTTAATTCAGAAGCCATTTTATCAACTGCGTCTTTCGTTTCAGCTGAGAGTGAACCCGCCTTTTTTGCCTCTTTCAGGGCATCTTCTGCCTTAGCACTGAATTTGCCATTAGCTTCTTCAATGCTTGCCGTGACCTTTTTCAGAATCTCATTTACTTCAGACATGGATAATCCTCATTTGCCGAACGCGGCCAGCGCGTTATTAAGTTGTTCAATACTTTCAGGGTTTATTTCGTCGGTAGCGCCCGGCTTACCTTCAGGGGTGGCAGCAGCGCCTGGCTTGCTACCGGTTAGTGCTTTGAGAAGTTTTCGACGTTCGGAACGTGGTGCATCGGTTTTAGCCAGCATCGCGTCCAGTTTGCGTAATGCAGCGGCGGGGCTGTCGTCGTCGTCCGCAATTTCATCTGCTGAAAGCAGTCGATCCGCAAATCCCTTATCAACGGCATCACTGCCGCCGATGTAGGTTTCAGCGTCCATCATTGCATCGATAGTGGCGGTATCCAGCCCCGTGCGAGCGCCGTAGATATCGTTCATGGCCTTATCAAAAGGCACCATGTCAGCCGCAATCTGCTGCAGGTCGTGACGGTTGCCCATCGCATACACCCAGCAGTTGTGGATCATCAGGAAGGCACCGCGACCAATCTGGACCTCATCACCAGCCATCGCGATAATCGACGCTGCAGAGGCAGCGAGACCAAGCACTTTAACGGTGACTTTTCCCTCGTACTCGCGCAGAAGGTTGTAAATAGCCAGACCTTCGAACATATCGCCGCCAGGTGAATTTATATTCACGGTAACGTCAGCACCGCCGATTGAGCGGAGCGCGGCAGCGATGCGGCTGGCGGTAACACCGTCGCCGTACCAGTCAGCGCCAATGACGTCGAACACGGAAATACTGTTTTCTGCCTGCTTTGCGGCTTTAATACCGCCGTTCCAGCGTTCCATTGCGGAGGACGGCAGATCGCGATTTTCGCGCGCAAAAGGCCGCCCCTCCGGCGCTGCCGGAAGACTTTTCAATGTCATGGGGGGTGCTCCTAAGCCGCTTGTTTAAGCGGTGACTGTTCTAAAGGAATGTCCGGGAAAACGGCATTGTGAACTTCGCGCAACAACGTAGCCCTTGCTTCGATGCTGTTTTTTCGCAAGTCCTCAAGCGGGGTAAGGTTCAGCTGAACGGTGTAGATATCACCGCCTTCAATTGGCGGCAGATTCTCCAGACGACGAACGTCGTTACGTGACATCCAGCCATTTTGCAGCGCTGTTGTGTAGTAGGCGGAACGTCCGGCGCTGTCGGCGCGAAGCAGACCCTCAACGGAGAACTCAGCAAATAAATCTTCATCACCGTTAAGCATGCAGCGTGAAATTTCCTGCTCAATATTAACCAGCATCGGGCGCAGCGTATTGGTCAGGAACAGCAGGTTCATACCCTCTACACTCGAAGCCCAGCTGCTTTGTTTATCAACGTGGCCCACCATGAATGGCGGAACACGGAACCAGCGGCAGATTTCTTCAATGCTGAACGAGCGCGACTCCAGCATCTGAGCGTCTTCTGGGTTAAGCGTAATGCCCTGATAGGACATATCGCCTTCCAGCACCATTACCTTCCCGGCATTTTTTGACCCAACGAACCGGTTAAGATTTTCACGGTTCTTCTGGCGCTGCTCTTTTGTCAGCAGATTTTTTGAAAGGAAAAAGCCAGAAGTCTGAATGCCGTTTTCAAAAATCTTGGCAGCGGATTCTTCGACCGCCATTGCCGCCCCGAACACATCCCGCCCGGTGCGCATCGGCATCATCCCGCAGACGCCATCTAGCCCGAAACCACGAATATGCATCATGTTCTTCACAGGAATGATTCGGGGTATGCCCTTTTCGGTGTAGGTGTATTGCAGTTCACCGCTATCGAGGCGCTCTACCTTCATACTCTGCGGGAGAAGAGGAACAAGAGAAACCAGCTTTGTGCCGATCATCTTTTTCTCAACGTAGGCGTTGCCCCGCAGACAGATACTGGCAACCACCATTAGCATGAATCGCGACGGTGTCATTTCACTGTTCGGGCGACGGCAGAGCAGTTGATAGGCCGGATGATTCAGAGCAAGCTTGCGGGAACCGTCGGCAGCGCGTTCGTAAACCTTCATGGGCAGCGTTGAAACCGACTCACTGAGAAGTCGAACACATGCCCATACCGAAGCAAGTGCCAGCGCTTTCTCAGCTGTTACTACTTTTCCGCTGCTACTGGTGCCGTACCATTCCTGCCAGAAAGCAGCATCGTTAAGCCCAATGGACTCGCCAAGCCAGTTAACAATCGCGCTCTTGATGCGGCCCGGCTGTTTCTTTTCCTTCATCAGATACCTACCATAATCGGGTCGTCAAAAAAGTCATCGGGGTCGCCACTGTCTACCAGCACTGCATCCTCAGCCGCACCGATTGCCATAGCTGACGCCACCACGCCATCAATACGGCCAGTGCTTTTCTTTTTGGCAAAGATTCGGTTGTCCTTTTGATCTGCCTCCAGTACGGCAGAGGCAGCGTTCCAGCGCAGACAGGGATTAGGCCGGATAACAAGAACACGGTTATTGAGATGTTCCTCAAACAACTCGATGGAACGTGGCATCCAGAGCCCGGATTCCTGCGCCTTATAAAAGCCCTGACCGTGAGGTACAAGGTCAACGCTCACAGACTCGCTTTCGAGTTCGGGCTCCAGATACTTAATGCGATACTGGTCAAACGCGATGCACTTAATGTCATATCTGGCCGCCAGCTCACAAATTCTTACCGCCACAAAGCCGTAGTTAACCGCCTTCCCCGGCGGTGCATGAATGAAGCCGTTACGCAACCAGGCGTCATAGGGAACATGGTCCGTTTTGGCGCGCTCAAGCAGTGAGTCTTTAGGGGTCCAGAATTCCACTAAAAGCTTTTTGGATTTTGGGAAGTAAAGCGCCAGTGCCGTCAGGTCTCGGGAGCCTGACAGGTCCAGCCCCCCGTAACACTCTTCACCCGTCAGTTCGTCAGGATCAAAGTCCTGTTCACAGTTCATCCAGGTGTCACTGTCAATCCACGGATCGGACGCTTCCACCCACTGGCAGAAGTTAAGACGGCGCACGATGCTCTCTTTTGAGGGCATCCCGCGAGCCTGCGTCACCTGCTCACGCAGATATTTATCCGTGAATGTTTGCCCCAGTGAGGGGTTAGCTTTTCCCCAGCAGGATTCATCTTTGAACGGGTCGTCGCCCTCATCCAGCGAACAGATAAAGCTGAAAAAGCTGTCATCAACGAGGTCACCGGCTGCAACCTTGCGACCGTACTCGTGATACTCATAACAGACGCTGGTTTTATCGTGGCCGCTGTTGGTGATGAGGAACATCAACGCCTGACGACGCCCCTTAGTCCCGGCACGCATCATCTCTACAACGGCATTTGTTTTATGCTCATGCACTTCGTCAATCAGTGCGCCGTGTGGGCGTGGACCTGACTGACCATCATCGGAGCTGATCGGTTTAAAGAAAGAACCTGTCTGCAGGAACGCAAGGTTCCACACGTTAAGCCCGGTGCCGGATTTGGTGATGCGCTGCGCCAGAGCGGGCGACTGATCGACCATCGTTACCGCATCGCGAAACAGGATCATCGCCTGGTCTTTTTTTGTGGCCGCTGCGTATACTTCGGCGCGTGGCTCCTTGTCAGCCATCAGCAGGTAAAGTCCAACACCCCCCGCCAGAGGAGACTTACCTGAACCCTTACCGGATTCGATGTAGCTCATGCGAAAGCGGCGCGTGCCGTCTTCCGCTTTCCAGCCAAACAGAGAACCAACGATGAAACACTGCCATGGCAGCAGGATAAAAGGTTTTCCCTCATGCTCCCCGCCGTTGAGCTTCAGAACCTGAGCGAAGAAATTAACGACGCGGGTTACAGCTTCAACATCCCAAAACAGTCCGCGCTCTGGCCCTTCTTCTAAATCCCGAAGATGCCGGGCGCAGGCAGCGCGAATATCCGGTCCCGCTATGACTGAGCCGCTGTTAACGTCCATGGCATATTGTGTAGCTGGATCAACCGAAGAACTGGTTGAGCGGGTCTTCTTCTTTTTCTCCACCATCAGCATTTACCTTTGACCGGGCAGCCGGTGTAAGGCCGAACTCCACCAGATAACTTTTGAACCGGCGATCAACATCCGCCAGCATGGCGACAGCCGGGTTTGCTTTAATCAGAAAATCACCCATCTGGGTTTTAGTCGTATAGGTGCGCCCTTCGATATCGACTATCTGGCGCAATTGCAGAATTTCTGCATAAAGATCGCAGAGCCGTTCGAGCGCAAATGTGTCTGCAACCGTGAGAACGCCCATACCGTCAAGAAGAACGGTGAGCTTTCCCCAGGCTGTTTTACCCCAGTCGGTCAGATGTGATGGAGGGCTTGGAATTTCCCGCGCGGGCTTCGGCTCTTTTTTATTGAGCGCTCGCTTCCCGGGATTTCCTGTAACAACTTTCAGATGGGTAGGTTTTGGTCGTCTTCCGGCCATAAAAACCTCCCAGAAAAAAACTTTTCATTTCGCGGTTGTGCATAAAAAGGGGGGCGGGCGGTCAGGAAGGCGACGTGCCCTGAAGATTTGCCCCGCCCCTCCCCCGCATGATGTTAAAATTTTGCACCATTTTTGTGCTTAAATCATTCAATTGATAATGATTATCGTTTCCGCCAGTGTGATGACGGGTCGCGAGGCATTCCATTTTCGTCGCAGCCGATGACATGACCACGCTTCTCTTCACGTTGCTTGGTGGAGTCGTGGTGCTGCTTACAGAGGGGTTGCCAGTTGGCTTTATCCCAGAAAAGCTTCTGGGCCTGAACGATCTCATCCTGCTTACCGCCGTTGATCGCTTCTTTCAGACGGTGAGGCTTGATGTGATCGACTACGGTTGCGGCGACCGCACGCCCCTGCCGATGACACATTACGCAGAGCGGGTACGATTTCAGGAATGACAATCTGGCTTTGTCCCAGCGGCTGTTATAGATGCGGGGCTCAGACATAAAATTTTCCTGCTGGTCAAAGAGATATAACCCTCGGCAATGGCGATATCGCCAACCGATGATTCATTGTGTTTATGCTGAAAAATGAACTCAGTGAATGCAGTTTTCAGAACAAAATAAAACCGCACGGAGGCGGCTTATTTAAAATCTCTCTTACTCTGCATAAGCTTGGGGATATCTCCCCTAGCAAGCAAGACCATGTCAGCTGTTGCTGTTATCAACGTATAATAGCCTAGAGATTTGAGCTGCGAGTGAAGCTCTAAGCTTGTCCCTTGGCTTATATTTCTGAAAAGCTCCTGACTAATGCTATCGCCTTTTATTTCAATGTAATCGACATCATCCTCTTCATCGTAGAATCTACTCGCTGGCATCACTGGAAAATTGCTGCCGATGATAGTTACGATTATCTCTTCCATATCCACCTCTTGATTGCAGTTCACCAACAACGTTAGATGACAATTTAATTCATTGCAATCAATAGTTTAATTGACGAAGCCGTCATTCCGGATTCGCGACGCTTCACAGCGTGGCTAACCGTTATCCCTTGTCGGAGGATTCTTTAGCAGTCAGCGTCAGGTCGGGCAACAGATCGGCATGCCCACATACAGGCTTCTTGCATCTTGGTACGAGCAATCGACAAACAGCGGCCAGCTTCATGCGCTTCAGTTGAGTGATTACCAGTAGCAGACAATTCGTCCTGCACCCACGCCTTTTGCTTTTCCAGCAACTGACAGAATTCACGGCTTACTTTTTTCAGCTCGTTCATTTCTTCAATTTCTTTCGGGCCCAGCGTGCGGTAACCCTTCACAGTGGTGCCGTCCTGCGGTTTTGCTTCACTCATTTTTCCACCTATTTGGAGCTTTCGATTTTACGAATTGCGGCGCGGTCAATATTGCACTGCTCAACCACGCCATACAGCACCACGTTCAACTCAACCGAATCGCCATAGTTCATCGCGCTAGCGGGTTCCGGTGCCTTTATCGGGCTGGTCAGTTCCGCTGGAAGATTTAACCGGGGCTGCTTTATCGTCCTGTACTCCACTGGCTGACTTCGCGGCGTCTCGCAACCGCTTAACAGCATCAGCAGGAACAGGAGCGGCAGCGTTTTTATCAGCCGCAAGGTATTGCTTGATTTCATACTGGAGTTTCCGGTTCTGCTCTGCTGTTAGCGCTCGCTGGTCTGCGACCTGCCCCATTACTTCGTTTTGCTGCTTTACCGCTGTAACGAGGTCGTTGACGCTGGCTGCTAATCCATCGTTCTTGGAGCGCAGATCATTTATCTGGTCATCTTTACTGTTTGCCAGCTTTTCAAGACGGTCGTTTGTCGCTGTAAGCTGTGAGTTGCGCGCGTTAAGACCCCACAGGCAGACGCAGATAAGGCCAATGACGATGATGTGTGAATAGTTTCGGATAAAGCCGATTACGTTGAGCATAGAATCCCCTTAGCTTTGGTTAAGCGGGATTTCCTGTCTTCCAGACCGTTTGTGCCACCGTTAATGACTCTGGTGATGCGGGTAACATCATCAGTATCAGCCAGCTCGTTTAATCCGTGATTCTTCCACCATGCTGCCGCTGACATTGCGGCCTGCATAGGTTCTTTAAGTAAATCAGGGTTAGCCACCACGTCAGCGCTTAGCTGGCCGGTTAATGCGGTGTAGTTCGCTTTGCCTGTAATCTGAATCAGGCCACGACCGCGATAACGGTAACCATCACCTGAAGCAACATCTCCATTGCCATTGCGGTTGGCGTAGATGATGTTGGCTATCATCTTCTGATTGGCCGGGTGTGCGGCGTTTCTTCCGTAGGAATTAGCCTGAGCACCAGTGATACGCTTGCCAAACATTGCGGTGAGCGCGTTCTCGCTGTAGTTAAGCCCTTCCTCGGTTTTTGTGAACCCTGCCGATTCATGACCAACCTGTGCAAGAAAGTGCGCCTGTCGCAATCCTGTGGTGATACCGAATGCCGCCATGCTGGCTGAAATACGTGGAAACCACATATCCCGCTGCGCATCAGTTACGCCAGTCGCCTTCTGAAAATTACTGGGTGTCAGCATTGCTATCCCCTATGCGCTTATCAATGAACCGACGCAGTTTTGTTGAAAGCCAGTCAACGCCAAGGAAGCCAAGAAAAACTGCCACTATCTGCGTTGTGCCCGTGCTGATGTCCCAGTTGAGGACCGAACCGGCAATCTGGAGCGTTGGTTGAAGGAAAAAGGCAAAGACGCTGCACATAGCAGCATCCAGGAATCGACGCGGCCACGTGTCTTTGCCGTAATAGGTACCGCGCAAAATTGCCATCACCCCGGCTAGGCCTGCGTAGCCAGATTCGTTTTTGTGGGCATACAGCCAGGCAAGCAGGCTAGCCCAAAAGCCCGGGTCTTTTTCTGGCATACGTTTCATCCTCACCTCCCAATGGAATAGGTCGGTGCCGTAGGTAGTCACTAAATAAAAATTGCGCGCCGCCACGGCGTGAAAGAAGTTTGTTTGCAGTGATTGGCGGGCGCAAAAACGAAAGAAGGCCGCTCTATGGCGACCACCTGTAAATAAAAACCCTGACGCATTACGCGATAGTTTCTTGCCCCGTCGAGCACAGGGTTAAGCTGATCTCACGCAATCGCAAAACTGCGTAATTTTGAGATTTGGCTCGCCATCGGGGATTCGAACCCCGAACCAGCGGATTAGAACTCCGATGCTCTATCCGTTGAGCTAATGGCACAAATAAAAACGCCCGGCAGCTGGTAAGGCTTCGGGCGCTTGAGTCACTCACATGTTTTGCAACTGATTCTTGATAGTAAGCAGTACAACGTAGTACCGAGGCTTATCACATTATCAGTATTTTTACGTACGTAAACACTTTTAAGCAGTGGCTTTGAAATCTTCTCGCTGAACGTAACGGTCCATCTGGAGAGGGATATCTAGCATCATCAACATGCCATCGACCACGCCTTCAGCCTTCTGTAGCTTTTTGCCAATATGACCGTCTGAGCACTTGTGCATACGCGCCAGCTCCATGAAGGTCTTACCGAAAACGTAATAATCAAAAAGCAGGTCGTGAAGGTCTTCGTTATTTTTGCGCAGCTTTGCAATGCAGCTACACAGCACCATGGCGTCATCATCGCAGCATGACTGGCGGGATTTAACTTTTGATGGGATTAGGCCGCTGAAGCCGGCCGCAACTGAATACCAATAGACTTCTTCTTTGTTGCTGGATACCCAAGCGCCCCAGCGCTCAAGTACAACCTGAATATCACGCATATTAATTCCTCCACGCTTGAATTTTACCCGACCACGCCGACTGCAATCGAGTGATCGAGGAATCTGACCAGCAGCTCTAATTGACTGCCATATTTTTCTTCAAATGACCTCATGTCCCGGTGCAGTTCATCGTGATGCGCTCTGCAAAGCGGTATCACAAATAAATCATGCGCCTTCGTTCCCATTCCTCCTTGTCCATGCCCGATGATGTGGTGCGGGTCGTCTGCTGGCTTATTGCAGCAGCTGCAAGGCTGCGTCTTAACCCACCGTGTGTACTTCTCATTGCTCCAGCGCAGACGCTTTGGTCGCGCCATGTATGACTGTGGCGATTCCGGGTCGATGCTGATGCTGAGCACCTGCTTAACCACCTCTGCCGCCTCCTGAATCATCTGTTGCGCCGATGGTGCCGGGTTAATCAAGGCTTCCGGCATTGGGCCTGTTGCTGCTAACGGCTTTGGCATACGCAGAACGCGGCGCGCATGAGATTCCGGTATCAGGTCGATAATGTCATTCAGGCAGGCCCACCAGCACAGCTCTGGCAGCGTCATCTGATGGTCCGAACCTAACCCCATCTGATGGCATGCTGACTCAATAATCCACTGCGCCAGATTGACCGCTGCGACCGATTCCAGGATACCAGGTACGCCGTTCAAACGACAGGAATTGTCGCAGGCATAACACAGGGAAATAGAGCCTGAATCGGTCCGCAAGGTAGTGTAATCGTGATGGTGAAAAGAATCTTTTCCCCGGTACTGGCAGGCGCGAATTCTTTGAACCCACGCATCATGAATTTCCCATCCACCAGCAGCGTTGATCACCCTATTATCAGCAAAGAACGGTTTGAGGCTGGCGTCGTCCAGTAATGGCTGACTGCTGTCGTTGATTAAACCTGAAGGTAGGTGTGACATGTCACGGGGTATTGTGCAGACAAGCACACGCTCGCGGAACATGGGGATCAGGTCGCTACCAGGCTTGAACAGAACAATGCCCGTCTTATTGGCAACATCCGGTGTGAGTATCGCCCTCATGCGGCCACCGCCTGATATTCAGTGATCGTTATCTCGGCCTTGCCCTTTTTGGTGACTGGACCCCATTCCACGAACACTCTTTTAATCTGTTTATCGTCCAGCCATACGCCAGCATGTGTCAGGCTGTCGAACGCTGCTTTCAGGTAGTTGTCCAAATCACGATCGCGCTTGTCTGGCGGGTACAGAATCACCGATACAGCTACGTTCACTGTAATCGGTTGTGGCCTGCGCTTCAGTTGCTCATACACCGCGCCAATAGCGTTGGATCGGAAGGAGCGCCCGGAGGCGCTGATTAATACTCCCCTACTGGTATTTCTCCAGTAGGTGTTTACGGATGGAGGAAAGGGTAGCGTTAGTTTCATCGTTTCACCTTTACCCAAAGCTTTTCGCTGGCGGCATATCCAGTAATTAAAAATCCCGGCGTCTTGCCTCGATAGCTTCGGGTATGGAATACCACACCCACATGTTTTGTATCAGCCCCTGATAATTTGGCCACCTGGCTAGGTGGGGCATAACCGGGAACCAATACATGCATGCCAATCTGTAAATCTGTCACAGGAGTTAACTTGTATCGGGGCTTGAATTTACGCAGCCACCTTTTCAAAAACTTCATACAGCACTCCCGTTGTTGGTTTGCTCCATTCCACCTGCACGGCAATCATCGCCGTTGCTGCCTGCCTTTTTAAACTGGTCCCAGTCGATCAGCATTTCAGGGATTTCCACCTTATCCCCAAGCTTGATGGCAACTACCAACCGGAATATTGCAGTAGTAGGTTCTGGCGCAGTGACGTAAGTCCATTGGCCGGGTAATGGGTCTTCCCGGTGAGATGCCTGCCAGCCTTCCCCTTCAGGGCATTTATCTTCATTACCCATTGGGCGCCAGGCGAATACGTCAATGGTTAAATGCTCCTGCAGCTGAGACGCAATCAATGCCCGATTGGCCGGGAGATTGCCCAGCCATGCCTCTGACCAGAACGATAAGCCAGAGTGGGGATTGATCGCATTAGCCATGAACTCCGGGCAGAGGGCTTTGGATAGCGCCCAATCGAGCGCATCACCTTTAAGTTGACGTGAATCCATCGTTTTTGTGGTTTTCATGTTCACTTATCCCCGCGATACATCATGATGGTCAGGTTTCCTTTGGTGGCGACCCGCATCGTGGTGCCATCGGTCAACTTATCCAGCTCAAATGCGTCATATAGCTCGTTCACCGCTCGCTGCTTACGATCCTGTTTTCTGCGCTTGTCCCATTGTTTGAAGCACAGCGAAACCAGCCAGCGAAAAGCAGTAACCACTATGAAGATGTAACCGATAGGCATCAGGCCAAACACCAGCCATTCAGCTAAGCTCACGTTATTCATGCCACCCTCCCGGCGATCAGTTGCACGCTGCTGTCACACTGGTTTCCCCAGCAATCCCAACCCTCGGCGGCGGTTCGCGCAAACAGCTCAATGCGGGACACGTCACCATAAAGCTGCTCCAGACGGTTTCTCACTTCCCACGGCTTTGCGCTGTGCTCTCCAAGGCAGGAATAAACAACCTGCTTAACCGATGCGCTGGCGCGTTCCAGTCCTGTGCCGCGTGTCGCTATCAGCACATCCTCTGTGTTGCTTCGGGTGTGGTTGCCGCCATTCATGCGGGTCTCTGCGTTAAGCATGTCCAGCAGGTCGGTGAAGTCGTGAATGGTCTGGTTCTCCAGCGCGCGGTTTACGCGCTGCTCTGCCAGCTGGTTCAGCTTCACCCAGGTAAAGCCCTTCATGGTGCGGACGCGATAGCCCCATGCTTCAGCCAGTTCGCGTGCCTCCTGGTTGTGAGTGCCGGTGTACCACATGGCCAGTACCGAATTTTCAGTTCCCAGCTCCCACACAGGCAGGCGCTTAAGGTCAGCCATTGTCATGGTCTGATAGTGGTCAGTGGCAGCACCATTGCTGATGCTGTTGTTGTAAGGCCATGGAGGATCGGCGTAGATGAGTTGGTAATGCATTACGCGCCCTCCTGAGTGTCAGGGATGGCTACGCGGGACAGGCGGTTGCTGACTTCTTTGCGCAATTCCCGGATGTTGTAACCATATTCGAGATCGATGTTGTCCAGCAGTGCCAGAACCACATCGAGCGGCATGTCTGTTTCTGATAGGACGTCTGCGAAACGCTCGATAACGTCATCGAGTTGTGGGTCGCCCTGATACTTCTCCGAAACCCAGCCAGTAATTTCTTCTCGGGCAGCGTGCTTGTTGATGAATGTAACGGCTTTATCAACTGTCTCAGCAGGGATTACCAGAAACTCAGGATTGGCAACGCTATCTGCTGCCCAGGTGTGAGCGTATTTAGATTCGGTATACGTGTAGCTCGGTTTGTCGCCGAACGCGGCAATTGCACAGGCCAGCACTTCAAGCCCGCTTTGCTCCTGAATACCTTCACGGCTAAGTGGTAATTGGGTTTCATGAATGCCGATGTCTTCAGCTTTAACTTCTGAGGAGTAGTGCTCACGGGCTTCTTTGATAATCTGCATCGCCTTCAACGCTTCGAAGTCGCTGGAGAAATCCAGAGTGATTGCAAAGGTCTCTTCTGCGAAGTCCACCTCACAGTGTTTGGCCACCAACTCAAGCAACTCACGCATCTTGGCAGCGCTGAACTGAGGCATCGCATCATTCAGGGTCAGTTTCTTCTTGCCGCTGGCTTTAGCCTTCTGCAGCTGGGTTTTGGCAACGGTCTCAGCTTTCGCACCGTGCTCACGAACCATGGCAACTGCGGTAGATGCCGCGACTTCACCAGCTTTAACCATCGCGATTAACCCATCGCCAGCGGTCAGCAACTGGAGATGATGATCCACATCAGCTGTAGAGCGCTTAACCTTCTTGGCAATTTCGGCAGGCTCCCAGCCTTGGTTTATCAGGCGCTGGTAAGCTGCTGCGCGTTCCAGTGGCTCCAGTGCGCGGCCCTGACTGCTGGTCACCATGAAGGCGATGCGATCGGCTTCGCTGCCTACGAAGTCTTTGCACTCCAGGCGTATATCGTGGCCTGCTTCCTGCGCCAGCTTCGCGCCGTGCCAGCGGTGGTGACCGTCGATAATCTTAATACCCTGCTCTGTAACCTGAACGGTCAGAGGAGGAACGTGTTCACCTGCTATGTACGCGTCGCGGAACTCTTCAACGTGGGCTTGGTCAATTTCACGAACGTTGTATCCTGGCTCGATGTACAGCTCACCAACGCCCACCAGATGGGTTTTGCGAACGGTGATATCGGTGTTGCTGTCGTCTTTGTTTTTATAGACCTGATTTAAATTGCTCATGCTTTGTGAAACTCCCACGCCAGATAAATAGTCAAACTGATGGTTGCCAGAATCGAAACTCGCGCGCCGATGTAAAACTCTGCGTTGCGCATGAAGTGCGCTTTAATCGCTCTCATCGGCTATAACTCCTGCCAAGAAGCGGGTCAGGCTCTGGCTTGGGCGCTCGGATGTTTCCCTCTTCCATGCAGCGCTGGTGCTGATAGATGGCCTTTTCTTGCAAGCCGGGACGACTGGTAGAGTTACGTGCTTGTGCCCATGCCTGTCCGGCGCGATACCAGCAATTACGTGACTGAAGCTCTTCAGCCAGTTTCGCAAGGCGCAGGTACTCAGGTTCGGCAATGCCATCAGCCTCAACAGCGAAATGAAGGGAGTAACCGTCATTCCATACATCACAGTTGGCTAACATGATCTTGAGCGTGCTCTTGACCGTTATGTAAGTTCGTCCAATTGCTTGAGCAATCTGCGTCGGAGTCTGGCCGGGATTCGCCACCAGATGAGCCAGAATCAGTGATTCAGTGTTAACTGCGTGCTTCATGGTTAAGCCCCCTTCCAGCCATCAGGAATGTCATAGTCGGTGTTTGCCGTATCGTTGACGTTGCGCTGTCCACCAGCAGCGCTGAGCTTGATTGAGAGTTCATCCCACTTCTCACGAAGCTTTGATGGGCTAAGAACGTTGCGGCACCAGAACGGGTCGCGCTGGACACGGCTGAACAATTCGCAAATCTGACGATGCGTACGGCCATCACGGCTGCACATCAGGCGAACTTCATTTGACCAATCAGCCCAGTTCGGCTCTTTTGGCTTGCTGACTTCGCCATCAGCTTCAGCGGCTTTCTCGTACATGCTGGAGATGCGGGACCAAATCCACTTGGCGCAGGTCAGGTCTTCTTCCGATCCCCATTGGCGTTTCAGCGGACTACTGACAGCGGCATTAGGATGAATATCACTCAGCGTGTCGGGTTTCGCAGAAACCGGACGAGAGTCTTTACCTGTAATCTCTGTAGTATTCTCTGTTGTATTCTCTGTAAGAGTGGGACAAGTTGACCCAATGGATTGGGACAGACTGTCCTTATCCATACGGACAGATTTACCTTCTCGATTAGGACAAATTGTCCTTTTCGATAGGGACAAATTGTCCTTATCGGTCAGCAAAGGGCTTGCGTAGTTAATTGCGTAATAATTAGTCTGGTCGTGCTGCTTTTTCTTAAGCTGCTCAACGTAGATCAGACCCGACCTTTTCAACGAAGAAACTGTTCTTTGGATTGTCTTTCCGGTCCACCATGGAAACTGCTCATTCCAGGCGTTAATGCTGTTATAAACCCAGCGCTTACCGCCATGCTCAACGCCAGAATTAGTTTCTTCCAGCCAGTAGCAAATCTGCTGAAGCACGATCGCTTCATTCAGGCCGATACGGCATGCAAGGACAGGACTAACCACCAGCGGCTTTACCTTAAGAAGTAGACTCATGTGGTGCCTCTATTTCCTTAAAGTCGCGCTGGAACTGGCTGAGAGGGCAGAAGCACTCACCATGTTCATAACCGGTCCGAAGGAAGATAACCCTGCTGGATTCTGGCTCCCAGCGGATGACTCGGACGGGAATTCCTCGCCTGTCAGTGAACCACCTGTCGAGTATTCGCATGACTGATGCCCCTCTGAATTAGTGATGTCACCCACAGTTGCGGTAGGTTTGATGTGGTTGATCGGTACCCACACCCCGTTTACCATCTGCACATACCGATACACATCGGTGATGCCATGCAGAGGGAGGCAACGCATTTGCGGAACTGCCTGATGTCTGGTTAAATTGCTCATGCTGATTTATCTCCACGTTCTCCACGCTGGATGTTGATCGCGACAGAACGCTCTGGGCTGCAACCCGGGGCGTTCGCCTTTTCTGGCTGGCAGAAAGTGCGATACAGTAAGGTCAGGTGCTGCTGCCACTTAGCCATAACCTGATAGCTATGCTCTTCAATGCGCTCGCGCTCGTTTAAATCGATCTCCCCATCAGCCGTTGCCTCACGCAGATAAGCTGTGTGCTTGCCAATCCATTCAATGGTTTCCATCAGGCGATCATTGATGTCGGCGTTATCAACCTCTTCAAGGTCCACCAGCGGAACGTTTACGCTATTGCTGTGGCGAGAGATGGCGTCAGCGATGTATTTAGTGCCGCTGGCCTGCTGCAGGAGCATCGCCCAACCCATCGGGAACATCTGATCGCCATCAATACGCAGACGGTTGAACAGCGCATTTTCTGAAACCTGCAACCAGTCAGCTGCCCCTGCATAACCGCCAGGCATTTCTGAGATGGTTTTTTTGATAGCAGTCACCAGCCATGCTGGTTGCTTTTCGATTTGTGAATCTGGTTTACCCACTGTCATGCCCCTTTCACTGTGGTTTTACTGCTTGTCTAATGAGTGTTTAATGCTCATCAGGGAATTTATTCGAACAACCAACGATTTACAGCTACCACTTAAAAGCCAATATGGTAGGTCAGCGGGTAGTTCGTAATGGAATCCCATCCTTTGCATTTGGGTAGATATCAGGACGAAGTTGATGCGGCGTCACTTTCCATCCTCCCCATTCGCAGAGCTGAATAACTCGTTCAGGTGGCACACGATTTTTTGAAATCCAGTTAGCCACTGACTGAACTGAACCGAAGCCAAAACGGCGTGAAACCTCTGACATGGAGCCGACCGCCTTAACGGCTTTATCGCTTACGTTTTTGAAGCGTTCCTGCATTTTTCATTCCTCGCATATGGGATGAAATTGATACTACTTAAAGTAGCATTTTATTGCAACTTAAAATAGAAATGACAACTATGTTTTGTGCGCTTAATCTTCCACTCATGGTGGAAGAAGCTAAATACAAAGACTTTGCCGACAGGCTTAACAGGTCGCTCCAGGGCATGTCTCTTGGGGTTAAAGAACTCTCAGAATTAAGTGGCGTCTCTTATGAGATGGCGCGGCGCTATACTCTGGGTACGGCAAAGCCAAGGGATGAAAAAATGATGAAGATCGCCGAGAAATTGTCGGTCTCTCCGGCATACCTTGATTACGGAGTCATGGAAGGCTTTGATGTACCAGAGAAAGGAACAGTCAGGATTAGACAGTTCGATTTGCATGCATCAGCTGGGCATGGCTATATCAACCAGCCATTCCCCACGGTTATCAGCTCAATTGAGATTCCTGATGATCGCGTATATGAACTTTTTGGTCGTAAAACTTTAGATGGAATTGAGCTTATCAACGTAGATGGCGATAGCATGATGCCAACGCTTAGCCCAAGAGACCTGCTGTTTGTTGACCGAGGGGTAGATCACTTTAACGGCGACGGGGTTTATGTTTTTAATTTCGAAGACTCAACTTTTGTTAAGCGTCTTCAAAAGGTTAAAGGCAGAAAGCTTGCTGTTCTATCTGACAATGACAATTACCCTCCCTTCTACATTGAAGAGCATGAGATGTCAGATTTGCACATATTCGGCAAGCTAATCAGATGCTTGCCACTTAAAATGCTCGACTTCGGTTAAGCAATTAACTTCAAGAGACCGCCGAAAGGCGGTTTTTTTTCGCCTAAATTCATACACATAATCAAATTCTACTTTCAATAATCAACTTTTCTACTTTTTGTTGTTGCATTTCTCTACTTAAAGTAGCTATATTCTCTTCATCGGATGGACGCCGAGTGATGTGGAAAGCTGTGTTGTGTAGAGATATTGATCCAGTTAGGCGGTTGCTCCGGGGCTTTCACCCTTATCAGGAGAGTGAAGATAATGTTCGACCGGAGTAACCGCTCCTTTTTCACAACGTTGAGAGCATTTGGCGGGCGTAAATGGTCGCGCCACAGAGGCGCTAAGTGCTCTCAACGTTGTGGTGAATGCGTAGGCTGATACGACTTACGTTCTGCGCGAAGTTTTACGAAACAAATTGGGCGGCCAAATACCGTTACCGCCAAGGCTGGGGATCAGCGCCAGCCACTACAACAACGGGGGCAGCACCGTAAAAGTCTGCCAGTTCGTAAAGCATGTGTTTGCGTGTTACCCGAACCAAGCTGGCTGGGAGGTCAGCACACAATGGTGAGAGCATTCCGCGTCGGACGCGAGACCGCATGGAGTGTATAGGCGAAAGGCAGCTTAAATACCGAGGCGAGTAGTTGCGGGTTGTGAAGCAACAATAGTCCCGAATCAATATCGGAGCCTGCTGCACATTGAATGCTCTCAGCCATTGTGGTGGATGCGGCTATGCGCTCGCGGTGAACTGATACCAACTTTCATGCGGTCAGTTGGTGCTTCAAGTCTAAGTCACCGCTCTGGACCTTGTCAGTTCGGCCAGAGCACCGGGAGGCACCCGGCACCGCAATACCTTTCAGAGCGTGGAGTTACCCGGCTACAGGTTTTGCAGAACCTGTCAGCCAATTTTATGAATCCCTCAGTGATTTATTGCCATCAACGGCAAGGGATTCGTGCAAACAAAAAAACAGCGTGGAGGTCATTAAATGACTTGGATTTGTACCAACAGCCAGAAGCATTTTAGCTTCGTTGATCCGGTTCGTGAGGCTATCTGCATTGAAGATATTGCCTGTGCCTTGTCGAACATCTGCCGTTTCACTGGTCACCTCGATCAGTTCTACAGCGTTGCACAGCACTCAGTGCTCTGCAGCAAGCTTGTGCCGGCCAAATTCGCATTCGAAGCCCTTATGCACGATGCAGCTGAGGCTTACATCAACGATATCGCGGCTCCACTTAAAGCGATGCTGCCCGACTACAAAGTGATTGAACACCGGGTTGAGATGGCTGTTCGCCACAACTTCAATATTCCGGTTCGCATGTCCGAATGCGTTAAGCACGCTGACATGGTCATGCTGGCCACAGAGCGGCGCGATTTCGATTTGGACGATGGCGCCGTTTGGCCATGCCTCGAAGGCATCACACCGGCTGATTTCGCCATATTCCCACTGACGCCAAAGCAGGCGCGTGCGGAGTTCCTCAACCGTTTTGATGAGCTGTGGAGAGAGCACAATGAAACATCCGCATGATCATATCGTGGTGGGCATCATCACCCTGCCCTACAGCATCATTTTGGCGGGTTGGATCATGCCTGACGGCTCTGTAATCCATAACCCTGTTACAGCACAGAACGCAGCTGAACGTCTCAACAACGCTCACCGTACCATTCACTAAGGTCCACCAGCATGACTAACCAACAATCAAACAAAGAGATGGTGAAAGCAGGTCACGCATTCGCAGCTGCTATGAGCATGGACACGCCAATCATCGTGATCGCAAAGATGGTCACCGAACTGGCTAACCGGCTCGATGTGTCCAATGCCCGCGCCAATGTGATGGCTGCTGAAGTGCTGCGTATTAACAGCGTGCTGCCAGACGCAATTACTGCGCTGCAGAAAGCAGGCTCTGACATCGGCCTGATCGACGAAATCAATGTTGCCCTGGCTACTCCCGCCAGTGATCAGTGGATTCGTGTAATGCGCGGCGAGGCGCTGGCAGAAGCACGCCGGAAGTTAACCGTGCAAGGCAACCATAAGCAGCCTGGTATCTCCCATGCCATCAACATCATCTCTCAGATGGAAATGGATTTGCTCCGCTCACGTACTCATTTGCAGGTGGTGTCATGAGAATCTCTGAAATTGAAATGCAGGGCCTGATCAGCGGTAAGTGCATTCCCGGTGACATGAAGGTTAACGAAAGCCTTCCAGCCTATTTGGTTCGTAAGTTCTCTGAATTGCACCTGCAGCAGGAAGCCACCGAAGCACTGATGCTGGCTATGCGTGATGATTCGCGTGAGTCTCGTTCTAAGTTGGAGCTTATCACTGCTGAGTTCGCAGCAATGAAATCTGGTCCGCAGGGATTCTTTACTTACGATTCTGGCGGTAGCTATGAAGAGCACGATACAGCTGAAGCAGCAATCAAGTTCGCTGAAGGCTGCATTGATGATTATCGCGGTGATGCTTGTGATGGCTGGTCAGATGAAACCGGAAGCATTGTGTGGGGTGTGATCATGCAGCGCGCAACAGTGACTGGATTGCGACCAATTGATGAGGGCGATAGCTGCGCAGAAGGTATCACTGAGTGCTGTGATTACACCCTGCTGCCGAATATCGTCACCCCTGCTACTGATGCCATGGTCAACGAGATTCGTGCTGAAGGTGTTGAGTTATACGCAGATGCAACTATCGCGATCGGCAATGCCGAGAATGACGAAGCGATCATTTACGCCGGAAATCAGGCTCTGCTGTTCGCCAACCAACTCCGCGCCGGTGCAGCTAAGGATGGTGAGTGATGACTCCAGCATTCGACCAGCCAATTCTGGATATGTGCTGTGGTTCGCGCATGTTCTGGCTTGATAAAGGCGATTCCCGCGCGATTTTCACTGACGTTCGGAATGAGGATCACATCCTTTGTGATGGTCGCGCCCTGCACATTGAGCCAGACATCATTGCTGATTTCCGTTGTCTGCCATTCCCTGATGAAAGCTTTGCCCAAGTCGTTTTTGACCCACCGCACCTTGAGCGTGTTGGCGAAAATAGCTGGATGCGAAAAAAGTACGGTTCCCTGGACAATAAAACATGGCGCGACGATATTCGCGCCGGTTTCAGCGAAGCGTTTCGCGTATTGCGGCCACACGGCACGCTCATATTCAAATGGAATGAAACGCAGATACCCGTTAGCCAGGTAATCGCGCTGACAGACGTTAAGCCAACGATCTGGCAACGAACCGGCAAAGGCGACAAGACCCACTGGATAATCTTCTTGAAGGATGCGGGCAATGAGTGAGCAAACCTTGACGCGTGAACAGGCGCGCGCGGTATTCAAAGACGCAGGGCTGACTTATAAGGCCATCACTCCAGCAACGTTACGCTGGCTGCGCACCATCATAAATCAGCGGATGAAGGACAGCGGCCTTATCCGTGGTTCATTCCGCTGCCGCCAGCGCGGTGTGATTAAGCGCTCTAGGACTGGTCGCTTTTTCGCAGGAATTACCTGCCGCGCTTTCTACTTTGATGACCGCGAGGCTGTGAGCTTCAACGATGACGGCTTTATCGGTTTTGCCGGTTGGGCCGACAATGAGAACGTGCAGCCTATACTCCGTGGCTTTTGCGATTGGGTGAAGGAGATATCGAATGCGTGAGCGCGGAATTATATTCAACTACGAAATGGTTCGTGCAGTTCTGGAAGGCAGAAAGACGCAGACGCGCCGAATTTTGAAGGTTCAGCCGCATGCCGGTGTTCGCAACTCAGTCTTCGTTAAATCAGGCTTTGAAGACGGTCATGGGAAAGAGCTGGTTTGCCCGTTCGGTGCTGTAGGTGATCGCCTGTGGGTGCGTGAAACTTGGATGCCTGATGCGCCGCGTGATGGAACGTGGGGTGATGTGGAGTTCTACGGCTGCAAGGGTTCACCATTAAGCATGATCCCTAAGCGCTTCCGTAAACCAGAGCATTGCATTCACCGCGCTACTTGGGATGGTAGCGAAATGGTTGGCTGGACTCCATCCATCCACATGCCGCGCTGGGCTTCCCGCATAACGCTGGAGATTACCGGCGTTCGTGTGGAGCGACTAACCGCCTTGTCTGACGATGACGCACGCAATGAAGGTTGCCCTGCCCAGTTACCGCACAACCCTGAAGATGAACATCAGGCGCGCACATGGTTTCGGGGGCTGTGGAGTGATCTGTACGGAGAGGAAAGTTGGACTGATAACCCGTATGTTTGGGTGATCAACTTCAGGAGGCTCCAATGATAAAACTATGTCCATCTTTTCCCGGTTACTCAGCAACTGATGATTGTTGGGTTATTTCTCATCGCAGGCGTGGGAAAGGTATGCAGCACGGGTCAGTATCCCTAATTGACGCTGATTTCACATTTGAGTTGAAACAATACGCATCGCCTAAGGGGTATTTAAAGGTGAGCATTTCATTTGAATCAGGTAGTTCAAGAGCAGTTGGCGTACATCAACTCGTTGCTGACGCATTCCATGGCCCATGTGCTGATGGTATGCAGGTACGACATCTGAATGGCAATCCAAAAGATAACCGACCATCTAATTTGCGGTATGGAACTGCAATGGAGAATGCCGCTGATCGCATGAACCACGGCACTTATCTGGGCGGAAGCAATCACCCTGGGGCGAAGTTAACTGGTGGCCAGGCTGCTCAGATTCGTAGGCGCAGGCGTGGCGGTGAGAAGGTAAAGGATTTAGCAGCTGATTTTCATGTAGGCACATCAACCATAGAGTCAATTATTTATGGTAGGTCCTACAAGCCTTCCGTCACCGAAGCTAAGCGATCGGAGGCTGGCTAATGGCGATGTCGCCTACCGAGCGCAAAGCAGCGCAGCGGGCACGTCAGGCCGCTGCCGGTGAAACTAAGGTTGAACTGCTGCTCGATGCTCAGGAACTCGCAATGCTCGCTCACAACTGCGCCGATCGTCGGCCAGGTCGTGAACCCTACGATTTGGCTGAGTACATCTCTCTGCTTATTCGACAGGACGATGCTCGTAAGCGCAGCCTCTTTAAGTCCATGAGTAAACGTCAGTGTGGTAAGTGCGGTGATTCACTGCCTGTGCAGGATTGCTGCTTTAGAAATGAAGATGCGTGTTGGTGCCGCCTTGGGTGGCACGAGACCAAACTTAAGCCGTGACATGTCACGGCATTAATTGCCTGTTGCAGCAGGCCAGCGTGGAGGTTAGTGATGGCTATGCAGAACGACATAATTTCTGATGCTGACATCGAGAAATTAACTGGCTACAAAATCCCATCAAAGCAGTGCCATTGTCTTAAGCAGGCTGGCATCTTCTTCGTTGTGAGACGTGATGGCCGTCCAAGAACTACCTGGCAGCACTTTAACGATCCGATTACCCATCGCAAAGTGGCTGAGCAGGAAACCCATGAACCAAACTTTGGCGCTCTGGATTAATGGCACGAACAAGAAAAAACACTGAAGACGCATGGATGCCCCCGCGAGTTTATCGGGGGCGTTCAGCCTATGAGTTCCACCCAAAGAACGGTGGAGCAATTCGCCTGTGCAGTTTAGATGCCGTTCAGTCAAAGGTATGGGCAGCGTATGAAGCGCTGATCAACGAGATACCCGATGACAAGCTTTTAGCATCGCTGGCTGACCGTTTCTTTAAGTCGGCTGATTTCTTTGAGCTGGCGCGTGAAACACAGAAGGACTACCTCAAGTATTCCAAAAATGTTTTATCTGTTTTTGGCGCTATGCCTTCTGATGCGATCAAGCCTGAGCACGTCAGGAAGTACATGGACAAGCGAGGCTTGAAAAGCCGTGTTCAGGCTAACCGTGAGAAAGCTTTTATGTCCCGTATGTATCGCTGGGGATATGAGCGCGGCATGGTGAAGGGTAATCCCACTAAGGGCGTGAAGAAGTTCAAAGAAGAGTCACGCGACCGCTATGTCACGGATGCGGAGTATCAGGCACTGTATTCGTGCGCGCCGGATATTGTGAAGGTGGCAATGGAGCTGGCGTATTTGTGCTGTGCTCGGCAGGCAGATGTGCTTTCCATGAAAAAGAGCCAAATCATGGAAGAAGGTATTTTGATTAAGCAGAGCAAAACAAGCGTAGCGCAAATTAAAGGCTGGTCCCCTCGCCTCACCGCTGTAATTAACATGGCGGGAGAATTAAACCTTAAGCCGGGCATGAGCAGTATTTTCATCATCCACCAGCCGAACGGTTCGGGATATACGCGCGATGGATTTAACAGCCGCTGGAGTGCTGCGCGTGAAGATGCTCGCATTAAATTCCCGGAGCTGCTTTTTGATTTCACCTTCCACGATCTTAAAGCAAAAGGTGTGTCTGACCTTGAGGGTGATCTTTATGAGAAGAGAGCCATCACCGGGCATAAGAACGTCGAACAAACCGCAGCATACGACCGCAAGATTGTGGTAGTTCCGGTAGTCGGTGGGCAGAAAAAGAGCGTCTGATATTAGGAAGTGATATTAGGAAATAAATTGCAGGCACGAAAAAACCGCCCTTGGGCGGTTACGACATTGCTTATATTGCTTTGTTTTAATTCGTTTTTATTTACTGCTGAATATGGTGCCCGGGGCGGGACTTGAACCCGCACAGCCATAAGCCGAGGGATTTTAAATCCCTTGTGTCTACCGATTTCACCACCCGGGCAGGGTGTAAATTGGAGGCGCGTCCCGGAGTCGAACCGAGGTAGACGGATTTGCAATCCGTTGCATGGCCACTCTGCCAACGCGCCTTTATTCTGATATGTCATCCGTTAAAAACGGAGGACTAAATTTGGAGCGGGAAACGAGACTCGAACTCGCGACCCCGACCTTGGCAAGGTCGTGC
>CBCTJT010000037.1:0-37756 GCA_965147305.1 uncultured bacterium
CAGAACGCAGAACGCAGAACGCAGAACGCAGAACGCAGAACGCAGAACGCAGAACACAACCACTAGCCCATTCGGCATGCCCACTCAATCTTCATCCGCACTTCAGCATCAAATTTCACCAACCACGAACCACGAACCACGAACCACCAATCACCAACCATCAACCACTCCTCGCCACCCGTCATCAGCCCCTCGCCAGCAAATCCACTTGCACCCCATCCTAATTTTGATAATGATATCCATTCTCAATTATCAAGTGATGGATAACCTGATGCGTCTGCCCGTTCTGGCTTTACTCTTTTGCTTCATTTCCGTGTTCGACCTGGTGACCGCCGCTGAAACCTCTGCCAGCTGGCCACGCACGATATCCACTCCGCAAGGGCCGTTCACCTTACAGCAGCCACCGCAGCGCATTGTCTCCACCAGCGTGACGTTGAGCGGCACCTTATTAGCGATTAACGCGCCGCTGATTGGTTCTGGCGCCACCAGTCGCAACAGCAGCGTGTCCGATGCCCAGGGCTTCTTTACCCAGTGGGGGGAGATCGCCAAAGCCCGTCACGTTAAGCCGCTGTATGTAAGTCAGCCCAACGCCGAAGCCATCGCGGCCGAATCGCCAGATCTGATTGTCATCGCCGCCACCGGAGGCGATTCCGCGCTGAAACTCTACGATCAGCTGAAAACTATCGCGCCTGTGATAGTAGTTGATTACGGCGATAAGAGCTGGCAGGCGCTGACCTTGCAGCTGGGGAATATCACTGGGCACGAAGCGGAGGCAAAGCAGGCGATCGCGCAGTTTGACCAACGCGTTGAGACGCTGCGCAGCAGGATTACACTGCCGCCGCAGCCGACATCGGCGATTGTCTATTACGAGGATGGGCGCGGGATGAATGTGTGGACGCCGGCTTCGGCGCAGGGAGAGTTACTGAAAGCGTTGGGCTTTACGCTGGCGATGCCGCCTGCCAGCCTGCAGGGCAGTACCAGCATGGGCAAACGCAACGACATCATCCAACTCAACGGCGAGACCATGGCGGATGGCGTCACCGGCAATACGCTGTTACTGTTCGCCGCTGATGATAAAACGGTGCCGCAGGTGGCGAAGAATCCCTTCCTCGCACATCTACCCGCCGTACAGCATCACGACATTTTTGCCATGGGTAACGATACTTTCCGCCTCGATTACTACAGTGCCAGCAATATGCTCAGCAGTATTGAGCGGCAGTTCGCACACTAATCGGCAGCAATATAGTCAGCAGTATAAAACGGCACTTCGTGCACTAAGCAGCGGCTTGCTCAGTGTCTGGTGGTTCTTGCTGCAGCTGTGCCGAGCGCAAACCGCGTGCGGCCATGGCGATCAGCAGCAATAAACCCGCCGCCACGCCGCCGAACCACAGCACACTGTTGAGCGCGCTCAATGCGCGTGCCAACGCGCCGAGTCCTAATGCACCCAGCGAATCCCCGCTCACATCCTGCGCGGTGCCCAGGCTGTTCACCCGACCCAACAGGGCATCTGGAGTATGGTGTTGAATCAGGATGAATTGCAGCAGGGAAGCGATGGCATTGCTGTAGCCATAAGCCACCAATGCCAGCAACGCCGGGATCAGTTGGCTATACAGCCCCAAAGAAGCGATGCAACCAAAGGCAGCCAGTGCACTCACCAACAACACCAGGCCTGGTCGTGACAGCTGACGCACCCACCCGCTGGTGAATGCCCCGATCATCGCCCCTAACGGAACCGCGGAATACATCAGCCCGAGCGCCGAGGCGTCCACCTGCCAGGCTTGTGCCAGCGCCGGGAACAGGATGCGCACCGCGCCCACCATACTCAGCAGCAAGCCGACCAGCACCGCAGCACCCACCACGTTGTGCCGACAGACAAATTGAATGCCGCTGGCGAGCGCGCGTAAAGGATGTTCAGGCTCCTGCTGTTCCGGTTTCATCGCGGGCAGCCGCACCAGCGGGATCAGCGTTGCCAGCGTGCCGATGGCCGCCACGGCAAAGGCCCAGCCGACGCCCGCCGCCACGATGATCATACCGCCTATCGCGGGTGACAGGATCGCACCCAGTCGCACGGTTAACATGCTCAACGCACCGGCTTCCGCCAGATGCTCGCGTCCCACAATTAACGGAATTACCGCCATCAGTGCCGTCATACCCAGCGCACCAAAAAATCCGTCCCAGAAGGCGAGGAAATAGAGCGCCCACAATGAGGGGGCTGGGCTGAATGCGTTCAGGCTCAGCAGCACAAACCCGATACCACAGGTGCCGCGCGCAAACAGGATCAGTTTGCGCCGATCGTAGCGATCTGCCAGCACCCCGCCGAGCAGCAGGCCAATAAACATGCCGATACCATCCAGCATCACGGCGACGCCGACCTGTAAGGTCGAGCCGGTCATGGCCTGAATCTGAATCGGCACGCCAACTGCCAACATGCCCAGCGCAAATACGGATAGCATGCGCGCGCAGAAGATAGCGCGAAAAGCGGCATTGTTTTTCAGCAGGCTGAAATCAAGAAAAATTGAAGGCTTAGCCATAAATATCCATTGTTAAAAACGAGCAGGGGCGCACATCAGTGCGCCCACATTAAGTGGCCAAAGGCCGGGTTAAGATCGAGTCTCAGACAGCAACCGGTTGATCAGCGGACCCAACACTTTCAGCGAAGTCGCAGACAAAATGTCAGCGTGTTCGCAATCCAGCGGCCAGATTTCCAGATCTGAGACAAACGGTTTCCAGGTCGCGGGCACATCCATGCCCGCAGGCAAGGTTTTCTCTGCCATAAACAGCGTGGCTTTACCGGCAAAGCGCGGCGTGCGCGCTTCTGCCAGCCGGGCAACCGCGTCCTTGTAGTTGGCGACGATGGTGCTAAACATCGCGGCTTTCTCTGCTCGCAATAGCGGATCGCGCTCATCTTCAGTAGCAGCCATAAACTCGGCCTGCTCGCGTGCCACTTCCTGTTCAGCCTCCTCAGCATCTGGCGTGCGCCAGTCCTGACCTTCGGCCGGGTAGGTGTCCAGCAGGCCGAGGAAGGCCACGGTTTCGCCACTGGCCTGCAAACGCGCCGCAATGCCTTGTACCAGCGTGCCGCCCAGTGAGTAGCCCAGCAGGAAATAAGGCCCGTGCGGCTGCTGCTTGCGAATCACAGCCAGATGTCGATCGCACATGGCATCGACGCTGGCACAGTCCGCGATAACACCCGCCGGGCGCGGCGATTGCAGCCCCACAATCGGGAAATCACCGTCGAGATAGTGCAGCAGGGCGCTGTACTGCCAGGCGAAGCCCGATGCCGGATGGATGCAGAACAGCGTCGGGCCCTGACCGGCACGCAGTGGCAGCAGCTCCCCGTTGCCGCTGCTGTCACTGATATCGCCTGACAACAGCGCCGCCAGTTTCTCCACGCTGCGTGCGGCGATGATCTGTCCGACACTCACCGGCTGCGCTACACGACGGCGTATTTCTGCCGCCAGTCGCATCGCCAGCAGTGAATGACCGCCCAGCGCAAAGAAATCATCGTCGGCATACACCTGTTCACAACCGAGCAACTGCTGGAACAGCTCTGCCAGCACCCGTTCGTGAGAGGTTTCCGGCAGGCGGCCAGGTTGCGCGCTGCGTTGAGGCATCGGCAGTGCTTTACGATCCAGTTTGCCGTTGGCGCTGAGCGGCAAATCATCGAGCAGCAGATAGCTCACCGGCTGCATATGGGCAGGCAGACGGGTGCTCAACTGCTGTTTTATCTGCTCGATGTCCAGTGCCACGCCAGGCTGCGCCACCAGCCAGCCGAGCAGCTGACGGTTATCGACGCCCGCCGTTGCCTGCTGTGTCAGGTTGCGCGCGGCCACGACCGCCTGCGCCACGCCCGGCAATGCCACCAGCGCCTGCTCAATTTCACCCGGTTCAATGCGCTGCCCGCGCATCTTCAGCTGATCGTCGCTGCGGCCTAAATACTCCACGGCGCCATCCTCACGCCAGCAGGCGATGTCACCGGTGCGGTACATGCGTTCGCCATCGGCAAATGGGGCGGCGATAAAGCGTTGCGCGGTGAGATCGGCGCGATGCAGATAGCCATCCGCCAGCTGGATGCCGCTGAGATAGAGATCGCCCGGCACGCCAACCGGTACCGGGCGCAGCAGGTTATCGAGGATATGCAGTTGAGTGTTCCACACCGGACGACCAATCGGCACGCCGGGGCCATTTAGGCCTTCGAGCGCGTTGCCGCTGGCGGGTTGCCAGGTGACATCCACAGCGGCTTCGGTCGGGCCGTACAGATTATGTAACGGAGCCGCGATCACCTGCTGATAGCTGCGCGCCAGATCGCAGGCCAGCGCTTCTCCGCTGCAAAATACGCGTCGCAGTGAAGCGCAGGCGCGATCGGTTTGCGCACGAATATGCCCAACAAAGGCGGCCAGCATCGACGGAACGAAGTGCAGTGTCGTGACCTGATAATCGTCGATTAGCTGCCACAGCGCCTGTGGATCGCGATGAGCATCCGGTGGCGCCATCATCAACTGCGCGCCGGTCATCAATGGCCAGAAGAACTCCCACACCGAAACATCAAAGCTGCACGGCGTTTTCTGCAACACCACGTCGTCGCTACGCAATGGATAACTGGCCTGCATCCAGCGTAAACGGTTAACGATGGCGCGTTGATTGACTACCACGCCTTTCGGCTTGCCGGTCGATCCTGAGGTGTAGAGCACGTAAGCCGGACGCTGTGCATCGGGTTTGGGCAAGGTATGACGCGCCACCGTCTGCTCACTGGCAAGGCGATCGAACATCATCAGGGTGCCAAAGCCAGCAAAACGACTTTCCAAAGCCGACTCGGTGATCACCACCCACGGACGTGCATCATCGACCATGTACGCCAGACGCTCATCGGGATAGCCAATATCCAGCGGCAACCAGGCCGCGCCCGCTTGCAAGATGGCGGTAAGCGCGATACTCAGACGAACCGAACGCGGCAAGGCAACGGCAACGATATCTCCTGGCATCACGCCCGCTTCGATCAGGCGATCGGCCAGCAGCGTAGCCTGGCGCTGCATTTCGCGGTAGCTAAGCTGATGCTCAACATCACACAGTGCCAGCGCAACCGGCGTGCGTGCGGCCTGCTGGGCGATGGCCTGTTGCAGGGTTTCATTTTCCAGCTGTACACCGGTGTTATTCACCCACTCCAGCAGCGATTGCTCGGCAAGAGTTTGTAAACGCCACTGCGTTAACGGCAGATCCGGTGTGGTCACCAGTTGCTGTAACAGCAGCAACAGGCGTTCAGCCAGACGATCGGCATCGGTGACGCAGGTGCGGTATTCCATTAACAGCGTCAACTGTTCACCCGGCAGCACCAGCAGCGTCAACGGATAATGGGTATAGCCGCGGTTGTGGATCGCGTCGCAGCGCACCTTCGCGTTGGCGTCGAGTAATGTCTGATTATCAGGGTAGTTCTCCACCACCAGCAGGGTATCAAATAGCGTACCCGAACCAGCCAGCTGTTGGATTTCAGCCAGCCCGAGGCAATCCTGTTCAATCAGCTGGATCTGCTGATTCTGATGTTCGGCTAACTGTTCCAGCAACGGGCGCTGAGTGTCAAAACGCACGCGCACTGGCAGCGTATTACTGAACAGACCGACATGTTGATCGATGCCCTCAATCTGACCGAAACGCCCGGAAACCGGCGCGCCAAACACCACGTCCTGCTGACCGCTGGCAATCGACAGCATCATGCCCCACAGGCCCTGCATCACGGTATTGAGAGTCAAACCGCGTGCGCGGCACAGTGCATACAGTTCACGCTCCAGCGTGGCATCCAGCGTGATGCGTTTTTCCTCAACGGTGCTGTCGGCGGCGTTGGGATAGAGCAGCGTAGGCCGAACGTCGCGCAGGCATTCCTGCCACTGCTGGCGTGCCTGATGCACATCACGCTGGCTAAGCTGGCGCACGATGTCGGCATAATGGGTGCGTTGCGCGGCCAACGGCTGCTGACGCAGTGCGCTGAGCAAATCGTTCAGAATGACCGGTGTTGACCAACCATCCACCACCAGATGATGCGCATTGAGCAGCAGCGTCCAGCGTGCTTCATGGCGATGCGGGATCAGCGTCGCCTGCAACATCACAGGCTGCCGGAACAGATCCTGTGACAGCACCTGATGTTCAGCGGCTTCAATATCCTCGACTTCCAGAATCTGTAGCGGCCAATGCAGATCGCCTTCCGGCAGCAACTGCAAAGGTTGCAGACTAAGTTCGCTATCAAAGCGCGCAGCCAACTGAGGATGACGTTGCAATACCTGATTCAACGCCTGCTGCACCGATGCCACCGACACCTCACCGCTCAGGGTTAATCGCGTCAGTGAGTTATAGCTACCCTGCGCGCCGCTGGTCTGTGCGTGGAACAGTAATCCTTTCTGCAATGGCAGCAGCGGCAGTACATGGCTGAAGTCACCATGACGCGCGCGCAGCTGTTGCAGCACGGCATCATCAACGCCTTCAAGATTGATCTCCGCAGCCACCTGCGTGTTGGCGGCGTGTTGTGGATGCTGCTCCGCGAACTGACATAGCTGCTGCGCACCAATAGCGATTGCCTGATGCAGTTGCTGAATCTGATCGGCATGAAGAACGCCCTCCGCCCAGCTCCAGTTCAGCGCCAGCCGCTGGTCATCAACAAACACGTTGAGTTCCAGTGCGTGCTGTAACGGCATCGCATCATCCTGGATTACCGCAAAAGTGTCGCGAAACTGCTGCGCCGTGCGCTGGGGCGACCAGTGACCGTTGGATTGGGTAAAGCGGCCAAGATAGTTAAACAACACCTGTGGCGCATGGTCGGCGGCCAGTTTCGCCAGCGTGATGCCACGATGGGCATCCAGCCAACGCAGCTGGCCATAACCGATGCCGCGATCCGGCACGGCACGCAGCGCGGCTTTCACCGCGCGTACGCTGTCATTCAGGCCGACCGTGTCTGGCAAGGTGACCAGCACAGGAAACTCCGCCGTCAGCCAGCCTACGGTGCGCGCCAGATCCTGATGATCGTGCAATTCGGCACGACCATGGGACTCCAGCGTCACGCGTTGTAGCGAGCTGCCGTTCATGCGGCGCAGCGCCAGCGAGAGCAGGGTGAGCAGTAATTCTTCGCTGGTGGCGCGGAACTGCTGTGGCAGGGTATTCAGCAAGGCAGAGCTGGTGGCTGCATCCAGCACGGTGCGCTGATGCAAAACACGCTCGCTGCCGGTCAAGGCACGCTCACCCAGCGCCGGCAGCGGCTGTTCCAGCGCGCGTTGCCAGAACGGCATTTCGCTGGCGCGTGATGCCAGGTTGGCCAGTAGCGTAGCGGACCAGTCATGTAGCGAGGTTTCTTCGGCAGGCAAGGTGATGGGCGCACCGCTCAGCAGTGCATCACCCGCCTGTTGCAGCTCATCCAGCAACACGCGCCATGAGACGCCATCCACTACCAGATGGTGCAGCGTTAACACCAGACCGCAGCTCGTACCTTGTGTTTGAAGCAAGCTCGCCTGTAGCAACGATCCGGCTGCCGGATCGAGGCGTGCGGCATCGTCACGGAAGGCCTGCTCGGCGGCCTGGTCACGTTCTAGAACTTCAATAACACGGCAGCGCGCAGGACGCGCAGGCAGCGCTTCGCCCACCACTAACTGCATATCACGCGTAAAGGCATTGAGTGCCGGATGCGCGTTGGCGAGCTGTTCAACCAATTGTTCCAGATGCGAAAGTTGCAGCTCTGGTGGCACCGACAGCAGCACGCCGTGAGCGAAGCGCGCGTTGATGCCCGCCTGCGCATGGAACCCGTGCAGAATCGGCAGGCCACCAATCGCGCCCTGTTGTGACACGCGAGATTGCGGGCTGTGTTGTGCCAGCGGGGCGAGATCTTGTGCCATACGCGCGGCGGTGCGTTCAGCGAAAATATCACGCGGGCGCAGCAGATATCCGGCACGACGCGCGGCGGTGCTGAGGCCCATCGCCGAGATGCTGTCACCACCCAGCGAGAAGAAGTCATCTTCTGCGCCGACGCTCTCCAGTCCGAGCAGGCTCGCCATCGCCTGACAAATCAACGTTTCCTGCGGGGTGCGCGCAGCACGGCTTTGCATTTGCTGAGCCTGCTGCGGTTTCGGCAGCGCCTGGCGGTCGATTTTGCCATTCACATTCAGCGGCAGATCATCCAGCACCATCAACACGGCAGGCAGCATGTAGTCGGGCAACTGGGTGCCGAGCTGCGCCAGTAAGCGGGCGCTGAGCTGCGGATCGGCGAGCAGGGCATCATTCTGTACCGAGCAGTAGCCAATCAGACGGTGAGTGGCGCCCATCACTTCGGCGATCACCACTGCGGTACTCACTTCGGGCAGCGCCACCAGCGCGTTTTCAATTTCACCCAGTTCGACGCGGAAACCTCGCACTTTGATCTGGTGATCCACGCGTCCGATAAACGCCAGTTGCCCATCCTGACGCCAGCGCATTACATCTCCGCTGCGATACATCACTTCGCCTTCCCGGAAGGGATTAGCAACAAAGCGCGCGGCCGTCAGATCCGGGCGGCGCAGATAACCGCGCGCGATGCCGGTTCCAGAGATGTAGAGTTCGCCGGTGCAACCAATTGGGACCGGACGCAACTGGCTGTCGAGCAGATAAACCTGGCTGTTACCCACCGGACGGCCAATCACCGGCTGCGGTGAAGCCAGCACGCTGGCGCCTAGGGTATCGATGGTGTACTCAGACGGGCCGTAATAGTTGTGGATTTCCATTTGCTGCTGTTGCTGCATCAGTTTCCACAGCGTCGGCGTGGCCGCTTCACCGCCAATCATGACAAACGCAGGGCGGTGGTTTTCCGCCTCCAGCAATCCGCTGTCGATCATCTGAGAGAAGAAGGATGGCGTGATGTCGAGGAGATCGACCGGCACCGCGTTCATCTGCTGAATCAAACCCCAGGCATCGCGGCGCAATTCTTCGTCGAAAATATTCAGCTCGCAGCCCATCAGCATGCAGAACAGCGGTTCCCACGAAGAGTCGAACGAGAACGACGCCGTGTGACCGGCACGCATGCGGCGCGGGCTGCTGGCGTGGAAGCGATCAATCGCCGGACCAAACAGATGTTCGCGATGAGACAGGAACAGATTCAGCAGTCCCTGATGCGTGCTCATCACGCCTTTCGGTCGGCCGGTGGAGCCGGAGGTGTAAATCATATAGGCAAGATCGTCGCCGCACAGCGAGGTGTTCGGTACGCTGGCCGGTTGTGCCGCCAGTTCGTTCTCCAGCTGATCGATGCACAGCGCGGGAAGGGCCGGCATCTGCGCCAGTGTCGTTGAATGAGTCAGCAATAGCGCGGGTTGCGCATCGTCACACATCAGTGCCAGACGTTCACGCGGATAGTCGAGATCCAGCGGCATATAGGCCGCGCCGCTCGCCAGCACACCAAAGATGGCGACCAGCGAATCCACCGAGCGCGGAATCCCAATCGCCACCACGTCGTCCGCTCGCAAGCCACGCGCAATAAGCACATGTGCCAATTGCATGGCGCGATCGGCCAGCTGGCGATAGGTCAGTGACTGTGTGCCGCAGACGACTGCCGTCAGGTCAGCGCTTTGCGCCGTGCGTTGCAGCAGCATATCCACGATGGTGGTCGCCCCCGCTGGCGGGGTAATTTTCGGGCCAGTGGACCAGCGCTGTAAATCAGCCTGTTCGTCCGGAGCAATGATCGACAGCGTATCGAGGGTGGCTTGTGGTTGTGCAGCGAACTGCGCGAGCAGGTGACGAATGCGGTCGGCGTGACGCTGTAACATTTGTGCGTCATAGCGCGTCGGGTTAGCCACCAGCGTTAACTGCAATACGCCATCGCGGAAGCCCACTTCAAACTCGATATCGTCTACCGGGCCCATGGCTAAGGTGTGGGTTGCCGCCGGAATGCCATCGAATTGCAGATTATCATGGTAGACCTTGATGTTAATCACCGGCCCGTAAAGTTGTTGATTGCTGCCGACCAAACCCAGATCGCGACGCAGTTGTTCAGCTTCATAGCGCTGGTGACGACGTGCTTTGCGGATTTCCGCCTGCACCTGCTGCACCAGCGCGGCTAAATCGGTGTGATGAGGGATATTGAAGATCAGCGGCAGCACGTTAACCACCGGCCCTAACGCCGTCAGTGCCGCCGAGCCCATGCGGCGCATAAACGGAAAGCCAATCGACAAGCGCGGAGTGTCGCTAATGCGTGCCAGATAAGCCACCAGCAGAGCACTGACGATATCGCCTTCGCTGCAATCCTGGAATGCAGCGTGCTGGCGCAATGTTGCCAACTCGGGTAGCGCAACGTGGCAGCTGATTGGGCGATCGTCGGCATCCTGTGTGCTTTCACAGGAGAGCGTTAAGGTTTCAGGCAGTTCAGCCGCATAGGTCTGCCAGTGGCTGGCGGAACGGGTAAACGCTGGGGATGCATGCCACTGCTGGTACTCCTCAATCACTTCGCTAAACGGCGTGAAGGGCGAAGGTGAGGGTTGCTCGCCACGACACAGTTCGGCATAGATTGCCGCCACGCGCTGCGTCAGGACCTCGAAACTGAACCCATCAACCAGCAGATGGTGGTAGCGCTGATACCACCACCAGTTGCCATCACCTACGCGCATTAAAACGTGGCGATACAGCGGTTTATCGCCGTCAGCCGCCAGTTCGGCGCGCAGATCGGCCTGCATCAGTTTGTGCGCCTGGCCGCTGGCGTCCGCGCGCTGGCTGAAGTCATGCCACTCCGGCAGCACCAGAGCCTGCGTACCAAACCACTGCGCGGGTTCACCGTTATCATCAAGGCCAAAGCGTGCTTGTACGGTGTCGGCTTCTGCCATGGTCTGGCGGATGGCGCTGTCCAACGCAGCGCGGTTAATGTCGCCGTGCAGCACGCTGTAGTGCGCCACGGTATATTGATTGCGCTGCTGCGCAATAGCGTCCGCGATCCAGATGCCGGGCTGAGCCGCCACCAAAGGATACGCAGGTGAATGCGTGATTAACGATGCCAAAGGAATGTTCCCGTCTAAAAAAATCGAAAAAAGGAAAAGTTAAAAAGCGAAAAATTAGTGTGCGCTGGACGACGTCTGTTGCGTCGCTGGTCGCATGTCCTGCCAGTGTGTTTCGATGTACTCAATCGCTGCGGCGCGCGGCAGCGGTCCCGCCACGTTTTGCCAGCCCGCAGGCACCTGAGCAAATGCGGGCCACAGGCTGTACTGCTGACGCGCGTTGATCAGCACCAGAAAATCGAGCGCGTCGTTATCAAACGGATTTTGTTGTTCAGACATGGTTGTTACCTTTTGAGGTTGGGTCAGAGAGAAGATCGGCCAGCAGCCAGCGGCAGCCGTCGATCAAGCCGCCGCGCCAGCACAGCGCGTCATGCCCTCCGGCGTAGCAGCGGAAAAAGAGTTCATGGCCGGCGGCTTCCAGCGCGGGACGTATTTGTTGATTAACGAAAAGCATGTCCTGCTCGCGATCGCCGACTTCCTGGAAAATCTTCAGCTTGCCGGCGGGCAGGGCGTTGTCCTGCAAACGCTGCAGCAGCAGACCAGGAGCGTGCTGTTCACGGTTGGCGTAATCACGGATGTATTGCAGGTGCGGCCACCAGAACGAGCCGGATTGCGTGAGGATGCGGCCAAAACGCTGTGGCCAGTGAAGCCCGGCATACAGCGCGGCGAGGCCACCATAACTTTGGCCTGCCACCAGCGTGCGGCTGGCTTCGTTGCTGAACGCAGCATGCTGGCGCGCCAGCGGCAACAGTTCTTGTTGCACCGCCTGCCAGAAGGTTTCGTTGCACGGCAGCTCAACCTCGCGATGCTGGCTATCGATTACGTCGATAAATAACCAGCAGGCAGGCGGCAGTTCACCTGCATCAGTGACCTGATCGAGGGCACTGAAAATCGGTTGCCCGTACACCCAGTTCTGCCCATCCAGCATAATCGCCAGCGGACGTTGTTCCGGCTGCGCGGTATTTCCAGTGGTGTAAAGCCAGACGTTACGCGTGACGTTGAGCAGATCGCTGTGCCACTGCAAAGTTTGCAGCCCATCCGGCCAGGTTTCAGCTAAACCGGCATCCAGTTGTTGCCAGGCGGATTGATCCGGCGCATCGGGCATATGCGCATTACTCAGCGCAAAGCGGCGGCTGCTCAGAAACGGAGGAGACGGGTTCAGCATGTCGGGGATCGCCAGCGGCATCAGCGAAATCCACCATTTGCGTTGCAGCACCCGGCAGGTTTCGTCACTGCCGCAGAACAGCGGGGGCAGGTGCTCATCCGTCACTGGAATCAGGCTGTAGCTGCCGCGCCAGTCAGATTCGATCAGTGTCGACCAATGCCAGACATCGCTATTGCCGACGCGAACAAGGGATTCGGGAGCCTGACTGTGATGGTCAGTAACGCCATTTATATCGACGTAGACCTTTTTTGTAGACGATAACTCGGAACGGCCCTCAGGATCGCGCCAGAAGAAATGCATGCGGGTTTCGCCATCCGCCGCATGCTCAATCACTGGCGTACCCGCCTTATGAAGCTGTTCCCACCAGCGATGGCTGCCGAGATCGTGCTGATGAAACCACTGGGTAACAGTTCCAGTGGGCAACCAGATTGGCGTCATTTGTTCTGCGTCACTGAGAAACATTCTGCAATCTCTCTCCACATTTTCTTCAAAGACTTTACATTAATAAACGTAATGCAAATGCTATTGATAACGATTTACATTTGCAATATTATTTTTGCGCCGAATAAATCCCCTATTTTTCAGATGATTATTCTGAACTGAGCGTTTAAGGGGATTTCAGGGCCGCGTTTTGCAAGAGGAAGTTATATTTCAATCCGTTACAGCTTTCGCCGTTGGGTGGAGGGGAATGGACGGATTATTTCATCGACAAGGCAGTTTGAAATAGAGATGGCAACTATGTCCGTTAAAGCAAAAAATTTAGCAATACCTGCTGTGGCACTTCCGTTCAGATTCTCCCGTCTTCACCTGTCACTGGCCTCAATCCTGCTGGTGGCGCCTGCTACCTTCAGCGTTGCGGCGGAAGAGACCATTACCGTAAATGCGGATACGCGTGAAAGCGTGACGTCTCCGCTGCAAGGCTATGTGGCGAAAGAGAGCGCCGCGGGAACCAAAACGTCAACCCCACTGCGTAAAACCCCGCAATCGATTTCGGTGATTACGCGTGAGCAGATGGACGATCAGGCAGCGCCGTCGGTGGCGGATGCATTGAGTTACACCAGCGGCGTGCTGACGAACTATCGCGGTAACTCGAACCGTAACGATGAGGTCATCGCGCGCGGTTTCCGCTATGCACCGAAATTCCTTGATGGATTGAGCTATGGCTTATCCGGCCAGGCAGGCGCGGCAGGGCAGATCGACCCGTGGTTGCTGGAGCGTGTGGAGATGATTCATGGCCCTGCGTCGGTGTTGTACGGCCAGGTGAACCCAGGCGGCATCATTGCGATGACCAGCAAGCGCCCAACCGCGCAGAGCATTCACAAAGTTCAGCTCAGCACCGGCAAT
This sequence comes from uncultured bacterium, assembly GCA_965147305.1. Taxonomy (GTDB): domain Bacteria; phylum Pseudomonadota; class Gammaproteobacteria; order Enterobacterales; family Enterobacteriaceae; genus Pantoea. Next base: position 13,492 of record CBCTJT010000037.1, read on the forward strand.
CAGCATCTGGGCGAAGCGGCGTTTGATTTCGGTGGCAAACTGAATGACGACAACACGCTGTTTTATCGTCTCAACGGTATTGCTAGCACCAAACATGAGTTCGTGAAAGATAACAAACAGCAGCGCATGGCGATCGCCCCGGCGCTGACCTGGCTGCCCAACGCGGACACCAGTTTCACCTTGCTGACCATGTATCAGAACGAGCCAAAGGCTGGATATCGTAACTTCCTGCCTGCCAACGGCACGCTGTTTAATACCAGCGCGGGCTACATTCCTTACGATTTCAACGTCAGCGATCCGAGTTTTAACGAAGCGAAACGTGAGCAGACCTCGGTTGGCTACATCTTCGAGCACAATTTCAGCGACAACATCAGCTTCACGCAGAATATGCGTTACAGCAACATGGATGAATCGTACAAATATCTGGTCTATACCTTTGATGCCGATAACGATCACTCTATTAACCGTCGCCCGCAGCATGACAAAATCAAGTCCAAAGAACTGGGCATTGATAACCAGGTTAAAGCGACATTCGAAACGGGCAACGTTGCCCATACCGTATTGGGCGGACTGGATTACAAATGGAGCGATGTCGATAACAAACTGTGGCGCGATAGCGGTGATCAGTACATTCTCGATTGGGCGAATCCGACCAGCGTGACGATCAATGAGAGCGATCTGGCATTGAACACCAGCACGCGTAAAAAGCTCGATCAGGTTGGCGTGTATTTGCAGGATCAGTTGGAGTGGAATCAATGGAATCTGCTGCTGTCTGGTCGCCAGGATTGGTCAGAAGTGCGCACGCAGGACCGTATTGAGAACACTACCACCCAGCAAAATGACAGCAAGTTCACCGGCCGTGCCGGTCTGTTGTACGCCTTCGATAATGGGCTGTCGCCGTACGTGAGTTATAGCACCTCGTTCGAGCCGAACCTGAGCACTGGCGCACCTGGCAGCGATCCGTTCGCGCCGACCACCGGCGAGCAGACGGAAATCGGTATTAAGTATCAGCCTGTAGGTTGGGATGCGGTGTTCACGGTGTCCGCGTTTGATATCACGCAGAAAAACATCACCTCTTACAACAGTGAACTGGGTTACAACGAGCAGATCGGTAAGGTGAAGTCCAAAGGCATCGAGACGGAAGCGCACGCGCAAATCACCCCTGAAATTAAGGTGATGGCGGCTTATACCTTTACCGACGCGGAAACCAAAGAGAGCAACACCGCGGCGCAGGTCGGCAAAACGCCTTCCAGCATTCCACGTCATGCCGCATCTGCCTGGGGTAGCTACAGCTTCCTTGATGGTGCGCTAAACGGTCTGACGCTCGGCAGCGGTGTACGTTACACCGGCACAGCCTGGGCGGATTCAATCGGTCAGGACAAGGTTCCGCACTACACGTTGTATGACGTGATGGCGAAATATGAGCTGGGCGAAGCGGCTAACTCACTGCGTGGCACCACGCTGCAGCTGAACGTCAACAACGTGGCCGACAAGCACTATGTTGCATCATGCAGCAACACCAGCGCGTGCTTCTACGGCAGCGGTCGTTCGATTGTGGCGTCTGTCAGCTACAGCTGGTAATCGCGATAAGGCAGGGCGTCCCTTCCGGGCGCCCTGATTTTAGCCATTTGCATTCCGTGCTGCTTTCCCCCAGATGAAACACCTCGAGACAGGTTTTCGGAAAATACTGGAATTCTGTGACTGTCATCACTCCGCGAGGCACGCTAAAATAAACACTTCTCATTTAGAAAAAGGTCTTTCGTCACGATGTTTTCGCGTTTCACTCTAGCCGCTTTGACGGCCGCATTAATGCTAACCGGCTGCGCACGCCATGCCGCTGACAGCAACGCTACCGCGCAAGCTGAAGCGCCTGCCGCTGCCCCCATCGAGAATGACAACATTCCTTCGCAGTTTGAGAGCGGTCCGACCGTGATCAACGTATCTCACCAGATCACGCGCACTGATGACGGTTCTTCCGTATACCTTACGGTAGATGGGCAGGATGCCGGTCTGCTGCAGAAAGGTGAGAATAAAGAGATTCGCGTTGCTGAAGGTAAACACAAAATCGGTGGTTACGTGCAGACGCTGTTTGGTTTTGGCAAGGTGACCATCGCGTCGGTGGATATCACCACTGACACCAAAGGCCCGAAAAACGTGGTCTATTCGGTGACGCGTCAGAAGCCGACCTTTAGCGAAACCCAGGCCGCCGCGCCAAACAACTCCTGATGAGTTAAGCGGTGCTGCTGTGTTGTCAGCACCGCTCACGGTTAACTCCGGCTGAACACCAGTTTTAATCCCGCAACGGCGAAGCAGCAGGCCAGTAGCGCATCCAGCCCACGGCGTATACGGCGATAAAATGCCGCCATCACCGCAGTGGAGAACAACACCGCATAGCCGCAAAACACCAGCACGCAGATCGTGGCACAACCCGCGATGATCATCGGCAAGGTTGAGGCCGCTGCATCTGGTTTCAAAGCCACCGACATAATCGCCACCCAGGTCAAAATCGCCTTGGGATTGCCGACATGCATCAGAATCCCCTGACGAAACAGCCTGGCAAAGGCGACTTTATCGCCGTTCGCGCTGAATTCATTCGCATCGGGACGGCGTAACGCGGATTTTCCCGCCTTAAAGGCCAGCCACAACAGATATAAACCGCCGCCGATTTTCAGCACTATCAACAGCTGTGCAAAGGTTGCCAGCACGGTTAACACGCCACAGGCAGCCAGCAGCGCCCACATCATCGAACCGCTAATCACTCCACTTGCCAGCGCCAGTGCGGCACCGCGACCTTTCTTCATTGCCGTGCCCATAATCGCCATATTGCTCGGGCCAGGGCTAGCGGTGGCAACAAAATAGGTGGTGTAGATCAGAATCAATTCGTGTGAAAGCGCCATGTCGTCCTCTGCGATGAGATTGTCCTGCTTTTGTTATATCGCCTGCATCGCAGAATGACTACTGCTGATTCTGTATTAAGAAGGGATCGCTTTGGCGTAGCGGCGACTTTTCACTTTATAAAGCGTGAAAACAATCGAAAGCGTGGCAATCACTACCAGAATTAATCCGGGGCCAATCAGCGATCCAAATCCCAACGCATTGAAGATCAGCAGGCCGACAATGCCACCGGTAAGGAAGGAGAAAATGGTCACCAGATGGGTGTTCAGTTGCTGCTTAAAGGCACGAATATTTTTCGAGGGATCGCGGCGCAATAATGCGACAAATACCGAACCGATTGAAATGCCAGCATCTGTCAGCGTACCGGTAATATGGGTTGAACGTACGCGACCATTGGAAAGTTGCGTAGAGGTAGAATTGTGCACGCCCATCAAGAAGGCCAACAGCAACAATATCTCCCCGTTATTATTCGATGAGAAATAATAGATTTCGAACAACGACGTCATAATTAACAGCACGCCTTCCACCAGTAAAATGCAGCTAAATATGGTGCGCAGCCCATTAATCACCCCAAGCACCACTGAAATTCTTGCCACCACCGCGCCAGTAACAAAGGCACCAATCATGGCGATGAAGACTTTAAGGTTACGAATATCCATCTCGTTCAAATCGCTGGATATTTGAGCGATATTGCCGGACATATGTGAGGGAAAAAAGCCAAAAGCGGCTAAGGCCATGGCGTTCAATAATCCCGCTGATGTGGCAAGGCACAGGGCGAGATTACGATCTTCAACGTGTGTTCTAGTTCGCTTCAGTTTTATCAGCATAATTCACCCTTGCTCATGGAGAGTATTGTGATAACGCAATGCGTCAAATCTGGTGTTCGCCAATGAATAAGTGAAGCACAAAAATCTTAAGGGGATCTTAATAACTTTCAGATATAGATAAATCTTATTATGGGTGTAAAGATATCTAAGGAAGATTGCCAGTTGCCTTATCTCTGTTTACTTTTTCCTGATGCATTTAATTTCGGGGAAATATCTAAATGACCCATTCTGGTGCTCAACCTGAGCAGCGGCGCGCGCTACTGCTGGTCAATCGTCGGGCACGCCGCGGTGCGCAGTGGGCGGATCTGGCACATCAGCAATTATCGGCAGTAGGCTATTCCCTGATCACCCCGCACGAAGATGATGAACGCAGTTACAGTGAATTGATTCTGGCGCATCAGCATCAAGTGGATGTGGTGATTGTTGGCGGCGGCGATGGCACGCTGAATGCGGCGGCACCAGGGCTGATGCAATCCCGCTTGCCGCTGGGCATTTTACCGCTCGGCACGGCCAATGACTTTGCCCGCACGCTGAATATTCCTTTTAATCTGGATGCGGCGATCAACATCATCGTCGCAGGGCATTCGCGGCGTATCGATCTGGGTGAAGTCAACGGCCATCTGTTTTTGAACGTGTCCAGCGTAGGCTTCTCCGCCAGTCTGGCACGCAATCTCACCGCAGCAGCCAAGAAAAAGTGGGGCACCGCAGGTTATGCGCTGGCCGCATTACGTCTGCTGCGGCAAAGCCGGCCGTTCAGCGCCATGCTGCATTATGATGGCCAGCAGGAAGCAATTAAAACGGTGCAATTTTCGGTGGGCAACGGCCGCTTCTACGGCGGTGGGATGACGATAGAGAAGGATGCTGCACCCGATGATGGTCGTCTGGATGCTTATAGCCTGGAAGTGCGTCACTGGTGGCAAATTCTGGCGCTGTTTCCTTCTCTGCGTCGTGGTACGCACGGTCGCTGGGGCAGCGTGCGTACGCTGAGCGGCACCCAATTTAGCCTGCACACCCGGCGTCCGCATGACATTAATGCGGACGGGGAAATTATTGGCCGCACGCCTGCGCGCTATCGTTTAATTGAGGGGGCGATTGCGGTATTAGCACCAGACAGACCTTAGTGGTTCACTATTTGAGATTGTTAATATCAGCTGATGAGAATGTGACACTATTCTGAATATCCTGAACGCATTTCATTTAAGTTAATAATCGGTTTGTTAAGTTGTTCCTGTTTTTCCATATGACAACTTGATGATTATTCGAGGTCTGATTAAATGACCTTGAGATAAATCGTCGAGTGCACAGTTCCATTCCTTGTGTAATGGCGAAAAAATCACAGGGCTTTCACTGATTGCCGCGCCTTATCACAATCTTTACATTATGCTGAAATTCTCCTGCAGGGATCATCCCCATGACTTTCCGCTCTGACATTAATGGGCTGCGTGCCTATGCGGTTATGTTAGTCATCCTCTACCACTTTGGTTTTACCCAGGTGAGTGGGGGATTCCTCGGTGTGGATGTGTTCTTTGTTATTTCTGGTTATTTAATAACGGGAATTATTCTGTCGCGACTCAATCATCAAAAATTTTCGCTGATGGCATTTTATGCGGCGCGCTGCAGACGTATTATCCCGCCATTAATGGTGCTGTGCGCGATATTAATGCTGATGGGTTATTTCCTGATGCCACCCGAAGAGTATCGGCGCATGGCGGAGCATGCGGTCTCCAGTCTCAGTTTTATTTCCAATGTGGTTTATTTTAAACAAGGCGGCTATTTTGATACCGGCTCGGTGTATAAATGGTTGCTGCACACCTGGTCCTTAAGCGTTGAGTGGCAGTTTTATTTGTTATTACCTTTGGCGTTAATGTTCACCGCACGTTTCCTGCGCCAGCAATTTGCCTGGGCGATGGGCATAGCGGCGCTGTTGTCGTTTGGACTGGTACTGGCGATGGTTGCTGCTGATTATCATCTCACCGCCACCTATTATTTGTTGCCCACCCGCGCGTGGGAAATGCTGGTTGGGGGATTAGTCTATCTGGCACCTCAAACCCGACTGAGCGGTCAGGGCTGGGTTCCACCCCTGAGTATTCTGGCGCTGATTTTGTGTGCGCTGATGTTTGATGAGTACATCGCGTGGCCCGGCATCATGACGCTGATACCGGTGTTATTCACCGCGCTGATTCTTCACGCGGGAGTGCAGAGCAGTCGCTGGTTAAATCATCGCGTGATACAGCACATCGGCAAAACGTCTTATTCGATCTATTTATGGCATTGGCCCTTGTGGGTGTTCTGGCATCTGGCGGACTGGCCGATCACGTCCGTCAGCCAGGCGCTGCTGATCCTGTTGTCACTGGCTGCCGGTTGGGCTTCTTACATCTGGGTTGAGAACAGCCGAAGCTGGTTCAGCCGGAAAACCTACATCGCGCTGGGGCAAGCTGCTGTTGTGATGTTGTTTGGGGTGACGATCGTCGCGAGGGCGGGAATCCCTTCACGCGCGCCCGCCGTGGTGGCCTCAATCGATCACTATTCACAGCAGCGCTTTGTGCTGGCTAAAAATTGCTTTGTGCTCAGTGGCATCACATCACCACAGTGCGTATTTGGCGATGCCAGCCAGGTGAATCTGGTGGTACTGGGTGATAGCCACGCCGCCGCCATGTTGTCCTCGATTCTTGGCAGCGCCAGAACGCAGGATGGCGTGGTGTTCATCGCGCAGTCAGGATGCCCTTCGGTGCCGGATATTCAACGCAGCGCCAGCCCAGATTGCGGTGGCTTTGTAAAAGCGGCAATGGTCGATATCGAACGCAAATACCCCAACGCATCGGTATTGATCATTAATCGCATGTCGTTTTATCTGCACGGCGAATATGGCAGCAGCAGCGCACCGACCTACAGCTTCAGGCAAGACGGCAGTTTCCTCGCCGCCTATCAGCAGCATTTTGGCGCGGCGGTGAAACAGCTCGCCAGCCATCATCGTGTATTCATCATGACGCCGGTGCCGGAATTCGGTTATGACGTGATTTATCGCATGTCACGCGATGCGATGCGCGGCAAAGTGCTGACCATTCAGCAATCTCGTGCCGAGTATCAATCACGTCATCAGGATGCATTGGCGATGCTCAATAATATCGCGGCGCTTTCACCTAACGTTACCTTGCTGGATGCCACGCAGGGATTGTGTGACAGCCGTTTCTGCTACGGAGCGAAAGAGAATGTGCCGCTGTATCGCGACGACAATCACCTTTCGGAAGTGGGAAACAAAAGTCTGAGCGGGGTGTTTGCAGGGATGTGGGGGATCATTGAGGGGCGGTGATTTGTTAATCACCCCTACTAAAGTGTTGTAAATCAATATGTTTTTAGATATGCATCTGAATTTTGTGCAACAACGCGACAAAAATACTCAGAACTAATGAAGCGGGCTCTCGTTTATAACACTTGATTGCTAATGAGTCAGGAATGGCTCAATATAGATTGTAATATATATATCCTTGTATAGACTCTAATCTATAAGGATGTATTGTGTGGAGTGTTAGGACAACGGATCTCTTTGTATCGTGGTTCAACGAACAAGATAGAGACATGCAGCTTGATATCCTCGCCGCGCTGAATCTTCTTAAACAGGATGGACCCCATCTAGGCCGCCCTTATGTCGATACGGTTTACGCTTCAGAGATCGTAAACATGAAAGAGCTAAGAGTACAAAGTCATGGGAGGCCGATCAGAGCTTTCTTCGTCTTCGATCCCAAGCGAAGGGCAATCGTACTTTGCGCCGGAAATAAAGAGGGCAAGAATGAAAAACGTTTTTATAAGACTATGATCATCACAGCTGAAAAAGAGTACCAGAAGCATTTATCTCTGATTGAAAAGGGCTAAAAAATGAAAACGTTAGAAGACCTGATGGCGGATTTAACGCCTGAAGAACTGGTTCAGGTCAATGATAAAGTAGTGGCAATGCGCCTGGACTCCCAACTGTATAAATTACGAGAGGCACTTCAAAAAACGCAAAAACAACAAGCGGAAGCAATGGGTATCGCTCAACCGTCAGTTGCAGCAATTGAAGCGCGTGGCGAAGACCTGAAAATTGCCACCTTAAAGCGTTATGTTGAGGCGCTGGGCGGGCAATTAACGATTGGCGTAAATATGCCTGGCGGCCAGCACGTCGATTTCGCGCTTTAAGCAGTTTCGTTTTTCTGAGCCAGCCAAACCGTTCTGCCACCACAGGTGGCATCTTCGGTGATCTGATTAACCACGCTGAAACCGTTATCCGACAGCAGGTGCCGGAACTCATCGTGGGCCAGACTGGCATGATAGAGCGGGCGGTCAAGGAAAGTACCCATTGCTTCGCCGTCGCCGTGCCCGCTGGTGAACATCAATGCCGCGCCGTTCTGGGCATGCTGAGCAAAACGTGGAAACATCGCGCGTTGATGATCGCGCGTCAGGTGGAAGAAGCTGTCCCATGCGATGATGCCGTTAAAAATCTTCTCAAGTGCCAGCGTGCGCATATCGGCAATATGCCACTGCGCCTGTGGGAACCGTTCACGACAGCGGGCGATCATCGGCTCGGAAGCATCCACACCCGTGACCTTAAATTGCTGCTGTAAAAAGTACTGCGCAATAGGAATACCTGCGCCGCATCCTACATCCAGAATTTCACCGCCAGCAGGAATCAGATCCAGAAAACGCGCCAACCAGTGCTGCTCGATGAAGTGCTTAATGCGGTAGTTATCCCAGACTTCTGCACCTTCTCGATACAAATCAATAATATGTTCAGCTTCTTTCTCGTGATTCATGATTTGGCTTCATGTGAGATGGATGGGATTCATAATGCTCAGCATTCTCTTGGGAAATCACATCGCTTCCTTATCTGAATTTTTTTCTAGCTCACGCTTAACGGCGCTCAACGTTCTGCGCCGAATCAAACCACTTCCCGCTCTGATCGCCAGCCAATAAGTTGCCATCTTAAAATGAGTGGCTTTATCAGGGCAATGGATGAACGTTTCAGTAATAACTTCGGATTTACTCTGGTTGATAATATTCACTTGATAGCGCAGCAACAGCTTTGCAGCACCCGGCCGCGCGGGTTGCTGATACTCTGCTGCGTCAGATATCTTTTCCAGGCCAAAGTCGGCGCGCCAAAACTCACCTCTTAACCCATAGCAAAGTTCTAAATCTGAGGCGTGAAGAAGCGTGAAAGTTTGCAGACCGAATTGATCATCCTGGGTTTCAGGCGCCTTTCTTTGCAGTTTCCGCGGCAACTGTCGTATCGACATCAATGCCCGGATCACCGCATCCTGCTCAAGATCGAAGGCCTTGATAAGCGGCATGACCTTTTCAGGTCTGGTGGTTTGGATTACAGCGCTGTGTTTTTCGTGGAACTGGAAATCAGGCAGGTAGGGCGGAACATCACTCCAATTTGTAAGCATTTTCTTTGACACAAAACCCAGTGAAATCATCCTTAACCTCGATTTGGGGTGTAATGCAGAGCCCGTTGCATGCGGCACATGTTCACTAACATAGACAGGTTGTCTGCGAATTACACCACTTATTGATTGTCTTCAAATGCGATTGACTCATCATCACTCTTCACGTCCCCAATAAGCCAGTCATGGAACATTCTGACTTCACTTCGCATCGTCTGATGTTGCGGGGTCACCAGATAATAAGACCATTTCAGCGGCCAACGCTGCTCAGGGTGGAGCTGCACGAGTTGCCCGGTTTCAATAAGTTGTTTAACCAGCGCATGGCGAACAATGGCAACGCCCCGACCGCTCAGCGCAGATAAAATAACCGCTGAAGTGGAGTTGATATGCAACCTACTCTCAAGTACTTCAGGTGCATTTACCGCCTTAAGAACATCCTCCCATGAAGGAAAGTCTGCACCGGGATGTGGCGTGTCATCATGAATCAACTTTTGCGTGGCGAGCCATTCACCACAGGCCATTTTTAGCGGCGGGGAAAGCCGTGGACTGCATACTAATACTGCTTCCTCATCCATCAGCCATGTTTTGTTCACGCCAGGCCAGTCTCCCAGCCCACAACGAATGCCGATATCTGCTTCACCGTGTGACACATCCATTAGCTTGTCCGTCACGTTGAGGCGCAAATCTGTATTTTCATTCACTTCTGAGAACCGGTTCAGGCGCTCCATCAGCCAGTTCATCATCAAAACCTGTGACGCAGTCACAACAATGGCTGAGCGCGCACGGCGGCCACGCAGTTTAGTCAGGCCGGTTTCGAGCTTGTCCAGTCCCTGAGTGATGTCTTCGAGGGCTTCCTTAGCTTCATCAACCAGTGTCAGACGCTCTTTGCCGCTGCGTGTGCGGTGAAGCAGCGGGTGCCCAACCCAATCTTCTAGCGATCGGACGAGTTGACCAACCGCTGCTGAAGTGACACCCAACTCTTGCGCTGCGCCGGTAAAGCTTCCGTGCCGCGCGGTTGCCTCAAAAGCATGCAGCCATTTCAGTCGGTTTAGCGATCGCATAGAAATATTCCTGATTCGTGATGAAAGCTAGAAGAGCCAACGAGAAAGATTTTCTTTCTTGTGACACAACTTCTTCTCATTCGTCAACAAGAAGCCGTGATGTCACTCTGCGTTCACACAATGAAGAGCTCTGCTTTCATTAATGACAATCCACGATTTTATGAGGTTAGTGATGAACACATCTTTTGCCGGAAAAAAACTGTTAGTGGTCGGCGGTACAAGCGGCATGGGTTTCGAAACGGCGAAACTGATTTTAGAAAACGGAGGCAGTGTTGTGCTGGTGGGTAGCCGTCAGGATAAAGCCGAGCAGGCCCGTCAGGCACTGGCGGCGGACAGCAAGGTAACTGTGATTGTGGCCGACCTGACAAAAGAGCAAGGACTGCAGAAAGTAGTAGAAACCATCAATGCGGAACATAAAGACATCAGTCTGCTGGTGAATGCAGCAGGTGTATTCTTCCCAAAACCGTTTATCGAGCATGAAGCGTCTGACTATGACATGTACATGAGCATCAACCGCGCCACCTTCTTTATCACCCGCGATGTGGTGCGTAATATGGTGGCGGCCGGAATTAAAGGTTCAATCGTCAACATTGGTTCTATGTGGGCACAGCAGGCAATCGGTGCCACGCCGTCCTCTGCCTATTCAATGGCAAAAGCGGGACTGCACGCGATGACTAAAAACCTGGCGATTGAGCTGGGTGAGAAGGGTATCCGCGTGAACGCCGTCTCTCCGGCGGTTGTGCATACACCGATTTACGAAGGTTTTATCCCAAAAGACGACGTGAAAGATGTGATGAACAGCTTTGACAGCTTCCATCCAATTGGCCGTGTGGGCACGCAGGCAGACATTGCTGAGACCGTGGCTTTTCTGCTTTCAGACAAGACAGGTTGGGTGACCGGCGCAATTTGGGACATTGATGGTGGTGTGATGGCAGGACGTAACGCATGATGACGATGCCGTTCATCCGTTCGGGTCTGTAAAGACTCCGGCGCAGACAGAACATCATTATATGTCAGTCGCCTCTTTGTGGTTCCCGCCATCATCGAGGCGATGCCGTTTGAACAGGCAAACGAGGCAGTCTCAGGTTTAGGCAAGGAAAAGCACGTTATGGGATCGTGCTTACAATCACTAAGGATGATCGATCAGATGATCGCAGAACACACACTTTCCGTCGCTGAGCAAAAAAATAACATTCTCCGTTTGTCCGCGTGCCAGGCGCTCGCCGGCGCGAATGCCGTGGTGTTCTATGCCACTGGTGCCATCGTGGGTAATGACATTGCGCCCAGTCCAACACTCGCCACATTGCCAGTCACCATGTTTGTCCTGGGGATGGCTGCATGCATTCTGCCTCTCGGCGCGTTGGCTAAAAAAAGGGGCCGTAAAACCGTCTTCATGGTGGGAACCAGTGCAGGTGTTTTAACCGGTCTGGTGGCCGCTCTGGCCGTTGTGATCAGTTCCTTCCTGCTATTTTGTTTCGCTGGATTTCTTGGCGGGGCTTACGCCGCCGTTGCGCTAAGTTTTCGTTTTGCAGCAACGGACGGCGTCAACCCGGAACGCCGCGCGCGTGCTTTGTCTCTGGTCATGGGAGGCGGTGTTTTAGCAGGCGTTATCGGTCCGATGCTGGTGACAACGACGATGAATCTCTGGCCACCTCATCAATTCGCCGTGACCTTTATTGCCCAGGCATGTGTTGCCGCTATTTCCGCCGTTATCCTAAAAGGCGTCACACCTGCTGAACCTCCTGTGGCAATCCAGTCAAATGGGCGTCCTCTGCGCGAAATTGTTCGTCAGCCTGGATTTGCCCTGACCGTGTTCTGCGGTGCTGTAACCTATATGGTTATGAATTTTCTGATGACTGCCGCACCGCTTTCCATGCACATGCACGCTATCTCTCAGCAGGCTTCGAACTTAGGTATTCAGTGGCACGTTATCGCCATGTACGGGCCAGGATTCTTTACGGGCAGGCTGATTAACCGTTTCGGATCTATGCGAGTGATGGCCGCTGGATTAGTGATTACCGTTGCATCGGTTGCTGCAGGCCTGAGCGGAACAGACATTTTTCATTACTGGCTTTCGTTAATTTTGTTGGGCATCGGATGGAATTTTGGCTTTACTGGCGCATCAGCAAAAATTGTTGAGTACCACCGAGCAGAAGAAAAAACGCAGGTTCAGTCCCTGAACGACTTTGTGGTATTTGGTGTGATGCTGTTGGGGTCATTTTCTTCCGGCGCTCTGCTAAACCTTTATGGCTGGAATGCTGTCTTGTGGGGGGCGCTTATCCCGGTAGGCCTTGCCTTTGTTAGCATCATTAAAGGATGGAATGCTCACTCGTAGGGGAAGGGGGCTCTGTAGCGGGTCATCCTATGGATGAAAATGCGCCCGGTGGCGCATTTTTTTGCGACTTCAGAACCAACCAGAGATATCCTGCACTGAACAAAAATTGCCCACTCAAATTTCGGAGAAGAAAATCGATGAAAAGCGCAACCGCAAAGTCCTTTAAAAAAGCGAACGAGTTGTTGAAAAGTGGTGAATTCAGGGAGGTTGTGCTGGATTTCAACATCAGTGCCGATGAATTTTTTGAACTTGCGGATCGCTGGGCAGAACGAGGAGCCAAAATCAAAAAAGAAGATGGCTCGTTTGTCATCAGGCTCGCTAAATGACGACCAGCAACGGCTAAAAATCGCGATGGACGCAACGTCGTACGAGGCGAAGTCCGCGTGGAGCAGGTCATAAGGCCTCAATAACAACAGACAAACGCTTCATCACGTGATGAGCTGCCCTGGATAGCTGTCTTGTAGAGTTAATGCACAGACCCAAAATTAGAGGACGCAGCGGCCTGTTCTTTAGAGGAACAAAATGTAAACGTCCCGCTTTGACATCTTCCATTACGTCGAGCCAGCACAGCACACTCACGCCGGCTCCTCCCGCAATGAGCGCTTTAATCAGGCGAATATCATTGCAGGAGATTGCCGTCTCGGGCAGCTGACGTGCATGGGCATAAATTGATCGGACACGTTCGTGAACGACCAGTGATTTACCTGGAAGAATATGCTTTTCTTCATTCAGGTCAGACAGGGAAAGCGCCACATTATCCTTAAACCTGTGCTGAGGCGGCAGAACGATACCCATCTCAATCTCTGCAAAGGCGAACACTTCAAGTCCGACAACGCTTTCCGGGTCGAGAATCAGTCCAAAATCAATTTCGGAATCCCGTACCTGCTGTGTGATTACTGCGCTGCTTTCAACATTTAGCTGGAGATCCAGCCAGCTATGCTCTTGAGCAATTGCAGAAATCTCGTCACAGAGTTGCCCCTCCGTCAAAGCCTGAACCAGCCCGATACTGACCTTACCGCGCCTAAGCCCCTTAATCTCATCAAATCGTTGTTTTGTAACGTTAAAGTCACGTTGCCAGCGGAGTAGGTCGGTGTAGAGAAGTTCACCTGCCGTTGTCATACGCATGCCACCTGGCAGTCGCTCAAATAAAGGTATACCCAGATCTTCTTCCGCCTGGAGGATCTGTCGATTAATGGCTGACGCGGAAACGTGCAGCCTTTCCGCTGCTTTTCGAAGACTTCCATGACGCGCAACCTCTATAAAGTAGGCTGCAAAGCGGGAAAAAGGACTCATGGCGACCCTGTATAGTTTTATGCAACAGGTACGTGCATTTATGCTGATGGATTAGTACACCTTAAATTACCCATACTGTCATGGCAATGCACAGGCTAATCATCCAGGCGATGAGATCGCGCTTTCGCACAGTATTAATAAGAGGTGAATTTATGACACAAAAGAAGCTTCATTTAGCCTTGTTCCTATTCCCGGGATATCACCTCGGAGCCTGGAGATTGCCGGACGCTATTCCTGAAATAGATCTGGACATCGACCATCTGGTGCACGCAGCACAGCTAGCTGAAGCCGCCAAACTGGATGCCATCTTTTTCGAAGACCAGGCCGCCGTGCGTCGCAGTAATGACATCCTGGCGGGTGACAAATACGGTGCCGCTAACCCACGTTCAATTCATTTTGACCCTACGATGGTGCTGCCGCTTCTCGCAGCCCATACCTCACGATTGGGTCTGGCTGCCACAGCCACGACGACATTTAACGAACCGTTCAACATTGCGCGTCGGTTCTCAACGCTTGATTTTATAAGTAAGGGGCGCGCGGGATGGAATTTAGTCACTTCCTTTAACGAAGATGAAGCGCAAAACTATGGCCTGGATGCCCATGTTGGCCACGCAGACCGCTATGGAAGGGCGGAGGAGTTCGTCGACGTTGTAAACGGCCTCTGGGAGTCATGGGATGAGGATGCTATCACGCGGGATAAGCAGAGCGGTGTCTACTTCGATGTTGATAAGATGCATTTTCTTCAGCACCAGGGGACGCATTTTAAGGTTCGTGGTCCACTTCCAATGGGGCGCAGCCCACAAGGGCGACCTGTTATTTTTCAGGCCGGTGCATCAGAGCCCGGCCGGGCGCTGGCGGCACGAACGGCTGATGTGGTATTTACACTGCAATCCACCATCGAAGGCGGGCGCGCATTTCGTGATGACATTCGTCGGCGCGCTCAGGCATTCGGGCGCTCACCCGATTCAATCAAAATCATGGTGGGGCTTACTCCCATCATTGCCGAAACAGACCAGAAGGCCAGAGAACTGGCCGACCAAATGTTAGCCCTGATTCCAGATGACATTGCCCTGAGTAATCTGAAACCACTGGCGGGTGGGGTAGACTTTCGCCAGTTCGATCTTAATGAGCTGGTACCAGAACTGCCTGAATCAAACGCGGGAAAATCTCACCGGGACGCGATTATTGCTATTTCCCGTGATAAAAATCTCTCTGTCCTTGAAACTGCCCGCTACTTCGCGGAAGGCAGCTATCTAAAAGCCATAGGTTCCCCGGCCACAGTTGCCGATCAGATGCAAGCCTGGCTTGATGCCGATGCCTGTGATGGATTCCTTGCCGTTCCCACTCATTTTCCAACAGGGGTAGAGGCATTAACTGGACTTCTAGTGCCGGAACTGCAACGACGAGGCATATTTCGTACCGAATATGAAGGAACTCATCTGCGGGACCACCTCGGACTGACTAAATATTGATTTATACCAGAGGTTATAAAAGTAACAGTGCTGAGCTGTTACCAATTGATTCACACTGAATGGTGTCAGCAATGTCCGCAGAGAGAGCACTGCGGACATTGGCTGTTGCGGATGTCTGCCCTGTGCCATAGCGGACGTGGAAGCTAATGCCCTGCGGCATGTAACACCGGGCATCAGATTTTTTTTGAACTGCTTTGTAATGTGCTTCCAGCTTATCCAGAAAGCCAAAGAGCATTTGGTTGATTTCGCTATAATCGTGCGCTCGGAGTTGATCCGCAGTGTTAACGAAATAGTATTTTGCAAAACGGCTCAGGTCTTTTTCAGAATGAGCGATCAACAGTTCAACAACTTCCACTGCAAGCTCAATGTGATACTTAATATCAAAATCACTGTCAGAATATAATGATGGGGCAGATCAGTGAGTATTTATGGTTTGGTTGCATTAACTTAGTGTTTTAATGTAAAATTTACGACGCTAAAATTTTATGAGATCTTAAGGATAATGGATCTTGAAAATAACTCGAGGGAGTGTCAGTAATGTTAGGTGTTCTCAGTTTCTCGTGGGTTGAAATTTTTTTAATTTTTATGATGTTGTTACTACCTGTTTTTGTGGTGGTAGTGACTCTATTTTTGTTGGTGAAATCCGCCAATCATTCATGGAGTAGATTCCTTTTACTGTTGCTGGTTTTACCTCAAATCTTGGCCGCATTAATTTTCTGGTGGGTTCTGGATTTTTACAACGTTAACTCATCCGGTAACATGGTTTTCATCGCCTCTGGTGCAATATTGGGAGGCGTAGTTATCAGTTGTCTCTTCTTCAAAATAGGTATCTCTATTATTTCATGGGTATTTTTAGGGAATGTCATTTCCCTTGCATTATTTTTCATCACTATTAACTCCACCAGTCCAGATTTACTTACAGAATTGCAGGATGGGCGAGATAGGCATCAACTATATAGCCTGGGTTTGAATAATGGAAGCGAGAGTTTAAATCGGCGACTTGATGATATGAGTTTTCGTCAGAAAATGTTAGCTGAAGCTGTTAATAATTCAAGCATGCCCGAATCGACGTTTCGGGAATTACTGGCTAGAGGTGCTGATCCATTCCAGGAATATGGATTTAATGGTTATATTTTTTCAATGGCAGTTAAGAATTATAACCTTAATGCGGTTAGCGTGTTTACCGAAAATCTGGATGGTGATAATGAAAGCGAAAAAATAAACAGAAAATTTCTGCGCGAAAATAACCCACTAGATCAACCATTCTATTTTTCAACTACACCTACTGAAAAACAAATAAAACAGTATACGGATACCGCGAAAATTATTCTCGATAAGATGCCTGAACTACTGAGTGATGAAGCTTACTATAGAATAATACCGAAGGCTAATGCAGAACTTATCCATTTTTTATGGAGCTACAATCCTCCTGAAAAACCTGTTTACCGTATTCAAGCAGAAGCGCTGCTGGGCATGGTGACAGTAGCGGATAAAATTGCTACCACTCCTGATATTCTTAATGAGAAACCAGCTGCAGATTTCGCTAATACGCTTTGGGAATACTTAGTTCAGTATTCTCACCGTACTGTGATTCAGTCCATACTTGAAAAAAATGTAGTGCGCTGGGCTGATTATAAAGATGAAGAAGGGAATAATCCGGTGCTGGAAAAAGCTATCAATCGGGCAAGTAAATATACTGGTAACGATCCGCAAGTACTGACGATCGTGATGCGCGACTTACTAGCACAAGGTGCTGCCTGGTCGCCATCACAGCTTGCTCACGGATTTTATACCCAGGAGAAGGGGTCGCATGTGGTCAATTCATTGCATAGCGCGGGTATAACCTGTACGCAGCTTCGGGAAGCCCTATCTAACTATATTGCGGGGAGTTTCTTTGATAATGGGGAGCAAAGAATCAAGGAGGCTTGCCTTGAGGAGAAATAAAATTTTATGGGGGTGAGTTAGTTCCGCTCCTCGATCATAGCGGTAATTGGGTTCGCCGAAGACTGCCGTGTGCCTGAAACGGACATTGTAAAGACCGCCTTGCGTTGGTTGAGGGGAGAAGGCCACTGCACTGCTGGCACGAACTATATCAATACATAATCGAACTTTTCTTCCCAACTAAAACTCAGATCTTGCTGTTTTACCTTCTCAAAAACCTCGATAATTTTGTCGAAATAATTGCCAAGACCCATCCTAGACAGCTCGGAATTCACCCATATTATTTTTATTGGTCTTTCAATATCAGTGCTAAGGCGATCCCACAATGCATTAATATTTCTGCCATAGTAAGGTCCAAAGTTTAAAGATAAAGAAATAATAGAATGAAATTCTTTTTCAGATAGGATACTTGCTCCATCCAAATAAAATTCATTAACACTCATTTTCTGTTTTCTCTCTTTCACGTTCTACCCGTTGATTAACTCAAGAAACTGCAAATGATGTCCCCCTTAACGGCTTTTAAAATTGTCAACTTCCGCTGTTCGATCAAAACTGAAACTCACCAGAGCCTACGCCGCTTTGGCTCTTGCCAGGACCCCTGCCAAAGGTCAAAGTGCTTGAGGTGTTTAAGTTTGTGTAGAACAACATCTTCACCCACTGTTAATAGTGTTCGCTCTGGAATTGAAATGCCGAAAAGGCCTTCAGTGACAGCGAATACTTCACATTCTGACGTCAGTGAACCCAACGATTTTTCTATCTGCTTACGATCTGCTTTTACAACTAACTGAAGCCCCATCAGCATTTAAACTCCACAATGGCCACCTTCTCATGTGCTTGTTTAATCTGGGCTAAGACCAGGTCAGAGATTGCTTGTCCCCTGATATCATAGACGATCCGGCAAGTTTGTATGTGCGATGGAACCTGTGATAGTCCGTAGGATAATCTGGCAATATTGTACGCAATACTGAGTTTTATTGATTCCGGAGATGCCAGACTGTGGCTGGCTACTAGTAGAAACTCTCCTTGTTCTTCATTAATAAATTCTGGGGTAAACATCTCCTCTCCATTTTATTACTTTCGCCAATTTAAATTAAGTGGATGCATTTTCATCAGAATTTATCATAACATCCATCGTGCTAAAAAAACGATGTCCGTTCTTCGCTCATCGCGGCCCCCCAGTCCCAGGAAGCTATTACGCTAAAAACCGCCCCCAACCTCCACAATTTCCCTCACTCAACAAATTGGCAAAAACGTAAAAGATAGCCATCCGGATCCTGCACGAGGAACTCTCTCTGGCAAGCCGTGGTTGCTCCAATCTGATAGGTGTTTTCACGCAAATCCCGATACAGCGGCACACTATGTTTCCTCACCCGCGCCAGCACACAGGCAATATCATCTACCTCAATCTGGAAATTCACGCCGCGCCCCAGCGGTTTGACGAGTTCTGCGGTATTCCAGCCTTCGGCGTGAAACTGCTCAAGCATCAGCTGTGCTTCACCGAGGCTGATATAAGCAAATTCGGGATCGCTCCGTTTGACCATAATCTGGAATCCCAATACATCTGTGTAAAAATGCAATGAGGCAGTAAAATCCGTCACTGTCAGTTCGGGCACCATTCGGTTCCAGTAGGGCTCATGCTGAACTGTCATTGCTTATGTCCTTTTAAATAGCACGACCTAAAGTTGATGCCGCGCAACCTGTTCGCTCATGCCGCGATAAAAGATGAATGAGTGTCTTAAGAGCATCACGTTAACCCGTTCAAACATCTCTTCAACCCCATATCCCCAATGCTCTGCCACACAAAACAGCAGCTGAATAAAGCGCTATCACCACGATACTGATACAAGTCCCACATGAAATCGCCCGCGCTGAATTTCCGGTGCCCAGATAATGCGTCTCTAGCACGATAATATTGGCTGCCGGGGGAAGCAGGCATAAAAGATACAGCGTTGCTGGATTTTGCGTAATAAGCGATGCATTAAACTGATTGGCTATCAGCAGCAGCAACGAAACCAGCACAGCGAAAACCACTAAGCGCGTGAAAAACGGACGCAGTTCGAGTCGAAAATCACCCATCGATATTGTCGTCTTTGAAAGCCAAATCCCTAAAACGGCCATGCCAAGAAAACTCATCATGAATTTGGCAATTTGATACAGGCTATCGAAGTGTTGAGCCACCTGATCACTCAGCGGAATTAACGCTGCGCCGATCATCAGAGCGACGACGGGCGGGGTGCGCATCAACGTGATTGGATTAAATTTCTCGCCGGAGAGCATGCCTGCGCCCAGCGAGTTTCCGACAATTGAGCTGCCGACGTAGGCGGCAATAATAATGGTCGCAGCATCATTGCCGAATAACACGCTAGCAACGGGCAGACCCAGCCAGCCGATATTAAGATAGCTGAAACGCAGGTTTTTAATTGGGTCAGCAAAAGCATAGCGGCCTGCCAGCAATAGCAACATCATGCATATCGCGGTGGCGATAATAGTGGTGCTCATGCTGTGGAAGCGGGTCGATATATTAAAAATGATCACGATGGGAATACCGATGCGCGTCAATATCCATGACGCAGCCGTTTTGCAATCCCAGGCGGTTTTACCCAGCAACCATCCGGTAAACAGATAGATAAGCGGAAAGAAAATCGTCACGAAACATCCCTGATTAGCGTGTCGACCACTCCCTGAAGTAGGGAGTGGTTAAAAATACACGCTAACAGAGGTCTTTCAGTGAGTGCAACGATGCAACGTCAGTTTATGCGGTGGTATTGATGTTGCGGCCAACCGCCGGATTCGCCGGCAGTTGCGGAATCGAATCAAGAATTCCGGCTGCCATCGATTGCTGATTATCGAGGGTCTTTTTCAGTACCATGGTGCTCACTTTACTGCTGAGGTCCATATTATCCAGACCGATAGCCAGTGAAGTAATCTGTGATACATCCATCTTGCTCTCCTTTAAAACGACTAATGGGGGGCGGAAACGGCTTTGAGAAAGCCTGATACGTATATCGGCATCTAAGGGCAAAGCTTCACTGCTATCTTCGGAGATCCCGGATGCCAACCGGCTTAATCAGATCATTCTCTGGCAGGGAGACTATTTCGCCTGCGGCTGCCAGGTGCCCACATCCTGCGCATCAATCGCTTTCGGCAGCAGCTTGGCCTGATAAAATGCATCTGCAATCTTCTGCTGCTCAGCCAAATCGCTCTTGTTCACTGGCTCGATCTGGTAGCTACGTTGCTGGTTCGCCTGTTCCACCGTGGCGAGCGGCAAATTACCCCACAGCGGAGAGAGAATCTTTGCTGCATCCGTTGGATGTGCTTTCAGCCATTGTGCTTCCTGGTCCAGCGTCTTATACACAATGCCCAGCACCTCAGGATGCATCTGTGCATAAGGCGTCGACACCAGATAGTAGCGCTGATAACTGGCGAGACCTTTGCCGCTCACCAGTACGCGCGTGTGCTGCTCCACTTTCGAACTAGTGACAAAGGGTTCCCATGTCACCCACGCATCAACGCTGCCGTGTTCCAGCGCGGCACGCCCATCGGCAGGTGTCAGCCATGCAGGTGTAACATCACTGAATTTCAGTCCCGCCTTTTGCAACGCGGCGATCAGCAGATAATGGCTACCTGCCGCTTTAGTGACGGCAATCTTTTTGCCTTTTAAATCCTGCAGCGATTTGATGCTGGAGTTGGCGGGCACCAGAATGGCCTGAGCTTCTGGAGAGGGCGTTTCGCGCGCGTAATACGTGAGGTCGGCACCTGCCGCTTGCGCGAACACCGGCACGGTATCGGCCACGTCAGCAGAAAGGTCAACGTTGTTAAGATTCAGCGCCTCCAGCAGCGGCAAGCCGCTGGTGAACTCGTGCCATGTCACCTTTATGCCACGGTCGGCGAGCGCCTTATCCAGATCGCCACGCTGCTTTATCAACGTCAGTAAGGTGGAAGATTTTTGATAGCCGATGCGAAGTGTCTCTTCGGCGTTAGCGGTAGCAAGCAGTGAGGAGAAAAGCAGTGAAGCGAGTATTGTCTTTGTGATGTTGCGCATGTGAGTCCCTGAAGGTGTTATCAATTTTAAAAATGATAAAGCCGCTCACGAGGCAATCAAAACCGCAAGTTCGCATAAGCTCTGCACTTTTACAGCTATTAAAGTTGTGCGGTAATCGCCCGCAAATGCTCCCGCAATACGCAGTGCAGCGCCCGAATCGCAGGAGAGAACTGCTTACGATGCGGGCAGATTAAATGCAGCGGCGTGCTTTCGCCGGGGATCTCAGGCAGCACTCGTTCCAGGCGGCACTGCTGAATGTCTTCACAGACATCAATCCAGGATTTATAAGCGATGCCCATGCCATCAATAGCCCAACGACGCGCCACTTCAGCGTCATCACACAGCAGGCGGCTTTTCACCGTGATTTGTCGGCGCATACCTTCCTGCGGGAACGTCCACTTGTCATAGACATGGCCGCCCATCACAAACGGCAGGCAGTGATGCTGGGCCAAATCCTCAAGCTTTTGCGGGCGTCCATGTTGGTCGAGATAAGCTGGAGATGCCACCATGATACGGCGATTGTCCTCGGCCAGCGGCAACGCCACGTAACTGCTGTCTTCGAGTTTGCCGTAGCGAATGGCGATATCTACCGGATCGCGGAACACATCACTGATTTGATCGGACAATGATAACCGAACCGATAAGGCCGGGTGCTCACAGCAAAATTCGGTAATCAGCGGCAAGAGGATATTGCGGCCAATATCCGAGGGCATCGCGATTTTAAGCTCGCCGCTCAGTGCGTCTTCGTGACTTTGCAGGCTATCAGCGCCCGCTTGCATCAGGGCCAGCATCTCCTGTGCGTACGGCAGATACTTTTCCCCTTCGGCGGTTAAGCGCAGGCTACGTGTGGATCGCGCAAACAGGCGACGATCCAGTTCTCGTTCCAGTCGCTGAATGGCGGCACTTACTTGCCCTGGCAGCAAATTCACTTCACGGGCCGCACGCGAAAAGCTGCCCAGTGCTGCCGAACGCACAAACAGCGTGACATCTTCCAGTCGGATCATTTTCTTACTCATCGTCAAAACAGGCAGGGATTTTCACTCTAAGAGTGAAAGTGTTGCTGTGCAATCGGCATTTTTCCTCAGCGTGCAGGCCGCTATGCTGAATCCAACTTACCTAACACCCTGATGAATTGAGGAACGGCTTGATGAAAGCGATTGTATATAGCCAAAACGGTTTACCGATTTCCGATGAAAATGCGCTGTACGAGCTGGATGTCGCCAAACCGCAGCCTGGCGTGCGTGACCTGCTGGTAAAGATCCACGCGATTGCCGTGAACCCGGTAGATACCAAAGTGCGTAACGGCGCGCCAACCGATAAACCGCGCATTCTCGGTTGGGATGCGGTCGGCGTGGTGGAGGCGGTGGGCGAGCAAGTTACGCTGTTCCAGCCAGGCGATGAGGTGTTTTACGCGGGCGATATCACCCGCGCGGGCAGTTATGCCGAATATGGGCTGGTGGATGAACGCATTGCCGGCCATAAACCCCACACCCTGAATGATGCCGATGCTGCTGCGTTACCGCTGACATCACTCACCGCATGGGAACTGCTGTTTGATCGCCTGGAAGTACAGGCGGATGACGATGCTGCACTGTTGATTATCGGTGCAGGCGGCGGTGTTGGCTCGATCCTGACGCAGCTGGCGCGCAAGCTGACTAACCTCACGGTGATTGGCACCGCATCGCGCCCTGAAACCGCGGATTGGGTGCGCTCACTGGGCGCGCATCATGTGGTTAATCACCAGCAGCCGCTGGGCGAACAGCTGGCGGCCATTGGCCATCCGCAGGTGCGCTATGTGGCTTCATTAACGCACACCGACAGCTATTACAGCCAGCTGGTGGATGTGCTGGCTCCGCAGGGCAAGCTGGCACTGATCGATGATCCTGAAACGCTGGACGTGGTGCCGCTGAAGCGCAAAGCCATCTCGCTGCACTGGGAGCTGATGTTTACCCGCTCACTGTTCCAGACCCGCGATATGCAGCGTCAGCACGATATTTTAGAACGCGTAAGCCAGCTGATTGATGACCAGACGCTGCAAACCACAGCAGGCGAACATCACGGCACCATCAACGCGGCCAATCTGCGCAAAGCCCATGCGTTGATCGAAAGCGGACGTGCACGTGGCAAGATCGTGCTCAGCGGCTTTTAACTTGTTGAAACACAATTCGTTAACCGCTGCGTCAACGCGGCGGTTAAGGTAACCGCACTTTTAAAATAATCGATTCAGGAGATTGCCATGACACTTAATGACGCAGTGGCTCGTCGCCACACTGTAAAAGCCTACGCCAGTGGTAAAAGCTTGCCAGAGGAAGAGATAGAAACGCTGCTGAACGTGCTGCGTAACAGCCCGTCATCCGTTAACTCTCAGCCGTGGCATTTTGTGGTCGCTTCCACGCCAGAAGGTCGTGAGCAGATCGCGCAATCCACCACCGGCGCGTTTGTCTATAACGGCCCGAAAGTACTCAATGCTTCCCATGTGATCGCGCTGTGCATGCGCACCGATCTGAATGACGCGCATCTGCAAAACGTACTGGCACAGGAAGAGCAGGATGGGCGTTTTGCCAAACCAGAAGGCAAAGCCGGTCAGGATAAGAGCCGTCGTGGCTATGTCGATATGCACCGTTATGAGCAGCGTGATATCCCGCAGTGGATGGAGAAACAGGTTTACCTGGCGCTCGGTGGTCTGCTGCTAGGTGCCGCGATGTTAGGGATTGATGCAACGCCGATGGAAGGTTTTGATCAGCGTGCGCTGGATCAGGCGTTAGGCCTGCGTGAGAAAGGCTTTACCAGCGTGGTACTGGTATCGTTGGGCTATCGCAGCGACGAAGATTTCAACGCGGCATTGCCAAAATCACGTTTGCCGCGTGAAGAGATTTTCACCTTTATTTAATATGTTGCGGCGCAATTTTTTTGCGAGGTTTTAACCCCGCGCGATGAATCGCGCCGCTTGTATCTTGAAAGTGTTACTGGTTAGCTACCAGT
>CBCTJT010000038.1:0-31491 GCA_965147305.1 uncultured bacterium
AGCCATGGGATGAAAACTATGTAGCTACCGCTTGACGTGCAAGACGGTAGCTACGATACGTTTTACTGCTTCGCTTTATAAGCGTCGAATGCCTGTTTGATCTCAGTTTTAGCTTTCGCCGCATTTTCAAAACCATTCAGTTCGACTTTCTTACGGCCATCTGGCAACTGCTTATACACGCGGAAGAAGGCCTGCAGACGCTCCTGCTCCATTTTCGGCAGATCGCTCATCTCTTTGA
This sequence comes from uncultured bacterium, assembly GCA_965147305.1. Lineage (GTDB taxonomy): Bacteria > Pseudomonadota > Gammaproteobacteria > Enterobacterales > Enterobacteriaceae > Pantoea. The sequence goes on from CBCTJT010000038.1 coordinate 239, forward strand.
TGTCGTCATAGGTTGGATCGATTTTGCTGGTCGGCACCGCGACGATCTTGTCGTCTACTTCGCCGCCGTCGATCATCTTCAGTACACCAATCGGACGCAGTTTGATCAACGTGCCCGGTTGCAGTGGTGCGCGGGTGTAGAAGATCACATCCAGCGGATCGCCATCACCGCCCAGTGACTGGGTCAGTGAGCCGTAGTTTGCGGGATAGGCAACCGGCATCGACTGGAAACGGTCAGCGACGATGAAACCGGTTTTCGCATCGGTTTCATATTTGATCATGCCGCCAGCGGGAATTTCAGTCACGGCATAGAACTCATCCGGTACTTTTTCAGGCTGCGGAAAATCCAGTACGTTTTGCGCCTGAACGGCGGCAGAGGCGGAAACCAGCAAAGCGATAACAGAAAGGCGTTTAACGAAGTTCATTGTTGATTCTCTTGATCTTTAATGAAGGAGACAACAACGTAGTGGGGGCGGATGACAGGGAGATGAAGTGAACGTAAAGAAGCGTATAGCTGAAAGTCAGGCTGCACAGCGGCAGCCCGTCAACAGTGATTAACCTTTATAAGTACAACCTGCGGTACAGGTTTCTTTGATCATCACGGCGCTCAGTTCTGGCAGGATCGGCTTCATCTGATCCCAAATCCATTTTGCCAGCACTTCGCTGGTAGGATTTTCCAGGCCTGGAATATCATTCAAATAGTGATGATCGAGACGATCATAAATCGGCATAAATGCCGCCTTCAGTTCGGCAAAATCCATTACCCAACCGGTATGCGCATCCACTTCACCGGTAATTTCTAATCGCACCAGGAACGAATGGCCGTGCAGACGACCACATTTATGCCCTTCAGGCACATGCGGCAGGCGGTGAGCAGATTCGAACTGGAACTCTTTAAACAGCGTGGTAGACATAATGGCTCTCAGACTTAAAAACCGCCGAATTCTACCTGAATCACAGATTTTTCGCACCCGCTTACGGTGAAAAGGGCATTTTGCGCTATCTCAGGTCGAGAGGGGTTAATTAACTTATTGAATAACTGTGCCTTTATTTACCACTTTTGCCGATTACAATTACCCGAAAAACCACTTAGTCATTTTGGTTATTAATTATGTCGAAGGCTTATTTAATCGTTAATATACAGCCCGGTAACCTACTCACTCTTCCGCCATATATCGGTCCGGACTTCAGACACTGGAATTTTTAACGCGATGACGACTCAGGCACCAGGTTCAATGCTCCCGCTTAATCCGGAGCAACTCGCGCGCTTACAGGCAGCGACCACGGATTTCAACACCACGCAGATGGCCTGGCTGTCCGGCTACTTCTGGGGCATGGTCAATCAGACGCCGGGCGCCGTTGCCGCACCTGCGCCGGTTCAGGCAGAAGTGCCAACCATTACGCTGATTTCCGCTTCGCAAACCGGTAATGCCCGTCGCCTGGCTGAACAGCTGCGTGACGACCTGCTGGCCGCCAAATTGAGCGTCAATCTGGTGAACGCCGGTGACTACAAGTTCAAGCAAATCGGCCAGGAAAAATTACTGGTCGTCGTCACTTCGACTCAAGGTGAAGGTGAGCCACCGGAAGAAGCCGTGGCGCTGCACAAATTCCTGCTGTCGAAGAAAGCGCCGAAATTTGCTGCTGGCTCCGCGTTTGCGGTGTTTGGCCTCGGCGATACCTCTTATGAATTCTTCAGCAAAGCCGGTAAAGACTTTGATGAGCGTCTGGCTGAACTGGGTGCAGAACGCCTGCTGGATCGTGTTGATGCCGATGTGGAATATAAAGAGCAAGCCACGGCCTGGCGTCAGCAGCTGACCGAGATCCTGAAAGCGCGCGTGCCGAGTGAATCCTCAGTGGTCGCAGCCGTGACGGCATCCGGCGTGGTGAACGACATCCACAGCAGCCCGTACACCAAAGAAGCGCCGCTGACTGCCAGCTTTGCGGCTAACCAAAAAATTACCGGTCGCGATTCCGATAAAGACGTGCGCCATATTGAAATCGATTTGGGCGATTCGGGTCTGCGTTACCAACCGGGCGATGCGCTGGGCGTGTGGTTTGAAAACGACGCTGAGCTGGTCGATGAGTTGCTGCAGTTGGTATGGCTAAAAGGTGATGAGTCCGTTGAAGTGAACGGCGAAACCTTGCCGCTGGCTGAAGCGCTGCAAAAACATTATGAGTTGACGGTGAATACCCCGCAGATCGTTGAGCAGTATGCGGCGCTGTCGCGCAATGATGCGTTGCTGGCGTTGGCAGGTGATAAGCCTAAGCTGCAGAGCTATGCGCAGAGCTTCCCAATCGTTGATATGGTGCGTCAGGCGCCGACCGAACTGAACGCCGAACAGCTGACCGGCCTGCTGCGTCCTCTGACGCCACGCCTCTATTCCATCGCCTCTTCGCAAGCGGAAACCGACACCGAAGTGCATATCACCGTTGGCGCGGTACGTTACGAGATTGATGGCCGTCAGCGTGGCGGTGGTGCGTCAACCTGGCTGGCGGATCGTATCGAAGAAGACGGCGAGATCCGCGTGTTCATCGAACATAACGACAACTTCCGTTTGCCGGCTAACCCGGAAACCCCGGTGATCATGGTGGGCCCTGGCACCGGCATCGCGCCGTTCCGTTCCTTTATGCAGCAGCGTGATAATGACGGCGCAGGCGGCAAGAACTGGCTGTTCTTTGGTAACCCGCACTTCACTGATGATTTCCTTTATCAGGTTGAATGGCAGAAATACGTCAAAGACGGTTTGCTGACCAACATTGATTTAGCGTGGTCACGCGACCAGGCTGAGAAAATATACGTACAAGATAAAATCCGCGCGAAAGGCGCGGAAGTGTGGCGCTGGATTGAAGAGGGCGCCCACCTTTACGTCTGCGGCGACGCCAATCGCATGGCGAAAGACGTTGAGCAGGCATTACTGGATGTGGTGGTCGAACACGGCGGCATGGATCGTGAAACGGCTGACGAATTTTTAAGTGAGCTGCGCATTGAGCGCCGTTATCAGCGAGACGTTTACTAATGAGCGAAAAACATCCTGGACCGCTGGTCGTTGAAGGCAAGCTGGTCGACGCTGAGCGTCTGAAAAAACAGAGTAACTACCTGCGCGGTACCATTCTCGAGGATCTCGATGAAGGGCTGACCGGCGGCTTTAGCGGCGATAACTTCCTGCTGATCCGTTTCCACGGCATGTACCAGCAGGATGACCGTGATATCCGTGCCGAGCGTGCAGCGCAGAAACTGGAACCGCGCCACGCGATGATGCTGCGTTGCCGCTTGCCGGGCGGCATCATCACGCCAACGCAGTGGCTGGCGATTGATAAGTTCGCCACCGATAAAACCATTTATGGCAGCATCCGTCTGACCAACCGTCAGACCTTCCAGTTTCACGGCATTCTGAAGAAGAACGTGAAGCCGACGCATCAAATGCTGCACGAAGTCGGCCTCGACGCGCTGGCGACCGCCAACGACGTGAACCGTAACGTGCTGTGCACCTCGAATCCAGTGGAGTCGGAGTTGCATCAGGAAGCTTACGAGTGGGCGAAAAAGCTCTCCGAGCACCTGTTGCCGCAAACCCGCGCTTACGCTGAGATTTGGTGGGATAAAGAGAAAGTCGCCACCACGGATAAAGAGCCGATCCTGGGTGAGACCTATCTGCCGCGTAAATTCAAAACCACGGTGGTAGTGCCGCCGCATAACGATGTCGATCTGCATGCCAACGATCTGAACTTCATCGCCATTGCGGAGAAAGGCAAACTGATTGGCTTTAACCTGTTGGTCGGCGGTGGTTTGTCGATCGATCACGGTAACAAAGCGACTTACGCGCGTACCGCCAGTGAGTTCGGTTACCTGCCGGTGGAAAAAATTCTCGATGTCGCCGCTGCGGTCGTCACCACCCAGCGTGACTGGGGTAACCGTACCGATCGTAAAAACGCCAAAACCAAGTACACGCTGGAGCGCGTTGGCGTTGATACTTTCAAAGCCGAAGTGGAAAAGCGTGCCGGTCTGACGTTTGAGCCGATTCGTCCTTATGCCTTTACTACTCGTGGCGATCGCGTGGGCTGGGTGAAAGGCATCGACAAGAAGTGGCACCTGACGCTGTTTATCGAAAACGGTCGACTGATGGATTATCCGGGCCGTCCACTGAAACGCGGTATTGCCGAAATCGCTAAAATTCATCAGGGCGATTTCCGTCTGACCGCCAATCAGAACCTGATTGTGGCCGGTGTGCCCGAGAAGCAAAAAGCGCAGATCGAAGCTATCGCCCGTGAACACGGTTTGATGGAAGCGGTCACGCCGCAGCGTGAGAACTCGATGGCCTGCGTGGCCTTCCCAACCTGCCCATTAGCGATGGCCGAAGCCGAGCGCTTCCTGCCTTCGTTTGTGACCAAGGTTGAAGAGATCATGCATAAGCATGGCGTCGGTGAAGAGCACATAGTGCTACGCGTTACCGGTTGCCCGAACGGCTGTGGCCGTGCTTTGCTGGCAGAGTTGGGTCTGGTGGGTAAAGCACCGGGCCGCTACAACTTACACATTGGCGGCAACCGCATGGGTACACGCATTCCGCGTATGTACCGCGAGAACATCAACGAAGGCGAAATTCTGGCCAGCATCGATGAGCTGGTGGCGCGCTGGGCAACCGAGCGCCAGGCCGATGAAGGCTTCGGTGACTTCGTGATTCGCGCTGGCATCATCAAAGCCGTGGTGGATCCCGCCCGTGATTTTTGGGACTCGGAGGCAGTATGACGGTACTTGATCTCGCAGCACTGAATAGTGGCAGCAAAGTCGATCGCATCATGGCATTGGCCGAAAGCAACGTGCAGCTGGAGAAACTCTCCGCTGAGCAACGCGTGAGCTGGGCGCTGGAAAATATGCCGGGCGCGTTTGTGCTGTCCTCCAGCTTTGGTATTCAGGCGGCGGTTTTGCTGCATATGGTGACGCAGCAGAAACCGGATACGCCGGTGATCCTGACCGATACCGGCTATCTGTTCCCGGAAACTTACCGCTTTATTGATGAGCTGACCGAGAAGCTCAATCTCAATCTGCAAATCTTCCGCGCTGAGACGTCTCCGGCGTGGCAGGAAGCGCGCTACGGCAAACTGTGGGAGCAGGGCGTCGAAGGGATTGAGCAGTACAACCAGATCAACAAAGTCGAACCGATGAACCGCGCGCTGGAAACACTGGGCGCGCAGACCTGGTTCGCTGGTTTGCGTCGTGACCAGTCTGGCAGCCGCGCCAGTTTGCCGGTGCTGGCGGTGCAGCGCGGCGTGTTCAAGATTCTGCCGATCATTGACTGGGACAACCGTCAGGTGCATCAGTATCTGCAGCAGCATGGCCTGAAGTACCATCCGCTGTGGGACGAAGGTTATTTGTCAGTGGGCGATACGCACACCACCAAAAAGTGGGAACCGGGCATGGCAGAAGAAGAGACCCGCTTCTTTGGCCTGAAGCGCGAGTGCGGATTGCACGAAGGTTAATGCGGAAAACAGCTGTAAATCGTAGCGGCGTGATTTATCGCGCCCCCTTCAGCGCCTCTAACGCTGTAAGGTGCACGTTAAATCGTGCCGCTACGACTTGAACCTCAGCGCCTTTAACGCTGACAGATGCACGCTAAATCGTGCTACTACGACTTGAACCTTAGATTCCTTTCAAGCCAGCAAACGCATCGGCAGCACGCGTTACGTTTACTTTCGTTACTTCATAATGCGCTACTGCGACAAATGGGTCTTCCGCCAGAATCCGGTCCAGCTGGGTACGATCCATATCCCTCACCAGCACCATCCCGCCAGTGCGCGGATCTTTACGGCCTGCCGCAATAAAGTCTCCGCTATCAAAGTAACGATCCAGCCACTCAATGTGCGGTGCCAGCAACGCATCGGCTTCTTCAGCGGGACGGAAATAATTCAGATACACCACGTACATAGCAAATCCTCAGGTTGTTGGGTTAGCCAGCTCGGTCACTAGCGGCAGTAAGATCTTCACGCTGTCGCGCGTGCGTTGCGTAATCCGGCCCGGAAGCCAGCGATCCAGATAATTGAGATTATCGCGGTCGGTTTGATGACGCACGTTGCCTTCCGGGAAGTGGCTACTGTGCACACGCTGCTGCTGACCATCTTTATTACCCAGCGCCCAGTTAGCGGCAGTGACATCCAGCAGCGGCATCCCGGCTTTGTCGAATGGGTTCACGCCCGGATAGTCGCGCGCGGTCAAACTGTGGCTGGCGGCGGAAATGCCGAAGCGATGGGCCAGCTGCACGGCGCGTGCGCTGGTCTGCTTGCGCACCGCAGAAGGCGTGTTGATGCCACTGTTGAAGTAGAGATGATCGCCAACGATCAGGCTGTTGAGGTCGATCACCAGCAGCGTGTTCTTTTTCTCCTGAGCACTCATGCGTGTCAGATAATCGTCCATGCCGTGCAGTCCGGCTTCACCAGCGCTGAGCGCGACAAAACGCACACCGTAGTGCAGCGGAGTTTTACTTAACTGTTGCGCCAGCTCCAACATCACGCCAAGGCCAGAAGCGTTGTCATCGACGCCTTGCAAACGCAGGCCGCCGAGATTGTTGTCGGCTTCGTGGCGGCTCAGTGGCGTCCAGGTGTCGAGATGCGTGACGATCAGGATCTCTTGCGGCACTGCGCCAGCCCGTGCGGCAATCACCGAGGTGGCCGAGACTTTACGTGGGCGCGTCTCACCCTTGCGCTCTAACCAGTTGTAGCTGGTATTGAACTGACGGGTATTACTCTTGTAACCCAGCTCGGTGAATTGCTGCTGCAGGTAATCGGCGGTCATCAGCTCGGCAGGGCTGCCGCTCATGCGGCCGGGGAAATAGGTAGCGATATGGCGTAGCTGTTGTTCAGCAAAATGCCCTGGCGCGTAAGTTGCGGCATGGGTAAATAAAGGCAAACCGCCCGCGATCAGTGCGGCCAGCACGGTGCGGCGGAGAGTGGCAAACATAGTTAGGGTCCTTTTGTGACATCCCGTCATGCTAAAAAAATTCCGAGTTAGTATGAAACTGTGACCGCGATTGCACAATTTGAATTGCTCCGAAACACCAGCAATATCATTTGTTAAGCACAAATTGTTATCAGCAATCCTGGGTCGTTATTCCATTCGGTAACTACTAATGCCAATTCGTAATTTCATCTGCTGGAAGGTGGGAAAGTATAGTCGCGTTAACTTATTGTAAAACTAGCAAGGTTAACGTGGATTATCTGCCTCTCTTTGCCGATCTCAAAAACCGTCCGGTGCTGGTTGTCGGCGGTGGTGAAATCGCTGCGCGTAAAATCGAACTGCTGCGACGTGCCGGTGCGCGCGTGCTGGTAGCAGCGCGCGACCTCGGTCATGAGTTGCAGGCGCTGCTGGAAATTGACGCGATTGAATGGATCGCGCACCGTTTCGAACCGACTCAGTTGGACGGCGTGTTTTTGGTGATCGCTGCCACTGATGACAACGCGCTGAATGCGCAGGTGTTTGATGCCGCCAACGCGCGCCACAAGCTGGTGAACGTGGTGGACGATCAGCCCAAGTGCAGCTTTATCTTCCCTTCTATTGTGGATCGCTCTCCGCTGGTGGTGGCGATTTCCTCCAGTGGCACCGCGCCGGTGCTCGCGCGTTTGCTGCGTGAAAAAATTGAGGCGCTGTTACCTGCCAACCTGGGTCAAATGGCCGAAGTGGCGGGGCAGTGGCGTGACAAGGTTAAACAGCGTTATCACAACATGTCGGAACGTCGTCGCTTTTGGGAGCGGGCCTTTAACGGTTTGTTCGCCAGCCAGATGTCGGCCGGTAACGTCAATGAAGCACGACGCACGCTGGATCGCGAGTTAGAGAATGACAACGACAATCAGGGGGAAATTACCCTGGTGGGTGCTGGTCCGGGTGACAGTGGTTTGCTGACGCTGCGTGGCTTACAGGTGATGCAGCTGGCGGATGTGGTGCTGTATGACCATCTGGTAAGCGACGAAGTGCTGGAGCTGGTGCGCCGCGATGCCGATCGTATCTGCGTCGGCAAGCGTGCGGGTGCGCACTCCGTTTCTCAGGAAGAGACCAATACGATGCTGGTCGAGCTGGCGCAGCAGGGCAAACGCGTGGTGCGTTTGAAAGGCGGCGATCCGTTTATCTTTGGTCGCGGCGGCGAAGAGTTGCAGGCGGCGAAAGCGGCGGGCATTCCGTTCCAGGTGGTGCCGGGCATTACTGCGGCAGCTGGCGCCACTGCTTATGCCGGGATTCCATTGACCCATCGCGATCACGCGCAGAGCGTGCTGTTTGTCACCGGGCATTTGCGCAGTGATAGCGAAGGCATTGACTGGCCAACGCTGGCGCGTGCGCGTCAGACGTTAGCGATTTATATGGGCACGTTGAAAGCGGCAGAAATTGCGGCGGGCCTCATCGAACATGGACGCGCGGCTACAACGCCGGTAGCCGTCATTGGCTGCGGCACGCGTCAGAATCAACAAGTGCTGACCGGTACGTTAGATCAGCTTGAGGCGCTGGCGGTTGCCGCGCCCACACCGGCCCTGATTGTGGTGGGTGAAGTGGTGAATTTGCACGGGCAATTAGCCTGGTTCCAACATTCGGCACAGCAGGGGGCTCGCGAGTCCGCCGTTGTCAATTTGGCTTGAGGAAAAATTATGGACCAAAATCGTCTTACTCACCTGCGTCAGTTGGAGGCAGAGAGTATCCATATCATCCGCGAGGTGGCGGCCGAGTTCAGCAATCCGGTGATGATGTACTCCATCGGTAAAGACTCCTCGGTGATGCTGCATCTGGCGCGTAAGGCCTTCTATCCGGGCACGCTGCCATTTCCGCTGCTGCACGTTGATACCGGCTGGAAATTCCGTGAAATGTACGAGTTCCGCGATCGCACCGTGAAAAATATGGGGGCCGAACTGCTGGTGCATCGCAATCCGGAAGGCGTGGCGATGGGCATCAACCCGTTCGTTCACGGCAGTGCCAAGCACACCGATATCATGAAAACCGAGGGCCTGAAGCAGGCGCTGAATAAGTACGGTTTTGATGCCGCCTTCGGTGGTGCACGTCGTGACGAAGAGAAGTCACGTGCCAAAGAGCGTATTTACTCGTTCCGCGATCGCTTCCATCGCTGGGATCCAAAAAATCAGCGCCCTGAGCTGTGGCACAACTACAACGGCCAGATTAATAAAGGCGAAAGCATTCGCGTGTTCCCGCTCTCCAACTGGACCGAGCTGGATATCTGGCAGTACATCTTCCTGGAAAACATCGAAATCGTTCCGCTGTATCTTGCTGCACCACGTCCGGTGCTGGAGCGTGATGGCATGCTGATGATGATCGATGATGACCGTATCGATCTGCAGCCAGGTGAAGTGATTAAACAGCGTATGGTGCGTTTCCGTACCCTCGGCTGCTGGCCACTGACCGGCGCGGTGGAATCCGAAGCGCAGACGCTGCCGGAAATTATTGAAGAGATGCTGGTCTCCACCACCAGTGAACGCCAGGGCCGCATGATTGACCGCGACCAGGCCGGTTCGATGGAAATGAAGAAACGTCAGGGTTATTTCTAAGGAGACGCAGATGAATACCGTAATTGCACAACAGATTGCCGATCAGGGCGGCGTAGAAGCCTGGCTGACCGCGCAACAACACAAGAGCCTGCTGCGTTTCCTGACCTGCGGTAGCGTCGACGACGGCAAAAGCACGCTGATTGGTCGCCTGCTGCACGACACTCGTCAGATTTATGAAGATCAGCTCTCCTCGCTGCACAACGACAGCAAGCGTCATGGCACTCAAGGCGAAAAACTCGATCTGGCGTTGCTGGTGGATGGTTTGCAGGCCGAGCGTGAGCAGGGCATCACCATCGATGTGGCATATCGTTATTTCTCCACCGAGAAGCGCAAATTTATCATCGCAGACACACCGGGGCATGAGCAGTACACCCGTAACATGGCAACCGGTGCTTCGACCTGTGATTTGGCGATTCTGCTGATTGATGCGCGTAAAGGCGTGCTGGATCAGACCCGTCGTCATAGCTTTATTTCCACCCTGCTGGGCATCAAGCACCTGGTGGTCGCCATCAACAAGATGGATCTGGTGGATTACAAGCAAGAGACCTACGAACAGATTAAGCAGTCTTACCTCGATTTCGCTGGTCAGTTACCCGAGGATCTGGACATCCGCTTTGTGCCGATGTCGGCGCTGGAAGGCGATAACGTGGCCACGCCGAGCGTCACCATGCCATGGTACAGCGGCCCAACGCTGCTCGACGTGCTGGAAACGGTGGAGCTGAAGCGTGTTGTCGATCATCAGCCGATGCGTTTCCCGGTGCAGTATGTGAACCGTCCTAACCTCGATTTCCGTGGTTATGCCGGTACGCTGGCGTCTGGCACGGTGCAAGTTGGCCAACGCGTCAAAGTGCTGCCTTCGGGCGTCGAGTCTTCAGTCTCGCGCATTGTCACCTTCGATGGCGATCTGCAGGAAGCGGCAGCAGGTGAAGCGATTACGCTGGTGCTGAAAGATGAGATCGACATCAGCCGTGGCGATCTGCTGGTGGATGCAGCTGCAGAACTGCAAGCGGTGCAGTCTGCTACCGTTGATGTGGTGTGGATGGCAGAACAGCCGCTGCAGCCGGGTCAGAGCTATGAAGTGAAGATCGCTGGCAAGAAAGCGCGCGGCCGGGTGGAGAAGATCATCCATCAGGTAGAGATTAACTCGCTGGAGAAACGTGCAGTGGAAAGTCTGCCACTGAACGGTATCGGTTTGGTGGAAATCACCTTTGATGAGCCGATGGTGCTGGATGCTTATCAGCAGAACCCGGTCACTGGCGGTATGATCTTTATCGATCGTCTGAGCAATGTCACGGTTGGCGCGGGGATGATCAATCAGCCACTGACTGATGTGCGTGGGCAAGCTGGCCAGTTCAGTGAATTCGAGCTGGAGTTGAATGCGCTGGTGCGTCGTCACTTCCCACACTGGAACGCGCGCGACCTGCTGGGTGGCAAGTAATGGCCCAACACGACGAAAACGTGGTGTGGCACGACTATCCGGTCTCGCGTGAGGAGCGTGAACAGCAGCACGGCCATCAAGGCGTGGTGCTGTGGTTTACCGGGCTGTCAGGTTCGGGTAAATCCACGGTGGCCGGCGCGCTGGAGCAGGCACTGCATCGCGCGGGCGTCAGCACCTATCTGCTGGATGGTGACAACGTGCGTCACGGCCTGTGCCGTGACCTCGGCTTCAGTGATGACGATCGCAAAGAGAACATTCGTCGCGTCGGCGAAGTGGCGAAACTGATGGTGGATGCCGGTTTAGTGGTATTGACCGCCTTTATCTCGCCGCATCGCGCGGAACGTCAGATGGTGCGTGACTTGCTGGGTGCCGGGCAGTTTGTCGAGGTGTTTGTTGATACGCCGCTGGCGGTGTGTGAAGCGCGCGATCCCAAAGGTTTGTACAAAAAAGCCCGTGCCGGTGAGCTGCGTAATTTCACCGGTATCGACAGCGTGTATGAGGCGCCCGACGCGCCAGAAATCCATCTTGATGGCGAACAATTGGTTACAAAACTGAGTGCCCAATTATTAGACCTCCTGCGTCACCGCGATATCATCAGATCCTGAACCGACAGCGGCAAATCTCATTAGGTTTGCCGCGTTTAAGCGTCAACAGGATCTCTATGCAGAACGTTACCCCCATGCTGGCACGCAAAGATGAACGCACCCCGGATGAGCCTCGCTCATCATTGCCGGGCGGCGTGATTGGCTTTCTCTCGTACTGGTGCGCGCTGGCGATTCCGTTCATGCTCTACGGTTCTAACACGCTGTTTTTCTTTCTCTACACGTGGCCGTTCTTCCTCGCGTTATTGCCCGTTTCGGTGCTGATTGGCATCGTACTGAGCTTAATGATTCGCGGACGCCTGTTCTGGAGTGGGGTACTCACCACTATCGTGGTGGTGTGCCTGTTCTGGCTGCTGTTCTCATTTCTCTCCGGCTGGTAATCCGATCCTGATGTGCAAACGCATCGGCAGGTTACAAAACTTTACCTGCCGCCCCGCTTTTAGCCCTGCTACTTTTCGTACAAACAATCGTCTGCCAGTGGCATTTTCGCTGTCACTGTGGAGTCCTGTGCGAAGTTATGGGATGATTGGGCCGTTTTTCAGGGGGCGGGGATGGGAAAATTGACGCTACTGTTGCTCGTGCTGCTGGGATGGCTTCAATATTCCTTGTGGCTGGGTAAGAACGGTATCCATGACTATACGCGCGTCAACGAAGACGTCGCGTCGCAACAGGCGAATAACGCCAAACTTAAAGCGCGTAACGATCAGCTGTTTGCCGAAATTGATGACCTCAATGGCGGTTCAGAGGCGATTGAGGAACGTGCACGCAATGAACTGGGCATGATTAAGCCCGGCGAGACTTTCTATCGCCTGGTGCCAGACCAGAACAAACGTAATGCGCAACAAGCTGCGCAAAATCAACAACGATAAACCATGAACAACCTCTCTTCCCATGCGGATGTGATTGCCGTGGTGCCAGCCGCTGGCGTCGGCAGCCGCATGCAGGCTGCCTGCCCAAAACAGTATCTGACCATTGGTCAATTTACCCTTCTCGAACACAGCGTTGCGCGCTTACTGGCGCATCCCGCGGTTAAGCAAGTGATCGTACCCATCAGTCCCGATGACGGTTGGTTTGATTCGCTGCCGCTGGCGCAGGATCCGCGCGTACTGCGCGTGACCGGCGGCGAGACGCGTGCTGAGTCGGTGCTGGCAGGATTGCAGGCAATTAAACACAGCGAGTGGGTGCTGGTGCATGATGCCGCACGCCCTTGTTTGCATCCGGATGATTTGGCGCGATTACTGGCGGTACGTGCGCACAGCAAAGTCGGTGCAATTCTGGCCGCCCCGGTGCGTGACACCATGAAGCGTGCCGAACCGGGTAAAGCGGCGATTGCCCACACCGTGGAGCGTGAAGATTTATGGCATGCGCTGACGCCGCAATTTTTCCCGCATCAATTACTCACGGCGTGCCTGACGCGCGCGCTCCATGAAGGCGCTACCATTACCGATGAAGCTTCGGCGCTGGAGTACTGTGGCTATCATCCCGAATTGGTGAGCGGACGCAGCGACAATATTAAGGTGACGCGGCCAGAAGATCTGGCGCTGGCGGCCTTCTATCTAACCCAGATTCAGTTAAAGGAGAGCGCATGATGCGTATCGGTCACGGTTTTGACGTTCACGCTTTTGGCGGCGAGGGTCCGTTAGTGATTGGTGGGGTGCGTATTCCCTTCGAACACGGTTTTATTGCTCATTCGGATGGTGATGTGGCGCTGCATGCGTTAACGGATGCGCTGCTGGGCGCGGTAGCGATGGGCGACATCGGCAAGTTGTTCCCGGACACCGACCCGGCTTTTAAAGGCGCGGACAGCCGTGGCTTGCTGCGTGAAGCCTGGCGTCGCATCCAGCTGAAAGGTTATCGCATCGGTAACGTTGACGTCACCATCATCGCGCAGGCGCCGAAAATGCTGCCGCATGTGCCGCAGATGCGCGTCAACATCGCCGAAGATCTCGGTTGCCACATGGATGATGTCAACGTGAAAGCCACCACCACGGAAAAGCTCGGCTTTACCGGCCGTGGCGAAGGCATCGCCTGTGAAGCGGTGGCGTTACTGGTGAAGGCCGATAACGCATGAGTGAGTTGCTTTACCTGCACGGCGTGCCGACCGCGACGGGCGTTATCAAAGCCAATCCTGAAGACTTCGTGGTGATCGAAGACCTCGGCTATCCCTATGATGGCGAGGGCGAACAGGTGCTGGTGCGTATTCGTAAAATCGGCTGCAACACGCGTTTTGTCGCTGAAGCTATCGCTAAATTCCTCGGCGTGCATCAGCGCGATATGAGTTATGCCGGTATGAAGGATCGCCATGCGGTGACCGAGCAAACGCTGTGTTTCCGCGTGCCGGGTAACGCGATGCCAAATCTGGCGGGTTTCCAGCTGGAAGGCGTGGAAATTCTGCAGGTGATCCGCCACAAGCGCAAATTGCGCACCGGCGCGCTGGCGGGTAATGCGTTCCGTTTGATCGTGCGTCAGATTTCCGATCGCGCCGAGGTAGAAGGGCGCTTGCAGCGCATCCAGCAAAACGGCGTGCCTAACTACTTTGGTGAACAACGCTTTGGCCGCGGCGGCAATAATCTGACGCAAGCAAGATTGTGGGCGGAAGAGAAATTCCGCCCGCGCGATCGCAGCATGAAAGGTATTTTGCTTTCCGCTGCGCGCAGCCAACTGTTTAACCAGATCACCAGTGCGCGTTTGCAGCGCGATGGCGTGTTGGATCAGGTGCAGGTGGGCGATGCGCTGCAGCTGGCCGGTCGCGGCAGCTGGTTTGTGGCGCAGGCGGAAGAGCTGGCGGAATTGCAGCAACGTGTGCATCATCATGAATTGCGCATCACCGCGCCGCTTGCCGGGCGAGGTGATCTGGGCCCTCAGGGTGACGCGCTGGCCTTTGAGCAGGTTAATCTGGCACCGGCTGCGGATTTGCTGGCGCTGCTGGAGCGCGAACGCGTTGATGCGGCACGCCGCGCCATGTTGGTGGTGCCGAAAGATCTGCGCTGGAACTGGTGGGATGACGTGACGCTGGAGATGCAGTTCTGGCTGCCAGCCGGGAGTTTCGCTACTAGCGTGGTGCGCGAACTGCTGAGTAACGGTGCCGCTGCGCCTATCAACGATGAATAACCCCATTTTACCCGGCCTCAATGCCGGGTAAATATCTGCTTCGGCTGCATAATGTTGCGGCAAATGCCGTAAGTTCCGTGATTTACGCCTACCACTTCCCGCGCCTCACCGCTAGAATGCAAACATCTTCGTCTCGCCAGAACTTCTTTTTTCGGCACCCCAACAGCGGATGCCAGGCGAGCTGAGGGCCAGTTGAATGAACAAAGGTCAGGAACAGATGCGGATATTGCTCAGCAACGACGATGGAATTCATGCCCCCGGCATTCAGACGCTGGCTCGCGCACTGCGTGAGTTTGCGGAGGTGCAGGTTGTCGCGCCCGATCGCAATCGAAGTGGCGCATCAAATTCTCTGACGTTAGAAACCCCGCTGCGTACTTTTACCCATGAGAATGGTGACATCGCTGTTCAGATGGGCACGCCCACGGATTGTGTGTTTCTCGGGGTCAACAAACTGATGCAGCCGCCTCCGGACATTGTGGTTTCAGGCATCAACGCCGGCCCCAATCTGGGTGATGACGTGATTTACTCTGGTACCGTGGCTGCCGCGATGGAAGGGCGTCATCTCGGATTGCCCGCGCTGGCGGTTTCACTCGATGGTCATCAACACTATGACACCGCTGCGGCGGTGACCTGCACTTTGTTGCGTGCTTTGTCCCGCGCACCGCTGCGCACCGGGCGTATCCTGAATATCAATGTGCCTGATTTGCCGTTAGCGGAAATAAAAGGTTTCCGTGTGACGCGTTGTGGCAGTCGCCATCCGGCCGATCAGGTGATTTGCACGGAAGATCCGCGCGGCCATACCCTGTACTGGATTGGCCCGCCGGGGGACAAACTGGATGCGAGTCCCGACACCGATTTCGCTGCAGTAGACGCAGGTTACGTATCGCTGACGGCATTGCATGTTGATCTCACTGCACACGCAGCGCAGGAAGTATTAAGCGACTGGTTGATCGAGGCTGAGGTGAATCTCGCATGGTGAACCGGCGCATCGAAACGCTGTTAGAGCAACTGCGTGCGCAGGGTATTCACGATGAGCATCTACTTAAAGCCATCGCGGATGTCCCGCGTGAACGCTTTATCGATGAGGCGTTTGAGCACAAAGCCTGGGAAAACGTTGCGCTGCCGATCGGCAGTGGTCAGACGATTTCACAACCCTACATGGTGGCGCGGATGACAGCGTTACTTGAACTGAATCCGGAATCGCGCGTGCTGGAAATCGGCACCGGTTCGGGCTATCAGACCGCTATTTTGGCCCATCTGGTCAATCACGTTTATTCCGTTGAACGCATTAAAGGGTTGCAGTGGCAGGCCAAACGCCGCCTGAAACAACTCGACCTGCACAATATTTCGACTCGTCATGGCGATGGCTGGCAAGGCTGGGCGGCGCGCGGCCCGTTTGATGCCATCATTGTCACCGCTGCCCCCCCTGAAATTCCGACTGCGCTGATAGCGCAATTAGGTGAGGGTGGCAAAATGGTGCTGCCAGTAGGCGAAGATCAGCAGGTTTTAAAGCGTTTACGTCGTCAGGGCGGTGAATTAATTGAAGAAATCATCGAACCCGTCCGCTTTGTGCCGTTAGTTCAGGGCGATCTGGCCTGAGCCATTGCTACGTAAATCTTCACAACTGTTACATGGCATGGCGCAGTTGATATTGTTACTATCCTTGTTAATCAATGTGAAAGACCGTATTCCGCCTGTTGCGCAGTGAATAATGCGGTCACAACCACAACACAGTTACATCCAGGATTGCCATAACGGGGGATCAATGAGCACGGGAAGCACAGTATTTCAATTACGCCGTTTGGCGGCACTTTCACTGGTAGGTTTTTGGCTGGCGGGTTGTAGCTCAGGCGACAACACGCAGGCTCCAATTAGCCAGATTGGCGGCGGCGGGGACAGCGGTATGGCGTCCTCAGGCGGCGGCATGACGTCCGCTCCCAGCAGTGGTGGCATGCTCTCATCGCAAAACAGCACCGTTCCAGCCATGCCACACGGCGGAATGTTAAGCGGTGGTACACCATCGGCGGCACCCTCGGGTGGAATGGTTAGTGGCAATAATAATGTGGTCACTGAAAATGGTCGCATCGTGTACAACCGCAATTATGGGAATATTCCGAAAGGCAGTTACGGTGGTGAGACTTACACCGTCAAACGTGGCGATACCCTGTTCTATATTGCCTGGATTACCGGCAACGACTTCCGCGACCTGGCACAACGCAACAACGTCGCGGCCCCGTATGGCCTGGAAGCCGGGCAAGTCTTGCAGGTTGGTAACGGTAATGGCCAGACCATCACCGGAGGCAATGCGATAACCGCAGCGGATGCTACGCAGGGCGGCGTGCCGGTTGCATCAAACCAAACGCAAATTAAATCTGCCCCTGTTGCACAGCAACCTGTTATTACGTATTCTGATGATTCGGGTTCGACAGGCGGTAAAATGCTGCCGTCGAAAGGGGCAAATAATGTGGCAACGACCACAGCTCCGGTTACCGCACCGCCTACAGTCAGCAGCACGACGAATAGCACAACACCAGTGGGAAGCTGGCGTTGGCCGACTGATGGGAAGATCATCGATAACTTCTCCGCTGCGGAAGGCGGAAATAAAGGGGTCGATATCGCCGGTTCGCGTGGACAACCTGTCGTCGCCACTGCATCAGGAAGAGTGGTTTACGCAGGCAACGCGCTCCGTGGGTACGGTAATTTAATCATCATCAAACACAACGATGATTACCTGAGTGCTTACGCCCATAACGATTCCATGCTGGTTCGGGAACAACAGGAAGTTAAGGCGGGGCAAAAAATCGCTACCATGGGTAGCACCGGAACCAGTTCGGTAAGATTACATTTTGAAATTCGTTACAAGGGGAAATCCGTAAACCCGTTGCGTTATTTACCGCAGCGATAATCCGGCAGAACCTTGGTGTTCTGCCCTTGGATCACGGGTAGGAGCCGCTTATGAACCAGAATACGCTGAAAGTTAACGAGTTACATGAAGATGCGGAATTCGAGGAGAACGGAGCTGAGGTTTTTGATGAGAAGGCTCTCGTTGAGAACGAACCTGGTGATAGCGAAGTAGCTGAAGAAGAGCTGTTGTCACAGGGTGCGACGCAACGCGTTTTGGATGCGACGCAGCTTTACCTCGGAGAGATTGGTTATTCTCCATTGTTAACAGCGGAAGAAGAAGTCTTCTTCGCCCGTCGTGCATTGCGAGGTGACATTCCTTCTCGTCGCCGCATGATTGAAAGTAATTTACGCCTGGTGGTGAAAATTGCCCGTCGCTATAGCAATCGTGGTCTGGCCCTGCTGGACCTGATTGAAGAGGGTAATCTCGGCCTGATTCGTGCCGTAGAGAAGTTTGACCCAGAACGTGGGTTCCGTTTCTCAACATATGCCACCTGGTGGATTCGTCAGACTATTGAACGGGCGATCATGAATCAAACCCGTACCATTCGTCTGCCGATCCACATCGTTAAAGAGTTAAACGTTTATCTGCGCACCGCGCGTGAACTTTCGCACAAGCTTGACCATGAGCCGAGTGCTGAAGAGATTGCCGAGCAGTTAGACAAGCCGGTTGATGACGTAAGCCGTATGCTGCGTCTCAATGAGCGTATTACCTCGGTTGACACACCGCTGGGTGGAGATTCCGAAAAAGCGCTGCTGGATATCCTGGCCGATGAAAAAGACAACGGCCCGGAAGACACCACGCAGGACGATGATATGAAACAAAGCATCGTTAAGTGGTTGTTTGAATTGAATGCTAAGCAGCGTGAAGTGCTGGCGCGTCGTTTCGGCCTGTTAGGCTATGAAGCGGCAACGCTGGAAGATGTGGGCCGTGAGATCGGGTTGACCCGTGAACGTGTCCGTCAGATTCAGGTTGAAGGTCTGCGTCGTCTGCGTGAAATCCTGCAGACTCAGGGCCTCAACATCGAAGCACTGTTTCGCGAATAAGCCGTAACCGGCAACAAAAACGGTGACCCTTGGGTCACCGTTTTTTTATGCCTGAAATCTGACAATACCTAACACTGGAATCTGGCATTACCTGGCAAAGGATAGCGGCACATCAGCACCGCTATTCCGTATGATCACACTAACGTTTTAAGACGGTAAATCCACTCCAGCGCCTGTTTTGGTGTGAGGCTATCAGGATCTAGCGCTTCTAACGCATCTACAGCTGGCGATGTTTCTGCTACCAGCAGCTGCATTTGCGATCCTTCTACCGTAGATGCCGCTGAACTGCCGGAGAGCGCCTCCAGTTCTTTCAGCTTGTTGCGCGCGCGTTTGATCACATCTTTTGGTACACCCGCTAACGCGGCAACCGCCAGACCATAACTTTTGCTGGCTGCGCCATCCTGTACGCTGTGCATGAATGCGATGGTGTCACCATGCTCCACGGCATCGAGATGCACATTCACCACGCCTTCCATTTTTTCCGGCAGGGTGGTGAGTTCAAAGTAGTGGGTGGCAAACAACGTCATCGCTTTGATGCGATTAGCCAGGCTTTCCGCACAGGCCCACGCCAGCGACAGCCCATCATAGGTCGATGTGCCGCGACCGATTTCATCCATCAACACCAGGCTGTTTTCTGTGGCGTTGTGCAGGATATTGGCCGTTTCGGTCATCTCGACCATAAAGGTTGAGCGCCCTGATGCCAGATCATCAGCCGCACCGACGCGAGTAAAGATGCGATCGATGGGACCAATCACGGTCTCTTCCGCTGGCACATAGCTGCCAATCCATGCCATCAGCGCAATCAATGCTGTCTGACGCATGTAAGTACTTTTACCGCCCATGTTGGGACCGGTAATGATCAGCATGCGGCGCTGATTTGATAGCGACAGCGGGTTAGCAATGAACGGCTCTTTTAGAACCTGCTCCACAACCGGATGACGGCCCGCAGTAATGCGGATGCCGGCCTTCTCCTGCAGCACCGGACGGCAATAATTCAGCGTCCAGGCACGCTCTGCCAGGTTAGCCAACACATCCAGTTCAGCCAGGGCCGCTGCACTGATCTGCAGTGCTTCAAGGTGTGGCAGCAACTGATCGAGCAACGCCTCGTACAGTCCTTTTTCCAGCGCCAGCGCTTTGCCTTTTGAGGTCAGTACTTTGTCTTCATACTCTTTCAATTCGGGAATAATGTAGCGCTCGGCGTTTTTCAACGTCTGGCGGCGGACATAGTGAATCGGCACCTGATGGCTTTGGCCGCGGCTGACCTGAATGTAGTAACCATGAATTGCGTTAAAACCGACTTTTAAGGTATCCAGGCCTAACTTCTCTCGCTCACGAATTTCGAGGCGGTCGAGATAATCAGTCGCACCGTCAGCCAGGGCCCGCCATTCATCCAGTTCGGCGTTGTAGCCGGGCGCAATCACACCGCCGTCCCGCACCAGCACGGGAGGGGATTCAATAACGGCTTGTTCCAGCAGCTCGCGCAGTTCAGCAAACTCACCCATCTGTGAACGTAAATTGATCAGTTGTGTTGCCTCAACACCTTGCAGCTGCTGATTGAGTTCCGGCAGTTGCTGGAAGGCATGTCGCATGCGAGCCAAATCGCGCGGGCGCGCGGTTCGAAGTGCCAGGCGCGCCAGGATGCGCTCCAAATCGCCCACCTGGCGCAACACCGGCTGCAATGTTTCACTCAGTGATTGCAGTTCGGCAATGGATTCCTGGCGCCGACCAATGGTGGTGACATCGCGCAGTGGCATGTGCAGCCAGCGCTTCAGCATACGGCTGCCCATCGGCGTGACGGTTTTATCCAGCACCGCTGCCAGGGTATTGTCGAGACCTCCGGCAAGGTTCTGCGTGATTTCCAGGTTGCGACGAGTGGCCGCATCCATGATTACGCTGTCCTGCTGGCGCTCCATACTTAACGAGCGAATATGAGGTAGGGAGGTGCGTTGGGTGTCCTTAACATATTGAAGCAGGCAACCCGCGGCGCGCAGCGCCAGATGTGCCTGTTCAACACCAAAGCCACTGAGATCACGCGTGCCAAATTGCAGGTTTAATTGCTGGCGTGCGGTGTCGATTTCATATTCCCACAGCGGACGACGGCGCAGACCACGACGCTGATCGATCAGCGCCATCGCCTCGAAATCTTCGGGATAGAGCAATTCGGCCGGGTTAGTGCGCTGCAGTTCTGCCGCCATGGTCTCCTGGTCGGCAGGTTCACTCAGGCGAAAACGGCCCGAGCTGATATCAAGAGTGGCATAACCAAACCCGCGCGGGCTCTGGAAGATTGCCGCGAGCAAATTGTCCTGACGCTCTTGCAACAGCGCTTCGTCACTGATGGTGCCGGGGGTCACAATGCGGACGACTTTACGCTCAACCGGTCCTTTGCTCAGTGCCGGATCGCCAATCTGTTCACAGATCGCCACGGATTCCCCGAGCTGAACCAGCTTCGCCAGATAACCTTCAACAGCATGATAAGGCACGCCCGCCATCGGGATGGGTTCACCCGCTGACGCGCCGCGTTTTGTGAGTGAAATCTCCAGCAGTTGCGATGCTCGCCTGGCGTCGTCGTAGAACAGCTCGTAAAAATCGCCCATGCGATAAAACAGCAGGATTTCGGGATGGTCAGCCTTCAGGCGCAGGTATTGCTGCATCATGGGCGTGTGGCCAGTAAAGTCCATTTGCGCTGCTCCTTTCATCTCGTTTTCACTCAAATTTCACTCGTTCAATCATGGCTGCCCGCTATGAGCAGGCCAGCGTGGTGCGTTATCTTACAGACGGATAACCAAAGCGCAGATATTAACATTTTGCCCTGCGCGCATCATCTGCCCGCAATGGATTCTGGCTGCCGACCTTAACAAATTGCGTTAAGCAGTAAAAAGTAAAATCTGGCAATAAACATTAAGTGTGGAGCCGTTCCGCAAATTTTCGCTGCAACCCACTGAAACCAGGGAAAAGCGGCGTAAATTTAAAATATTGCTCTGTATCCGGCTTTGATGAACGATTACCATGTTGGCTTCCGGTTTCATCTGGCTTATGGATATCTAATGCGTTTTAAGGTTGCTTTTCTTCCACTTATCGCCTTGCTTGCTGCCTGCAGCAGTAAGCCTGCAACCCAGCAGCAAACCGCCGTTGTGCCTGCACCAAAAGGTGGTTTTTTACTGGAACCTTCACACGCCGTTCAGCCGATGTTCGGTGATTTCGCGGGGAATCCGGCGGCTGAGCAGTTTATTGATCAAATGGTGGCAAAACACGGTTTTAACCGTGATCAACTGCATGCCGTGATTGGCCAGGCGAAGCGTCTCGATTACGTGCTGCGTCTGATGGATCAACAAGCACCAAGCTACACGCCACCGACGGGGCCAAACGGTGCCTGGATCCGCTATCGCAATAAATTCATCACGCCAGATAATGTGCAAAATGGTGTGGCGTTCTGGGATCAATATCAGGACGCGCTGCAACGCGCTCAACAGGTTTATGGTGTGCCGCCAGAGATCATCGTTGGGATCATTGGCGTGGAAACACGTTGGGGTCGGGTGATGGGCAAAACGCGTCTGCTGGATGCGCTGGCCACTTTATCCTTTAGCTATCCACGCCGCGCGGCCTACTTCAGCAGCGAACTGGAAACCTTCCTGTTGATGGCACGTACCGAACAGGATGATCCGCTGGATCTGCGCGGCTCCTTCGCTGGTGCAATGGGTTACGGTCAGTTTATGCCGTCTTCCTATAAAGAGTATGCGGTCGACTTCAATGGTGATGGCCACATTAACCTGTGGGATCCGGTGGATGCGATTGGCAGCGTAGCAAATTACTTCAAAGAGCACGGCTGGCGCGCGGGGCAGAATGTTGCCGTACCGGCAAGCGGTCAGGCTCCGGCGCTGGAAAATGGGTTTAAGACGCTTTATCCGGTGAATACGCTGATGGCGAGTGGCCTGACGCCGCAAGGATCGCTGGATGGTAATAACCAGGTGAGTCTACTGCGTCTTGATCTGGGTACCAGCTATCAATATTGGTATGGCTTGCCTAACTTCTATGTCATCACGCGTTATAACCACAGTACGCACTATGCCATGGCGGTGTGGCAGTTGGGCCAGGCAGTGGCGAAAGCGCGTCAGGGCAACATGCTTTAATACTGTCCTTATAAAGAGTGAGGGTATAAGATGGCGCCCCTTTTGCGGTGCCATCTTCACCGCCTTTCAACTTCTGAGGAACGCTAATGACAACGTTACCTGCCTGTCCGGTGTGTCAGGCTGATTATACCTGGCAGGATGGTGAAAACCTGAACTGCCCATCTTGCGGTCATATCTGGTCACCGAGTGCTGATGCAGCATCGGATGGCCTGGTAGTGCGTGATGCCAATGGCAATCTGCTGGCTGATGGCGACAGCGTTACCGTGGTTAAAGATCTCAAGGTGAAAGGTAGCTCCTCAACCCTAAAGATTGGCACCAAAGTGAAAAGCATTCGCCTGGTTGAAGGCGACCATAACATTGATTGCAAAATCGATGGTTTTGGCCCGATGAAACTCAAATCTGAGTTTGTGAAAAAGAACTGATAACAGGACGGCTATGCGGCCGTCCCGTGTTGTGTTCACATCAGTAAGCGATCCAGCTCCGCGCACTGCTCAGCCGTAAGTTCACCGCCATAATTGCGTGAATGGCTGCTCATAGAATCATATTTGCGCGCCACTGCGGTTTTGATGGTCGTGACAAAGTCATCACCAATGGTGTAGATCGCCATCAGCTTACCAATACGCTGCTGAATCTGTGCCAACTTCGCCAAATCTCCCGCACGCCAGGCGCGCATCGCCTCTGCAAACAACTCCGGCACAATGTTGTTCAAGCCGGAAATCACTCCGGCACCGCCTGCCATTAAATTGGGCAACAGATATTCGTCATATCCGGAAAGCACCGTGAAATCAGAGCGTACCTTTTTGGTTTCTTCAATCAGGGCCCGATTGTGCGACAGGCAATCCATGGTGTCTTTAATACCGATAAACTGCGGCAGTTCAGCGGCTAACTCTGCCACCAAAGCAGGCGTCAAATCGCAGCCAGTGCGCGCCGGGAAATTATAGGCAAACCACTTGCCACCTAACTGTTTATCCAGTGCTTTAAAGTAGCTCAACAGCTGTTTCTGCGTTTGACCATAATAGTAGGGCGGTAAAACCATCACGGCGTCATAACCGTTTTTCCAGGCGGCTTCAGCGAGTTGCAACATATCCGGAACACAGGTGCTTGAGACATTCGCCACCATGCTCAGTGGCGAAAGCTGACGTGCTTCACGAATCAGCAGCAGTCGTTCCTGCTGGGTCAGCGAAGCAAACTCCCCGATACTGCCCATCAGCAACAGCGTATCAATCCCCGAGGTGCTCAGGCGTGCAAAGTGGCGGCCCAGCGCATCAATATCGATCTTGTTATATTGATCAAATGGGGTAACTGATGGACACCAGACGCCCGTTAATTCAGGTTGTGCAGCCATTACGCTATCCTCTTCTTTTCATAAAATGAAACGTTGTTTTAACTTAGTGTTCGCGACAGACATTAACCAGTGACAAAGGGTAAAAAGGTGAGACATCGCACTTTTCTCTTCGCTTAGCGATTGGGAAAACAGGTAGTGTGATGCTCTTCAGCCAGACAGGAGCATTGTCATGCAAGACTGGAATCCACAGCTGTATCGTCAATTTGAATCGGAACGCACGCGTCCAGCGCGTGAACTGTTAGAACGCATCCCACTTACCTATGTGCATTTCGCCACAGATCTTGGATGCGGACCTGGCAACAGCACTGAGCTGCTGGCACAAGCGTGGCCAGACGCGGTGATTACGGGCCTCGACAGCTCAGCAGCCATGCTCGAACAAGCGCATGAACGGTTACCTTCCTGCACTTTTCTGCAGGCGGATATCCGCACCTGGCAGGCTAACCAGCCACAGCAGGTCATCTATGCGAACGCTTCGCTTCAGTGGCTAACCGATCATCACACGCTGCTGCCGCATCTGGTTGAACAGCTGGATATCGGTGGCGCTCTGGCGATTCAGATGCCGGACAATCTTGAAGAGGCCTCTCACCGCTTAATGCGTGAAGTGGCGGCAGGTGAGCGCTGGCAGGCGCATATCTCGCCACAGGCCGCGGATCGCAAACGTCTGCTGACCACGGAACAATATTATGATTTGCTGAGTGATGCGGGCTGTCAGGTGGACATCTGGCGTACCACTTACTATCACCCAATGGCCGATGCGCAGGGCATCATTACCTGGCTCCGTGCCACGGGCTTGCGTCCCTTCCTCGCTGGATTGACCGAACAGCAACAAGCAGATTTTCTGCATGACTATCATCAGGCATTAATGCCTGCGTATCCTCCACGTAGCAACGGCCAGGTTTTGTTAGCTTTCCCACGCTTATTTATGGTGGCTGTGAGAACGCGTTAAAATCGCTGGAAGCGGGTGCGCAAAATGGTGCGTCAGAGGTTGAAAAGGGCGCGCTGTTGCACCATTTATGGCTAACACGCAGCGCCAAAACAGGAGAGGGCGATGAACGACCAACAGTTGCAGCAGCTCAGCCAGCGTATTGGAGAACAGCTGAAGAAACGCGAGGCAACGGTAACCGCGGCGGAATCCTGCACCGGTGGCTGGATTGCCAAAGTGTTTACCGATGTCAGTGGCAGCTCAGCCTGGTTTGAGCGAGGCTTCGTGACCTACAGCAACGAAGCCAAACAACAGATGGTGGGCGTACAGGCCACCACTCTGGTCCAGAATGGCGCGGTGAGCGAGCAAACCGTGCGGGAGATGGCGCGAGGTGCCTGCAATGCCGCGGCTGCTGATTTTGGCATTGCCGTGAGCGGGATTGCGGGGCCAGATGGCGGTTCGGCAGAAAAGCCGGTTGGCACCGTGTGGTTGGCTATTGCCGGGCCTGACGATCGTGTTCTGGCGCAGCGGCAGGTCTTTTCCGGAGACCGTGACGCGGTGCGTCGGCAATCTGTTAGTTGGGCGCTGCAAACACTGCTTGATGAATTTCTGACAAATTAAACTTGATACTGTATGGTCATACAGTATAATTACCGGCAACAGAACGAGCAGGCACATAATGATGTCGGCTTACCCAGCATGATTAGGAGTGGAAATGGCGATTGACGAGAACAAACAGAAAGCTTTAGCAGCCGCGCTGGGCCAGATTGAGAAACAATTTGGTAAAGGCTCGATCATGCGCCTGGGTGAAGACCGTTCGATGGATGTAGAAACCATCTCGACCGGTTCACTGTCACTGGATATCGCGTTGGGTGCCGGCGGTTTGCCAATGGGCCGTATCGTTGAGATTTACGGACCTGAATCATCCGGTAAAACCACGCTGACATTGCAGGTCATTGCCGCAGCGCAGCGCAAAGGTAAAACCTGTGCCTTTATCGATGCTGAGCACGCGCTTGATCCGGTGTATGCCAAAAAGCTGGGCGTTGATATCGATAATCTGCTGTGTTCGCAGCCGGATACCGGTGAGCAAGCGCTGGAGATTTGTGATGCGTTAGCACGCTCCGGTGCCGTTGATGTGATCATCGTTGACTCCGTGGCAGCACTGACGCCGAAAGCAGAAATCGAAGGTGAAATCGGTGATTCGCACATGGGTCTGGCTGCTCGTATGATGAGCCAGGCGATGCGTAAGTTAGCGGGTAACCTGAAGCAGTCCAACACGCTGCTGATCTTTATCAACCAGATTCGTATGAAAATTGGTGTGATGTTCGGTAACCCAGAAACCACCACCGGTGGTAACGCGCTGAAATTTTACGCTTCTGTTCGTCTTGATATCCGCCGTATCGGTGCGATTAAAGAGGGCGATGAAGTGGTGGGTAGCGAAACCCGCGTGAAAGTGGTGAAGAACAAAATCGCAGCACCGTTTAAGCAGGCTGAATTCCAGATCATGTACGGCGAAGGGATCAACACCTTTGGCGAGCTGGTGGATCTTGGTGTGAAACACAAGCTGGTTGAGAAAGCCGGTGCGTGGTACAGCTACAACGGCGATAAAATTGGTCAAGGTAAAGCGAACTCGACCAACTTCCTCAAAGAGAATCCAGCGATTGCCAACGAGATCGATAAGAAGTTGCGTGATCTGCTGCTGACGGGAGCAACAGCGACAGCTGGAGCCGCTGCAGCAGAAACACCTGCTGGTGACTACGAAGAAGCTCGCGAAACCAACGAAGATTTCTAAGATACCCAACGGGAGCAGCGATGCTCCCGTTTGCTTTTCCCCGTCAACACTTCCCCTGCTCGTATTCTTGCTTTACCCTGCGCAACAGTCAGAACAAGGTCAAACTCATGTCATCATCACCTTCAACGGCTTCGGTGCCGACATTTTCTCGTTTGCTGGATCGTGCCATGCGTGTGTTATCGCAGCGTGACCACAGTCGTGACGAATTGAAGCATAAGCTGCAACTTTCTAATCAGCGCGCAGCATATCTGAAGCAAGAAGAAAATGTGCCGATACCGGATGAGCTGCTGGAAAAGGTGCTCGACTGGTGCCAGGAAAGTGGCTGGCTCAACGATCAACGCTTTACCGAACGTTTTATCCAGAGCCGGGCGCGCAAAGGATATGGTTCACAACGCGTGCGCATGGAGTTACAGCAGAAGGGCATTAGCCGTGATGAGATCAATCAGGCGATGATGGATACTGACGTGGACTGGAGCCAATGCGCGGCCGATTTGGCTAAGCGTAAGTTTGGTGAACCTCTGCCGCAAACCTGGGCTGAGAAAAGCAAGGTACAACGCTTTTTAATGTCTAAAGGCTTTATGATGGAAGATATTCAGGCAGTTTTCAGAAATATTGACGACTGAAAGGCGATGGGATTTTACTTCCCACTGAAGAAAATTTATCTTATTCCCACTTTTTGTTCCTCAATCAGCGGTAAACCTGCAGATGTGGTTTGCCCGCGAAAGGGAACGTTCGTTAGCGTGATTCCAGGAATTATATGAGCAAGAGCACTGCTGAGATCCGTCAAGCGTTTCTCGACTTTTTTCATAGCAAGGGACATCAGGTTGTAGCCAGCAGCTCCCTCGTACCGAATAACGACCCAACGTTGCTGTTTACCAATGCGGGAATGGTGCAGTTTAAAGACGTTTTCCTCGGTCAGGATAAACGCGATTATGCACGCGCAACCACGTCTCAGCGTTGCGTGCGCGCCGGTGGCAAGCACAACGATCTTGAGAACGTTGGCTACACCGCTCGTCACCATACCTTCTTTGAAATGCTGGGTAACTTCAGCTTTGGCGACTACTTCAAGAAAGAAGCGATTGCTTATGCCTGGGAACTGTTGACGGGTGAGCAGTGGTTCAAGCTGCCGAAAGAGCGTTTGTGGGTCACCGTTTATGAAACCGATGATGAAGCCTTCGAAATCTGGGCTAACGAAGTCGGTGTGCCGCGCGAACGTATTATTCGCATCGGCGATAACAAAGGCAGCGCTTACGCGTCTGACAACTTCTGGCAGATGGGTGATACTGGCCCTTGCGGTCCGTGCACCGAAATTTTCTACGATCACGGCGACCATATCTGGGGTGGCCCACCGGGTAGCCCGGAAGAAGATGGCGATCGCTACATCGAGATCTGGAACATCGTCTTCATGCAGTTCAACCGTCAGGCCGACGGCACCATGGAACCTCTGCCGAAGCCTTCTGTTGATACCGGTATGGGCCTGGAGCGTATCGCCGCGGTACTGCAGCACGTTAACTCCAACTATGAAATCGATCTGTTTGCCAAGCTGATTAAGGCTGTTGCCCAGGTTACCGGTGCAACTGACCTCAACAATAAATCGTTGCGCGTCATCGCTGACCACATCCGTTCTTGTGCATTCCTGATTGCTGATGGCGTCATCCCGTCGAATGAAAACCGTGGCTATGTGCTGCGCCGCATCATTCGTCGCGCAGTGCGTCATGGCAATATGGTGGGTGCTAAAGAGGCCTTCTTCTACAAGTTAGTCGCGCCATTGATTGACGTCATGGGCGATGCCGGTGAAGACCTGAAGCGCCAGCAGAAGCATGTTGAAAATGCTCTGAAAAATGAAGAAGAGCAGTTCGCTAAGACGCTGGAACGCGGCCTGGCATTGCTGGATGATGAGCTGGCCAATCTGCAAGGCGATACGCTGGATGGCGAAACGGTCTTCCGTCTGTATGACACCTTCGGTTTCCCAGCGGATTTGACTGCCGACGTCTGCCGCGAGCGCAATCTGAAGATTGACGAAGCGGGCTTTGAAACGGCCATGGAGCAGCAGCGTCAGCGTGCACGTGAGGCCAGTGGCTTCGGTGCTGACTACAACAGCGTAATTCGCTTTGATTCAGCTACTGATTTCAAAGGTTATGATCAGTTGCAGTCAGAAGGCACCATTCAGGCGCTGTTTGTTAACGGACAGCAGGTTGAGCAGGTTGCTGCTGGTCAGGATGCAGTAGTGATTCTGGACCAGACGCCGTTCTACGGAGAATCAGGTGGTCAGGTAGGCGATACCGGTGTGCTAATTGGGCAGAATGCTGAATTCAGCGTCCAGGATACACAGAAGTATGGTAAAGCCTTTGGTCATATCGGTAAGCTCAACAGTGGTGAGCTGCGTGTAGGTGACCGCCTCAATGCGCAAGTGGACAAAGAGCGTCGTGCACGTATCATCCTGAACCACTCGGCAACGCATCTGATGCATGAAGCGTTACGCGAAGTATTAGGCGATCATGTGGGTCAGAAAGGCTCGCTCAACAACGATAAATACCTGCGCTTCGACTTCTCTCATACTGAAGCGATGAAGCCAGAGCAGATTCGTACCGTTGAGGATATCGTTAATACCCAGATTCGTCGCAATTTACTCATTCAGACGGAAGTGATGGATCTGGATGAAGCGAAAGCGCGTGGCGCAACGGCGTTATTTGGTGAGAAATATGAACAGCGTGTGCGCGTGGTCAGTATGGGCGAATACTCCGTTGAGCTGTGCGGCGGTACGCACGCAGCGCGCACCGGAGACATCGGCCTGTTCCGCATTCAGTCTGAATCCGGCACGGCGGCGGGTGTGCGCCGTATTGAAGCTCTGACGGGTGAAGGCGCGATTGCTCAGCTGCACGCGCAGAGCGATCAGATATCTGAGATTGCTCAGGTGGTTAAGGCCAACAGCAGTAATCTGAATGAGAAAGTGCGCGGTTTGGTTGATCATGTCCGTGCGCTGGAAAAAGAACTGCAGCAGCTGCGCGATCAGCAAGCGGCGCAAGAGAGTGCCTCGCTCAGCAGTAAAGCGGTGGACGTGAAGGGCACTAAGCTGTTGGTCAGCGAGCTCACTAACGTTGAGCCGAAGATGCTGCGTACCATGATGGATGACCTGAAAAATCAGCTCGGCTCGGCCATCATCGTGCTGGCAACCGTTGCGGAAGGTAAGGTTTCACTGATTGCTGGGGTGACCAAAGACCTGACCGACCGCGTCAAAGCGGGTGAGTTGGTTGGCGAACTGGCCGCACAGGTTGGTGGTAAAGGCGGTGGCCGTCCTGATATGGCTCAGGCGGGTGGTACAAATCCAGAGGCATTGGCTGGCGCACTGGCTGGCGTGTCGGAGTGGGTGAGTAACCGACTGTAACGAATTAAAACTCAGCATCGTGAACAGCGCCAGAACCCCGTGTTCTGGCGTTTTTTAGCGCGGTGTGCACCCGATAATGACAAAGTCCGGTTGATGTAGTGTATTTCGGCTAAACTAACTATCAGCAGAATGTATTGGCGTGGCGATGCACAATGGTGTATTTGTCATAGACATTGTTCAGCGTTATATGATGGATATGGCCGGGAGACCGAACAGGCCCGACTCTTTTAATCTTTCAAGGAGCAAAGAATGCTTATTCTAACTCGTCGAGTTGGTGAAACCCTCATGATTGGCGATGAGGTGACTGTAACGGTGCTGGGTGTTAAAGGTAACCAGGTCCGTATTGGCGTCAATGCGCCTAAAGAAGTTTCGGTGCATCGCGAAGAAATCTATCAGCGTATCCAGGCCGAAAAAACTCAGCAAACGAGTTACTAACGGATTCAGCGCCTCGCATTCAGCGAGGCGCTACCGCTTTACCCCCCCTCAGCATTATTTTTTCCCAACACCATTCTCATTTTCTTTCTTCCCATTTTGTTAACTACGACGTGCTTTCGCTGTTGATTAATCACTCTTTTTGTCGGTAAAACACCCTAATTGCGCGTCATTTGTGCAAACAAATCGATATCCAGAAAAAGTCGGGAAAAATTGTTTGACTTATAAGTGCGGGAAAGTAATATGTGCGCCACGCAGTGCCGATGAGCAGAAACAAGTTCAGAAGCACGGTTCGGAAGAACGCGTAAGGTGAGGTGGCCGAGAGGCTGAAGGCGCTCCCCTGCTAAGGGAGTATGCGGTCAAAAGCTGCATCCGGGGTTCGAATCCCCGCCTCACCGCCATTTCCGATGCATCCATAGCTCAGCTGGATAGAGTACTCGGCTACGAACCGAGCGGTCGGAGGTTCGAATCCTCCTGGATGCACCATTCGGAAAACTGAAGTAAGAGTGAACGAGCAGTTCCTTTCATGGTGAGTTGTCAGCACCCTGCGTTGTACAAGAATTAACTCGATGCATCCATAGCTCAGCTGGATAGAGTACTCGGCTACGAACCGAGCGGTCGGAG
>CBCTJT010000039.1:0-31442 GCA_965147305.1 uncultured bacterium
TGCAGAACTGTCGGATCGTTCAACCGATCATTTTTGTCTTAACTGATCGGCATTATGGCGCTTGCCATCCTTTTTTTATGCGCGTGACCTGACCTTTCATTTCACTTTTGCCCAAGCCTCTGACAAAGTAGCGGCCCAACGGGCTGCGGGCGCAGCTGACATGCCTGTGGGAGGCAAAATGACCATCGGATCGGCCAGATGGCTGGGACTCAGCTACTTCACCTACTTCTTCTGTTACGGCATCTACTTACCTTTCTGGAGTGTCTGGCTTAAAGGCATTGGACTGGATGCGGAAAAAATCGGCTTATTGCTCGGTTGCGGTATGGTGGCGCGATTTGTCGGCAGCCTGCTGATCGCCTCGCAAGTCAAAAATCCTTCTCAACTTATTCTGGCGTTACGTCTGCTGGCATTGATGACGTGCCTGTTTGCGTTAGGCTTCTGGTTTGGCGGCCAATGGTTATGGCTGTTACTGGTGATGGTGGGATTCAATCTGTTCTTCTCGCCACTGGTGCCGCTCAGCGATGCGCTGGCCGCGACCTGGACACAGCAAATTGGCCTGGCCTACGGTCCGGTGCGTTTATGGGGATCGCTGGCGTTTGTGATCAGCTCCGCGCTGACAGGGATGTTGGTGAGTGCCTGGTCATCGCAGGCGATTCTGGCGCTGTTGAGCGCCGGTTTGCTGGCCATGCTTTGCGGCATGATGTTAGTGCCCAAAACCCGGCCACAAGGCGATGCGCGGCAGGGGGCCAGCGGCGGTTGGTCGGCGTGGCGCGACATGCTGCGAGAGAACGCGGTCTGGCGCTTTATGTTATGTGTGACGTTAATGCAGGGGGCGCACGCAGCGTATTACAGCTTCAGCGCCATCTGGTGGCAGGAGGCGGGTTACTCTGCCACCGTCATTGGGTATTTATGGTCGCTGGGCGTGGTGGCGGAAATCGTCATCTTTGCTTTGAGCAATCGTCTGTTCCGTCGCTGGAGTGCCCGTGACTTGCTGCTGCTTTCTTGCTGCTGTGCGTTAGTGCGTTGGGTGATGCTGGGTTCCAGCACCGCGCTGCCGCTGTTAATTGCAGCGCAGATTTTGCATTGTGGCAGCTTTACCGTATGCCATCTGGCAGCGATGCGCTTTATTGCCGCGCGCAAGGGCGCCGAGGTGATTCGGTTGCAATCACTTTACTCTGCGTTGGCGATGGGCGGCGGGATTGCGGTGATGACGATGATCAGCGGCGTGCTGTTTACCCATTTACAGGGGCATCTGTTCTGGGTGATGGCATTAGTGGCGCTTCCTGCGCTGTTCCTGCGTCCTCGCGCCGCTCAAGCTTCCAGCAATTGACGAATGCGCTGCTGCTGATGATAGCTCAGCGGCAGCTCGGCATGGATCAGTGGGGGTGAAAACAGCGGTAACGACGTGGCGTAAGGCGTGATCACCAGCGCTACGTCACGCGGTGCACCTTCACGCTGAAAGTGCAGCATATCCTGATACGTAATGTTGATCGGCAGCAGCGTTATCTCGCGGATTTGCTGCTCCAGCAATTGTTCCATTGCCGCATCCGCTCCGGTCAACAGCAGCACCTGCTTTTCCTGCAGTGCGCTCTCCTGCATCAGCCAGGCACCAAACAGCACTGCCACCAGACTCACTTCCTCCGCGCTGAATTGCGTGCCGAAATCACTGCTGAAGTGATACAGCGCGCGTTCGGTGGTGCGCAGCAAACGCGGATAAAGACGCGCCACGTCCAGCGCCACACTGTTATCAATACCTATGGCAAAGTGACTGCGATCCAGCGCCTGCGCCAGATGAGTGAACAGCTGCAATTTCAACTCGTGCTGGTTTTTAATGCGCGTCTGCGCCAGCTGTTCAAAACGCGCGATCAACGCTTCCACCGCCAGCATGAGCTTCTGTGCTTGATGGTCTTCAAGCTGTTGCCCATCCGGCGCATGAATCAAACTAAACAGCAGCGTCCAGAAGTCGGTTTCGCTGACGTGCGGTGCTAAATGGCAGCGTTTCTGCCAGTGGTGAATCACATCATCTGCGGCAGCGCGTTCGGTTTTTGCCGCCAGCCATATGCGTTGTTTTTCATTAAACAGCGCATTTTGTCGTTGGCACAGCGCGTACTTCATAAAGATTTGCA
This sequence comes from uncultured bacterium, assembly GCA_965147305.1. Lineage (GTDB taxonomy): Bacteria > Pseudomonadota > Gammaproteobacteria > Enterobacterales > Enterobacteriaceae > Pantoea. The sequence goes on from CBCTJT010000039.1 coordinate 2,127, forward strand.
GGAACAAGCGATCGCGCGGGGTGAAATTGCGAGCCAGCCGCAGGCTGCAGTGTTGAATCAATGCCTGCAGATTGGTTTCATCCCACAACGCTTTTTCAATATTGAGCACTTTCAGGCGCTGACGCAGCACGGGAGCAAAATGCTCGCAGACGAAATCCTGCGACAGGCGCAGCGCGCGTCGCAGCCAATGGAGCAGGCAGAGCCGCCTGTCCAGTTCCGTCCCATGTATGCGGAAGCTGCCATCCACCATCTGGTGTAACTCCAGTTGATGGAAGCGCTGTATCTCATCACCGACATCCGCGATATCCTGTCGGGCAACGGCAGGATCAACGCCATTTAACTGGCAGAGCTTTTCAAGCGTTAGCGCGGGAGCAGGCAGAAACAGTAGCAATAGCAGATGGCAACGACGCTGGGCACGGCTGAAGAGTGGTGCAGATGAAGGTGCAGAACTCATCAATAGTATTATCCGCGGGTCATTTTTGAGCTAAGAATAGCTAACTCCACGCGGTAACCCTGCACTTTGTCGTGACTTTTGCTCAGAGCTTTTAGGCGGGTCACAGTTTTTCTGGACCAGTATAATCTTCACTTGAGAATTGTTACTTTATAACACATGAAAATTGCACTCATTCCCTTTACGCTGTTGTTCAGCACTGCAGCCTGGTCTCATCCACACAGCTTTATCGATATGAAAAACGAGTTTGTCAGTGAGAACGATCATCTGACGGGCATGAAGATGGTGTGGACCATGGATGAAATTACTTCAGCCGATCTGCTTTACGATGCCGGCAAAGCGAAACCCGGTGACGTGGTATGGAAAAAGCTGGCGGCGCAGGTGATGGCGAATGTATTGGGGCAGCACTATTTTTCTGAAGTCTGGCAGGATAAGACGCGGGTAAAATTCCTGAACTTACCCAAAGAGTACAACCTGTCGCGCAATGGCAATAAAGCCGTGCTGGAGTTTATTGTGCCGTTTGGCGAACCACAGTCGCTGAGTGCGAAACAGTATCGTATTCAAACCTTCGACCCGAGCTACTTTGTTGATATGTATTACGATAACCCACAGGCATTAACCATGGACGACGGCGTAAAAGCACACTGCCAGATAGACTTACACACCCCCAAACCGGATGACTCGCTCAAGCAATATGCGCTGTCGCTGGATAAAGCCGATGCGCCGCCGGAAGACATGGATCTCGGCCAGCAATTCGCGCAGACGGTCACCCTGACATGTCATTGATTTCTCTGCCTTCTCGTTCACGCAGACTGTGGCCGCTTTGGTTGCTGGCCATAGTGATGCTGGCTGCCGGATTTACCCTCTGGCAGCACTGGTCGCAAATATTGCTGCAAAGCGTGTTGTGGCAGAAAGTCCTGAATCGCGAGATGACTCAACTCCTGCAGCAAGTGGCTGAACAGCCGCAGCAGGCGGGCGTGACTTTAATGCTCTTCAGCCTGGCGTATGGCGTGCTGCACGCGCTCGGTCCAGGGCACGGCAAAGTGGTGATCAGCACCTTCCTGGCGACGCATCCCGCTAAGCTAAAAACCAGCATGAAACTGACGCTGCTGGCCGCACTGTTGCAAGGCTGTGTGGCGATTGGTTTGGTGACAGTGATGCTGGTGGTGTTGCAAACCTCATCGCGGCAAATGCATCTCGGCAGTTACTGGCTGGAAAAGGGCAGTTATCTTCTGGTGATGGCATTGGGCATCTGGGTCGGCTGGCGTGCGCTGCGTGCATTACTTCCGCTGTTACGTCCCACCCCAGCGAAGATACAGATTCACGCCATTCGCCCGCATCACCAGCATGACGAACATTGCGGATGCGGTCATGCGCATCTGCCGAGCGCTGAACAGATGGATCGCGCGGTGAGCGGGAAAACGCAGGCGCTGGTGGTGTTCTCTATGGGCATGCGCCCGTGTTCTGGCGCCATCATGATGCTGCTGTTTTCCAAGGTGATTGGCGTATATATGTGGGGCGTGGCTTCGGCGGTGGCAATGGCCATCGGCACGGCGGTCACGGTCTCCGCTATGGGCTTGGTCGTTCAGCGGTCGCGACGATTAGCGGAAAGGTTAGGTGCGGCCAACGGTGAATCGCGCTCGGCAAAAATCATTATGCCGGCATTAGGATTGGCTGGTGGGATTCTGCTGGTGCTGGCTGGATGGTTACTGTGGCAAAGCGCACAGCCGATGATGAGTAGCGGGTTACGCCCGTTTTAACGGCGTAAAAAAGGCGGATATGATATCCGCCTTTTTCGTGCTTAGCGCTTCAGCGCTTCGCTCAGTTCTTCACGCATGGTCGCCAGCATGGCTTTCACAACGCGTGGGTTACCTGCAACGAGGTTACCGGACATCATGTAGCCATGGTTGCCGGTGAAGTCTGTCACCAGGCCGCCCGCTTCACGTACCAGCAGCTCGCCCGCAGCAAAATCCCATGGCTTCAGGCCGATCTCAAAGAAACCATCGACACGGCCAGCAGCCACGTAAGCGAGATCCAGCGCGGCAGAACCGGTGCGACGGAAGTCTGCACACTGAGTAAACAGTTTGCCAACGATATTGATGTAAGGGGTAGCGTGCTGTTTCAGCTTGAACGGGAAGCCGGTCGCCAGGATGGTGCCATCGAGGTCACGTGCGGTGCTGCCACGCAGACGGTAGCCATTCAGCTGTGCGCCCTGACCGCGTACAGCGGTGAACAGTTCGTTGCGCATTGGATCGTAAACCACAGCCACTTCGGTGCGGCCTTTGATGCGCACAGCGATAGATACCGAGAAGTGGGGTAAACGTTTGATGAAGTTGGTGGTGCCATCCAGCGGATCGATTACCCATTGAATGTCCTGATCATCGCCCGCCAGTTCACCGCTTTCTTCGGTGATGATGGAGTGTTGCGGGTAGGATTTACGAATTACTTCGATAATCAGACGTTCTGCGTCACGGTCAACATTGGTAACGAAGTCGTTGCTGCCTTTCTGGCTGGCTTCGACAGCGTCCGGGGTTTCATAATTCTTGGCAATTAAATTTCCGGCCTTGCGCGCTGCGCGCACGGCGATGTTGAGCATCGGATGCATCGGTATCTCTCGCTGGATGTTAAAGAACGGGGAAAACGGCGCGGAGTATATCAGCGTGTTCAGCAAATGTCCTACTTTTATGTTAGGATGCGCGCCATCATTTTCTTACCTGCTCACTAATATGCTGCATAACATCCGAATCGTACTGGTAGAAACGTCGCACACCGGCAACATGGGTTCCGTGGCTCGCGCCATGAAAACCATGGGCTTAACCAACCTTTATCTGGTCAACCCGCTGGTGAAGCCTGATTCACAAGCCATCTCCCTCGCTGCGGGTGCCAGTGACGTCATCGGCGAGGCGAAGATCGTTGATACGCTCGACGAAGCGATTGCGGGTTGCAGCCTGGTCGTCGGCACCAGCGCACGTTCTCGTTCATTGCCGTGGCCGATGCTGGATTCGCGTGAATGCGGTATCAAAAGCGTAGAAGAGGGCCTGCAGGCACCGGTGGCACTGGTGTTTGGTCGTGAACGTGTGGGTCTGACCAACGAAGAGTTGCAGAAGTGCCACTATCACGTCGCCATTCAGGCAAATCCTGAATACAGCTCGCTGAACCTGGCGATGGCGGTGCAGATCATCGCCTACGAAGTGCGTATGGCATGGCTGGACGCGCAGGAAAAAGCCAACCCACAACCGCAAGAAGAAGAGTCACCGTATCCGCTGGTAGACGATTTGGAGCGTTTCTATCAGCACATTGAAAAGATGATGCTGGACAGCGGCTTTATCCGCGAAGGCACCCCAAGCCAGGTGATGAGCAAACTGCGCCGTCTGTATACCCGCGCCCGTCCGGAACGTGATGAACTCAACATTCTGCGCGGCATGTTGGCCTCGTTCCAAAAGCCTAAAGGTGATAAGGGTAATAGTTGAGTAAAACAGTTGGTTAAATACTTGAGTAAATTACTTGGTTAAATAGTTGACCGTTTTACTCAGGAATGGCAGACTGGCGTCAATTCATCAGATAGCCCGCCGATACCCGGACGGACGCTTACGAGGTTGTATGCTATGAGACTGACATCCAAAGGACGTTATGCCGTAACCGCTATGCTGGACGTTGCACTGCACTCAAACGAGGGCCCGGTGCCGTTAGCTGATATTTCTGAGCGTCAGGGCATTTCGCTCTCCTATCTGGAGCAGTTATTCTCACGTCTGCGTAAGCACGGCTTAGTGGCCAGCGTTCGTGGTCCAGGTGGCGGTTATCTGTTAGGTAAAGATTCTGGCGCGATTGCTGTTGGCGCAGTGATCACTGCGGTTGACGAATCTGTTGACGCCACCAAGTGCCAGGGCAAAGAAGGCTGCCAGGGCGGCGAGCGTTGCCTGACTCACGTCCTGTGGCGTGACCTGAGCGAACGCATCAGCGAATTCCTCAACAACATCACGTTGGCTGAACTGGTGAACAACCAGGAGATCCTGGATGTGGCAGACCGTCAGAATATGACCGATACTCGCCGCTTCCAGCAGCATCGTATGCAGGAAACCATCAACGTTAATCTGCGTGCTTAATCCGCTCTCCTTCAGCCCTTGCTGTTCACACAGCCGGGGCTGAATCGTGCTATAAAGACGTATGATTTTTTATACGGAGTTTTAGCGCAATGAAATTACCGATCTACCTGGATTATGCAGCGACAACGCCTGCCGATCCGCGTGTCGCCACCAAAATGATGCAGTTCCTCACTTTGGATGGCACCTTCGGTAACCCCGCTTCCCGTTCTCACCGATTTGGCTGGCAGGCTGAAGAAGCCGTTGATGTGGCACGCAATCAGATTGCGGAGCTGGTCAACGCCGATCCTCGTGAAATCGTTTTTACTTCCGGTGCCACCGAAGCTGACAACCTCGCCATTAAAGGCGCGGCGCAGTTCCATCAGGCGCGCGGCAAACACGTTATTACCAGCCAAACTGAGCACAAAGCGGTGCTGGATAGTTGCCAGCAGCTGGAGCGTGAAGGCTTCGACGTCACCTATCTGCAACCCGGCAGTGATGGCATTGTCACGCCTGCGGTGCTGGAAGCCTCACTGCGCGATGACACGGTGCTGGTCTCTCTGATGCACGTGAACAACGAAACCGGCGTGATTCAGGATATTGCCGCGCTCGGTGCCTTGTGCCGTGCGCGTGACATCCTGTTCCATGTTGATGCCACCCAAAGTGTTGGCAAGCTGCCAATTGATGTCGCGGCATTGCCGGTGGATCTGATGTCGTTTTCAGCGCATAAGATTTATGGCCCGAAAGGCATTGGTGCGCTGTGGGTGCGTCGTAAACCTAAACTGCAGATCGATGCGCAGATGCACGGCGGCGGTCATGAACGCGGTATGCGATCCGGTACTCTGCCGGTGCATCAGATTGTTGGCATGGGCGAAGCGTATCGCGTTGCACGTGAAGAGATGAGCAGTGAAATGGCTCGTCTGGCGGCCATGCGTGAACGTCTTTGGCACGGTATCAGCCGCTTAGATAATGTAAATATTAACGGTTCGCTGGAGCAGGGCGCACCGAATATCCTCAACCTCAGTTTTGCTCAGGTTGATGGCGAATCGCTGATTATGGCGCTGAAAGATCTGGCGCTGTCGTCCGGTTCAGCCTGTACCTCTGCCAGTCTCGAACCCTCTTATGTACTGCGCGCCATGGGCGTTGAGCAGGAGCTGGCACACAGCTCGCTGCGCTTCTCGCTGGGACGCTTCACCACCGAAGAGGAAATTGACTACGCCATTGAGCTGGTCAATAAAGCGGTCAGCCGTTTACGGGCACTAACGCCCGCCACGTCCCGCTAATTCATGCACTCCTTTGCGCCGGTTCTGGCGCAAGGTGACACCTAACGCAAACGGAGCCACGCGATGACAACACAACCGATGACAATTACGCTCAGCTCCCAGGCCGCCGATGCGCGCTGGGGTGAAAAAGCACTGCTGAGCAGCACTGAAAGTGGCATGACCATTCATCTGACTGGCGCCGATGCGCTGATGAGCATCCAGCGCGCAGGGCGCAAGCTGGACGGTCAGGGTATCCGCCACGTTGCTCTGAGCGGCGATGAGTGGGATCTGGAAAAGTGCTGGGCATTCTGGCAAGGCTATCGCAGCCCGAAAGGCAAACGCCAGGTAGAGTGGCCAGCATTAAGTGAAAACGATCAGACAGAATTTGATCGCCGACTGAAGATCGTTGACTGGGTGCGCGACACCATCAACTTACCAGCGGAAGATCTGAGCCCGGAACAACTGGCGCACAGTGCAATCGATCTGATCAACGAAGTAGGCGGCGATGCCGTCAGCTATCGCATCACCAAAGGCGAAGATCTGCGTGAGCAGGGTTATGCCGGTATTCACACTGTAGGTCGCGGATCAACTCGTGCACCGGTGCTTCTGGCGCTCGACTTCAACCCAACCGGCGATGAAAATGCGCCGGTTTACGCTTGCCTGGTCGGTAAAGGCATCACCTTTGATACGGGTGGTTACAGCCTGAAGCAGAGCGGCTTTATGGATTCGATGAAATCCGATATGGGCGGCGCTGCGACATTAACCGGCGCACTGGCGCTGGCGATTTCTCGTGGCCTGACCAAACGTGTGAAGCTGTTCCTGTGCTGTGCAGACAACATGGTGAGCGGTAACGCGTTCCGTCTCGGCGACATCATCCGCTATCGCAACGGTAAAACCGTGGAAGTGATGAACACCGATGCGGAAGGGCGTCTGGTACTGGCCGATGGCCTGATTGATGCCAGCGAGCAAAATCCTGAACTGCTGATCGATGCCGCCACCCTGACCGGTGCAGCGAAAACGGCGCTGGGCAACGATTATCATGCCCTGTTTACCTTTGACGATGTGCTGGCGGAGTCACTTCTGGGCAGCGCAACCGGTGAAAACGAAGCCTTCTGGCGTCTGCCGCTGGCGGAATTCCACCGCAGCCATCTGCCGTCGAACTTTGCCGATCTGAACAACATTGCCAGCCCGGCACATGCCGCCGGTGCCAGCAGCGCGGCGGCGTTCCTCTCTTACTTCGTGAGCAAGTATCAGCAGGGTTGGCTGCATATTGACTGTTCTGCGACCTATCGCAAAAGCGCGGTGGATCAGTGGTCCGCTGGAGCAACCGGCCTGGGTGTGCGCACCGTCGCTAACCTGTTGCTGAAATAAACGCGGTGCGCATGAATGCGCACCCGACGTCAGGTCGCCATTGATGTGCACCTTTCGGCAGTATTGTGTAGGGTCGTCATTCATGGCGACCGAACAGCACTTAAGCGGCAAACCTCATGCATGAGCTTGCCGTTTTTTTGGAACTTGATAAATGAGCAATCGTCTTGAAGAGGTGCTGAAGCTGGCCGCCACTGAGCCTGCGCACCGCCCGGAATTCTTTCAACTGCTGCTGGAATCTGACATTTGGGTGCCAGGTGAAAGCCCTGTAGAGCAGTTTGATGCCACCTCGCCCGTGGAGTTGCAGCACTGGGAAAAAGAGGGCGGCGGTAGTGTAATCCCGTTCTTCACCTCAGAAGAGGCGATGGGCGAAGCAATTAAAGAAGAGCAGCCTTATCTGCGCCTGCCCGCGCGCACGCTGTTTGAAATGACCCTGGGTGAGAGCTTGTTCCTCAATCCCAAACTGCCCGCGGGTAAAGAATTTTCACCCGGTGAAATTGCCCATTTGATCGGTGAAGAGGGCAGTGCGCTGAGTCAGCAAACGGTATTGGAAGGTGGCCATGCGCTGCTTCTGTCGGAAGTCGCTGAACCGCCAGCACAGATGATTGATTCTCTGACGCAGCTGTTTGCCAAATATAAGCAGGTGCGCCGTGCTTACATCGCCAGCATTCGTGAAAGCGCAATGGAAGAGCCGAACCTGCTGATTGGCATCGAAGCGGATAGCAATATTGATGAGATTATTCAGGCGGCAGGCAGCGTGGCAACCGATACGCTGGCGGATGACGCACCGATTGATATCTGCGAAGTGGTGGTCGATGAGAAAGGCGTCAGCCATTTCTTTACCGCGCACATCACGCCATTTTATGAACGTCGCTGGGGGAGTTTCCTGCGCGACTTCAAAGGCAGTCAGCGGATTATTTAAAACCTCTGTTGCAGCGGTGCAATTGATTGCTCATCTGTCAGCCACTGCACGGCTTCAGATCCGCGCGATATATCGCGCCGCTACAGATCGCACTGATCGGGTAGTGGCGCAATTTATTGCGCATTAATCAAATCATCATTGGCAGGCTCAAAAGTTTGCTCTGACAGCCACCCTTCATTGCCATGCTTGCTTAAAAGTTTGCTCAGCTAGCTAAGCTTTATTTCTCAATCGGTAAATCGTCGCGGCTGCCCCATTCGCCCCAGGAGCCGTCATACAGCGTGACATCACGCACGCCCAGCGAGGTCAGCGCCAGAATCACCACCACCGCCGTTACACCCGAACCGCAGCTGGCGATAATGGGCTGATCCAACTTAATGCCGGCTTTCTCAAACAGATCGCGCAGTTCTGCTGCTGGTTTCAGTTCGCCGTTCACCACCAGATTGTTCCACGGCATATTCAGGCTATTCGGGATATGTCCGCGCAGCAGGCCTGGGCGCGGTTCATCCACTTCAGCGTTGAAGCGATTGGCAGCACGGGCGTCAACGATTTGTGCGCCGCCTTCGTGGCTGATCAACAACACATCGGTCAGGCGCTTCACCAGCCCGCTATCGTAGTTTGCTTCAAATTCGCCTTCCGGCAGGTTAACCGGGCCCGAGGCCACATCAAAGCCTGCCGCTTTCCAGCTCTGCAAACCGCCCGCCAGAATCGACACATTGACGCAGCCAAAGGCACGCAGCATCCACCATGCACGGGGTGCAGAGAACAGGTTACCTTCGTCGTACACCACCAGATGTTTATCCTGATTAACACCCAGTTCGCGCATCGCCACGGCAAAAGCTTCCGGGCGCGGCATCATATGGGGGTAAGCGCTGGTGTGATCGGACAAGGCTTCGATATTGAAATAAGGCGCATCGGGCAAATGCCCCGCCAGATATTCCGCCTCGATATCACGCACCGCTTCCTGACCTGGCGGCAACATGCGCGCATCTAATACCTGCAACGTTTCATCGGTGTAATGCTCTTTTAACCAATCGGCAGAGACAAACAGGGGAGCTGTCATCGCAACAACCTCTTCTCAATCATCGGAAAACGGAAAGGACCAGTGTCCGGGAATGTGAACGCTATCTCAAGGGTATCGTTGCTAAAGTGAGTAGGTTGATGTGAAATTGCGCAGCACACTACTTTAACCTTTTGGGGCTGGTGAGGGACTTACCATGGCAAAACGTGTTGATCGACTGCTGCTCAGCGTGCTGTTCGGCGGGATACTTTTGGGCGGCACGTTGCTGCCGGTGCAGGCGGATGATGCGCCTGCGGTACAACGCGCTCCACAAGCGCTCTCCGTTATTGATCTCTCTGAGCTGCAACTGGATGGCGCTGCGGCGTTAGTGTTGACCTTCAACACTGCCATCGATAGCAAGCAAGATTTCAACGCGCTGGTTCACATCAGCGATGAAAAAAGCGGCAAAGTGGATGGCGGCTGGGAATTAGCGCAAAACGGCAAGGCGCTGCGCTTTCGCCATCCCGAACCGGCGCGCAAGCTGGCCATATCCATTGATCAGGGCCTGAAAGCCGCCAATGGTAGCAGCTTAGGCAGCCCATTCAGCCAGACACTCACCACCCGCGATATCCAACCGATGGTCGGTTTCGCCAGCCGCGGATCGTTGCTGCCGCTGCGTCTGACGCAAGGTTTGCCGGTGCTGGCACTCAATGTGAACAATATAGATGTCGATTTCTTCAGGGTAAAAAGTGCCGTACTGGCGGATTTTCTCGCCCAGTGGAATTACGGTAATAACCTGTCTTATTGGGAATCACGCGATCTGCTAAAAAATGCCGATCTGGTGTATAGCGGACGTTTCGATCTCAACCCGTCCCGCAATACGCGTGAAAAAATGCAGTTACCGCTCGGCGATGTCGATGCGCTGAAACAGCCTGGTGTTTATCTGGCAGTGATGAAACAGGCCGGAACCTACAATTACACACAGCCAGCAACCCTGTTTACGCTCAGCGACATTGGGCTGTCTCTTCACAGTTTCCCGGATCAACTTGAACTGTTTACGCAAAGTCTTGCCAATGGTGCACCGCTGGATGACGTCAATGTGCAACTGCTGGACGAGAAAGGCCAACAGCTGGCGAGCGGCATCAGTGACAGCAATGGTCATCTGCGCCTGCCCGCCAATGCCAAAGGTAAGTTGCTGCTGGCAACGCAGAAAGGGCAAACCTCACTGATCGATCTCAATCGTCCGGCTTTGGATCTCGCCGAATTCCCGATTGATGGTCCGCAGGGTTACGACAAACAGTTCTTCCTGTTTGGACCGCGCGATCTCTATCGCCCCGGTGAAACCGTCATCGTCAACGCGTTACTGCGTGATGCCGATGGCAAGCCGCTGCCGCCACAACCAGTGAAAGCCGAAGTAGTGCAGCCCAATGGTGAAGTCACCCAAACCTTCGTGTGGCAGCCTGAAAACGGTGTGTACCAGCAGCGCTTTGCACTGCCGGCCTCAGCCATGACCGGTGAATGGACGCTGCGCATCAACAGTGGCGACAACCAGCCACGCATTTGGGCGTTCCACGTCGAAGATTTCCTGCCAGAACGTATGGCGCTGGCCTTGAGCAACAGCGAACACCCGCTGGCACCGGACGCCTCGGTGACCTTTGATGTCGAGGGCCGCTATCTGTATGGCGCTCCGGCCGCAGGTCATGAGCTGCAGGGGCAGCTGTTCCTGCGCCCGGCGCGTGAAGCCGTGGCAGCGCTGCCCGGCTATCAATTTGGCGATATAACTGAGGAGCTGAAACGCAGCCTCGATGACGTCGATGAAAAGCTGGATGAGAGCGGTAAACTGCAGCTAAACGTTGAAAGCAGTTGGGCAGAAAGCCATTCTCCGCTCAACCTGATCCTGCAAGCCAGCCTGCTGGAAACGGGTGGTCGCCCCGTAACACGTCGCGCGACTCAATCGATCTGGCCAGCGCCTGCTCTGCCGGGGATTCGTCCACTGTTCAACAGCGAATCGGTATATGACTATCGCACCGATCGTTATCGCGATGAACCGACTGTGCCTGAAAACGGCCTGGCGGAATTTGATGTGGTGTATGCCAATCCCCAAGGCGAGAAACTGGCGGCGCAGGATCTGGATGTGCGCCTGATCCACGAAAGGCGTGACTACTTCTGGAGCTTCTCGGACAGCGAAGGCTGGCAGTCGCGCTATGACCAAAAAGATCTGCAGGAAGATGAGCAGCGGATCAACATTGCGGCGGGTGGTAGCCAGAAAATCAGCTTCCCGGTGGAGTGGGGCACCTATCGTCTGGAAGTGCATGCGGGCGAGAAGATTGTCAGCAGCGTGCGCTTTAATGCGGGTTACTGGTGGCAGGACAACACCGACGGCACCGGCGCGCTCCGTCCCGATCAGGTCAAACTGAAAATCGATAAAAGCGCCTACCAACCGGGTGATACCGCGAAAGTGCAGGTGGAATCACCGGCTGCTGGTAAAGGCTATCTGATGGTGGAGTCCAGCAGCGGCACGCTGTGGTGGCAGCCGCTGGAAGTCCCTGCCGGTGGCGCGACCATTGATGTGCCGATTAACGAAAGCTGGAAGCGCCACGATCTCTACCTGAGCGCAATTGTGGTACGTGATGGCGATAAAGCCAACGGCACCACACCAAAACGCGCAGTGGGTCTGCTGCATTTACCGATGGCGACCGAAGCGCGACGTCTTAGTCTGGCAATCGATGCACCCGAAAAAATCCGCCCTGACCAGACGGTAAAGGTGAAGGTGAAAGCCAGCCGTGAAGGCGGTGAGTTGCCTAAACAGGTTCAGGTCTTGCTGTCAGCGGTGGACAGCGGCGTGTTGAGTATCACTGACTTCAAAACGCCGAATCCGTGGGACGCGTTCTTTGGGCGTAAGCGCTACAACGCCGATCAATACGATGTGTACGGTCAGCTCATCGAAGGTGGTGGCAAGCTAGCGGCGCTGCGTTTTGGTGGTGATGGCGACGATGCCGATGCGCTGTCGCGCGGCGGTAAGAAGCCGGTCACTGATGTGCAGATCGTCGCACAGCAGCTGCAGCCGGTCACGCTGGATGCCAACGGAGAAGGCACGATCGATCTCCCGATTCCGTCGTTCAATGGCGAGTTACGTTTAATGGCGCAGGTGTGGAGCGCGGACAGCTTCGGCTCGGCGGATCGAAAAATGGTGGTGGCTGCGCCGCTCATCAGCGAACTGGCGACGCCGCGCTTTATGGCCAGCGGCGACCAATCGACGCTGGCGCTGGATCTCACCAACCTGACCGACCAGCCGCAGACATTAAAAGTCGATGTAACCACCCAGGGGCTGATCGCACTGAACGGCACTGTCACCTCCAGCGTGCAGCTGGCGAAGGGTGCGCGCACCACCCTGCAAATTCCGGTTAAAGCTCAGGGTGCCTTCGGTGAGGGTGCGGTGCAGGTTAAGGTCTCCGGCATGAGCCTGCCGGGTGAGACGCTGGAGACCAGCGCGCGCAAATGGACGATTGGCGTGCGCCCAGCTTATCCGGCACAAACATTGAGTTTTGATAACGTGATGCAAACCGGGCAGAGCTGGCAGGTCGTAGCAAGTGCCTTTAGCGGCCTGCAAAAAGATACGCTGACCGGGCAGTTGTCGCTGAGTAACCGACCACCGCTGAACATCGCCAGCTTTATCAGCCAGCTGTATGCCTATCCTTATGGTTGTCTGGAACAGACCGCCAGCGGCATCTGGCCGTCGGTGTTCACCAACAAAGCACAGCTGGATGCGCTGGGCATTAAAACCAGCACCGATGAGGCACGCCGGGCGTCAATCGCCACCGGTATTGCGCGCCTGGCAGGTATGCAGCGCGGCAACGGTAGCTTTGGCTTGTGGAGTAAAGAGAGTCAGGAGGAGTTTTGGCTGACGGCTTACGTCACCGATTTCCTGCTGCGCGCCAGCGAAGCCGGTTACAGCGTGCCGGAAGGGGTGATCAGCCGTGCCGATGAACGTTTACTGCGTTATCTGCAGGATCCGGCGCAAATCGAAACCAGCTGGAGCAGCGATGCGGATGGCCTGCGTTTCAGTGTACAAGCATATGCCGGGCTGGTACTGGCGCGTCAGCAGCAAGCACCGCTCGGTGCGTTGCGTGCGCTGTATGAAAAGCGTGAGCAGGCGAAATCAGGGCTGGCGTTGGTCCAGTTGGGTGTGGCGCTGAAGCTGATGGGCGATCAGCAGCGTGCGCAATTAGCGCTGGCGCAGGGCATCGGGCTGGAGCGCAAACCAAACAGCTGGTTGGGTGATTATGGCAGTCCGGTGCGTGACCGGGCGCTGATTCTCGCGCTACTTACAGAAAATCAGCTTCTGCCGGATATGCAAGGGCCGCTATTGGTTGATCTGGCGAAAGCGGTACATGGTCAGCGCTGGTTCTCCACCCAGGAAAACAATGCGCTGTTCCTCGCCGCTCGTACCTTGCAGCAGCACAAAGGTGAACGGTGGCAAGCCATATTGCAGGGCAGAAGCGAACCGCTGAGCAGCAATCAGACGCTCAATATGGGCATCAGCGAAGACCAGCTACGTCAGGGCTTGTCGGTGAAAAGCGACAATGCCTCGCCGCTTTACGGCACGCTCAATGTGGTGGGTTATCCGCAAACGGCACCGTCGCCGATCAGCAATGTGTTGAAGATCACTCGTGAGTATTTCACCCTCGACGGTAAGCCAGCCGACCTCACCAACCTGAAAAGTGGTGAATTGCTGGTGGTGCGGTTGAAAGTGGCGGCTAGCGAACGGGTGAGCGATGCGCTGGTGGTAGATCTGCTGCCAGCAGGGCTGGAATTGGAAAACCAGAACCTGAGCGACAGCAGCGCCAGCCTGGGCGACAGTGCCGATGCGCTGAAGGAGAGCATGATGGATATGCAACAGGCCAACATCAAACACATTGAGTTCCGTGATGACCGCTTTGTCGCTGCACTGGCGCTGGATGGCTACACACCGGCCACGCTGCTGTATCTGGCACGCGCGGTGACGCCGGGTAGCTATCGTCTGCCGCCACCGCAAGTTGAGTCGATGTATGTGCCAGAGTGGCGCGCAATTGGCTCCACACCGGAAAAACTGAATGTGCGCTAAGCGGTAATGAAAAAAGGTCATGCACTGAAGCGGTGGCGCTGGCTACCGCTTTTTTTACTGCTGATGCTCTTCGGTATATGGCTGCTGGATCGACTTGATCCCCTGCCGTTGCAGGAAGTGCAGCCTGCGCGGGTAGTAGTCGCTGAGGATGGCACGCCGCTTTGGCGCTTTGCGGATAAGCAAGGCGTCTGGCGCTATCCGGTGACGCTGGAGGAGGTGTCACCCGATTATATTCAGGCGCTGCTGACTTACGAAGATCGCTGGTTCTGGCACCATCCCGGCATCAATCCGATGGCGATTGTGCGCGCCATCGGGCAAAACCTGCTGCATCACGGCATCGTCTCCGGTGGCAGTACGCTGACCATGCAGGTGGCGCGGCTGATCGATCCGCAACCACGCACGCTGCGTGGCAAAGTGGTGCAGGCCTGGCGGGCACTACAGCTAGAGTGGCACTTATCCAAGCGCGATATCCTTACGCTCTATCTCAACCGCGCGCCGTTTGGCGGCATAGTGGAAGGAATAGGCGCAGCAAGCTGGATGTGGCTCGGTAAGCCGCCGTCTCAGCTCACCAAAGGTGAAGCGGCGTTGCTCGCCGTGCTGCCGCAGGCTCCAAGCCGTCTGCGCCCGGATCGCTGGCCGCAACGCGCGGAAGCGGCACGTAATAAAGTATTGGATCGACTGGCCGAGTATCAGGTGTGGTCAGCGCAGGATGTGGCGGAGATCAAGCAGGAAGCGGTGTGGTTGCCGCCGCGTCAGGTACCGCAAATGGCACCGTTGCTGGCACGCCGTCTGTTGTCGCTCTCACCCGACAATAAAATTACCTCGACCATTGATGTGTCGCTGCAGCGCGAGCTGGAGAGTCTGGCGTCATCGATGAAAACCCAGTTGCCGCCACGCACCTCGCTGGCGCTGCTGGTGGTGGATCATCAGGATATGAAAGTGCGCGGCTATGTTGGCTCGGTGTCATTCAATGACGACAGTCGCTTTGGCCATGTTGATATGATCTCCAGTGTGCGATCGCCCGGATCGGTGCTGAAACCCTTTGTTTACGGTATGGCGCTGGATGACGGTCTGATCCACGGAGAATCACTGCTGCAGGATGTGCCGCGCCGTTTTGGCGATTATCGCCCCGGTAATTTTGACTCCGGTTTTCACGGTCCGGTGAGTGCCAGCGAGGCGCTGGAGCGTTCACTGAACCTGCCGGCGGTACAGCTGCTGGACGCGCTTGGCCCAAAAACAGTGGCGGCGCGCCTGCGCAATGTCGGCCTTAATCTGCGCTTTCCGGCGGGATCCGAACCGAATCTGTCGCTGGTGCTCGGCGGTACGGGTGCGCGACTGGATGATATCGTGGCGGCTTATAGCGCTTTTGCCCGTCAGGGGAATGCCGCCCAGCTGCGCTGGCTGCCCCATCAGCCATTGCAAGAGCGGCCACTGCTTTCACCGGGCGCAGCCTGGATTGTGCGGCGCATTCTGGCCGGAGAAGCTCAACCCTCGGGTGCCGTACCGGATATTGCGCCGCTGGCCTGGAAAACCGGCACCAGTTACGGTTATCGCGATGCCTGGACGATTGGCATCACGCCGCGCTATTTAATTGGCGTATGGGTTGGCAGGCCGGATGCCACGCCGGTTGCCGGTCAGTTTGGCTTTGCCTCTGCGGTACCGGTGATGAATCAGGTCAATAACCTGCTGACGGGGCATATGCCGCTGCACGGCGCACCGCGCGACCCACGTCCGGAAACCGTCAGCGCCATGAGTATTTGCTGGCCCGGAGGGCAACCTTTGGCGCTGGGTGACGAAAATTGCCGCCAGCGCCGCCAAAGCTGGATATTGAATCAAACCGTGCCACCGACACTCTTGGCGCCCGGCCAGGAAGGTGTGAATGGTTTACGGCAGCGCTATTGGGTGAATAGCCAGGGCTTACGCGTGGCGCCAGATTGCCCCGATGCACAGAGCCAGGAGCGTCTGATGTGGCCACTGCCACTGGAACCCTGGCTGCCAATGGCTGAGCGTCGTGAGCAACGTCTGCCGCCCGTTGATGCTCGCTGCCCACCTTTAAATCAGGGCAGTGCGCCACCGTTATTGATCACCGGTGTGATTCAGGGCCAGCGTGTGCAGCCGTTGCCAGGCAAAGTGGTTTTAGTGCTGCCGGTGGCCGTTCAGGGCGGAAAGGGTGCGCAGCGCTGGTGGTTTTTGAACGGGCAGCCAGTGGAACAGCAGACGGGGCAAACCAGTGCGGCGCTGGTGCTCAGCGAACCGGGCCAGTATCAACTGGTGGTTATGGATGAGGCGGGCCAACTGGCATCAGTCTCATTTATTCGCGGCTAAATGTCCGCGTATGCCAGATTTTGCGCGTGTTCGCCCCGACAAAAATCAATTATTTTCGATAATTCCACCAATCGGCAATAGGCAACGCCCGATGATGTCCCTATAATCGGCGCGTTTTCTTACCGGGAGCGAGTTCCCGGTTTCTTCAGGATGCTAACTAGAGGTCATCATGGCAATCGAACGTACTTTCTCAATCGTTAAACCAAACGCAGTCGCTAAGAACGTGATTGGTGCTATCTACAACCGTTTTGAAAGCGCAGGCTTCAAAATCGTTGGCGCGAAAATGCTGCACCTGACCAAAGAGCAGGCTGAAGGTTTCTACGCTGAGCACAAAGGCCGTCCATTCTTCGATGGTCTGGTTGAGTTCATGACTTCTGGTCCAGTTGTTGTTTCTGTTCTGGAAGGCGAAAACGCCGTTCAGCGTCACCGTGATCTGATGGGTGCAACCAACCCAGACAACGCGCTGGCAGGTACTCTGCGTGCTGACTACGCTGACAGCTTCACCGAGAACGCAACCCACGGTTCTGACTCTGCTGAATCTGCTGCACGCGAAATCGCATACTTCTTCGCTGAGAACGAAGTCTGCCCACGCACTCGCTAAGTGCGTTGCTGTTGATGCGGATAAACGTCTTTACACCTTTTCAACATAGGTAAAGACGTTCCCCTGGCATCATGCAGCAGATGTAGTACAATTATGCGCCCTTGTTGAGCCTGTCTCAGCGAGGGCGTTATTTTTTTCCTATTCTTAACCAGAGCCGTAACGTGTAACAACGAGGCCAGAGAACATTATGTCCGAACAGATTGTGACGCCGTCGTCCGCTTCCCCCGTGGTTGTTTCCCCAAAAAACGAAAAAATTAACCTGCTGGATCTTAACCGTCAGCAGATGCGCGAATTCTTTTTAGAGATGGGTGAAAAGCCGTTCCGCGCCGATCAGGTCATGAAGTGGATGTACCACTACTGCTGCGATGATTTCGAGCAGATGACTGACATCAACAAAGTGCTGCGCGGCAAATTGATGGAACGCGCTGAAATCCGTGCGCCGGAAGTAGCGGAAGAGATGCGTTCCAGCGATGGCACTATCAAGTGGGCGATTCGCGTGGGCGATCAGCTGGTCGAAACCGTGTACATTCCGGAAGCCGACCGTGCGACGCTGTGTGTCTCCTCGCAGGTAGGTTGTGCGCTGGAGTGCAAATTCTGTTCGACTGCGCAGCAGGGCTTCAACCGTAACCTGCGCGTTTCCGAAATTATTGGTCAGGTATGGCGCGCGGCGAAAATTATCGGTGCGGCGAAAATTACCGGCCAGCGTCCCATCACCAACGTGGTGATGATGGGCATGGGCGAGCCATTGCTCAACCTGAATAACGTGGTGCCAGCAATGGACATCATGCTGGATGATTTTGGTTTCGGCCTGTCCAAACGTCGCGTGACGCTGTCAACCTCGGGTGTAGTGCCGGCGTTGGATAAGCTGGGCGATATGATCGACGTAGCACTGGCGATTTCGCTGCACGCACCGAACGATGCTATCCGTGACGAAATTGTGCCGATCAACAAAAAGTACAACATCGAAACCTTCCTCGCGGCGGTTAAACGCTACATTGGGAAATCGAACGCCAATCAGGGCCGCGTGACCATCGAGTACGTGATGCTGGATCACATCAATGACAGCACCGACAACGCGCATGAGCTGGCTGCACTGCTGAAAGAGACGCCGTGCAAGATTAACCTGATTCCATGGAACCCATTCCCAGGCGCACCTTACGGCCGTAGCTCTAATAGCCGTATTGATCGTTTCTCCAAAGTGCTGATGGATTACGGGTTTACCACCATCGTGCGTAAAACGCGTGGCGACGATATCGATGCTGCTTGTGGTCAGTTAGCAGGTGATGTGATCGACCGTACCAAGCGTACCTTGCGCAAGAAGATGGCCGGTGAAACCATCTCTGTGAAGGCGCTCTGAAACACGGCGCCTGCTGATACCCTCCGGGCGTAAGCCGTGCCAGTCTCTCTTCTCTATGTCAGAGGGAGAGACTGAAATGCATAAAGGATTATCGGCAGTGATGTTGGCGGGGTTTGTTGTAACCGGGTGTGTCAATCCCCCGGTTCAGCAAGGTGCTGCGGATATCAGGCTACAGCTGGGGTTGCACTACCTGGCGGTGAAAGATTTTGAGGCAGCACAGCGTAATTTATTACGCGCTGAGCGTGCAGCACCGCGGGATTATCGTGTGCCACTGGCGCTTGCGCGGCTGGCACAGGCGCAGCAGAATAGCGCGCAGACACATTGGCACTACCAACGCGCCCAGCAGTTAGCGCCAGCGAATGGCTACATCACTAACAATTACGGTGCGTTTCTTTGCGGTTTAAGGCAGTATGGCGAAGCGCATCAACAGTTTAAGCTGGCGATGGCTGCACAGGAAATTGAAGCTCGTCAGGATGCATTCCTGTTTTCGGGCTATTGTTACCTGCAGGCTGGAGAGAGTGCCTCAGCGCGCGAGTCTTTAAGCAAGGCGCTGATTGCCGCACCTGAGCAGGGTAGTCAACTGCTTACGGAAGTGGAAAAGCGGCTCAAACAGCAGGATCGCCTGGCGGTTCCGCTGCTATTAGAAGTGTACCACCAGCGTTTGCCGGCAACGGCAGAGAGCCAGTGGTTACAAATACGTTTCGCCGCGCAACAGGGAAACGCTGCTGACGTTACACGTTATGGCGACCGGTTGGCGCGAAGTTTTCCACAATCGATACAGTACCAGCGTTATTTAGCTAATGAATACTGAAGCCACTCAAGAGAATTCTGCAGTACATTCCACAGGTGAACGCCTGCGTCTGGCCCGTGAGCAGATGGGGCTGACTCAGCAAAATGTCGCTGAACGCCTGTGCCTGAAACTTTCTACCGTACGAGACATTGAAGAGGATAAGTCACCGGCTGATTTAGCTTCGACGTTCTTGCGCGGTTACATTCGATCTTATGCTCGTCTGGTGCATGTGCCGGAAGATGACCTGTTGCCGATGATGGCGAAGCAGGCTCCGGTGCGCGCGGCCAAAATTGAGCCAATGCAGAGCTTCTCGTTAGGTAAGCGCCGTAAAAAGCGTGATGGCTGGCTGATGATTTTCACCTGGTTGGTGATTTTTGTTGTCATCGGTCTGACCGGCGCGTGGTGGTGGCAAAACCATAAAGCCTCGCAGGCCGATCTGGTCTCAATGGCTGACCAGAATGGCAGCAGCAGCGATAACAGTCAGTCGATTCCGTTGGGTGAAAACAGCACCGACAGCGCGACTGACACTGATACCAATGCCGCCGGTACGCCGGTGGATAACGGTGCCGGTGCGGTTGCGACACCCAACACCAGCAACAACGCGGCTCCAGCAGCCAACACCACTGCGCCTGCGGCCAGCAGCGATAACGCCGTGGTTTCACCGAGCCAGGCACCGATCGATAATGCACCGCCAGCGGCCACCTCACCGGCGCCGGCCAACAGCATTCCTGCTGGCCAAATGCCAACCGCTAATGCGGGCGTAAGCCAGCCAGCGGGCGACCCGAATACTGTTGTGATGAATTTCAAAGCCGACTGCTGGCTGGAAGTCACCGACGCCACCGGCAAGAAGCTGTTCAGCGGATTGCAACGTAGCGGCGGTAAGCTCAGCTTGTCTGGAACGCCTCCGTATCGTCTGAAAATTGGCGCTCCGAGTGCGGTTGACGTGCAATATCAGAATCAGCCCGTTGATTTAAGTCGTTTTATCCGTAATAACCAGGTTGCCCGTCTGACGCTGGGTGCGCAATAACGCGCAGCGCGCTTTCCGGGTAATTGTGGAGAGAGAATATGCATAACGAAGCACCCATTATCCGTCGCAAATCAACACGGATTTACGTCGGCAAGGTGCCGGTTGGTGATGGTGCGCCCATTGCCGTTCAGTCAATGACCAACACCCGCACCACGGATGTGGACGCCACGGTTAACCAGATTCGCCAGCTTGAGCGTGTCGGTGTCGATATCGTGCGCGTCTCCGTTCCAACCATGGATGCGGCGGAAGCGTTCAAACTGATTAAGCAACAGGTCAATGTGCCGCTGGTGGCGGACATTCATTTTGACTACCGTATCGCACTGAAAGTCGCCGAATATGGCGTAGACTGCCTGCGTATTAACCCCGGCAACATCGGCAACAATGAGCGTATCCGCCAGGTGGTGGATTGTGCCCGTCATTACAATATTCCTATCCGTATCGGCGTAAACGCCGGTTCACTGGAAAAAGACCTGCAGGAAAAATACGGTGAGCCAACGCCACAGGCGCTGCTCGAATCCGCGATGCGCCATGTCGATCACCTCGATCGCCTCAACTTTGATCAGTTCAAGGTGAGCGTGAAAGCCTCTGACGTGTTCCTGGCCGTTGAA
The DNA here is from genome assembly GCA_965147305.1 of uncultured bacterium. Taxonomy (GTDB): domain Bacteria; phylum Pseudomonadota; class Gammaproteobacteria; order Enterobacterales; family Enterobacteriaceae; genus Pantoea. The sequence goes on from CBCTJT010000039.1 coordinate 23,018, forward strand.
TCTTATCGCCTGCTGGCAAAAGCCATCGATCAACCCCTGCATCTCGGTATTACCGAAGCGGGTGGCGCGCGTGCCGGTTCAGTAAAATCAGCGATCGGTCTGGGCTTGCTGCTGGCGGAAGGGATTGGCGATACGCTGCGTATCTCTCTGGCGGCGGATCCGGTGGAAGAAGTGAAGGTCGGTTACGACATCCTGAAATCGCTGCGCATCCGTGCTCGCGGTATTAACTTTATTGCCTGCCCAACCTGTTCACGTCAGGAGTTTGATGTGATCGGGACGGTGAATGCGCTGGAAGAACGTCTTGAAGACATTATCACGCCAATGGATATCTCAATTATCGGTTGTGTGGTGAACGGTCCAGGCGAAGCCACGGTGTCTACCATGGGCGTGACAGGTGGCAGCCGTAAGAGTGGTTTCTATGAGGACGGTGTGCGTCAGCGCGATCGCCTCGATAACGACAACATGATCGACCAGCTGGAAGCACGTATTCGTGCCAAAGCCAGCATGCTGGATGAAAGCCGCCGCATTAACGTGCAGCAGCTGGAAAAATAAGGGACGGTGCGCGTCCGTCGCGCGCCGGTTTGTGATTGAACCTGTGCGGTTTCATCCTCATAAGGTATGATGCCGGACAGGTTTTTTTGTATTAAGAGATTCTAACGTGGCGAAGAATATTCAAGCGATCCGTGGGATGAACGACTACCTGCCGGCGGATACCGCGATTTGGCAGCGTATTGAGGGCACCCTGAAGCAGGTGCTGGCCAGTTATGGCTTTAGCGAAATCCGTTTGCCGATTGTAGAGCAGACCCCGCTGTTTAAACGCGCTATCGGTGAAGTCACCGATGTGGTTGAAAAAGAGATGTATACCTTTGACGACCGCAACGGTGAAAGCCTGACCCTGCGTCCGGAAGGCACGGCGGGCTGTGTGCGCGCCGGTATCGAGCATGGTCTGCTGTACAATCAGGAACAGCGTCTGTGGTACATCGGTCCGATGTTCCGCTACGAGCGTCCGCAGAAAGGTCGTTATCGCCAGTTCCATCAGATTGGTGCGGAAGTGTTTGGTCTGCAAGGCCCGGATATCGATGCTGAACTGATTATGATGACCGCGCGCTGGTGGAAAGCGTTAGGTATCGCTGAACACGTTAGTCTCGAACTCAACTCTATTGGATCCCTGGAAGCTCGCGCGAACTACCGCGACGCACTGGTGGCCTTCCTTGAGCAGCACAAAGACAAACTGGATGAAGATTGCAAACGTCGTATGTACAGCAATCCGCTGCGCGTACTCGACAGCAAAAACGCTGACGTCCAGTTGTTGCTGAACGATGCACCGACGCTGAATGAATATCTTGATGAAGACTCACGTGCGCACTTCAACGGGCTGTGCAGCCTGCTGGATGACGCAGGTATCGCGTACACCGTGAATCAGCGTCTGGTGCGTGGTCTCGATTATTACAACCGCACCGTGTTTGAGTGGGTGACCAACAGTCTCGGTTCGCAGGGCACCGTCTGTGCCGGTGGACGCTACGACGGCCTGGTTGAACAACTGGGTGGTCGCGCTACGCCAGCGGTCGGTTTTGCCATGGGTCTCGAGCGTTTGGTGTTGCTGGTTCAAGCGGTTAATCCAGAATTTGAACCGACGCGCATTGTTGATGTCTATGTTATCGCTTCGGGGCAGGGCGTTCAGTCCGCTGCGATGCAACTGGCGGAAAAACTGCGTGATGCTGACCCAGCGCTGAAGCTGATGACCAACTTCGGTGGTGGTAACTTCAAGAAGCAGTTTGGCCGTGCAGACAAGTGGGGCGCACGCATTGCGCTGGTGCTGGGCGAAGACGAAATGAAAGCCGGTCAGGTAGTGATTAAAAACCTGAGCACAGGCGATCAACAAACCGTTGCCCAAAGCGAAGCCGCTGCGACATTGCGCACGCTGCTGCAGTAAACGCAGCACTGCAACAGCCATTTAAAGGAGAGGGATTGCGTGGAAGTTTACAGCAACGAAAACGAACAGGTTGACGCACTGCGTCAGTTCTTTGCGAATAATGGCAAAGCACTGGCTGTGGGTGTGATCATCGGCATCGCTGCGTTGGGTGGCTGGCGTTTCTGGTCCACCCATCAGGATGGTGCGGATAAAGCCGCATCGGCGCAGTATCAACAGCTGACTACCGCGATGCAGGCTGACAAGCCGCAGACGCTGGAAGCGGTTGCCGCTTTTGCCAATGAAAATAACAACACCTATGGCGCACTGGCTTCGCTGGATCTGGCGAAACAGTACGTTGAAGCGAATCAGTTAGATAAAGCCATTTCGCTGCTTCAGAGCGGGCTTAAAGATACCAAAGATGCCAACCTGCAGGCGGTGATTAACCTGCGTCTGGCGCGCATTCAACTGCAGCAAAATCAGGCCGATGCCGCACTTTCAACTCTTAACAATGTTAAGGGTGATGGCTGGACAGCCATTATTGCGGACATTCGTGGCGAAGCACTGCTGAGCAAAGGCGACAAGCAGGGCGCACGTGATGCCTGGAGCAAGGGTGCCGAATCGCAGGCCTCTCCTGCGCTGAAGCAAATGCTGCAAATGAAGATGAATAACTTAAGTTAAGCCAGTCAAGAGAGCGCACATGGAATTACGTAAATACCTGCTGCCAGGGCTGATTTCAGTCACTCTGCTCAGCGGTTGCTCGCTGTTCAGCGGCGAAGAAGATGTAGTAAAAATGGCTCCGCTGCCGAAAGTGGAAAACCAGTTTACGCCACAGACTGCCTGGAGCACCTCTGTAGGTGACGGCGTTGGCGATTTCTATTCCAATCTGCATCCCGCCTGGCAGGATGGCACCGTTTACGCTGCCGACCGCTTTGGTGTGGTAAAAGCACTGGATGCCAGCAACGGTAAAGAGAAATGGAAAGTCGATCTTTCTGAGAAAACCGGTTTCTTCTCGAAAAACATCTCCGCGCTGCTTTCTGGCGGTATTACTGCCACGAGCGATCGCATCTACATCGGTAGCGAACGCGGTCAGGTATTTGCCTTGAACAACAGCGATGGCAGCATCGCCTGGCAGACGAAAGTCGCTGGTGAAGCGTTGTCGCGTCCCGTAGTGAGTGACGGTTTGGTACTGATCCACACCAGCAACGGCATGTTGCAGGGGCTGGATCAGAGCACTGGCGCGATCAAGTGGAGCGTCAACCTGGACATGCCTGCGCTGTCACTGCGCGGTGAATCTGCACCGACTGTGGCGTTCGGTGGTGCGATTGTCGGTGGTGACAATGGCCGCGTGAGCGCGGTGATCATGAATCAAGGCCAGTTGATTTGGCAGCAGCGTATCTCGCAGCCAAGCGGCGCTACAGAGATTGATCGTCTGAGTGATGTGGATACCACGCCAGTTGTCGTTAACGGCGTGATCTACGCGCTGGCTTACAACGGTAATCTGACCGCGCTGGAACTGCGTTCTGGCCAGATTTTGTGGAAACGCGAAATCGGCGGCGTGAAAGACATGGTGGTTGATGCGGGTCGTATCTACCTGGTTGATCAGGATGACCGCGTAATTGCGCTTAATGCCGACGGTGGCGTCGCCATCTGGCGTCAGAGCGATCTGCTGCACCGCAACCTGACTTCACCAGCGCTGTTTAACGGTTATCTGGTCGTCGGTGATAGCGAAGGCTATGTGCACTGGATTAATACCCTGGACGGTCGCTTTGTTGCGCAGCAGAAACTGGACAGCGATGGCTTCCAGACTGACCCGGTGGTTGCCGGTGACAAGCTGCTGATCCAAGCGAAGGGCGGCGAAGTTTACGCCATCACCCGTTAAGATTGGGCTTTGCAGGAACCTGTTTCCTGCTCGCTAATACGGCTCCTGATTCGTCAGGGGCCGTTTCGTTTTTAGTCAGGCATGGTATTCTTAGCGCCTTCAGCCTGACGCCTTCTGGCAAATGTCGTTATAATCACGCCATTCGGGCGATTTATTTTCAAAACTGAGGCAAGTGTTATGGTACCTGTGGTCGCGCTGGTTGGGCGTCCCAATGTGGGAAAATCTACGCTATTTAACCGCTTAACGCGCACACGTGATGCGCTGGTAGCGGATTTTCCTGGACTGACTCGCGATCGCAAATATGGTCGCGCCGAAGTGGAAGGGCGCGAATTTATTGTTATTGATACCGGCGGTATTGATGGCACCGAGGAAGGCGTCGAGAACCGCATGGCGGAACAGTCGCTGTTAGCGATTGAAGAAGCGGATGTGGTGCTGTTTTTGGTGGATGCGCGTGCGGGTGTGATGCCGGCCGATCAGCAGATCGCCAATCACCTGCGTTCGCGTGAAAAAGCGACCTTCCTGGTCGCGAACAAAACTGACGGTCTTGATCCTGATGCGGCAGTGCTGGATTTCTATGCGCTGGGCTTGGGTGAAATTCACCCGATTGCGGCTTCGCACGGTCGCGGTGTGAACAACCTGCTTGAAGCTGCGCTGCTGCCGTGGATGGACGAAAAGGTTCCTGACGTTGAGCTGACGGAAGAGGAAGAAAACGCCGCTTACTGGGCCGCGTTAGAAGAAGAAGAGGACGAGAAGGCGCTGGCGGAAGAGGAAGAAGAAAACTTCGACCCGACCACATTGCCGATCAAGCTGGCTATCGTTGGCCGTCCTAACGTCGGTAAGTCAACGCTGACTAACCGCATTCTTGGTGAAGACCGTGTTGTAGTCTTCGACATGCCGGGCACCACGCGCGACAGCATCTACATTCCAATGGAACGCGATGAGCGCGAATACGTGCTGATTGATACCGCGGGTGTGCGTAAGCGCGGCAAGATCACCGAAACCGTCGAGAAATTCTCCGTCATCAAAACGCTGCAGGCCATTGAAGATGCCAACGTCGTGATGCTGGTGATTGATGCACGCGAAGGCATCTCCGATCAGGATCTGTCACTGCTCGGCTTTATCCTGAACAGCGGTCGCTCACTGGTGATCGTGGTTAACAAGTGGGATGGCATGACGCAGGAAGCGCGTGATGAAGTTAAAGAGATGCTGGACTTCCGTCTGGGCTTTATCGACTTCGCACGCATCCACTTCATCTCTGCCCTGCACGGTAGCGGCGTCGGTAACCTGTTCGAATCGGTGACTGAAGCTTACGACTGCTCAACCAAACGTGTTGGCACGGCGATGTTGACGCGCGTCATGACCATGGCAGCCGATGACCATCAGCCACCGCTGGTGCGTGGCCGTCGCGTGAAGCTGAAATATGCTCATGCCGGTGGTTACAACCCGCCTATCGTGGTGATTCACGGTAACCAGGTGAAGGATCTGCCCGATTCTTATAAACGTTACCTGATGAACTACTTCCGCCGTTCATTGAATGTGATGGGTACGCCGATTCGTATTCAATTTAAAGAAGGCGATAACCCGTACGCGGGCAAACGCAACCTGCTGACACCGACTCAGCAGCGTAAACGTCAGCGTTTGATGTCGCATCTGAAGAAGAACAAGCGCTAACCTGAAAAGGGCCCGAAAGGGCCTTTTTTTTCGCCCTGATTTCGTGCAACCAGCTGAACAACCCTGAAACCTCTTCTTAACATCAATAATTACAATTTGATTCAGCCTCATATTTATTAATAACTTATGACGGGTTTTGTAGCAAAAATGCTATTGCACAGTAACTCCTTCGTTATGGATGTTCACTTTCTAATGAACCAGGTGGTACAATCCTGCCGCCTTGTAGCGAGAATCACTCTCACCTGCGATGTGTCCTTGCTCACAAGCGCCGAATTACGGGCATTGCACCCGTACCAATAGATATAAAATAAAGCGTAACGGATTGGTTCCTGTCCCCCATCGTTGGCAGGAGCATTGTCACCGGCTGCAACCTGTTAGCCGGCACCAGCGCGTTATTTTTTCAGGAGAGTTTTTGTTATGGCAGAAAATTCCGCTCGTCCCTCTAAAGGGCTGAGTATCTGGTCTGTATTGTTCGGGCTGGTCCTGCTGGCTGTCGGTCTGTTCTTCGCGATCGGCGGTGGCAAGTTGGTCGCTCTGGGCGGCAGCTGGTACTTCCTCATTTCCGGTATTGTGATGTTGCTGTCGGCGATTCAGTTCTTCCGCCGCAAATCCTCTGCCGTGACCCTGTTTATTCTGGTCTTCGTTGGCACCCTGATTTGGGCGCTGTTCGATGCAGGCTTCCATTTCTGGCAGCTGGTTTCACGCCTGATGGTGCCTGCAGGCCTGATGCTGCTGGCGTTCATCACCTGGCCGGCACTGCGCAAAAGTGAAGGCAAAACTTCACTGGCCAAGGTTTCTTACGCGCTCTCTGCCGTCATCGCGGTTGGTATGGTGGTGACCTTTGTTCAGATGTTCCAGCCGCACCCGACTGTTGCATTTGACGGCAAGCAGCTGCCGCTGATTCCGGTCGACAAGTCTAAGCCACAGCAGGACTGGAGCAGCTACGGCCGCACCCCTGAAGGTGACCGTTTCGCGGCGATCGACCAGATCACCCGTGACAACGTCAAAGACTTGCAGGTTGCCTGGACCTTCCACACGGGTGATACTCCAATCAGCCCTACCGGTAACGGCGCGGAAGATCAGGAAACCCCACTGCAGGTAGGCAACACCTTGTATCTTTGCACCCCGCACAACAACGTGATCGCGGTTGCAGCTGATACCGGCAAGCAGATCTGGAAGCGTGAAATCAACGCCCAGGCTGAAGTGTGGAACCGTTGCCGTGGTCTGGCGTATTTCGATGCGACCAAACCGGTACAGCAGCCAAGCCAGCCGGGTTCAACGCCGGTTCCTGCGCCAGCACTGGCGGCGGGTGACACTTGTCAGCGTCGTATTCTGATGAACACCATCGATGCGCGTCTGATTGCTATCAACGCTGACAACGGTGAGTTCTGTGAAGACTTCGGCGATCACGGTGTGGTTGACCTGAAAAAAGGTCTTGGCGCTGCGCCAGATCCACAGTACCAGCTGACGTCTGCACCACAGCTTGCAGGCACCACCGTGGTGGTTGGCGGTCGTGTGGCGGATAACGTCCAGACCGATATGCCAGGCGGCGTACTGCGTGGCTTTGACGTCATCACCGGCCAGATGCGTTGGGCGTTTGACCCAGGCAACGATGACCCGAATGCCATCCTGATGCCGGGCAAAGACTACACCCGTAGTACCCCGAACTCATGGGCACCGATGTCTTACGATCCGGCAATGAACACTGTGTTCCTGCCAATGGGAAGCTCTTCAGTTGACCTGTATGGTGCAGAACGTACCAAACTGGATCACACCTACGGCGCGTCTATCCTCGCGCTGGATGCCACCACCGGTAAGCAGAAGTGGGTTTATCAGACCGTGCATAACGATCTGTGGGACTTCGACCTGCCAATGCAGCCGAGCCTGGTTGACTTCCCGATGAAGGATGGCACCACCAAGCCTGCGGTTGTGATCGGTGCAAAAACCGGCATGATCTGGGTGCTTGATCGCCTGACCGGCAAGCCTTTGACGAAAGTTGAAGAGCAGCCAATGCCGCAGGGTCACATCCCGAGAGAGCAGTACACCCAAACGCAGCCGCACTCAGTGGAAATGCCAAACATCGGCAACCAGAAAATGACTGAGTCTGACATGTGGGGCGCTACACCGTTTGACCAGCTGGTGTGCCGTATTGCCTTCAAAGGCATGCGTTACGATGGCCTGTTCACCGTTCCAGATACTGATAAGTCACTCAGCTTCCCTGGTTCACTGGGCGGTATGAACTGGGGCAGCATCTCGTTTGACCCGAACAACCAGTACATGTTCGTTAACGACATGCGTCTGGGTCTGTGGGTGCAGATGATTCCTCAGGACACCAGCAAAGACGCTGCCAGCAATGGTGGTGAAGCGATCAACACCGGTATGGGCGCCGTTCCGCTGAAAGGCACGCCGTACGCTGTTAACAAAAACCGCTTCATGTCTCCGCTGGGTATTCCTTGCCAGGCACCGCCGTTTGGTACGCTGTCTGCTATCGACATGAAAACCCGTCAGATCGTATGGCAGGTTCCGGTCGGTACCGTGCAGGATACCGGTCCATTCGGCATCAAAATGCGTGCACAGATGCCAATCGGTATGCCGACACTGGGTGGTACTTTAGCGACCCAGGGTGGCTTGGTGTTCATCGCCGGTACGCAGGATTACTATCTGCGCGCTTTCGATAGTTCAACCGGTAAAGAAGTATGGAAAGCACGTCTGCCAGTCGGCAGCCAGGGCGGTCCAATCAGCTACGTTTCGCCGAAGAATGGCAAACAGTACATCCTGATCTCTGCAGGTGGTGCACGTCAGTCACCAGACCGTGGTGATTATGTGATTGCTTACGCGCTGCCTGACAGCAAGTAACACCCAGTAAGAAGAAAGGCCGACATCATGATGTCGGCCTTTTTTTTATTAATGATCCGTCCTGAATAGCGTTGACACTTTTTCTCAGTTTTCTGAGGAGAATGTGA
>CBCTJT010000040.1:0-31328 GCA_965147305.1 uncultured bacterium
AACGGCTGATACGAACTGACTCTTCGCCTTCAGAGATTTCCAGCTCGGAGATGCCGGACTCTTCAACCAGTTCGATCAGTTTCTTAATTTTACGAATATCCATGAGTGTGGTTCCGTACTCTGTTTAATTGGAATGTGACAGGCGTTTTACTGCCGTTTGTAAAGCCCATGAGTATCCATCAGCGCCCAGTCCACAAATGACGCCGGCAGATACATCAGAAAGATAGGAGTGATGTCGGAACGGCTCGCGTGCATGCACGTTCGAGAGATGCACCTCAATAAAAGGTATGCTAACCGCCAACAGGGCATCACGCAGTGCAACGCTGGTATGCGTGAATGCAGCCGGGTTGATGATGATGTAATCCACATTGCCTCGGGCTTCGTGGATGCGATCGATCAACTGAAACTCTGCATTCGATTGCAAATGACTCAATTTCACATGGTGCTGATCGGCCTGCTGAGTCAAATCGCTGACAATCTGCGCCAACGTGGTGTGACCATACTTATCAGGCTCGCGCGTTCCCAACAAATTTAAGTTGGGGCCGTTTAAAAGCAGTATGTGAAATTCGTGCGCCATCTTGCTGCTATCTCCTGCAATCAGTAAGGCATCGCGTAAAATACCGCGACATCTGCCGTTTGTCACTCCTGAGAGTGAAAAAGACGACTTCGCTTGCAATAAAGCCGGGCATTATATCCGTTTCGTCGCAATTCGCAGCAAAATACTGGTCTTATCTGCGAAGTTGATCGGATGCGGCCCGGAGGCCACACCTTTTATCAGATCTCACAGCAGGAAAACAACCATGCGGGGATTATCGATGCAGAAGTTTACGCAACTTATTGTAACGCCAACCTAACAGCACTAAAGCCAGCAGCGCATAAATCCAGGGTTGTGGAGAGAACACCTTCACTGACCAAAGATAGTGGATAGGAGCGAGGATCGCGACAAGATAGATGCCGTTGTGGAGGGTTTGCCAACGGCGACCAAGCTTACGTTGAGCACGTTGAAATGAGGTGATCGCGAGGGCAAACAACACCAGCCAGCAGATCATACCCAGTAACAGATAAGGACGTGAAACGATCTCACTGCCCAGCAGTTGCAGGTGGTTATAACCCAGTTCCAGCAGGTAATAGCTGGTCAAATGCAAACATGCCCAGGCAAAACACCACACGCCGAGCAGGCGGCGGGTGCGAATCAGCAGTGGCTGCTTCAGGTAACGGGTGAGCGGGCTCACCAGCAGCGTCGCCAAAAGCAACTTTAACGCCATTCTGCCGGTAAAATGCTGGATATCTTTCGCCGGATCGGCACTCAACCAACCCTGGCTGGCAGCCATAAACAGATATACAAACGGCAGGAAAGCCGCGAGATGCAGCACCACTTTTAACAGGGTGATATGGCGTAACGTCAGTCGCACTCAGTAGTTCTCCCGTAAATCGAGCCCGCGATAAAGTGATGCCACTTCTTTAGCGTAGCCGTTAAACAGCAGGGTTGGCTGGCGTTCAACATTGAGAATTCCGCCGGAACCAATGAAACGTTCGGTTGCCTGCGACCAGCGCGGGTGATTCACATGGGGGTTAACGTTGGCATAAAAACCATATTCGTTATTGGCGATTTGGTTCCAGGTTGTCGGGGGCTGATCGTGCGTTAGTGTGATCTTCACGATGGACTTGATGCCCTTGAAACCGTATTTCCACGGCACCGTCAAACGAATCGGGGCGCCATTCTGTGGTGGCAGCGCTTTGCCGTACACGCCGGTGCTTAACAGCGTGAGAGGGTGCATCGCTTCATCAAGACGCAATCCTTCCACATACGGATAATCCAGTCCTCCGCCGATAAAGCGATCTTTCTGCCCTGGCATCTGGTCCGGAGCATATAAAGTCTGAAAGGCGACAAAGCGGGCATTGCTGGTGGGTTCAGCCAGTTTGAGTAATTTATTCAGCTCAAAGCCCACCCACGGGATCACCATCGACCACGCCTCGACGCAGCGCATGCGATAAATACGTTGTTCCATGGCAAAGCGTTTGAAGATGTCGTCCATATCCAGCGTGATCGGTTTCGCCACCTCACCTTCAATGCGCAACTGCCAGGGTTCAGTTTTCAGCGTACCGGCGTTGGCAGCAGGATCGGCTTTATCCAGACCAAATTCATAAAAGTTGTTATAGCCGGAAACCTTGTCAAACGGCGTCATCGGCAGATCGGCCTGATACTGCGCGGGTTTGGTAAATTGCAGATCGCGTCCCGCGGGTGCAGGAGGGCGGTCATTGCCTTTGAACCAACTCAGCACATCCGCCTGCGCCGCGCCGGGCAAACTTGCCGCTGCTGCGCCTAATCCCAGCGCTTTCAGCACCTGACGGCGGCGCATGTTAAAGATGCTCTCTGGCGTCACGTCGGATTCGGTAAGGTATTGCTTCAGCTTCATGACATTCTCCGGCGAAAAAGGTGGTGTTGTACTCAGCATGATTAACTCGCGCTGGACACGCCACTTTGCCCGGAAAAATATGAAATTTCCTGGCGAGCGCGCTCTGTTGAGAATAGGACGAAAAAGCCCGTGTGAAACGCAAGCCATCACACTTTGCGGCTATACTCGCGCCGGTGGGCCAATTAGCATGGTGCACCGCGACATTTGATGCGCGTCTGGCGCTGATTCAGGCAATGTTTTGTGCTATTTTGCTCAGGTTTGCGCCAGTGAGCAGGTTGGCGCCGTCGGATGGCGACCGTTCAGAACCGCAGTGATACAGGCACAGGGATGCGATTAACAACTAAGTTTTCTGCGTTTATTACATTATTAAGCTTACTGGCAATGTTATTGATGCTGGTCGGCTGCGCTTTTAGTTTTATCTGGCTATCGCAACAGCGCGTGGAAACGCGGGTCAATACGCTTGCGACCGAAGTCGATAAAGCGCTGGCAACGCAATCGCCACAAGATTTGACGCAGTGGTTGACGCGGATCATGCCAGTGATCAACGCCGAACAGATTGAGATGCATAACGGCAACACCGTGGTTTTCCAGCTTGCCCGCCATGAAAATCCTATGCTGGAGGATGAGCCGAATCGCTTTATTCAGTTCGATCTCCCGTTGGTACACTCCCCCGGCCTTGAGTTGCGTGTGGTGGTGCTCGATCCCGCGAAAACCTGGTTCCGCTCCTTTACCGGCGCCTATACGCTGATTGTTCTGCTCAGCGTGGTGGCGATTATGTCTGCGTTGCTGGTGATGACGCATCGCTGGATCAATCGCCGCTGGCAACACATGGAGCGTTTAGAAGCACGTTCCGAGCGTATTCTGGCGGGGGAGCGCATACCCTACGTCGGGCATTATGCCGAATGGCCGCCAAAAGCCAGTCGCGCCATTGATACCTTACTTAACGATCTGCAGGAAGCGGGTGAGCAGCGATTACGCATTGATACGCTCATCCGTACCTTTGCCGCACAGGATTCGCGCACTGGCCTGAATAACCGCCTGTTCTTTGATAACCAGTTGGCCACGCTGTTGGAAGATCAGGAAGATGTGGGCACGCATGGCGTGGTGATGATGGTGCGCCTGCCCGATCTCGACACGCTGCATGAAACCCTCGGTCAAACGCTGGTGGATGAGTACCTGTTTGACCTGATCAACATGCTGTCGACTTTTGTTCTCCGCTACCCAGGCGCATTGCTGGCGCGCTACTTCCGCAGCGATTTTGCCGTGTTACTGCCGCATCGCACGCTCAAAGAGGCCAACAGTATCGCCGACCAGTTGATCAACGCGGTCGATTCATTGCCGCCGATGCGTATGGTGGATCGTGATGATCTCATCCACATTGGCATCAGCGCGTGGCGCAGCGGAGAAAGCGTGCCGCAGGTGATGGAAAATGTGGAGATGGCAACGCGTCGTGCGGCCTTGCAGGGCGGTAACAGTTGGTCAGTTGGTGAAGGCAATACTTTAGACATGGGACGTGGCAGTGTGCGCTGGCGAACGTTGCTGGAAAACACCCTTAACCGCGGCGGCCCACGTCTTTACCAGAAACCGGCCGTGTTGCTGGATGGCAAAGTGCACCACCGTGAAATGCTGGCGCGCGTGTTCGATGGCGATAAAGAAGTCGTATCGGCCGAGTTTATGCCGCTGGTGCTGCAACTTGGTTTGACCGACAGTTGGGATCGCCAACTGGTCACGCGAATCGCGGCACTCTCTGAAGTGTGGCCCGATGAAACGCTGGCGTTACCCGTGAATATCGACTCATTATTACAGCGCCCATTCCAGCGCTGGCTGCAAAAGCTTTTACTGCAATGTACAAAATCGCAAAGAAAACGTTTTTTATTTGAACTTGCTGAGGCGGATGTTTGTCAACACATCAATCGTTTAGTGCCGGTTTTCCAGATGTTGACCGCGTTTGGTTGCCGTGTTGCGGTCGATCAGGCGGGAATGACCGTGGTGAGCAGTGCTTATATCAAGCAGTTCCCGATCGAAGTGATCAAGCTTGATCCGGGCCTGGTGCGAAATATCGAACGTCGTACTGAAAACCAGTTATTTGTGCAAAGTTTACTGGAAGTGTGCAAATCCACCTCAACACAAGTTTTTGCTGCTGGCGTGCGCACGCGCGCGGAGTGGCAAACGCTGGCGAATTTGGGTGTGGCAGGCGGGCAGGGCGATTTCTTTGCCCCATCACTACCGGTGAACAGTAACGTGAAAAAGCATTCACAACGTTATCGAATTTAGGCCTTCAGCCTGTAAAGTGGCGCTGATCGCTCTTTTTCAGCCCTTTGGCGGATAACGTCCGCGCTTATGATGGCTGGAAATGTTAGATTTTATGTCGAAATTCACCCGGTGATGAAGGGTGAATTTACGTTTAATAGGGCGGCTTAGCGCTATTTTACGGTGGCCAGGGATAAGCGAATCGGCCCAAAAAATTATTCAGCGTATTTTTTCACCGAAGCAGAACGTTTTTGCGCCTTGTAGCGGCTTCGCGTGGTTGGTAAAGTAGGCGGATTTTATTTTCCGCCCCCAGCTTGCAGGATTATCCCTTAGTATGTTTAAAAAATTTCGTGGCATGTTTTCCAATGACTTGTCCATTGACCTGGGTACTGCGAATACCCTGATTTACGTAAAAGGACAAGGCATCGTGCTGAACGAGCCTTCCGTGGTTGCCATTCGTCAGGATCGTGCCGGTTCGCCAAAGAGCGTTGCGGCCGTGGGTCATGACGCGAAGCAAATGCTGGGTCGTACCCCTGGCAACATCGCGGCAATCCGTCCTATGAAAGATGGCGTTATCGCCGACTTCTTCGTGACTGAAAAAATGCTCCAGCACTTCATTAAACAAGTGCACAGCAACAGCTTTATGCGTCCAAGCCCACGTGTGCTGGTCTGCGTGCCGGTTGGCGCTACTCAGGTTGAGCGTCGTGCTATCCGTGAATCTGCACAGGGTGCAGGCGCGCGCGAAGTGTTTCTGATTGAAGAGCCGATGGCTGCCGCAATTGGCGCAGGCCTGCCGGTCTCAGAAGCAACCGGTTCGATGGTGGTGGATATCGGTGGTGGTACTACTGAAGTCGCCGTTATCTCCCTGAACGGCGTGGTCTACTCTTCTTCTGTACGTATTGGTGGTGACCGCTTCGATGAAGCTATCATTAATTATGTGCGCCGCAACTACGGTTCACTGATTGGTGAAGCCACTGCGGAACGTATCAAACACGGAATTGGTTCTGCCTATCCGGGTGATGAAGTACACGAAATTGAAGTGCGTGGTCGTAACCTGGCTGAAGGTGTACCGCGTGGCTTTACGCTGAACTCCAATGAAATCCTCGAAGCACTGCAAGAGCCGTTGACCGGTATCGTGAGTGCCGTGATGGTCGCGCTGGAACAGTGCCCACCAGAACTGGCTTCTGACATCTCCGAGCGCGGCATGGTGCTGACCGGTGGTGGCGCATTGCTGCGCAACCTGGATCGTCTGCTGATGGAAGAAACCGGGATTCCGGTGGTTGTTGCAGAAGATCCGCTGACCTGCGTCGCGCGCGGCGGTGGTAAAGCGTTGGAAATGATCGACATGCACGGCGGCGATTTGTTCAGCGAGGAGTAAATCCTCATCGGCTGAGACCGTGGTCAAATTGCGCAGGGAGTCGCGCCTATCGACGCTGCGCACGACGGCGAGATGCGTCCAGCCCTGGAGGCGTTAGTCACAAGACTGACGCTTCTTCCCTGATGTCGAGGAACACGCAGAATTTATGAAGCCGATTTTTAGCAGGGGGCCTTCCCTGCAGTTGCGTCTCTTTCTGGCAGTCATTGTGGCTATCGCGATTATTATCGCTGACAGTCGCGTGAGCTCCTTCTCCCAGATCCGCAACTACCTGGACACGTCGGTAAGTCCATTTTACTTTCTGGCCAATGGGCCGCGACAGCTTCTTGACGGCGTCTCAGAAACGCTGGCTTCACGCCAGCAGCTCGAGCTGGAAAACAAAGCGCTGCGCCGTGAGCTCTTCCTGAAAAACAGTGACCTGCTGATGCTGGGGCAATACAAGCAGGAAAACGCGCGTCTGCGTGAGCTGCTCGGCTCGCCGTTGCGTCAGGATGAGCACAAGATGGTGACCCAGGTGATTTCAACCGGCACCGACCCGTATACCGATCAGGTGGTTATCGATAAAGGCAGCGTAAACGGTGTTTACGAAGGCCAGCCGGTGATTAGCGATAAAGGTGTGGTGGGTCAGGTGGTGGCTGTTGGTCAGGTGACCAGCCGTGTACTGCTGATTTGCGATGCCTCGCATGCGTTGCCGATTCAGGTATTACGTAACGATATTCGCGTAATTGCGGCGGGTAACGGCTGCAGCGAAGACCTGCAGCTGGAACATCTGCCGGGCAACACCGACATTCGTGTTGGCGATGTGCTGGTGACGTCTGGCCTCGGCGGACGTTTCCCTGAAGGCTATCCGGTTGGCGTGGTCTCTTCTGTGAAAGTGGATACGCAACGTGCTTATACCGTGATCCAGGCGCATCCGACCGCAGGTCTGCAGCGTCTGCGTTATCTGCTGCTGTTGTGGGGCTCGGATAAGAATGGCGACATGCCGATGGCACCAGATGAAGTTCATCGCGTGGCGAATGAGCGTCTGATGCAGATGATGCCGCAAGTCTTGCCGCCAGCAGGCGAAATGGGCCCACCAGCACCGGACGTGGCACCGCAGATGGGGCCGCCGGCACCCGCTAACAGCAGTCGTTCGCAAGGGATCCCTGCGAACACACGCGGAGGCCAGCCTTGAGTCGATATCGCAGCCAGGGCCGATGGGTTATCTGGCTGTCCTTTCTGATTGCCCTCATTCTGCAAATCATGCCCTGGCCGGAACAAATCTACATGTTCCGGCCTTCATGGCTTTTGTTGATCCTGGTTTACTGGGTTCTGGCATTGCCGCACCGCGTCAATGTGGGTACTGGCTTCTTTTTAGGGGCCGTAATGGATCTGGTGGCCGGTTCCACGCTGGGTGTGCGTGCGCTGGCGTTCAGCATCATCGCGTATCTGGTGGCCTTCAAATTTCAGCTATTCCGAAATCTGGCGTTGTGGCAGCAGGCATTAATGGTTATGGTGCTGTCGCTCGCGGTGGATGTGATTGTTTTCTGGGCTGAATTCCTGGTGATCAACGTCTCATTCCGTCCGGAAATCTTCTGGAGCAGTGTGGTCGACGGCATTCTATGGCCTTGGCTATTCTTATTAATGAGAAAGATTCGCCGTCAGTTCGCTGTCCAGTAAGGAAGACTATGATAAGCCTGTATCTCGCATCCGGTTCACCGCGTCGACGTGAACTGCTCACGCAGCTTGGCCTGCAGTTTGAGCGTCTGGTCACCGACGTTGAAGAGCTGCGCCAGCCGGAAGAAGCGGCTGAAGCCTATGTTCGCCGTCTTGCCTCGGATAAAGCACGCGCAGGCGTGGCGGTCGCACCGCAGGATTTACCGGTGCTGGGTGCAGATACCATCGTGGTACTGAACAACGAAGTGCTGGAAAAGCCGCGCGATGCGGCTCACGCGGCGCAGATGCTGAGTCAACTCTCCGGGCAAACGCATCAGGTAATGACCGCCGTCGCGCTGGCTGACAGTGCGCGCGAGCTGGATTGCCTTGTCACCACTGACGTGACATTCCGCAATATCACGGCAGAAGAAATCTCGCACTATATTGCCAGCGGCGAGCCGATGGACAAAGCCGGCGCGTACGGAATACAGGGTCTGGGCGGCAATTTTGTCCGCAAGATTAATGGAAGCTATCACGCCGTAGTGGGTTTACCGCTGGTTGAAACCAATGAGTTGCTGAGCCACTTTCAGTCACTGCGTGCGTTAAGGGGACAAGATGACGGCTGAGCTGCTGGTTAACGTTACACCTTCTGAAACCCGTGTCGCCTATATTGATGGCGGCATTCTGCAGGAAATCCACATCGAGCGCGAAGCACGGCGCGGTATCGTGGGGAATATCTATAAAGGTCGCATCAGCCGCGTGTTGCCCGGTATGCAGGCCGCGTTTGTTGATATCGGCATGGATAAAGCCGCCTTCCTGCACGCCTCTGACATCATGCCGCACACCGAATGTGTGGCGGGTGATGAGAAGAAAAACTTTGTCGTACGCGATATCAGCGAGCTGGTGCGTCCCGGCCAGGATTTGGTGGTGCAGGTGGTGAAAGATCCGCTCGGCACCAAAGGCGCGCGCCTGACGACGGATATTACGCTGCCTTCACGTTACCTGGTGTTTATGCCAGGTGCATCGCACGTTGGCGTTTCACAGCGTATTGAAAGCGAAGCCGAGCGTGACCGCCTGAAAGCGGTGGTGGCGGCTTACTGTGACGATCTTGGTGGCTTTATTATTCGTACTGCCGCAGAAGGCATCCGTGAGGAAGATTTAGCGCAGGACGCTGCCTTCCTCAAGCGTCTGTGGACCAAGGTCAGCGAGCGCAAAAAACGTAACCAGACACGCTGCCTGCTGTACGGCGAGTTAGCGTTGGCACAGCGCGTGCTGCGTGACTTCGCTGGCGCGGCGCTGGATCGCATTCGTGTCGACTCGCGTCTGACCTGCGATTTGCTGGTGGAATTTACCGGCGAATATATCCCGGAAATGGCCAGCAAGCTGGAACTGTATAGCGGCAAACAGCCGATCTTCGATCTGTTTGATGTCGAGAACGAAATTCAGCGCTCGCTGGAGCGCAAAGTTGAACTTAAGTCGGGCGGCTATCTGATCATCGATCAAACCGAAGCCATGACCACCGTCGATATCAACACCGGTGCGTTTGTGGGGCATCGTAATCTCGACGAGACCATCTTCAACACCAATATTGAAGCCACGCAGGCGATTGCACGCCAGCTACGACTGCGCAACCTCGGCGGCATTATCATTATCGATTTCATCGACATGAGTAATGACGATCACCGCCGCCGCGTACTGCATTCACTAGAAAGTGCGCTAAGTAAAGATCGGGTGAAAACCGGTATCAATGGTTTCTCAGCGCTCGGCCTGGTGGAAATGACGCGCAAGCGCACGCGTGAAAGTATTGAACATGTGCTCTGTGCCGATTGCCCGGTGTGCAAAGGGCGCGGCACGCTGAAAACGGTGGAAACGGTCTGCTATGAAATCATGCGCGAAATTGTGCGTGTGCATCATGCTTATGATTCGGATCGCTTCCTCGTCTATGTTTCCCCGGCGGTGGGTGAAGCGTTAAAAAGCGAAGAGTCACATGCGCTGGCTGAAGTGGAAATCTTTGTCGGTAAGCAGGTTAAAGTCCATGTTGAGCCGCTCTATACTCAGGAGCAGTTTGACGTCGTCATGATGTAAGTCGTGAGGTTGAACGCCGTTATCCAACGGGAAGCAAGGAGAGGTGTGTGAGGCGGTTGCCGAGGATTTTGTTACTGCTGCTCGCCGCAATCATCGTTATTGTGGCGCTGCTAGTCAGCGGGTTGCGCCTCGTGATGCCGCATCTCAACAGCTATCGCAGCGACATACTGCAGACGATTTCACGCGTCAGCGGTGTGACGGTGGACGCCAGCGAGTTGCAGGGCAAATGGGAAAACTTTGGCCCAACCCTGCAGGTGCGCAATCTCAATGTTTCGATGCCGGACAATGGCAAGCTGACCATCGATCGGGTCAATCTGGCGCTTAACGTCTGGCAATCACTGCTGCACTGGCGCTGGCAGTTCCGCGATCTCACCTTCTGGCAACTGCGTCTCGAAACCAATCATCCACTGTTTACCAGTGACCAGCAGAAAAACAGTTTCAAACCTGGCCAGATCAACGATTTGTTCCTGCGTCAGTTTGACCACTTTGACCTGCGTGACAGCAGCATCCGTTTTCTGACGCCCTCTGGCCAGCATGCCGAGCTGGCGATCCCACGTCTGACCTGGCTCAACGAAAGCACGCGTCACCGCGCGGAAGGCGAAGTTAATCTCTCTAGCTTTACCGGTCAGCACGGCGTGGTGCAAGTGCGACTCGATCTCAACGATACCAACGGATTACTCAATGATGGCCGCATCTGGATGCAAGCGGATGATGTCGATGTGCGTCCGTGGATTGGCCCGTGGCTGCGTGATAATACCAGTCTCGAAAGTGCCCGTTTCAGCCTCGCAGCGTGGGTAAATCTTCGCGATGGTGATGTGTACGCCGGTGACCTGTTGCTCAGTAAAGGCGGTGCGCGCTGGCGCGGCGAGCAGGGCGATCACCAGCTTCAGGTCGATGGTTTAACCGCGCACCTGGCCCGTTTCCAAAATGGCTGGAGTTTGTCAGTGCCGCAAACCCGCCTCAGCACTGATGGCATTGCCTGGGCGCCTGGACACTTCTCTCTTCTGTGGAAGCCGGAAGACCAGCAGATGTTGGGCGCCAACAGTGGTGCAGAAGTGCGTGTCCGTGCCACGCAGCTGGATTTGGAACGCCTTGCACCGTTAGTCCCGCTGTTTAAACCCTTGTCGCCTGCGTTACTGGATAACTGGCGTGCACTGCAGCCACGGGGCAACATCGATGCGCTGGCGCTGGATATTCCGCTCAACCAGCCAGAACAAACCCGACTGCAAGCCAAATGGCGCAATCTGGCGTGGCAGCATTGGGAACTGTTACCGGGCATCAGCAATTTGAACGGCACCGCCAGCGGCAGCGTCAGCAATGGCCAGTTGGATGTGGCGATGGGACAAGCGGAAGTGCCTTATGGCGATATGTTCCAGGCGCCGCTACAAATCAAACAGATTACCGGCCGGCTTAACTGGCAGCACGATGCCAGTGGCCTGTCGCTGGACGGCCAGAACCTTGATGTTCAGGCGAGATCGCTGTGGGCGCGCGGTGATTTTCGCTATCAGCAAAATATCGGCAAAGCGCCACAGCTGGATATTCTGGCCGGCATTCGCGTCACCGATGCCGGTGATGCCTGGCGCTATTTCCCGGAACCGCTGATGGGGCACGATCTGACCCATTTCCTTAGCGAGTCGATCAAAGGCGGGAAAGTGGACAATGCCACGCTGCTGTTCGCCGGTAATCCCAGCCTGTTCCCGTTTAAGCACAATGACGGCATGTTTGAAGTCTGGGTGCCGCTGCGCCAATCCACTTTCCAGTTCCAGCCCGGTTGGCCAGCGCTGGAGAACCTCGATATCGACCTCGATTTTGTTAACAACGGCTTATGGATGAAGGCGGACAAAACCAAGCTGGGCGATGTGGATGCACGCAACGTCAGCGCGGTGATCCCGGACTATCTCAAAGAGAAGCTGATTATCAATGGCGATCTCAGCGGGCAGGGCCAGCAAATCGCTGATTACTTTGAGCAGACGCCACTGAAATCGACTCTAGGCGCGGCACTGCAACAGCTGCAAATCGGCGGCAACGTGCTTGGTTCGCTGAATCTCGATATTCCGCTGGATGGCGAACTGGTGCACGCCAGCGGTAATGTGGTGATGAACAATAATAGCCTGCACATCAAGCCGTTAAACACCACGCTGGAAAACCTCACCGGACGTTTCCGCTATAACAACGGCAATCTTGAAAGTGAAGAGATGCAGGCTAACTGGTTCGGTCAGCCTACCGGCGTCAGTTTTACCACTACTGAAAATCCCGACAACTTTGGCGTCAACGTGAAGTTATCAGGTGACTGGCAGCCGTCGAAACTGAAAGCGCTGCCGGCCAACGTCACCCATCAGCTGAGCGGCAGTCTGCCGTGGCAGGGCAATGTCGATATCACGCTGCCTCATAAGGGTGGCGCGACTTATAAAGTTGATTTGCAGGGCGATGCAAAAACAGTAAGTAGTCACTTACCTGCGCCATTAGATAAGCAGGCGGGTGAAGCGATGCCGATCGCCATTAACGCCACGGGTGACCTGAAAGGGTTCACGCTGAGCGGCAGCGTGCGTGAGCACAACCGCTTCAATAGTCGCTGGATTCTCGAGCCACAACTGCGTGTGGACCGCGGTATCTGGTTGAACGATGCAAAAAGTACGCCGAAGCTGCCAGAAAAACGCGGCATGGAACTCAATTTGCCGCCGCTGGATGGTGAAGCCTGGATGGGGCTGCTGGCGCGAAGCAGTGGTTCGCGTAATGCTCAGGGCGAAACGGAAGTCGGCGGTGCGCTGCTGCCGGGTGACGTCACTCTGCGTACACCGGCACTGACGCTCGGTGGCCAGCAATGGCATGACGTTAATGCCACCGTCATGCAGGGGCCGACCGGCAATACGCAACTCCAGCTGGAAAGCCGTGAAGCACGTGGCAGTTTGCAAACTGCACAGCATGCGCCGTGGCAGATCGATCTTAGCTATCTTTACTACAATCCAGAATGGGCGAACAGCAGCGATAACAACGTCTCGCCGTTTGGTGGAAACAGCAGCACTGTGGACTTCAGTAACTGGCCAGCGATGCAGCTTAATTGTGATGAGTGCTGGCTGCGCGGCCAGAAGTTTGGCCATATGCAGGCCAGATTGCAGCCGCAGGGAGATACGTTAGCACTTACTAACGGCAGTGTGGATTCCGGCAGCGCGAAGCTGAAGATCAACGGTGAATGGGTTAATAAACCGGGCAATCAGCGCACCTCATTAAAGGGCAGTCTGAGCGGTAAAAACATCAATGACGCCGTCAACTGGTTTGGCGTAAACACGCCGCTACGTGACGCGCCGTTTAACGTGGATTATGACCTGCACTGGCGTTCCGCCCCGTGGCAGCCTTCAGCGGAAACGTTGAGCGGCACGCTGAAAACCCATTTTGGCAAAGGCCAGATTGCGGATGTGAACACCGGGCGTGCGGGGCAGTTGCTGCGCCTGATGAGTTTTGACGCCTTGCTGCGTAAGCTGCGATTTGATTTCAGTGACACCTTCAGCGAAGGCTTCTATTTCGATTCAATTAACGGCACGGCGTGGATCGAGAACGGCGTAATGCGCACCGATAACCTGCTGGTGGACGGTCTGGAAGCGGATATCGCCATGCAAGGCAAGATTGATTTGGCGAAACGGCAGATTGATATGGAAGCGGTGGTGGCGCCAGAGATCTCTGCTTCGGTGGGCGTTGCGACGGCCTTTGTGGTCAACCCGGTGATCGGGGCCGCAGTGTTTGCCGCCAGTAAGGTATTGGGCCCGTTGTGGAATAAGATTTCGCTACTGCGTTATCACATCAGCGGACCGCTGGATAAACCGGAAATCAATGAAGTGCTGCGCAAACCGCGCGAAGACGACAAGAAGTGAATTTGACGCCGTCGGGGAATTGCCGCAGGCTATGACTATCCGAGCACATAATGAGTGAGAAACGATGACTCTGAATCTGGTAAGTGAGCAGTTACTAGCTGCGAACAGCATTAATCAGCAGGACCTTTATTCCCTGTTAGGGCAGCTTTCAGAACGTCGTCTGGATTATGCCGATCTCTATTTCCAGTCCAGTTTCCATGAATCCTGGGTGCTGGAAGATAAAATCATTAAAGACGGTTCTTACCACATCGACCAGGGTGTCGGTGTGCGTGCAATCAGCGGTGAGAAAACCGGTTTCGCTTACGCAGACCAAATCACCCTGAACGCCCTGCGCCAGTCCTCTGAAGCTGCGCGCAGCATCGTGCGTGAGCAAGGCAATGGCAAAGCACATACGCTTTCTGCCGTGATTAACCGTTCGCTTTATGCGCCGATCAATCCGTTGGACAGCCTGACGCGTGAAGACAAAATTGCACTGTTGCATCGTGTTGATACCGTGGCTCGTGCTGCTGACCCGCGCGTGCAGGAAGTGAATGCCAGCCTGACCGGCGTGTACGAGCAGGTGCTGGTGGCGGCGACCGACGGCACACTGGCAGCGGATATCCGCCCACTGGTGCGTCTGTCGATCAGCGTGCAGGTTGAAGATCAGGGTAAACGTGAACGCGGCTCCAGCGGCGGCGGCGCGCGTACCGGTTATGAGTTCTTCTATGCCGATGAAAACGGTGATGTCCGTGCCGATGCATGGGCGCGTGAAGCGGTGCGCCTGGCGCTGGTGAATCTCTCAGCTGTGGCCGCGCCTGCGGGCACATTGCCGGTGGTGTTAGGCGCTGGCTGGCCGGGCGTGCTGCTGCATGAAGCCGTGGGTCATGGTCTGGAAGGCGATTTCAATCGTCGTGAAACCTCGGTCTTTAGCGGCAAAATGGGGCAACTGGTGGCCTCTGAACTCTGCACCGTAGTCGACGATGGCACCATCGAAGGCCTGCGTGGCTCTCTGGCAGTGGATGACGAAGGCGTGCCAGGCCAGTACAACGTCCTGATCGAAAACGGCGTGCTCAAAGGCTACATGCAGGACAAGCTTAACGCGCGTCTGATGGGAGTACCTCCAACCGGTAACGGACGTCGTGAATCCTATGCGCATCTGCCCATGCCGCGTATGACCAACACCTATATGCTGGCGGGCGAATCCACGCCGCAGGACATCATTTCCAGTGTTGAGTACGGTATTTATGCGCCGAACTTTGGTGGCGGCCAGGTGGATATCACCTCCGGTAAGTTTGTGTTCTCAACCTCAGAAGCCTATCTGATTGAAAACGGCAAAGTCACCACGCCGGTGAAAGGCGCTACGCTGATCGGTTCCGGTATTGAAGCGATGCAGCAGATCTCAATGGTGGGTAACGATCTGGCGCTGGATAAAGGCGTTGGCGTGTGCGGCAAAGAGGGACAGAGCGTGCCGGTCGGCGTCGGTCAGCCTACGCTGAAACTGGATAAAATCACTGTCGGCGGTACCGCGTAATCATTCCTGGTGCGCATAAATGCGCACCTTCCGAATGACAGTAAAGTCTGATGTCCCCATGACGCACCTTTCGAATGGCCGTGGAGTCTGATGATTCCACGGCGGCCTCTACGAATGACCGTAAGTTGATGTTCGCATGGCGGCCTCTACAGATTATCGAATAGTCTGAGTTTACCTATGGCGCACCTTACAAGTAGTCGTTTCGCGCATCGTAGGGACACCCTGTATGGCGCCCAGACCGTTAGCTTTTACGATGCTGCTGATACTGTTGCGCCACCTGCTTAAAGTACTCGGTCAGATAATCGATACACACCTGCACTTTCAGCGGCATCTTGTCCTTCTCGGTATAGAGCGCATACACCGGACGCGGTTCTGAGTGATATTGCGGGAACAGAATGTCGATCTCCCCGGCGTTAATCTCATCGATCACCCACATCAGCGGCACATAGGCGATACCGCAACCGGCTTTCAGCCAGCGAATCAGCGTCTGTGAATCGTTGGTCACGAAGCGGCCCTGCGGCGTCAGTCGCGTCACCAACCCCTCCGGCGCAACCAGTTCAAAGGTGTTATCCGGGCGAACGCTGTATTCCAGCCATGAAAAATTATCGATCTCGCCCGGCTTTTCTGGCGTACCGTGTTGCGCCTGATAACTCTTAGCGGCGCACACGACCATCGGCATCGCGCCCAATCGGCGTGAAAACAAGTTGGAATCCTGTAAGGCGCCGACGCGGACCACGAGATCTAAACCGTTGGCGATCAAATCCGGCGCGGGAATGCCGGTGACCAGATTGACGCTCAGGCCAGGATATTCGCGCAGCATATCGCTGGTCATCGCAGACAACACGTTTTGCGCCATGGTGGAGGAGCAGCCGATACGCAGAATACCAATCGGCGTATTATTAAAGGCATACAGCTGTTCATGCACCTGTGATGCCTCGGCCAGCATGCGGCGACAGCCCTGATAGTAGATCTTGCCCGCTTCGGTCAGGCCAATACTGCGGGTGCTGCGATTTAACAATTTGACCTGCAGCTCATCTTCCAGTTTGGCGACAATTTGGCTGATTGACGAAACGCTAAGATGAAGCTGACGTGCCGCGGCGGTAAAAGAACCTAATTCAACCACTTTGGCGAAAATGGACATGCCTTTAAGTCGTTCCATTGTTTACTCTGGCTAAAAAGTGATTTAGCTCACAATATGTAGAAAACGTATAGTCATGCGCGTTACTATACGCACGCTGGGTCTGTTCACCGCACCTTAACACGGCTGTGTTTACACGATGATACGCTATCATTAGCTCAACGCGGCCTGAATGTTGCCATCAGTCTCTCAATCATCCCCTGATTCTCAACCCGACGTGCCACGCGGCATGAGGGCAGGTATCGGTGCAATCCGGCAAGGTCGAACTAAGGAACCGTAATGAGTGTGCTTCCGGTATTTGTCGTATTCGGGCTGAGCTTTCCGCCCATCTTCATTGAACTACTGGTTTCGCTGGCGCTGTTCTGGCTGGTGAAACGCGTGCTGACGCCCAGCGGAATTTATGACCTGGTGTGGCATCCGGCACTTTTTAACACAGCTTTGTATTGCTGCGTGTTTTACCTTGTATCCCGTCTATTCGTCTGAGGTTTTTAAGTGAAAGCGCTCATAAGAAAAATCGCGCGTTACGCGATTACAATCCTGCTGGTTATCATCGCAATCGTGATCATCTTCCGCGCCTGGGTGTTCTACACCGAATCGCCCTGGACGCGTGACGCCAAATTCTCCGCTGATGTTGTAGCGATTTCGCCGGACGTGACCGGACTCATCACTGAGGTGCCGGTGCACGACAACCAACTGGTGAAACAGGGTGATACGCTGTTTGTCGTGGATCGCCCGCGCTACCAAAAAGCGCTGGATGAAGCCCAGGCGGATGTTGAATATTACCAGGCATTGGTCAACGAAAAACGTCGTGAAGCGGCGCGCCGTAACCAACTCGGCACCAGCGCCATGTCGCGTGAAGCGATCGATCAGGCTAACAACGATCTGCAAACCAGCGAACATCAGCTGGCGAAATCGGTGGCAACACGCGATCTGGCGGTGATCGACCTGGATCGTACCACTATCAAAGCGCCTTCAGATGGCTGGGTCACCAACCTCAACGTTTATCAGGGCGAATTTATCACCCGTGGTTCTGTTGCCGTGGCATTGGTACAGCAGCACTCATTCTATGTGCTGGCCTATATGGAAGAGACCAAGCTGGATGGCGTGCGTCCGGGCTTCCGAGCCGAAATTACCCCGCTGGGCAGCAATGCGGTGTTGCGCGGCACGGTGGACAGTATCGCTGCGGGCGTCACCAACAGCAGCAGCAGCGTTGACAGCAAAGGCATGGCGACCATCGACTCCAACCTCGAATGGGTGCGACTGGCGCAGCGCGTACCGGTGCGTATTCATCTTGACGATCAACCAGGCAATCGCTTCCCGGCGGGCACCACCGCTACGGTGGTGATCACCGGTGATAAAGATCGTCAAACCAAAGTCTCGCCGATGACGCAGTTCTTTAACCGCCTGCGCGAGTTTGGTTGAGCGA
Source organism: uncultured bacterium (assembly GCA_965147305.1). GTDB lineage: Bacteria > Pseudomonadota > Gammaproteobacteria > Enterobacterales > Enterobacteriaceae > Pantoea. The sequence goes on from CBCTJT010000040.1 coordinate 17,703, forward strand.
GGCCGTTATGATTGAGTTTTTGCGTTTCCCGGTGAAGCTCGCATTTGCGCTGATTGCCGCGCTGATGATTGGCTTTCACTTTAATCTGGAAACGCCGCGTTGGGCGGTGATGACCGCCGGCATTGTCGCCGGTGGTACCGCCTTTGCCGCAGGGGGCGACCCCTATTCTGGCGCACTGCGCTATCGCGGCATTCTGCGCATTATCGGTACTTTTATTGGCTGTATTGCCGCACTCACCATCATGATCGCCACGGTGCGCGCACCGGTGGTGATGCTGCTGCTGTGTTGTTTATGGGCGGGAATGTGCGTCTGGCTCTCTTCACTGATTAAGGTCGAGAACTCTTACGCACTGGGCCTTGCGGGTTACACCGCGCTGATTATCGTGATTACCGCCGATGCCAGTGGTGGCTTAACGCTGGCACCACAGTTTGCCGTTGAACGTTGCAGTGAAATCGTCATTGGTATTCTGTGTGCGATTCTTGCAGATATGCTGTTTTCGCCGCGTTCGATCAAAAAAGTCATTGATGCCGAAGTCGATTCGCTGCTGGTGGCGCATTACAAGCTGCTGCAACTGTGTGTGGCACACGCTGATAAAGACGAAGTGGATAGAACCTGGAGCGCGCTGGTACGCCGCACCACAGCGCTCAACGGCATGCGCAGCCAGTTGATGATGGAGTCATCGCGCTGGAAGAATTCTAGTCGCCGCCTGCAGATGTTGAATACGCTGTCGCTGACGTTGATTACGCAAGCGGCTGAAACCTTCCTGATTCAAAACGCTCGTCCAGACTATATCCCGACGCAATATCGCCTGCTGATCGAGAAAGACGTTCATAACGTCGATGACGTGCATAAGCGTATGAAGGTGATGCGTCGTCTGATCAGTGTCACTAATAAAACTGTGCCGATGACCGTGGCAAGCTGGGTCGGCGCAGCAACAGAGTATCTGCTGCTGATTAATGGTGTGCGCAGCAACAGCCGTATCACGACGCTGGAAGAGAGCATCCTGCAGCGTGAAGTGGTGATTCAGGCGCGTTCAGCGGAAACCCATCATGCAATGATCAACGGCGTGCGTACTTTTGTGGCAACCGCGCTCGGTTCCCTGTTCTGGTTGTATACCGGCTGGACTTCGGGCAGCGGCTGTATGGTGATGCTGGCCGTGATCACCGCGCTGGCGATGCGTATGCCGAATCCGTTAATGATGGCGAAAGACTTTTTCTACGGTATGGCTTTCGCCGTGCCGCTCGGCATGCTCTATTTCGTCTACATCCTGCCTGCCACGCAGCAAAGCGCGTTGTTGCTGTGCATCGCGATTGGCGCGCTGGGTTTTATCGGCGGTATCTTTGTGCAGCGGCGTCAGATTGGTACGCTGGGCGCATTGATCGGCACCATCAACGTGCTGGTGCTGGATAACCCGATGAAGTTTGAGTTCAACGTATTCCTTGATAATGCGCTGGGCCAGTGGATCGGCAGCTTTGTGGCGATGATGGTGATTCTGCTAATTCGCGATAAGTCCAAAGCACGTACCGGCCGTAAACTGCTGAACCGCTTTATGTATGCCGCCGTGGCTGCGTTGACCACCAATCAGGCTCGTCGTCGCGAGAATCATCTGCCCGCGCTATATCAACAGCTGTTCCTGCTGCTCAATCTGTTCCCTGGCGATATCGACAAATACCGCATCGCGTTGACGCTGATTATCGGCCATCAGCGACTGCGTAATGCCGAAGTGCCGGTTAACGCGGAGCTGTCGGCTTATCACCGCCAGTTGCGATATACCGCCGATCGGGTGATTTCAGCCACGAGCGATGACAAGCGGCGCTACTACTTTGAGCGTTTGTTGAAGGAATTGGAGATTTATCAGGAAAAGCTCCATCACTATTCAGCACCGGAGAGCGTTACCGAACCCGTAAAACGACTCTCACTGATGCTGGATAAGTACCAGAACACCCTCATCCAAATCTGAAATCGGCCGCTGCACTCTGCAGCGGCCTTTTTGATCCCACGTTGACACAAAAACCTGCGATTTTGGCATCTATACTTTTCTGACAGGAAGCAAACTGACAGGAGAATAATGATGTCCACCTCTCTGCAACAACATCCACTGTTTAAGACCGGTTATTTCGCTGCGGGACAATGGCATAACGCCAGTACCACCTTTGATGTGACCAATCCGGCCACCGGCGAAGTGCTGGCGAAAGTGGCGAAAGCCGGGAAGAACGAAACTGAACAAGCCATTGCTGCCGCTCAGCAGGCTTTTCCAGCGTGGCGTGACAAAACCGCTAAGCAGCGCGCTGAGATTCTAAATCGCTGGTATCAACTGATCATCGAGAATAAAAGCTGGCTCGGGCAACTGATGACCGCCGAGCAGGGCAAACCCCTGAAAGAAGCCGAAGGCGAAGTCGAGTACGCCGCCAGCTTTATTCAATGGTTTGCCGAGCAGGCCAAACGTGCCAACGGAGAAATCATTCCACCAGCGAAACCAGGATCGCGCATTCTGGCCACGCGTGAACCGATTGGTGTGGTGGCGGCTATTACGCCGTGGAATTTCCCGATGGCGATGCTGACACGCAAGCTGGGCCCGGCGCTGGCGGCTGGCTGCACCGGCATCATCAAACCGGCGAACAACACGCCACTGTGTGCCTTTGCGTTGCTGGCCCTGGCGCAAGAAGCTGGCGTACCCGATGGCGTGTTAAATGCAGTGGCGGGCGATACCCATGCCATCAGCGACGCGATTATGGCCAGCCAGGCGGTGCGTAAGATCTCGTTCACCGGTTCGACCGCCGTGGGTAAAACGCTGATGCGCAACGCAGCAGACACTATGAAGAAAGTCTCGATGGAGCTGGGCGGCAATGCGCCTTATATCGTGTTTGAGGATGCGGATATTGTTGCTGCGGTACAGGGCGCGATTGCTAACAAATTCCGCAACGCTGGCCAGGTATGCGTCAGCGTGAACCGCTTCTATGTGCACAATGCGGTTTACGATCGTTTCGTCAATCAACTGGCCGATGCCGTGGGTAAGCTGAAAGTGGGCAATGGTGTGGAAGAAGGCGTGATCGTCGGCCCGCTAATCGAGCGCTCAGCATTGGAAAAAGTGGAAGAGCACGTGAAGGATGCACTGAGCAAAGGCGGTAAGTTGCTGATCGGTGGCGAGCGCCATCCACTAGGGGGCAATTTCTGGCAGCCGACAGTGATTGCCGAGGCGCATGAAGATATGAAGCTGGCTCAGGAAGAGACCTTTGGCCCGGTAGCCGCCTGCTTCCGCTTTGATGATGAAGCCGATGTCATCCAGCGCGCCAATAACACCGAATACGGTTTAGCCGCCTATTTCTATACGCAAAATCTGCAGCGGGTATTCCGCGTCTCGGCGGCGCTGGAGGCCGGAATGATTGGTATCAACGAGTGTGCCGTGTCCACTGAACTGGCGCCGTTTGGCGGTGTAAAAGAGTCCGGTTTGGGGCGTGAAGGATCGGTGCTGGGGATGGAAGAGTACCTGGAAGTGAAAGCGCTGCATATTGGTGGGCTGGCCTGACTGGCGGCCCTGCCTGAAAGAGGGAATCACGATGAGAACCGAGCGTTTTGATTTCGACGAAATCGTCGATCAAGCCCATTTCTATCGGCAGTTCAGCGATCGTTTTGCGCTGGCGGATCTCGCCATCAGCGATCTTGATGATCTTTGGGATGCGATCCTCGGGGAGCAGTTGCCGCTGCCGCTGGAAATTGAGTTTGTGAATCTGGGAACAGGGCAGAAACGCCGGTATGGCGCATTAATCCTGCTATTTGATGAAGCAGAAGAGGAGCTGGAGGGCCAGCTCCGCTTTAATGTGAAGTGACAAGCCGAAAAAGGGCCCCGGCGAGCGGGGCCAAAGGGTTCGTCAGAATTGACGAGGAATTATTTGTACAGCTCAGCGGTCACGTGATAGCTGTCACCGGTATTGGCTTCAATCACTTTATAAGCACTGGCACCTTGTGCATCGGCTTTCTGTGAAAGCTCTGCACGGTAATCCATTGGCGATCCGCCGGTACCGCTGACGGTGATAGTGCTGCCGGTAGGTTGCAGATTTTGCGCCTGCTCATTCGTTACCAATTGGGCGGCTGATGCTCCAAAGGCAAACAGGGAAAGAAGGCTGGCGGCTGCGATGGTTGCTTTGATTTTCATAATTTTTCTCCTCGTTGTAATCAACAACCTGCGGCAAAAAGTGGGTGAGGCGGGTCGTCGATAAATTGTCTGGCGCCGTTGAGGCGCCCGACGTTCGATTTAGTCTTATTTGTACAATTCAGCGGTCACGTGGAAGGTGTCGCCGCGATTGTTTTCAATAATGCGATAGTGGCTGGCACCTTGCGCATCGGCTTTCTGAGACAGTTCCTGACGAACGTTGGTCTGGTCGCCGTCAACACCGCTCACGCTGACGGTTTGATTCAGCGGTTGCAGCTGTGCAGCTTGTTCGTTAGAAACCAGGCTAGCGGCGCTGGCACCGAAAGACAGTACGGAAGCCAGACCGACGATGGCGATAGCTAATTTGGTTTTCATGATTCACTCTCCTGAAATTTGGTTTGGCAACCTGAGAGGCAAATGCGTCTCAAACGGGTCGCCGTTCACACTGCGTCTTGATCAGAAACTTATTTATAAAGTTCAGCGGTGGCGTGATAGCTGTCGCCGGTGTTCGCTTCGATCACACGGTAGGCTTTAGCGCCTTCCTGATCGGCTTTGGCATTCAGCTGTTCATGGATATCCATCGGAGAACCGCCCACGCCGCTCACACTGATGGTGCCGGCAGGTTGCAGATTCGCTGCCTGTTGGGCATTGATAGAATCTGCTGCTAAAGCACCAAATGACAGGGCAGATAGAACACTCAGGGTTGCAATAGTAGTTTTAACGTTCATGGTATTTTTCCTCGTCTTCTGTTTTTATCTTTTTCTTTCGTGTGATTTGCATCACGAAAACAAGTATAGATCTAATCACTCATGAAATTAATATCTGGCTAATAATGTTTGGTTGTTATTCTTTATCCTTATGGCACCTTTTTAGAACTGGAAGTTATTAAAACCGCTTAATTCTTAACCATTGACTGTTATTTATTCGTAAAAACAATGATCTGCATCAAATTATCTTTTCGTGCGAAAGATCATGGTTGATCTCGCTGGCTGATACGGATTAGGAAGCCATAACCACTGAGCACAATATGCAAAGCAGTGTAAAATAGCGAGAATGGTTAAGTGGGGGAAAAGGTCGTACCAATATTTCACCAGGTGCAGAACCGCCAGCTATATGGATAACTTATTATTAACAAAGGATTTTGTAACAAGCGTGGCGGTAAATGAGCCGATCAGGAAAGATGTTACCGGCAGATGATCTGCCGGTTAAGAGCAGGGTTTTATAGTTCCTGTTCGAATAAAACCAGTACAGCGTCGTGCAGCTGTTTAACGGAGAAACTACGCGCGGGAGTAATAAAGATGGTGTCATCACCGGCGATAGTACCGAGAATGCCTTCCGCTTTACCGAGAGAATCCAACAGGCGTGCAATCAGCTGCGCGGCACCGGGGCTGGTGTGAATCACCACTAAGGCATCGTTGTAATCGATATCCAGCACCAGATTCTTCAATGGGCTGGTGGTGGTCGGTACGCCAAGCTCAGCCGGCAAGCAATACACCATTTCCATTTTGGCATTGCGGGTGCGCACAGCACCAAACTTGGTCAGCATACGAGAAACTTTTGACTGGTTGATGTTCTCGAAGCCATCTTCCTGCAGCGCCTGTACGATTTCGCCCTGAGAGCTGAATTTTTCTTCTTTTAATAACGCTTTGAACGCTTTGATCAAGTCGTCTTGTTTTGATGGGTTTCGCATAAGCTACCAATAAAAGAGGGGTGCAGCAGGCAACAGGCCAGCGGCAGATAAATTATTATGCATTTAGATGAATTTTTATGCAATAAGCGTAGTGAGAGAATCGCGCTAATCAACTGCGGAGCGGCATTATAGCAGAGTTTTGTGTTGCGCCAAAATCGCGGGGTGACGCGCAAAGCGAAGGTTGCAATGTTGTTATAGTATTGAAGTGGTAACAACTATATCGATGATCATTGCCGTCCATTGTCTTCTGGCTGCGATTGTATCATTCAGGCGACTTCTGAAGTGGAGATGTCTCGGGAGCCGATTGCGGCGTCATGTTATTGCGCGACAGGTTTGTCGCTATCGCCTGAGAAGTTGATTAAACTCGTAACCTGATGGATTTTCGGCATATCTCTGCCCCACCTTCATAAGGAGTTCAGGATGAAAGTTGCCGTTCTCGGTGCAGCCGGTGGTATCGGCCAGGCGCTCGCACTGCTGCTCAAGACTCAATTACCCGCAGGTTCCGCTCTCTCACTTTATGATATCGCCCCGGTCACGCCAGGTGTGGCGGTCGATCTTAGCCATATTCCTACCGCCGTCAAGGTAGAAGGGTTTAGCGGCGAAGATGCGACACCTGCGCTGCAAGGGGCAGATATTGTGCTGATTTCTGCAGGTGTGGCACGCAAACCCGGCATGGATCGCGCCGACTTGTTTAACGTCAACGCGGGCATTGTGCGTAACCTGATTGAACAGGTCGCCAGCACCGCGCCGAAAGCGCTGATTGGCGTCATTACCAACCCGGTGAACACCACGGTGGCGATTGCGGCTGAAGTGCTGAAAAAAGCCGGTGTTTACGACAAGAACCGCCTGTTTGGTGTTTCAACCCTCGACATTATTCGCGCCAATACCTTTGTTGGAGCGTTGAAAGGCAAGCAGCCAAACGAGATCGAGGTCCCGGTGGTGGGCGGTCACTCAGGCGTGACGATTCTGCCGCTGCTGTCGCAGGTTAAAGGCATCAGCTTCAGCGAACAGGAAGTGGCTGATCTGACCAAACGCATCCAGAACGCGGGCACCGAAGTGGTGGAAGCCAAAGCCGGTGGCGGATCGGCGACGTTATCGATGGGGCAGGCTGCGGCGCGCTTTGGACTCTCACTGGTGCGTGCGCTACAGGGCGAAGCTAACGTGGTCGAATGTGCTTATGTGGAAGGGGATGGCGAGTATGCGCGCTTCTTCTCACAACCGCTGCTGATCGGCAAGAACGGTATCGTGGAACGTCGCCCGTTGGGTCCTGTAAGTGCGTTTGAACAGCAGGCGCTTAACGGTATGCTGGAAACGCTGAAGAAAGATATCGCGCAGGGCGAAGAGTTTGTGAAGTAACGCTCAGCTGAAAGAACAACGCCCGGTGATTGCCGGGCGTTGTCATTTATAAGCCGCCAGATTTGAAAGTCTGGCTGGACGGTGATCCATTGCTGGCCGGCGTTTTACGTCCCAGCGTTTCCATACGCACCTGGAACGGTGGGAACGGCATCTCAATACCGTGCTCTTCAAAGCCGCGCAGAATCAGCTGGTGCAGTTCGTGACGCAGCGGCATGCGGTGACCCATCTCGGCAGCATGCACACGCAATTCAAATAGCTGAATGCCTTGCTGCAGATCTACCAGGAACACATCCGGCGCGGGCATATCCAGCACGTAGGTACAGCGCTCGGCAGCCTGTTTGAGAATGTTGGTGACTTCATCACTATTCACGTGCGCCGGCGCCGGAATGGTCAGCACCACGCGCGTAACCGAATCCGACAGCGACCAGTTAACGAACTGCTCGGTGATAAAGGCCTTGTTCGGCACAATGATCTCTTTGCGATCCCAGTCGGTAATCGTCGTGGCGCGGGTATTGATACGGGTGATGCTGCCGGTCAAATCGCGAATGGTCACGGTATCGCCAATACGAATCGGCTTTTCGAACAGGATAATCAGGCCAGAAATAAAGTTGGCAAAGATCTCCTGCATACCAAAACCTAACCCCAAACCTAATGCGGCGACCAGCCACTGCAGTTTCGCCCATTCAACGCCAATGATGGAGAAGCCGACTAATCCGCCAATCAGCATCAGCACGTACTTGGTCAGGGTGGTAATAGCGTAACCTGTGCCGGGCGTCAGGCTGATGTGTTGCAGCAACGCCAGTTCCAGCAGGGCAGGCATATTACGCACCAGCTGGGTGGTGATAATGAATACCAGAATGGCGATCAGCACTGCACCCAGCGTAATCGGCTGCACGCTTTCAACACCCTGCACCGTGGTACTGGCATCCCATAGAGGGATGTTATCAAGGAAGCTAAAGGCCGAGTGGATTTCTGACCACAGCACAATCACTGACACCAGCGCGATCAACGTAAGAATGGAGCGCACCAGACGCAATGACTGGGCACTGATCTCATCCAAATCCAGACTCGGTTCTTCAATTTCGATGGTATCGGCATTGGTTGGAGTTTGTTGCTCTTTCTCATCTTCACTGCGCGCGCGGTTGGCCAGCATATCCGCGCGGCGTTGACGGGCGCGATCAAAGGCGATGCGGCGTCGCTGAATCAGCATCCAGCGGCGAATAATGTGATAAATCACCAGCAGGAAGAACCAAATGCCGACCGAGGTTTCCAGACGCGCCAGCAGTGCTTGCGCTGTAGCCAGATAGCCGATGCAAGAAGCCAGCGCCGCGACCAACGGAATGGCAATCATCAGATTCCACAAAATGCGGTTGACGAAATTGTCACCGTTGCCTTCTTTATCCAGATATAGCGGAATGCCGGCACGTTTCAGGCTGACGGTAACAATGCTCAACGCGCCACAAATCAGAATAAAGCACAGGCGACCGAGCGTGCCGGAAAACTGTGGATCATCGAGATTGGCAAAGGCAATCAGCAGCATGATCAGCGGCACAATCAGGCCGACCGTTAAGGAGTAGTAGCGCATGGCTCGTGCAACCCGCGCCTGTGGCCAACGGAAGTGCACCACAAACAGACCATCGTGACGCGCAAACGCGGCACTGATCATAAACGCCCACAGCAGCGGTAGCGTGGCGGTAATGCCATCGCCGATTGCCACGGCAAAAGGATAAGGCCAGGCGTGCTGCAAGCCAAAGCCCAGCGCGGCCCACAGCACCGGCAGCGGCACCGCCACCAGAATCGACCAGAACACGGTACGCAGCGTCAGGCTGAAGCGATCCTGGGTCACTTTGCCCACTTTGCTGGCAGAGCGGGCCATAAAGTCATTGAAATGACGGCGCGAGCTGATACTGAAGCCCACCAACAGCACTGCGCAGATAATCGGCATCACGGTTTCTTTGCTGGTAAACATCATCGCCAGCGCTTTACCGAGTTGACCTAAGGTGTCCAGCGACAGCAGGCGGGTGAGGTCACGCGCCACGTCAATCGGATACTTCAGGTCGATGGCGCTGACATCCGCCGTCCAGAACAGATAACGGTGCGTGGCTTCCTTCACTTCGCCCAGCGCGTCCTGCAACTGCGTGTTAGACACCTTCAGCTTGGTGATTTCCAGAATCAGCGTATCGCAGCCGGAGATCAGTGAATTAAGCAGCTCGCGCTGAGTTTTTAACTGGGCATCGAGAATGCGGGTTTGCTCGCTGGTGAACGGCGTGCCATCGTCCTGCTTCTCTTTACGCAGATCCTTTTGCCGCTCGAGTAAATCTTCATAATGCAAACGCTGCACACGCAGCTGGCCCATCTCGCTGTCAATCTGCTGTGATTTCGGCATATCAGGCAGTCTGGCAACCTGGGCACGCAAAGCTTCACCCAACAGATTCGAGGCGCCCAGCCACTGCGATTGTTCGCGCAGGGTGCTGAGTGCCTGACGCACCTGCAGCGTTTGGTTGGTCGCCAGTCGCTGCTGCGAAGCAACCAAATCCATACGCTGGGCTTGCGCATTCAGATCGGCTGAAAGCTCACGGTTCACACGGAATTGATCGCTGATCGAAGCCGGTAAGTCGCCGCTGTTTTCCGCCAGCTGCTCGGTGCGCTCCAGCGCCAGTTCCGCTTCGCGCTGACGCTGGTTGTTGAGCTGATTGCGCAGCGATTGCAGATAGTTATCCAGCTGCGTCACTTTGCGCTGATGCACTTCCGCCCGCATGCGCGCCAGCTCCTGGCGATTATTGGCGGAGAGCTGTGCCAGTTCTAACTCATCGACACGTGCTTTGTTGGCGGCATTCTCCGCCAGTCGGGCATAAATCTGCGCCTGAGCCAACGGTGTAGCGGCCGCAGAAAAGCCCTGAGCGCGGCGATCGCTTTCGGTCATCGCCCGGCGTGCATCGGTTTGCTGTTGCGGTAACTGTGACAGCGAATCGCTGATCTCACGTGCGCGATCCTGCTCCTGCTGCGCCTGGCGGCCTTCTTCCAGCAGCTGGCTGCTGATTTGCAGGATTTCCTGATCCAGCTCGGCGCTGCTCATGTTGTTGCGCACCGTTTTACTGCTGTCGGTCAGCGTGGCGATCTGCTGACGCAGTTCACGTGCCAGCCGCGGGAAATCATCAATCACCTGCTGATACTGTTTGGCGCGCTCCAGCGATTCATCACGCTCAGAGAGGAAATTGATCGCCGCTTCAATGGCCTGAACTTGCTCAGCTTGAGCAGGAGAGGCTTTGGCGGATTTGGCTGCATCCAGTTCCTGCTTCAACTGACTTGCGGGGGGAACGGTGGCTGCCAATACAGAACTGCTGAGCACCAGGCTCAGCAGTAGAGAGAGAAGAACGCGCACGGGAGAGGTTCCGGTTATTCGGCGAGCGGGGCGCTGTCGCCGGGCTGCGGCAGGGCGATCGCCAGCGTTTGGCCAAGACGGGTTTTGCTCTCAGCTTCGAGACTTTCCGCCAGCTTCACACGGCCTGGTGCGAACAGGTTAATCACCGTTGAACCGAGTTTGAAACGCCCCATTTCCTGACCTTTCAGCAGCACAACGGCACCGTCATGATCGGCTGAAGGATAACGCCAGCGTTTAATCACACCTTCGCGCGGTGGCGTAATGGTGCCCGCCCACACGGTTTCGATGCTGCCGACAATGGTCGCACCCACCAGAATCTGCACCATCGGGCCATGATCGGTATCGAACACGCAGATCACACGCTCATTGCGCGCAAACAGGTTAGGAATGTTACGCGCTGTCAGCGGGTTAACGGAGTAAAGATCGCCCGGTACATAAATCATTTCGCGCAGAATGCCGTTACAGGGCATGTGTACGCGGTGGTAATCGCGCGGTGCGAGGTAGGTTGTGATGAACTCACCATCGACGAACTTTTCCGCCAGATCGTCGTTACCGGCCAGCAGGGCCTGCAACGAATAGTAGTGGCCTTTCGCCTGGAAGATCTGATCGCCTTCGATATGGCCTAACTGGCTCACCGCACCATCGGCTGGCAGCGCCAGCAGGGTCGCGTCGGGATCAATTGGGCGTGCGCCCTCTTTTAAAGGACGTACGAAGAAGTCATTGAAGGTGCGATAGCTGCCGGTGTGGGGTTTGCTGGCTTCTGCCATATCCACCTTGTAGTACCAGACAAATATGTCGATGACCGCTTTGGTCAGCCAGCCACCGCGACGACTGGCGCCCCAGCCAGCGAGTTCGGTCAGCCCTTTTTTAGGCAGAATATGATTCAGGCCGAGTTTAAAACGATCAAACACCGTTGCCTCCTGGCTTAATTACGCTTGGTTTCACAAAAGGGGGCGGATTGTAGCAGCGCCCCGGTCAGTTGGCGAATGTGCCGTTGTACCCGTTAATCCTGATTGTCGGAAAAGTTTTTACGCGTTTTTACCTGCGCCATACTCTCCAGAATCCGGTGGTAGTTATTGAAGCGCGAGATGTTGATCGTCCCTTCCTCTACCGCTTCGCGAATGGCGCAGCCGGGATCGGTATCATGCTTGCAGTCACGGAAACGGCAACCACCGAGAAACTCACGGAATTCGACAAATCCACGGGTGATTTGTTCCGGCTCCAGATGCCATAAACCGAATTCACGTACGCCTGGAGAATCGATCACGTCGCCGCCGTGCGGGAAGTGATACAGGCGAGAAGCGGTGGTGGTGTGCTGGCCCAGACCGGAGTTATCAGAGACATCGTTGGTCAGAATCTCATCGCCCGCCAATTCCAATCCCAACAGGTTGTTCAGCAAACTGGATTTACCTACGCCAGATTGACCCGCAAAAATGCTCACGCGATCGGTCAAGGCCTGTTCCAGTTCAGCGAGGCCATCTTTGGCACGGCTGGAGACCATCAACACGCGATAGCCAATTTTGCGATAGATATCCATCTGCTCATCGACAAATGCGCGGGCTTCCGCATCGAGCAGATCGGTTTTGTTCAATACCAGCAGCGGCTCAACGCCCAGGGTTTCACTGGCCACCAGATAACGATCGATGATATTGAGCGACAGCTCCGGCAGGATCGCCGACACAATGATGATCTGATCGATGTTGGCCGCGATCGGTTTGACGCCATCATAGAAATCCGGACGGGTCAGCACTGTTTTACGTTCGTGAACTGCTTCCACGATGCCTTTACCGCCGCCAATGGCTGCACGCCACAGCACACGGTCGCCGGTGACCAGCGAGCGAATGGTGCGACGGATATTGCAGCGATGCACTTCGCCTACGCCGTCTTCCACATCTGCGTGCATGCCGAAACGGCTGATCACCACGCCTTCGCTCGCTTCACCAAACAGGTTGTCATCCGGTTCCGGCTTTTCGTTCCGTTGCTGCAGACGACGCTGATGGTTAGCGCTTACGCGACGTTGTTGACCCTTCGACAGTTTATTTTTGCTCACGCATCCTCTCACGGCTTTCGCCAGGCTTCGCCCCGCTGGGCAAAACGTCTATGATACACCTGAAACGAGTGTAATGACGACTTTGGCAACAGGCGGGAAACGCATGACAGCTGGAAATGAAAATAATCTGATTTGGATCGACCTGGAAATGACCGGATTGGATCCGGAACAGGATCGCATTATTGAGATCGCCACGATCGTCACCGATGCCAACCTGAACATCCTGGCAGAAGGCCCGGTGTTTGCGGTGCATCAGTCTGATGAGCAGTTGGCATTGATGGATGAGTGGAACGTGCGCACGCACACCAACAGCGGCCTGGTGGAACGCGTAAAAGCCAGCCAGTATGACGACCGCGCTGCAGAACTGGCGACCATTGAATTTCTCAAGCAGTGGGTTCCGGCTAACACCTCTCCAATTTGCGGCAACAGCATCGGCCAGGATCGTCGCTTCCTGTTCAAATATATGCCGGAGCTGGAAGCCTACTTCCACTACCGCTATCTGGATGTCAGCACGCTGAAAGAACTCGCGCGTCGCTGGAAACCCGATATCTTGCCAGGCTTCAAAAAAGCGGGCAGCCATCAAGCGCTGGACGATATTCGCGAGTCCGTTGCAGAATTAGCGTATTACCGCGAACACTTCCTGCAGCTTTAATCGGCTAAGGGTGCGCAGGAAATCATCAGGTTGCTGATTAAATCAGCAAACGCACTGAAAGCGCAAAATTTTGCTTTTAGACTCTTGCGACTGAAAGGATTTCTCGTATAATGCGCACCCCGTACCGGTGAAGAATTTACAACGGTGCGCAGCAGTAACACGAAGTTCCAGAATCAAGTATTTCGGTTTGCGGCAAGGCAGCAACTGAACAAATCACAGAGAGCTTACGTCAGTAAGTGACCTGTGTGAGTGAAGGAAGCTAACGCAGCAGCAAATTGAAAGACGAAGATTATGCGGGAATAGCTCAGTTGGTAGAGCACGACCTTGCCAAGGTCGGGGTCGCGAG
>CBCTJT010000041.1:0-30647 GCA_965147305.1 uncultured bacterium
CAGTGCATCGGGGGTTTTAACCTGAAAAGGTGTCAACCTATACCAGGACTAGTCAGTCGCGTTGGCGCATTACCCCTTCCTGAACCGTGGTCGCGACCAGCGTACCGTCCTGAGTGTAGAACTCTCCACGCACAAAACCACGCGCGCCCGACGCCGAGGTGCTCACCACGCTGTACAGCAGCCATTCTGAGAGATCAAACGGGCGGTGGAACCACATGGAGTGGTCAATAGTCGCCACTTGCATGTCGGGTTCCAAAAAGCCTTTGCCGTGTGGCTGGAGCGCCACGGGCAGGAAGTTGAGATCCGAGGCATAACCTAGCAGGTACTGATGAATGCGGCGATCGTCCGGCAGTTTGCCGTTGGCACGAATCCACACCTGGCGCATCGGCTCATCGACACGGCCTTTAAGCGGGTTATGGATCTGTACCGGGCGAATATCCAGCGGGCGCTCGGCGAGAAACTTTTCTTTGAGTTTGAGCGGTAAATGCGCCGCCAGTTTTTGCGCCAGATCCTGCTCCGAGGGGAGATTGTCCGGCCCCGGCACTTGCGGCATGGTGTTTTGATGCTCGAACCCACTTTCCGGCGCCTGGAAAGAGGCGGTCATATAGAAGATAGGGTGACCATTTTGCACCGCGCTGACGCGACGTGCGCTGAAGCTTTTGCCGTCACGCAGGGTTTCGACATCGTAAATGATGGCTTTTTCGCTATCACCAGGACGCAGGAAGTAGCTATGAAACGAGTGAATGATGCGCTCTTCCGGCACGGTTTGTTTCGCCGCGTATAGCGCCTGGCCGACGACCTGGCCGCCAAACACCTGGCGCAGGCCGAGATCCTCACTTTGGCCGCGAAACAGGCCTTCTTCGAGTTTTTCGAGATCGAGTAAATTAAGCAGGTTTTGCAGTGCCTGGCTCATAGCAAATTCCTCAGGGGGGGCAATCGCGTCAGTGTGAAAGATCCGACCAGTTTCCGTCAATGATTTTGCCGTGATTTCAGCGAGCTGGCAGTGCTTTTGGGCGTAATCCGGTTTTTTGTGCCAGAATTAAGGGCATTCGGCGGTCGAAAAGCTATCCAACAAATTGTCCGCCGACAATCATAGTGTTCATAAGGAGACGACATCGATGAAACTCTGGCATGTTATTAGCGGTGTGACGCTGGCAGCAGCGCTGGCTGGCTGTGCCGATCACAGTAAGCCGGTCGCTACCCCAACGCTGGGCTCCGCTGTTGCAGGGCAGCAGGCCGCGATTACGCAGCCTAACGTTAGTGGTTCGGTGTATATCCGTCAGCGCATTGCGCTGCCGCCGGATGCGGTACTGACCGTTACGCTGTCTGACGCTTCTCTGGCCGATGCGCCATCTAAAGTGCTGGCGCAGCATGTGGTGCGCACCGAAGGTAAACAGGCACCGTTCCAGTTTGTGCTGCCGTTTAACCCAGCCGATATTCAGCCTAACGCGCGGATTCTATTGAGTGCTGCTATTGCCATTGATGGCAAACTGGCGTTCATTACCGATACTGTGAAGCCGGTGATTAATCAGGGTGGTACTAAAGCGGAGCTGCTGCTGGTGCCAGTGACCAATATGGCGATGCAGACCACGCCAGGCGCAGCAACGACGGTGCCGTCAACGTCGCCAACGCAGGTGGTGCCTTCAGCGTCGGTGCCTGCGCCGACGAGTATGTGATAATCACTCGGTGCTAGTCTGGGCGCACTGCCTGAAAAGCATGTGAAAAACCGGGGCGGGGGAGTGTGCGGGCAGGCAACACTGTTGCGTAAAGCCGCTGTCTCGTCCCTGATCGCTCGGCACACGCTATCCCTGGCGTGTGACGCTTTACTCCACAGTGTTGCCTGCCCGCACTTCAGCATGGGCGCGAATTTGTGGAACGATATCGGCGGATTGTCACTGATTGTTCGTCACTTACATCTTTGGCGTGTGACGCTTTACTCCACAGCGTTGCCTGCCCGCACCTCAGCATGGGTGCGAATTTGTGGAGCGACATCGGCGGATTGTCATTGATTGCTCATCACTTCAATCTTTAACGGGGGGATGTTCTACTCCAAAGCCTTGCTTTCCCACACCTCAGCATGGGTGGGCTTAGTACTCCCAACGATACTTCTCTAATTCAATCTCACCGGCATCACTGACTTCGATGCCTTCGGCTTCCAGCGCATCACGCTGGCGAAAGAGATCGTCGCCTTGCAGTGAAATGCGGCCATGGCGATTGATGACGCGGAACCACGGCAATTTGCTGCCCTCGGGTAAGCGACGTAATACGCCGCCGACTTGTCTTGCGGCACGCGGTGAACCGGCAAGTAGGGCGATATCGCCGTAGGTGGTGACTTTGCCTTTGGGGATTGCGGCAATAATTTGCCAGACGCGCTCGGAAAAATTGCTTGTGTCGTTCATGCACGCACCTGATTCAACGAGTAAACGCCGACTTTAGCACGCAGAGAGAGTGAGAATCAGGGTTTTACGGGATAGCTGTTCAAGAAAACAACGGTCACCAGGCCTGCGCTTGCAATTGCCAGGGGCTTACTTGATAATGCCTGCGCTCTCGAAAGAGAGCTCGTCAATGGGGGCCCTGTTGGTTCTCCCGCAACGCTAACTTGTGAACTCGGTCAGGTCCGGAAGGAAGCAGCCGCAGCAGGCGACGCGTGTGCCGGGATGTAGCTGGCAGGGCCTCCACCATTTCTGCTCCCCGAAAAAATCCTCAAGAAATCAGTACACAGCGAAACGCTGGCACTCCTTTGCCTGTGAATCATTCCCTGAAGGGAAAAGATGGCGTAACGAACAGCGGGTAAAAATAGTTAGCGGACGAACTTCCAGACAGAAACCGGTACTTTGTCGTAAAGCTTATTCATCGTCAGTTCAGCGAGGCGATGATCGGCAGCAGAATAGAATACCGCGAGTTCGTTGTCAGATAATTCGTACTTGTTCTTTTCAATCACCCGTTCAAGGGTGTCAATTGAGCGACAACGACGCAGTCGCATCAAATAGTCTGTTTTGGTTAAGGCTTGATTGCTCATAAATAAACCGGTCTCACTCTGATGCTAAAAGGAATGGCTGGGTTGTTGGAGAAAAGCGCACTCTTCGGCAAACAGATTAAATAAGCGTTTTGCTGAACGTTGCCACCGTTGAAGATCCTGAGTATTGATTCCATAACTGCTAAACAGCATAAAGGTATCGTCAAGATATTCATCGATTTGCGTAATCAGCGCTTCATCTTCAACGTGCTTAATTTTGTAATTCATCGTGAAAGAAGCGATATGCTCAATCAAATCGTTGAGCTGTAAATTGCTTTCCGCAGTAGGGTCGTTAACCCAGCCGTGATGGCTGTCAGTCAGTGTCGCCATACTTTCGTCAAACAGGTTCTCACACAGGAATTTAAGCTGGGCAATATCATGCCGTTTTGGTGAGTATTCGTCCATCTTTTTCCCCTCCAGAGCTTGCACAGTTACCGCAGCGCGGCGAGATTTGGAAAAGCTATCAGGAAGCGATCACGAATATTAAGAATTCAGCGACTCCTTAAATATAATCCACATTCATTAGCTTTGCTCACCTCGATTACCAAATATTACAATTCGTCGGCTGGCGAGGGGCGGGTATTGTCTATCACGGAAAACACCAGTGCGCCCGGTACTATCTGGAACAAAACTTCTTCATGCTGGGTAGATGTTTCATTTAAATCCAGGCAAGGATTAAATAAATCCCACTTAAAATCGTAAAGCATTTTAAATCGATTGTTATCGAGCGGTTGAATGGAAATAATCTTAAAACTGTCAGGAACTAATTGCGCGTTTTGAGAATACCACTGTAAATCACCTGCCAGGGCTTCGGCTATTTTGAGAATATTCCCCTGGATAATAGCCTGCAACTTCTCGCAATCGTCCTCATCCACAGCAATATCACAATGAATAATAGACTGCATTTCGCGTCCGGTAAAAAAGGAGGATGAATCTATCATTGGGGTTCTGGCCAAATATTGCAAGTTAACTCTATGCAGAATACGTAATCGTTGCGATGGGATTTATCACTCAATCGATTCAGGTCCAGTGATAGCCACTGAGGAAGCGTCAGGTGGTTAACTTTTGAAACACTTTCTCTCGGGCGTCACGCTGGGAAGATCAGGTACTATAATTGTTATGTTATAACGTTTTTTGGTCTCCCTCCATGAATCACAGTGGTTTACTCCTTTCACTTAGCGGTCGCCTGCTGGTTGCGCTGCTGCTTATCGCGTTCCTGGCGTTGGCTATCTATTGGGGGATGCAGAAATGATACATTTCAATCGTTTGCAGGGTGGTTATCAGGGGCAAGCGGTGACGCCGGTTGTGACCGGAGAACTGGCGGCAGGCAGCATGACGGCGCTGATTGGCGCGAACGGCACCGGTAAATCTACGCTTCTGAAAACCATCGCCGGCCTGTTGCCGCCGATCGCAGGGACTTGCGAATTAAAGATTTCGCGCAAGGCGCTTGGCTGGTTACCGCAGCGTAGTGAGTTAGAGACCCGCTTCCCACTGACGGTTTATGAGCTGGTTGCAATGGGATGCTGGCCGCGCTGCGGTTGGTTCGGTGGCATCAATCGTGTCATGCGACAGGAGATCGATGCTGCACTGGATGCGGTGCAGATGCGTGATTTCGCTGATGCGCAGCCTTCAATGCTTTCCGGCGGGCAGTTGCAGCGTGTGCTTTTCGCCCGCCTGATGCTGCAGCAAAGCAAGGTCTGGCTGCTGGATGAACCCTTTAATGGCATTGATACGCAAACCGTCACGCTGCTGATGTCAATCCTCGAACAGCAGCAACAGGCGGGCACCACCTTATTAGTAGTGTTGCACGATCGCCCATTGGTCGCGCGTTACTTCAAAGATGTGTTGTCACTTGACGATGCTGACTCCGCTCAAACTCCACTGCTGCGCAGGGTGGCCTCGTGACATTGATTCAACCGTTTATCGAATTTGGTTTTATGCGCCGCGCGTTGGTGGCTTGTGTGGCGTTGGCCCTGAGCGCTACGCCGCTTGGAGTGTTCCTGTCACTGCGTCGCATGAGTCTGGTGGGCGATGCGCTCTCTCACGCGGTGCTGCCTGGCGCGGCGATCGGCTATCTGGTTTCCGGTTTATCGCTGGTGGCGATGGGTATCGGCGGGCTGATTGCCGGGTTGGCCGTAGCACTGCTTTCAGGTGCCGTCAGTCGATATACCCCTTTAAAAGAAGACGCCAGTTTCTCTGGCTTCTATCTCGGCTCGCTGGCATTGGGCGTCACGCTGGTGTCACTGCGCGGATCAAGCGTCGATCTGCTGCACGTGCTGTTCGGTTCACTGCTGGCGGTCGATAACGCGGCCCTCATGCTGGTAGGCGGCATCGCGGCGTTCACTTTACTGATGCTGGCAGTGATTTTTCGTCCGCTGATGATTGATGCGTTTGATCCGGATTTCCTGCGTGCGCAAGGCAAATGGAGCGCGCCGATGGTGCACGGCATCTTCCTGATGCTGGTGGTGCTCAATCTGGTGGCCGGTTTTCAGGTGCTCGGCACGCTGATGTCAGTGGGATTGATGATGCTGCCCGCCACCAGCGCCCGTTTCTGGAGCCGTCATCTGGCCTGCATGCTCGGCATTGCGATGGTGCTGGCGATGATTGCCGCGCTGGTGGGCTTGATCCTTTCCTGGCACTTCTCACTGCCTGCCGGACCGGCGGTAGTGCTGAGTGCGGCCGTACTGTTTTTACTTTCTGTTTTAACCGGACCGTGTGGCGGCCTGCTGCGCCGTCGATAACTATACAATTAGGGGATACGAATGAAGAAGTTACCGCTGAGTCTGGCGATTGGCGCCATGTTGATTAGCCCACTGACCATGGCGAAAACCGTGGATGTGGTAGCGAGTTTCACCGTGCTGGCGGATATCGTTAAGCAGGTGGGCGGCGATCACGTTAACGTGAAATCGCTGGTTGGCCCGAACGGCGATCCGCACACCTTCGAACCGACGCCACAAGACAGCCAGGCGCTGGCGAAAGCCAACGTGGTATTCGTCAGTGGTTTGGGGATGGAAGGGTGGATGGATCGCCTGATCAGCGCTTCCGGTTATAAAGGCACGATTGTGGTCGCATCCAACGGCGTCAACACGCGCAAAATGGAAGAAGATGGCAAAACCGTGACTGACCCGCACGCGTGGAACAGTATGCACAACGGTGTGATCTACGCCACCAACGTGATGAATGC
The DNA here is from genome assembly GCA_965147305.1 of uncultured bacterium. Taxonomy (GTDB): domain Bacteria; phylum Pseudomonadota; class Gammaproteobacteria; order Enterobacterales; family Enterobacteriaceae; genus Pantoea. The sequence continues at coordinate 6,201 of CBCTJT010000041.1, forward strand.
ACTGATTAAAGCCGACCCGGAAGATGCGGCGGATATCCGAAAAAGCGGTGAAAGCTACATTCAGCAGTTGGAAAAATTGGATAGCTGGGCGAAAACCGAATTCGCTTCAGTGCCGAAGAGCAAACGCAAAGTGCTGACCAGCCATGATGCCTTTGGTTATTTCGGCCAACGCTATGGTGTGAGCTTCCTCGCGCCAGTCGGTTTCTCCACGGAAGCGGAAGCCAGCGCCAGCGATGTGGCTTCGATCATCAAACAGCTGAAAGCCGAGCATATCCATACCTACTTTATGGAGAATCAGACCGATCCACGTCTGGTGAAACAAATCGCCAGTGAAACCGATGCACAGCCGGGTGGTGAACTCTATCCTGAAGCGCTGTCAGAGGCTAATGGCCCAGCGGCAACCTATGTTGATGCGTTCAAACACAACGTTGAAACCATTGCCAAAAGCATGAAGTAAAAAAAAGGCCGGGGAGCATCCCGGCCAATTATCACGACACTTTCCTACCTTTTCTTCTTTCTTCCCTGAACCGCCTTAAAGCGCGGATTCGTTTTGCAGATCACGTAAATGCGACCTTTACGACGCACGACTTTGCAATCTTTGTGACGGGTCTTGGCAGACCGTAATGAACTTAAAACCTGCATGCGTTAACTCCTGATTAATTGCCGCGCGTCAGGAAGCTGCCGAAACGCTTGTTGAAGCGTGCGGCGCTGCCTTCTTTGGTGAGATCTTTTTGCTTGCCGGTGTAGTGGACGTGGGATTTAGAAGAGACATCCAGCGTCACGTACGGCAGCACTTCACCTTCAAACTCAATGGTGCGTTCGGTTTTAATGGTGGAACCGATTTTGAAGTACTCATCAACAGAGGTGTCATGGAACACCACAGGACGGTATTGCGGATGGATATTGGCTTTCATAGCTGCACTCTCATGTAATGTTATAATATAACAATAGTATGAACCTGCAGAGAATTGATTGCAACCGCGATCGCAGTAGGGGTATTGAACGGGCGGGTGAAAGGCGGCGTTCAGGCAATAAAAAAGGCCGCTAGCGCGGCCTTTTCAACAGGTGACAACTTAGTGTTTGTGCTCGACCGGATGGCCTTGCTCAATCTCCGCTTTGTTCTTACCAAAGCGACGACGCACCACCACGAAGAACACCGGCACGAAGAAGATCGCCAACGCGGTTGCGGTTACCATGCCGCCCATTACGCCAGTACCCACGGCGTTCTGTGCGCCGGAACCGGCACCGGTACTGATGGCCAGCGGCAGAACACCGAGGATAAAGGCCAGTGAGGTCATCAGAATTGGGCGCAGACGCATACGTGCCGCTTCCAGAGTTGACTCCACCAAACCTTTCCCTTCCTTCTCCATCAAATCCTTGGCGAATTCAACGATCAGGATGGCGTTCTTCGCCGACAAGCCAATGGTTGTTAGCAGCCCCACCACGAAGTAAACGTCATTACTGAGTCCGCGCAGGGTGGTGAAGATCAATGCACCGACCACACCCAGCGGAACCACCAGCATAACGGAGAACGGAATCGACCAGCTCTCATACAACGCGGCCAGACACAAGAACACCACAATCAGCGAGATAGCGTACAGGGCAGGGGCCTGGTTACCGGATAGACGTTCCTGGTAGGACATACCGGTCCAGTCATAGCCGATACCCGCAGGCAGTTTGCCCGCCAGCTCTTCCATCAGGTTCATGGCATCACCGGAGCTCTTGCCTGGTGCAGCCTGACCCAGAATCTCCATCGATGGTAAGCCGTTGTAACGTTCCAGACGCGGTGAACCGTACTGCCACTTCGCCGAAGAGAAGGCAGAGAACGGAACCATGGTGCCGGAGCTGTTACGCACGAACCATTTGCTGATGTCATCTGGCAACATACGCGAGTCAGCCTGGCCCATTACGTACACTTTCTTCACGCGACCGCGGTCGATGAAGTCATTGACGTAGGAACCACCCCAGCCCGCGCCCAGCGTGGTGTTGATGTCAGACAGCGACACACCCAATGCCTGCGCTTTTTCCTGATCGATGATCAGTTTGTACTGTGGCGTATCTTCCATACCGTTTGGACGCACGCCCACCAGCGTATCCGGATGCTGGGCAATCATGCCAAACAGCTGGTTACGCGCGGCGGTTAACTTCTCGTGCCCCAGGTTACCCTGGTCCGTCAGCATGAAGTCGAAGCCGGTGGCGTTACCCAGTTCGATAATTGCTGGCAGGTTGAACGGGAAGACCATCGCATCTTTAATCTGACCCAACGCCTGCATGGCGCGTCCGGCAATCGCGGGCACTTTCAGGCTGGCATCACCACGTTCATCCCACGGTTTCAGGCTGACGAAGGCAATACCGGTGTTCTGACCACGACCCGCAAAGCCAAAGCCGTTAACGGTAAACACCGAGTTAACGCTGTCTTTCTCTTTGTTCAGGAAGTAATCCGTCACCTGATCCAGCACTTTCTGAGTACGTTCCTGAGTTGCACCGGCTGGCAACTGCGCCTGCGCCAGTAACAGACCCTGATCCTCTTCCGGCAGGAAGGAGGTTGGCAGTTTCAGGAACAGATACGCCATGCCGACCACGATCACCAGGTAGATCACCAGATAACGACCGGTGCTACGCACGATATGACCCACGCTATCCACATAGTGGTTGGTGCTCTTATCGAACAAGCGGTTGAACCAGCCGAAGAAGCCGGTGGTTTTACCGTGATCACCTTTCTTAACCGGCTTCAGCATGGTGGCACAGAGTGCTGGCGTCAGAATCAACGCCACCAGCACGGACAGCGCCATCGCTGAAACGATGGTGATAGAGAACTGACGGTAGATTACCCCGGTTGACCCACCGAAGAAGGCCATCGGGATAAATACCGCGGACAGCACCAGTGCGATACCCACCAGCGCGCCCTGAATCTGCTCCATCGAACGTTTCGTCGCTTCTTTCGGCGGTAGACCTTCTTCAGCCATTACACGCTCAACGTTCTCCACCACCACGATGGCGTCATCCACCAACAGGCCGATGGCGAGCACCATCCCGAACATGGTTAGCGTGTTTATCGAGTAGCCAAAGGCACTGATAATCGCAAAGGTCCCTAACAGTACGACGGGCACCGCGATGGTTGGAATCAGCGTGGCGCGGAAGTTCTGCAGGAACAGATACATCACCAGGAACACCAGCACGATCGCTTCAAGCAGCGTTTTCACTACTTCGAAGATCGAAATCTTCACGAATGGCGTGGTGTCGTACGGGTAAACGGTTTTCATGCCTGACGGGAAGAACGGCTGCAGTTTTGCCAGCTCATCTTTCACCGCTTTGGCGGTATCCAGCGCATTGGCACCGGTAGCCAGTTTCACACCGATACCGGAAGCCGGTTTGCCGTTATAACGCGCGATGATCTCGTAGTTTTCACCACCGAGTTCAATTTTCGCCACGTCACGCAAACGCACCTGTGAGCCGTCCTGGTTCACTTTCAGCATGATATTGCCGAACTCTTCGGTATTGGTCAGACGGGTCTGCGCAATAATCGAGGCGTTCAACTGCTGACCCGGCACTGGCGGTGTACCACCTAACTGACCGGCGGCCACCTGGGTGTTCTGGGTACCCAACGCACTGATCACATCTACCGGCGTCAGCTGATAGTTGTTCAGTTTGTGTGGGTCGAGCCAGATACGCATCGCGTACTGCGCACCGAACACCTGAGTATCACCGACGCCAGGCGTACGGCTGATCGGGTCTTTGATGTTGGAGGCAACGTAGTCAGAGATGTCATTCTGCGTCATGTTGCCGTCATCACTGATAAAGCCCGCTACCATCAGGAAGCTGCTGGATGACTTTTTAACCTGAATACCTTGTTGCTGTACTTCCTGCGGCAGCAGTGGCATCGCCAGCTGCAGCTTGTTCTGTACCTGTACCTGCGCAATATCTGCGTTAGTACCGGACTGGAAGGTCAGCGTCAGGGTTAACGTACCGGACGAGTCACTGCTCGAGGCCATATACATCAGGCCATCGATACCGTTCATGTTTTGTTCGATAACCTGGGTTACCGAATCCTGCAGCGTTTTCGCATCAGCACCCGGATAGGTTGCCTGGATTTCAACTGCCGGCGGCGCAACATTGGGATATTGCTCAATCGGCAAACTGATAATCGCAAGAGTACCCGCCAGCATAATGATGATGGCAAGCACCCAGGCAAAAATGGGGCGATCGATAAAGAACTTAGCCATGTATCAGTGGCTCCTGTTTAGGACGATGATTTAGCAGACTGTGTTTCTGGCGCTGCTTTGGCATCATCTTTGACTTCTTGTGGTGTCACCTGCGCACCTGGCTTGGCGCGCTGAAGACCGACGGTGATCACGCGATCGCCTTCTTTCAGGCCGTCCGTTACCAGCCATTTGTCACCAAATGCCTGATTAGCGGTGATGTTACGAACTTCAACTTTGTTATCTGCGCCGACGACCATCGCGGTTGCCTGACCGGTTGGGGTGCGAGTGACGCCCTGTTGCGGTACCAGCAATGCGGATGGGTTGGTGCCTTCATCCAGACGTGCACGCACGAACATGCCTGGCAGCAGACGATGCTCTGGATTCGGGAAGATGGCACGTAGGGTGATGGAGCCGGTAGTTTCATCCACGGTCACATCAGAGAATTCCAATGTGCCTGTCTGGCTGTATGCGTTACCGTTTTGCATCAAGAGTGTGACGTTGGCTTTGCCGTCATTCTGTTTCAGCTGACCGGATTCCAGCTCTGCGCGCAAACGCAGGAAATCATCACTGGATTGGGTCACATCGACATACATAGGATCGAGCTGTTGCACAGTAGCCAGCGCAGTGGTTTGGCCGCTGGAAACTAAAGCACCTTCCGTCACTGACGATTTACCAATGCGACCGCTGATCGGCGAGGTCACTTTGGTATACGCCAGATTGATGCGTGCGGTTTCTACGTTAGCCTGCGCGGCTTGTACAGCAGCTGCCGTCTGCGCAGCGGTTGCCGCAGCCGTGTCATAGTCCTGCTGACTGATGTACTTAGTACCCAGCAGCGGCTTATAACGCTTGATGGTCAATTGTGCGACGTGCGCATTGGCTTGCGCCTGTGCCAAATCGCCTTTGGCGCTGTCATAAGCCGCCTGGTAGGTTGCCGGATCGATCTGATACAGGGACACGCCTGCTTTGATATCCGTTCCTTCCTCAAAATTACGCTTCAGAATAATGCCTGACACCTGAGGGCGCACTTCAGCCACGCGGAATGCCGAAGTACGACCTGGCAATTCGGTGGTGATCTTCAAAGGCTCGTTTTTTAACGTCACAACACCCACTTCTGGGGGCTGCTGCTGGGCGGCTTGCTGGGATTTATTATCATCACATCCTGTTAACACAAAGCTGCCTGAAAGCATCAGGACGGCCGCCAGAGGCGCTAATCCTCTGTTTTTATTCATAAATAAACCTCTAGTGTCCGATATCAAATGATCAATGGATCACAAACCGATAAACCCATTGCTGCGTTAAAACACGGGTCGTGCTATGGTACATACATTCACAAATGTATGTAAACTTGCCAGTTTGTAAAAAAAGTCCTCTATGGCACGAAAAACCAAAGCGCAAGCACTTGAAACACGGCATCAAATTCTGGATGCCGCTTTAGCACACTTCTCTGAACACGGTGTGGCTGCCACATCCCTGGCAGATATCGCAACAGCGGCCGGCGTTACGCGCGGGGCTATCTACTGGCATTTCAAAAATAAAGCCGATCTCCTGCACGAAATCTGGCTGCGGTGTGACGCTGGGCTTGATGATGTGGAACTTGAGTATCAGACAAAATACCCGGGTGATCCACTTTCTGTTATCCGTTCGATGTTGATCTATATCCTTGACGCCACTGCAAAGGATCCCCAAAGACGCGCACTAATGGAGATTATCTTCCATAAATGCGAATTCGTTGGCGAAATGTCGACATTACAGGACATGCGTCAAAGTTTACTGCTGGAGTGTTACGACCGGATTGAATTGGTGCTACGCGAGTGTATCGAAGTGGGGCAGTTGCAGGCCGGTTTGAATACCTTACAGTCGGCGCGTCTGATGTGCGGCTATATCAACGGTATGATGGAAAACTGGCTGTTTAACCCGCAAGCGTTTGATCTGGCGGCCGATGCGCCGCAACTGGTGGATGCTTTTATTGATATGCTGCGGCTCAGTCCAACGATGTCAGGCGCGCGTTAGTTCGCGCATTCAGCCGCCTGTTTTTGCTGATAGTCATGTTGCACTATCGCCAGCGCGGCTAATACCGTCGCGGTCGGCACCTGGTTCTCTTCCAGCAGTTGAATCAAATCCACCGCCAGTTTGATTTCGTCGGATGCAGTATCCAGTGACATGACTTCTCCTGTTATATACGTAATTTTGCCGCCACCAACAGCATTAGCACTGAACCCAGCAATGCCACGCCAAAACCGGCTGGATGCAAGGTGGCTAAATCGCCGGTGGTGAAATAGGTGGCGATGTAACCACCAATCAACGCGCCAATCACCGCCAATACCAGCGTCGGGACAAAGCCGCCCGGCCGCCCGGGAAAAATCATGCGTTTGATGCAGCCAGCAACCACGCCGATCGCTATCCAAAAGATAAGCGTCATAATTTTCCTCCTTAATTCGTAGGAGGAGTATATACCTTAAATAATTCAAGGTGCAGGAAGGCGACGAGGGAATGCATCCTCAGGAGCTCACTCGGTAAGTGACTGAGGTGAATGAGCGCAGCCAACGCACCGGCAATGTGAAGTATGACGGGTATAGAGGAAAGCGGATGGTGATTATCGAGCCGGGGCCGACAATTCCAGTTTCTGCATTGCGGCGCGGCAACGTGCCAGGCGCTCCTGCAGGATTTCCACTTCACGGATCAATTGCTGCTGCACGCTAAGCGTTTCGGCGCGAGCCAGATGCTGCTGACGCTGTTCCAGCATCGCCATCAGGCGGGTTTCATAGCCTTGATACTCTTCGCGCTTCGACTGGCGCGGATCAACGCGCGGCCGTTCACGTCGAGTGCGCAGTTGCTGACTCTGGCACTCGCGTTGCAGCGCGGCAATCTGGTCCAGCACTTTTTCTGCCAGCCATTGTCTCCGCTCCACACCGGTTTCAGCGGCGCTGAGTTGCGCCATATTTTGCTCCAGCTCGTGCAGATAATCGGCCAGCCGCGTGCCTTTACAGCGAAAAAGTTGCGAATCGAAGCGCGGCAGGCGGCAGGCGCCGTCTTTTTGCTGCGCAATCTGCTGGCGCAATTGATCGATAATAAGCTGCAGACGTTGTTGTGCGGGCGGTTGGGGCATCACTCTGATTCCGACTGTGTTAACGTAGCGCAGTTCCGATTTTATCAGGCATCAGGCATGCAACGAATTTTTCTTCTATGCCTTGGCTGGCTGGCGATAGTGCTGGGTACGCTGGGCATTGTATTACCTTTATTACCGACCACGCCATTCGTGTTGCTGGCCGCCTGGTGTTTTGCCCGCTCGTCACCGCGTTTTCACCACTGGCTGCTGTGGCGCTCGCCGTTTGGCCGCTACATTCGCCACTGGCAACAGCATCGTGCCATGCCGCCCGGTGCCAAAGGGCGCGCCATGTTGCTGATAGTCATCACCTTTGCCGTTTCTATCTATCTGGTCAACATGCTGTGGGTACGCATTATGCTGGGCGTGATGTTATGTGCACTACTGTTGTTTATGTGGCGTATTCCGGTAGTGGCAGAAAATAGTGACAGCGGCGATTAAGCGCGGCAGGGTTGCATTTAGCCGGGTATTTGCATAGATTTGGGCATCTTCGTGCGTGGCTTCCCATTTAAACGTCTTCGCTTAACCCGGTTTCCGGGTATTGGCGCTGTCGGATGCTGCGCGTATTAGATATTTTTCCAGGCGTAACACATATGACCGCAACTGCTCAGCAGCTTGAACTCATCAAAAACAGCATCAAAAGCATCCCTGACTACCCTAAGCCGGGCATCCTGTTCCGCGACGTCACCAGTTTGATGGAAGATCCGCAGGCTTATGCCGCGTCGATTGCCATTCTGGTTGAGCGCTATCGTGACAAAGGCATCACCAAAGTGGTGGGCACCGAAGCACGTGGCTTCCTGTTTGGTGCGCCGGTGGCACTGGGTCTGGGTGTAGGTTTTGTGCCGGTGCGTAAGCCAGGCAAGCTACCGCGTGAAACCTACAGCGAAAGCTATGAACTGGAATACGGTTCTGATGCGCTGGAATTGCACAAAGATGCGATCAAACCTGGCGATGTGGTGCTGGTGGTGGACGATCTGCTGGCTACCGGCGGCACGCTGGAAGCGACAGTGAAACTGATCCGCCGTGCCGGTGGTGAAGTGAAAGATGCTGCGTTCGTGATCAATCTGTTTGATCTGAGCGGTGAAGCGCGCCTCAACGCGATCGGCATCGACTGCTACAGCCTCGTGAATTTCCCCGGCCACTAAGGTCTGTGCGCCGCTGGCATTAATCATCGCGGCGCATTTCATCAAACATCCCTGCCGCCGTACCCTTGTATCAATGCTCGATAAATCGTTCCGCTACTGCAGATGCGCGATGAAATTCAGCGCCTGCAGCGCGAAGTATGTCGGGTATAGGCATATCCTGTTGTGGCTGTTAGACTACTGCCCATATACACAGGGTTTGCGAAGCTGCATTTTTCCCCTTTTCTTGTGGCGGAACCCGGTTCTCATAGCCGCACCGCTGTGCCAACTCAATAAAATCCAGTGATTGAATCCACATGAGCTATCAGGTACTTGCGCGAAAATGGCGTCCCCAGGCTTTCGCTGACGTAGTCGGTCAGGAACATGTGCTGACTGCGCTGGCCAACGGGTTGTCACTGGGACGAATCCATCATGCTTATCTCTTTTCCGGTACGCGCGGTGTAGGGAAAACCTCTATCGCCCGTTTGCTGGCGAAAGGTCTCAACTGCGAAACCGGTATCACCTCCACGCCATGTGGTCAGTGTGATAACTGCCGTGAAATCGAGCAGGGGCGCTTTGTCGATCTGATCGAGATCGATGCGGCGTCACGTACCAAAGTCGAAGACACGCGCGATTTGCTGGATAACGTGCAGTACGCACCGGCGCGCGGTCGCTTCAAAGTTTACCTGATCGATGAAGTGCACATGCTCTCGCGTCACAGCTTCAATGCGCTGTTGAAAACGCTGGAAGAGCCGCCTTCACACGTCAAATTCCTGCTGGCTACCACCGATCCGCAAAAACTGCCGGTCACCATTCTGTCGCGTTGCCTGCAATTCCATCTCAAAGCGCTCGACGTCGAGCAGATTCAGCAACAGCTGGTGCATATATTGCAGCAGGAGCAGATTGCCGCCGAACCGCGCGCGCTGCATCTGCTGGCGCGCGCCGCAGACGGCAGTATGCGTGATGCACTGAGCCTCACCGATCAGGCTATTGCCATGGGGCAGGGCAGCGTGACGCGTGAAACCGTGGCGCAAATGCTGGGCACGCTGGATGACGAACAGCCGCTGGCGCTGATTGAAGCGCTGGTGGAGGGCCAGGGTGAACAGGTGATGGCGCTGCTGAATCAGGCGGCATCGCGCGGTGTCGAGTGGGAAGCGCTGTTGGTGGAAATGCTGCGTTTGCTGCATCGCGTGGCGATGGTGCAACTGTTGCCGGCTTCCCTGGGTGAAGACGATGTGAACCAGGCGCAGCGTCTGCGCGATTTAGCCCGCGTACTGCCGCCCGCCGACGTGCAACTCTATTACCAAACGTTGTTGATGGGGCGCAAAGACCTGCCGCTGGCACCAGATCGTCGCTTAGGCGTTGAAATGACGCTGCTACGCGCGCTGGCGTTCCACCCACAGGCCACCATTGCCGAGCCGGTTGCGCGGCCCAGCCTGATTCCGCAGGCCGCACCGCAAGCGTCTGCTGGCACTGCTGCGACAGCGTCCGCCGCTCAGGCTACTGCACCAGCAACGCCAGCGGCTTCAGCCAACGCCGCCGCGTCAACAATGCCAGCCGCTTCAGCTCGTGCAACCGCGCCAACAATGCCTTCGGCAACTGCTAACGTCGCCGCGCCTGCAACGTCATCTTCGGCACATCGCCCCACTTCTGCCGCGCAGCCACAGATGGCGCCGCCGATGCAGGAAGCACCGCCGATGGCCGATGATTACGCCGATATGCAACCGGCGCCAGAGCATATGTCCGACTCCACCAGCCAGCTGTTACAGGCGCGAACGCAGTTACTGCGTCAGGGAGCCGGCAAACCAAAAAAGAGTGAGCCGGCAGCGCGTACCGCGCGGCCGGCGAACCCGGCGCTGGAACGTCTTGCCAGTGTCACCGAGCGCGTGCAACAGCGCGCCTCTGAACCGGCGGTAAAAGCGCCCGCTAAACCGGAAGCCTATCGCTGGAAAGCGCAGCAAACGGTCGAGGTGAAAGCTGAGCCTGTCGCAACGCCAAAAGCCTTGCGTTCCGCCCTGGAGCATGAGAAAACGCCTGAGCTGGCGCTTCGTCTGGCAGAAGAAGCCCAGCAACGCGATGCGTGGGCCGCCGAAATTGCTGCACTGACGCTGCCAAAGCTGGTGCAGCAAGTGGCGTTAAACGCGTGGAAAGAAGCGGGCGAGAACACGGTCACGCTGCATTTGCGTAGTAGTCAGCGTCACTTGAATTCAGCGTCGGCAAAACAGGCGCTGGCGGAAGCGCTCAGTCAGGCAGCCGGACAAACGGTTGAACTGACCATCGTTGAAGACGATAATCCTGCGGTATTGACGCCACTTGAATGGCGTCACGCCATTTATGAAGAGAAGCTGGTGCAGGCGCGCCAGTCGATCACAAGCGATACTCACATCCAGACGCTGCAACGATTCTTCGATGCCGATCTGGATGAAGAGAGTATTCGACCCGTTTGAACACCCCGCTGTCGCAACATGTTGCGCGCAGCCCCAGCAGAGAGAGAAGACTATGTTTGGTAAAGGCGGATTGGGCAACCTGATGAAACAGGCCCAGCAGATGCAAGACAAAATGGCCAAAGTTCAGGAAGAGATCGCCGCGCTGGAAGTGACCGGTGAATCAGGCGCTGGCCTTGTCAAAGTCACCATCAATGGTGCACATAACTGCCGTCGTGTTGAAGTCGATCCAAGCTTGCTGGAAGACGATAAAGACATGCTGGAAGATCTGATCGCTGCGGCCTTCAACGATGCGGCGCGCCGTATTGATGAAACGCAAAAAGAGAAAATGGCTTCTGTTTCTTCTGGTATGCAGCTGCCACCTGGCTTCAAGATGCCGTTCTGATGCAAACCAGTCCACTGCTTGAATCTTTGATGGAGTCATTGCGCTGCCTGCCGGGTGTAGGCCCGAAATCGGCGCAGCGTATGGCTTTTCAGCTGTTACAGCGCGATCGTAGCGGTGGCATGCGTCTGGCGCAGGCATTGACCCGCGCGATGTCGGAAATCGGCCACTGTGCCGATTGCCGCACTTTCACCGAGCAGGAAATTTGCACCATCTGCGCCAATCCGCGTCGTCAACAAAACGGCCAGATCTGCGTGGTGGAAAGTCCTGCCGATATCCACGCCATTGAGCAAACCGGCCAGTTTGGCGGCCGCTACTTTGTGCTGATGGGCCATTTGTCACCGCTGGATGGCATTGGCCCGCAGGATATCGGACTGGATCGGTTAGAGCAGCGCCTTGAGCGTGAAACTCTGACCGAAGTGATCCTCGCCACCAACCCCACGGTGGAAGGTGAAGCCACCGCCAACTATATCGCCGATTTGTGCGGGCAATATGGAGTTGATGCCAGCCGCATCGCGCACGGTGTGCCGGTCGGTGGTGAGCTGGAAATGGTCGATGGCACCACGCTGTCGCACTCGCTCGCCGGACGCCACAAGATTAAATTCTAATCACTTGCCGATGTCTTCACTGACATCGGCTTGAAATTCTCGCCATCATCCCCATTTCTCTCTCAACATAAGATCAACCCCGATTTAGTTGAGGTAGCAATGACCATGAAAGGACAAGAGACGCGTGGCTTCCAGTCAGAGGTAAAACAACTTCTGCACCTGATGATTCACTCGCTCTATTCAAACAAAGAGATTTTCCTGCGTGAACTGATCTCCAACGCCTCTGATGCCGCCGACAAACTGCGCTTCCGCGCACTGTCCACGCCGGATCTGTATGAAGGCGATGGCGACCTGCGCGTACGTATCTCGGTCGATAAGGATAATCGTACGCTGACCTTGAGCGACAACGGTATCGGTATGCGTCGTGATGAGGTGATTGAGAACCTCGGCACCATCGCGAAATCCGGCACCAAATCCTTCCTTGAATCCATGGGCTCTGACCAGGCGAAAGACAGCCAGTTGATCGGTCAGTTCGGTGTGGGCTTCTACTCGGCGTTTATCGTTGCCGATAAAGTCACGGTGCGTACCCGTGCTGCGGGTGCAAAAGCCGATGAAGCGGTGTTCTGGGAATCCGCGGGCGAGGGTGAATACACTCTGGCAGAAATCGAGAAAGCCGATCGCGGTACCGAAATCACCCTGCACTTCCGCGAAGGCGAGGATGATTTCCTCGATGCGTGGCGCGTACGCAACGTGATCAGCAAATACTCCGATCACATCGCATTGCCGGTTGAGATTGAAACCAAAGACGAAGAGAACGACACCACTACCTGGGAGAAGATCAACAAAGCTCAGGCACTGTGGACGCGCAACAAGTCTGAAATCAGCGACGACGAATACAACGAGTTCTACAAACACATCGCCCATGATTACAGCGATCCGGCGATCTGGAGCCACAACCGCGTGGAAGGCAAGCAGGAGTACACCAGCCTGCTGTACATCCCGCAGCGTGCGCCATTCGACATGTTCAACCGCGACAGCAAACACGGCCTGAAGCTGTATGTGCAGCGCGTGTTCATCATGGACGATGCCGAACAGTTCATGCCGAACTACCTTCGCTTCGTACGTGGCCTGATAGATTCCAACGATCTGCCACTGAACGTGTCGCGTGAAATCCTGCAGGACAGCCGTGTCACCCAAAGCCTGCGCGCCGCGCTGACCAAGCGTAGCCTGCAGATGCTGGAAAAACTGGCGAAGGACGATGCTGAGAAATATCAGCAGTTCTGGAAAGAGTTCGGTCTGGTGCTGAAAGAAGGCCCGGCGGAAGACAACGCGAACCAGCAGGCGATTGCCAAGCTGCTGCGCTTTGCTACCACGCAAAGTGAAGGCGCTGAGCAGACCATTTCGCTGGACGATTACCTGAGCCGCATGGTGGAAGGGCAGGATAAGATTTACTACATCACTGCTGACAGCTATGCCGCAGCGAAGAGCAGCCCGCATCTGGAACTGTTCCGCAAAAAAGGCATCGAGGTGCTGCTGCTGTCCGATCGTATCGACGAATGGATGATGAGCTACCTGACTGAGTTCGACGGTAAAACCTTCCAGTCTGTGAGCAAAGCGGATGAGTCGCTGAGCAAACTGGCCGATGAAGAAACCGAAGAGCAGAAGGAAGCGGAGAAAGCGCTGGAGCCGTTCGTTGAGCGCGTGAAATCGCTGCTGGGCGAGCGCGTGAAAGAGGTGCGTCTGACCCATCGTCTGACCGATACCCCAGCGATTGTCACCACCGACGCGAACGAAATGACCACCCAGATGGCGAAGCTGTTTGCTGCTGCCGGTCAGGAAGTGCCGGATGTGAAGTACATCTTCGAAATCAACCCGGAACATACGCTGGTGAAACGCGTCGCGGATACTCACGATGAAGCGCATTTTGCTGAATGGGTTGAGCTGCTGCTGGATCAGGCGCTGCTGGCTGAGCGCGGTACGCTGGACGATCCAAACCAGTTTATCCGTCGTATGAACCAGTTACTGACGGCGTAAGCCTTCGTGATGATAAACACGGTCGGCATAAATGCCGACCTTCATGAGCAGTGCATAACATCGGCAACCCTGCAGCATGGGCGCTTGATAGGGCATGAATTCGCAGGGTCGCCTTTAATGACGACCTTCATGGCTAGTGCATAACATCGGCGGCACTGCCGCATGGGCGCTTGATAGGACATGAATTCGTAGGGTCGTCTTTTATGACGACCTTTCTTTTTAGTGTAGCGCCTGATCGCGCAGCCAATCCCGGAACAACGTAATCTCGGCATCATGCTGGCGCGACAGCTTGGTCATCATCCAGGTGGCGCGATCCACACGCACAAACCCTAATGGCGCAATCAACGTGCCATCGTTTAACTCCTGCCGGACCAGTAAACGCGGGGCCATGATCACTCCTAAGCCGTTTCTCGCCGCCTGAATCCCCAGGGTGAGGTTGTCGAAATGCTTACCAACCCAATAATTGCCACGCGCACCGCTGGTTTTCGCCCACTCGGCCCAGGCGTGCAGTCGTGTATCGGCATGCAGCAGCGGCAGTGTGGCTAAATCCTGCTCGTTGTGAAAACGTGCCGCGTATTGAGGCGCGCACAGCGGACCAATGTAGTCATCGCTGATCAGTGTGGCATCAATGTCCTCATCCGGTGACTGCTCATAGCTGAGAATCAGCACATCGGTGTGTTCACTGCGCAACTGGTCGATCTCCACCAACGGCTGAAACTGCACTTCAATATCGGGATAGCGTTGATAAAAACTGCTAATACGTGGAATCAGCCATTGCGAGAGAAAACTGGGCGCGCAAGAGACGCTGAGGTGATGACGCATGCCGGTGCGAATGCTTTCGCAGGTGGTGGAGAGTTCGCTAAACGCCTTCTGACAGCTCACCAGCAAGCGCTCGCCGTGTGAGGTTAATTTGACGCGTCCATTGGTGCGGACGAATAATGGCTTTCCCATCCAGCTTTCCAGCTGTCTAATCTGATGGCTAATGGCGCTGTGAGTCACATGAAGACGCTCGGCCGCCACGCTAAAACTGCTGTGCAGTGCTGCCTGATGAAAATAGTGCAGTGCACGTAACGACGGAAGCGCGGTCATACTCATCCCCTGTGTAAAAACCTAACAGGGATTGTCAGTTTATATCATTTTAATGTCCAGCCGCATTGGCCTAACCTTTCCCCCAGATTATGGCGGGTTGACGGATGGCGTTGTCTGTGTTTAACGCGGCTAATGTTCCCCCCTCAATCTGCGACACACAGCATCCTAATAATTAGAGAAACCTCACGCGATGGATCACCAACATGCTACTGCCAGGGCGGCGGCAGCGCGCGATCGACTTCGCGGCTTGCTATCCCGTCACTATCGGCTGGAAAATTACGACCTTTTCTTTGCACCCTCTTTGCATATTGCGCGGGTGCTGCTCTCTCAACTGTTTTTGCGCCAGGAGCAGGCGCGCAACCAAACCCGTTATGCCTCGCAATATCCGGTCAGTGAACTGAGTGTGCTACCGGCGGTGCCAATGATGGCTGGCAACATTGCGCTGGTGGAGCACGTCGACATGCAGCAGGGCCGCGTGCGTTCGCTGGCGGAGTGTCAAAGTCAGGGCGTGACCGATGCCTCAGAATCCTTTGCCACCTTGCTGCATAAACGATTAGTCAGTGATGCACGTTTGTTTGTGGCGCGGCTCGATCGTCATGCGGCGTTAAGCAGTGACCTGGTGTTGATAGCCTTGAAAACCTGCGATTTCAGCACGCTGGTGCGCAGCGAATTGCGGTTATTTGAGCAGGGACTGGCCTTTGGCGCGTCGTTGGATCAAACGTTAGAAATGATGGAAAACAGCGACTGGCGGCCGTTTAATATCGCTAGCGTGGATAATATTACGCTTGATGCGCCGGTTCAGCTGCAATCGATTCAGCAGCACGGTTTACCGTTCGCTCTGTTTCCGATGCCGGTGAGTCTTACTCTGCCTGACTTACCGCAGGATATGCATCTGCTTCCCACTCACCACCGCTTACGCCTGCATGCCAACGTGCGCGGCAGCGTGAACAAAAATCAAAACGTCACGCCGATACTCAAAAGACGTCTGAAAGAAGTGTTAAGCGTTAGCCGTGATTCTTAAAAACGGGCACTCTGCTGGTGTTTTGCGCTAAAGCAAGTCAAAGTAAACCTTTCACCGGAAGCGCGCCCGTTTCCTTGTGGTGCGCGGGTCATAATGGTATGTTCTTGGCCTTCTCAGATTGATCAATGCGATTCGCAAGGGGAATTACGCAATGCGTATTATTCTGCTCGGGGCACCGGGCGCAGGTAAAGGCACTCAGGCTCAATTCATCATGGAGAAATACGGTATTCCGCAAATCTCCACCGGTGACATGTTGCGTGCGGCAGTTAAAGCAGGCACCGAACTGGGCCAACAGGCGAAAGCCATCATGGATGCCGGTAAACTGGTGACAGACGAGCTGGTGATTGCGCTGGTTAAAGAGCGTATCGCGCAGGAAGACTGCAAAAACGGTTTCCTGCTCGATGGCTTCCCACGCACTATCCCACAAGCTGACGCCATGAAAGACGCGGGCATCAATGTGGACTTCGTGCTGGAGTTTGCCGTACCGGACGAACTGATTGTGGATCGTATTGTTGGCCGTCGCGTGCATGCACCGTCTGGCCGCGTGTATCACGTCACCTACAATCCACCAAAAGTGGAAGGTAAAGATGACGTGACCGGCGAAGAGCTGACCACGCGTAAAGACGACCAGGAAGAAACCGTGCGTAAGCGTCTGGTGGAATACCATCAACTGACTGCACCGCTGATTGCTTATTACAGCAAAGAAGCGGAAGCCGGTAAAACTCAGTATCACAAGATCGATGGCACCCGTAAGGTTGCTGAAGTGAGCACGCAGCTGGCCGAAATCCTCGGCTAACCCGTCATACTTCAATTTGCAGGTGCGTTGGCCGCTCTTATTTGCCGCCTTCCTGCCATTTGAATTATCCAGGGTTGTGCTAGAAAGGGCCGGTTGTCCGGCCCTTTTGCAGCAATTGCTTTCCCCTCCCGCGATTTCCGCTACAATTTCCCCCTGATTTTGATCCATTCGTTTTGACATCAAGGAAATACCAATGAGGCAAGAAAAGCCTGGGGTTTTGCTGGTCAATTTAGGCACACCTGATGCGCCTACAACACCTGCCGTTAAGCGCTATCTGAAACAGTTCCTTGGCGATCCGCGCGTAGTGGATACACCGCGTTGGTTGTGGTGGCCGATTCTCAATTTCGCCATTTTGCCGTTCCGTTCGCCGCGCGTGTCTAAGCTGTACGCCTCAGTGTGGATGAAAGAAGGTTCACCGCTGATGGTGTTCAGCAAGCAGCAACGTGAAGCGCTGGCGCAGTGCGTGGATATGCCGGTTGAGCTGGGCATGAGCTACGGCCAACCGAGTCTCGACGGGGCGGTACAACGTTTGCTGGATCAGGGCGTTACCAAACTGATTGTGCTGCCGCTTTATCCACAGTTCTCGTGCTCGACGGTGGCTGCCGTTTGGGACGGATTATCTGCCAGCTTTAAGCCGCTACGCTCCTTGCCTGAAGTGGCTTTTATTCGCGATTATGCTGAGCATCCGGCGTATATCGCAGCGCTGAAGGCCTCGGTTGAGCGTTCGTTTGCGCAGCATGGCGAGCCGGATCTGCTGGTGCTGTCGTATCACGGCATCCCGCAGCGCTTTGCCAATGAAGGCGATGATTATCCGCAGCGTTGCAAAGACACCACCGAGGCGCTGGCCGCCGCGTTGGGCATCGCGCCGCATAAAATCATGATGACCTTCCAGTCACGTTTTGGTCGTGAGCCGTGGTTGACACCGTACACCGACGAAACCATGCAAGGTTTACCGGCCAAAGGCATCAAGCATGTGCAGGTGATGAGTCCCGGCTTCTCCGCAGACTGTCTGGAAACCCTGGAAGAGATCAGCGAGCAGAACTGTGAGTTCTTCCTGCACGCCGGTGGCGAGAAGTTCGAATACATCCCCGCGCTCAACGCCGATGACGAGCACATCGAGATGATGGTTCAGCTGGTCAACGCACGTCGATAAGGTGCTGGCAGAGAGTGTGATATCATTCTCTGTCAGATTTCCCTTACGGCAGCCACGATGAAATTTCCCGGCAAACGCAAATCCAAACACTATTTCCCCGTTAACGCGCGCGATCCGCTGCTGCAAGCCACACCTCAAGAGCAGGAAGAGGGCAGTTGGGTGGTGGGTATCGACCAGACGCTGGTGGATATTGAAGCCAAAGTTGATGATGACTTTCTGCAACGCTACGGCCTGAGCGCCGGTCACTCTCTGGTGATCGACGATGCTACCGCAGAAGCCTTGTACAACGAGCTGATGCGCGATGCGCTGATCAGCCATCAATTTGCCGGCGGCACCATTGGTAATACGCTGCACAACTATTCCGTGCTGGCCGATGACCGTTCGGTATTGCTCGGCGTGATGTGCAACAACATCCAGATCGGCGGCTACGCTTATCGCTACCTGTGCAACACTTCCAGCCGTATGGATCTCAATTTCCTGCAGGGCGTCGATGGCGCGATTGGCCGCTGCTTTACCCTGATTGGTGAGCAGGGTGAGCGAACCTTTGCCATTAGCCCAGGTTTGATGAACCAACTTCAGGCGGACAGCATTCCGGAAGAAGTGATTGCCGGGGCGTCGGCGCTGGTGCTGACCTCTTATCTGGTGCGCTGCCAACCCGGTGAACCGATGCCAGCGGCCACTCTGCGTGCCATTGAATACGCGAAAAAGCATGACGTGCCGGTAGTGCTGACGTTAGGTACCAAATACGTGATTCAGGACGATCCCCAGTTTTGGCGCGATTTCCTGCGCGATCATGTATCGATCGTGGCGATGAACGAAGAAGAGGCGCTGGCGCTGACGGGTGAGCAGGATCCGCTGCTGGCCTCAAATATTGCGCTGGACTGGGTGGATCTGGTGCTGTGCACTGCTGGCCCTACCGGTTTGTACATGGCTGGCTTCACCGAAGATGAGTTCAAGCGTAAAACCAATCATCCGCTGCTGCCGGGCGCGATTGCCGAATTCAACCAATATGAGTTCAGCCGCGCCATGCGTCATCAGGATTGCCAGCAGCCGCTGCGTATCTTCTCGCACATCGCGCCTTATATGGGCGGCCCTGAGAAGATCATGAACACCAACGGCGCGGGCGATGGTGCCTTAGCCGCGCTGCTGCACGACATCACCGCCAATAATTTCCACCGCCAGAAAGTGCCGAACTCCAGCAAACACGCACGTGGTTATCTCACCTATTCGTCGCTGGCGCAGGTGTGCAAATATGCCAACCGGGTGAGTTATCAGGTGCTGAATCAGCATTCACCGCGTCTGATGCGCGGCCTGCCAGAGCGGGAAGATAGTTTGGAAGAGTCGTACTGGGACAGGTAAGGCGTAAACTGATGATGCGCATCCGTTTTGAAATCGATGCGCTAACTGTTTGATACATCTCAATTCCGTAGGGTCGCCATTAATGGCGACCTGGCCCACGTCGTTAAATCGGGCACTCCCGTACAATCGGGTTCTGCGCTATCTCTTCTTGCAGCACGTTCAGCATGCTGTTGGCGATCTCTCGCTCGCCCATCACCACGCGATTGGCACCGCGTTCCATGATGTAATTCACTTCATCGTCGTAATGCGCGCGGGCAATAATTTCGATATCCGGGCGTTTCTCACGCGCTGCGGTGACAATCTCCCCGGCTTCGTAACCGTTTGGAATGGTCAGCAGCAGCCAGCGTGCGCAGTCAAGGCGGGCTAATTCCATGGTATCAACGCGTGCTGCATTGCCCAGCACCGCTTTAATGCCCTGCTCGCGCAGGGCTTCGACGCGCGGACGGGAATTTTCTACTACCACCAGCGGCACATCGGCTTCCATCAGCTGCTGTCCCAGCAAGCTGCCGACGCGGCCATAACCGACAATCACCGCGTGATTACAGATATCCAGCGGAATCTGCTTTTCTTCCTCAATCGCTTCTTCCAGCGTCTGCTCTTCGATGGTTTCAGTCTTATCGAGGTAGCGCTCCAGAATGGTAAACAGAATTGGGTTGAGCATAATCGAGAGGATGGCGGCGGCCAGCACCAGGTTACGCCCTTCGTCACTCAGCATGCCGAGTGAAATGCCTAATCCGGCAAGGATAAAAGCGAATTCCCCAATCTGCGCCAGACTCACCGAAATGGTCATGGCGGTGCGGCGCGAGTGGCCGAGCAGCGTTACCAGCAGCCAGGCGGCGATGGATTTTCCCAGCACGATAATCGCCAGCGCGCCTAATACCGCCAACGGCTGCTCAATCAAAATCATTGGGTCAAACAGCATGCCGACCGAGACAAAGAACAGCACTGCAAACGCATCGCGCAGCGGCAAAGTATCGTGCGCGGCACGGTGGCTGAGTTCGGATTCGTTTAGCACCATACCGGCAAAGAAGGCGCCGAGGGCGAATGACACATCGAAGAATTCAACCGCACCGAAAGCGATACCCAACGCCAGCGCCAGCACCGACAAGGTAAAAAGTTCACGCGATCCGGTGGCGGCACTTTTCGCCAGAATCCACGGCACCACGCGGCGGCCCACCACCATCATCAGTACCATAAAGGCGACGACTTTACCGATGGTCAGCAGCAAATCCCATAGCAGCAGAGTAGGGCTGGCGTTGCCTTCCTGCAACATGCCGGCAATCGCGGGCAGCAGCACCAGCGTCAGCACCATCACTAAATCTTCGACAATCAGCCAGCCAATGGCGATCTGCCCACGCTGGCTATCAATCAGTTGACGCTCTTCCAAAGCACGCAGTAACACCACGGTACTGGCGGTGGAAAGACAGAGGCCAAACACTAATCCGGTCATCCACGACCAGCCCATCGCCCACGACAGCCCCATTCCCAGCAGCGTGGCCACCGCGATCTGCGCGATGGCGCCGGGAATGGCGATCGACTTTACCGACATCAAATCCTTCAGCGAGAAATGCAACCCGACGCCAAACATCAGCAGAATCACGCCAAGTTCAGCGAGTTCAGGTGCAAGGTTAGTATCGGCGACAAAGCCCGGGGTAAAGGGACCGGCGAGCACGCCAGCCAGCAGATAACCGACCAGCGGGGAAATTCGCAGACGGTTGGCAATCATTCCAAGGATAAAGGCGAGGACCAGGCCCCCGACAATGGTGGTGATCAACGGTGTGGTGTGATGCATGCCTGTCTCCTTGTGTGCAAATGTATCCGCTTGTAACAACCTAGTGTAATGCACAATCGCTAACCACGTTTAAACATTTGAGCGGTGAAAAGCGATTAAATTGAAAAATTAAGAAGAAAACGCAGCTTAAGCAGCATTTTCCTCAGTTATCTCATACTATCGGCAGGTTTTACGCAGAATGGAGGGGGGCGAGGAAAAAGCGTTGCCCCCCAAAAGTGGCTTACGCGTGGCGGCTATCAGGTAAGAAAGCGGTTAAAAGGCCGATTAAAGGCAGCCAGGCACAGATTTGATATACCCATTCGATGCTGGTGTGGTCTGCCACTACGCCCAACACGGCGGCACCGAGCCCACCCATACCAAAGGCAAAACCGAAAAATAGCCCGGAAACCATACCAATACGCCCTGGCATCAGCTCCTGCGCATATACCAAAATGGCAGAAAACGCCGAGGCGAGAATCAACCCGATGATCACGCTCAACACGCTGGTCCACATTAAGTTGGCGTGGGGCAACAGCAAGGTAAAGGGCGCAACGCCAAGAATCGATACCCAAATCACGTATTTACGGCCGATTTTATCGCCAATCGGCCCGCCAATAATGGTGCCCGCAGCCACCGCGCCGAGGAAGGCAAACAGATGGAATTGCGAGGCCTGAACAGAAAGTCCGAACTTCTGGATTAAATAGAAGGTGTAGTAGCTGCTCAGGCTGGTGAGATAGAAGTATTTAGAGAAGATAAGCAGCAGCAAAATGCTGATCGCCAACGCCACTTTCTTACGCGGCAGCGGGTTAACCGGCGCAACCGTTGCCTTTGCCTTACTGGCGCGCTGCTGGTGGCTATACCAGCGGCTGACCTGCAGCAGCACGATAATGCCGAGCAGTGCCGCCAGCACGAACCAGGCAAGATGCCCTTTGCCGTAAGGGGCAACGATCATCGCTGCCAACAGTGGGCCTAACGCGCTACCAAAGTTGCCGCCCACCTGGAACAGGGATTGAGCCAGGCCATGACGTCCACCGGAGGCCATACGCGCCACGCGCGAAGATTCCGGATGAAACACCGAGGAACCACTGCCCACCAGCGCGGCAGCGAGCAGCACCTGCGGATAGGTGCTGGAGAACGTCAGCAGCACCAGACCACACAGCGTAAAGCCCATCCCCACCGGCAAAGACCAGGGTTTTGGGTATTTGTCGGTGTAATGGCCGATGATCGGCTGTAGCAGCGAAGCGGTGACCTGAAAGGTTAGCGTTATCAGACCTATCTGGACGAAGTTAAGGCTAAAATCTTTTTGCAGCATCGGGTAGATCGCCAGCAGCAGCGATTGCAGCATATCGTTGAGCAGATGCGCGAGGCTGATGGCACCTAAAATGCCAAAAGCGGTCCGTCCCGGTGCGCGTGCCGGGGTTGCGATGTCACTTGCCATAAAAATCCTGAAGGGTGCGGTTATCGTTATCAGTTTGTTATTACCTGTTCGACTCTATAAGCCTTTGGTCTTGAGTTAAAGTGCCATCTGTGCGACACAGAAGGGTGATAAAGCACATTAAGTCCACGGCAAAGTGGAAAAACGCAGAATAAGGAGATCGGCTTTGTTGTTATTCCCGCGGAGAGGGCGCTGGCTGGCGCTGATCGTGCTATTGCTGCCGATGCTGGCGCAGGCATGGCAAACGGATCGCAGTTATCGATTCAGTATTCTGCACACCAACGATCATCACGGTCGCTACTGGACGAATGCGCAGGGCGAGTACGGTCTGGCGGCGCAAAAAACGCTGATGGATAAACAGCGTTATGATGTGCAGGCCAAAGGCGGCGGTGCCTTGATCCTTTCCGCCGGGGACGTGAATACTGGCGTGCCGGAATCGGATCTGCTCAATGCCGAGCCCGATATTCGCGGCATGAACCTGATCGGTTACGATGCCATGGCGCTGGGCAATCACGAGTTCGACAAGCCGATCAGCGTGCTGCAACAGCAGCAGAAATGGGCCAAATTTCCGTTCCTCTCCGCCAATATCTATCAAAAGGGCAGCGATCAGCGCCTGTTCAAGCCGTGGGCGATCTTTAATCGCATGGGGCTGAAGATCGCGGTGATCGGTTTGACTACCACCGATACGCTGAAAATTTCCAACCCGGAAAATATCGCTAACATCGACATCCGCGATCCGGTGAAAGAGACGGAAAAAGCGGTGGCGGAACTGCGTGCCAGCGAGAAACCCGATGTGATCGTGGCGCTGACGCACATGGGCCATTACGACGACGGACAGCACGGCAGCAACGCGCCGGGTGATGTGGAACTGGCGCGCAGCCTGCCGCCGGGCACCATCAATGTGATCATTGGCGGCCACTCGCAGGATGCGGTGTGCATGGAGAAAGACAACGTCAGCGTGAAAGATTATCAGCCTGGCCAGCCTTGTCAGCCCGATCGCCAAAACGGTGTGTGGATTATGCAGGCGAAAGAGTGGGGCAAATATGTCGGACGCGGCGATTTCACCTTCCGCAACGGCGAGTTGACGCTGGACAGCTATCAGCTGATCCCGGTTAATCTGAAGCACGAAGTGAAGAATCTGGATGGCAGCGTTTCCTGGCTTACCTGGCAGGAAGAGATCCCACCCAACAGCGCAATGATGAAACTACTAACGCCGTATCAACTGCGTGCGGCGAAGAAGCTCGACGTGAGTGTCGGCAGCAGCGACGGCGTATTTGTCGGGGAACGCGACAAAGTGCGCTTTGAACAAACCAATCTTGGCCAGCTGATTTTGCGCGCGCAGATGGCAGCGACCCAAGCGGATTTCGCGGTGATCAGTGGCGGTGGCATTCGCACTTCACTGGCCGCAGGCAAACTTAGCTGGCGTGATCTGTTACAGGTTCAGCCGTTTGGTAATCAGGTGGTGTCAGTCACGCTGAGCGGGGACGAGCTGCTGAAGTATCTTGCCACGGTTGCCAACATCAAAACCAACTCCGGTGGTTTCGCGCAGTTCAGCAATATCAGTCTGGTGGCGGATGGCAAAGCGGTGAGCGAGGTGAAGATTAACGGCGAGCCGTTGCAAAAAGACAAAACCTATCGCATGGCCACCAACAGCTTTAATGCCAGCGGCGGTGATGGTTATCCCAACATCGAGGCGCATGCGGGCTTCAGCAATACCGGACTGCGCGATGCGGATGTGCTGCGCGATTTTGTCACGGCGCACTCACCGCTGAAAATCGCCGACTATGCGCCAACCGGCATCGTGCATTTAACGGAGCAGCAGGTGCAGGAGCGCGACAAAGCGCAGGAAAAGCCAAAGAAGCGTAGCTATCCGCAAGCCATTTTGGCGTGGATCTGGCCTCGTGCGCTGCACAAATAAAAACGGCGCCCGATTGGGCGTAATGCCGATCAGTTAAGACAAAAATGATCGGTTGAACGATCCGACAGTTC
>CBCTJT010000042.1:0-25696 GCA_965147305.1 uncultured bacterium
GTGAAGGCGGCCGTACTGTTGGTGCGGGCGTTGTTGCTGAAGTTATCGCTTAATTACGATAATATTTGACGCAATGCATAGTGAAAGGGCATCATTTGATGCCCTTTTTGTACGCTGTTACATAGAACCTGGCTCATCAGTGATTTTCGATCATAATCATTGCTGAGACAGGCTCTGGTTTACGGCGTCGGATACCGAGTTATGCCCAAAAGCTCATTCGGTTTGGATGCCTCGCTCTGCGGGGCAGAATTGTTTCTGAATTATTGTGGCAGGTTGGTTTATGAGTGCGAATACCGAAGCTCAAGGGAGCGGGCGCGGCCTGGAAGCGATAAAGTGGATCGTTGTGATCGCATTGCTGTTAGTAGCAATCGTTGGCAACTATATTTATCGCGACATCACGCTGCCTTTGCGCGCGCTGGCTGTAGTGGTGTTGATCGCTGCGGCGGGCGGCATTGCGTTGCTGACTATTAAAGGCAAAGCGACCGTGGCTTTTGCTCGTGAAGCAAGAACTGAAATGCGTAAGGTCATTTGGCCGACTCGCCAGGAAACATTGCACACCACGTTAATCGTTGCCGCGGTCACTGCCGTGATGTCACTGATTTTGTGGGGGCTGGATGGAATTCTGGTCCGTCTGGTATCGTTTATCACTGGCCTGAGGTTCTGAGATGTCTGAAGCTCCAAAAAAACGCTGGTACGTCGTTCAGGCGTTCTCCGGTTTTGAAGCCCGCGTAGCGAAGTCGCTGCAAGAGCATATCAAACTGCACAACATGGAAGAACTGTTTGGCGAAGTCATGGTACCGACTGAAGAAGTCGTTGAAATCCGTGGTGGCCAGCGTCGCAAAAGCGAACGTAAATTCTTCCCTGGCTATGTATTGGTTCAGATGGTGATGAATGACGCCAGCTGGCACTTAGTACGTAGTGTACCGCGTGTAATGGGCTTCATTGGTGGTACCTCTGACCGTCCTGCGCCGATTAGCGATAAAGAAGTTGATGCGATTATGAACCGCCTGCAGCAGGTGGGTGATAAGCCGCGTCCGAAAACTCTGTTCGAGCCAGGCGAGATGGTACGCGTCAACGACGGTCCATTTGCCGACTTCAACGGTGTGGTCGAAGAAGTCGATTATGAAAAGAGCCGCTTGAAAGTCTCTGTATCCATCTTTGGCCGTGCAACGCCGGTGGAACTGGACTTTGCTCAGGTGGAGAAAGGTTAACCCTTTTGTTCACTTTTTAGCTCTTGCAGAAGGCGCGAAATTTACCTATAATTTCGCGCCTTCTGTTTTTATGCGCTGGTTACAGCGTGTGAAATAATTATCACGGGGAGCCTGTTTCACAGGCGCTATAACCCATTTGAGGAAATATCATGGCTAAGAAAGTACAAGCCTACGTCAAGCTGCAGGTTGCAGCTGGTATGGCGAACCCAAGTCCACCTGTTGGTCCAGCACTGGGTCAGCAGGGTGTTAACATCATGGAATTCTGTAAAGCGTTCAACGCCAAAACAGAATCTCTGGAGAAAGGCCTGCCTACTCCAGTTGTTATCACTGTATACAGCGACCGTTCTTTCACCTTCGTTACCAAAACCCCTCCTGCTGCCGTACTGCTGAAAAAAGCAGCGGGCATCAAGTCTGGTTCAGGTAAGCCGAACAAAGACAAAGTCGGTAAAGTTTCTCGTGCTCAGGTACGTGAAATCGCAGAAACTAAAGCTGCGGACATGACTGGTTCTGACGTAGAAGCGATGACTCGCTCTATCGAAGGTACTGCACGTTCCATGGGCCTGGTAGTAGAGGATTAAGAAATGGCTAAGCTGACCAAGCGCATGAGCGTAATCCGTGACAAAGTTGATGCGACTAAGCAGTACGACATCACCGAAGCTATCGCTCTGCTGAAAGAACTGGCTACTGCCAAGTTCGTTGAGAGCGTAGACGTTGCTGTTAACCTGGGCATCGATGCACGTAAATCAGATCAGAACGTTCGCGGCGCGACTGTTCTGCCACACGGTACTGGTCGTTCAGTACGTGTTGCTGTATTTACCCAAGGCGCAAACGCAGAAGCTGCTAAAGCAGCTGGCGCTGAGCTGGTAGGTATGGAAGATCTGGCTGACCAGATCAAAAAAGGCGAAATGAACTTTGACGTTGTTATCGCATCTCCAGATGCAATGCGCGTTGTTGGCCAGTTGGGCCAGGTTCTGGGTCCACGCGGCCTGATGCCAAACCCTAAAGTTGGTACTGTAACTCCTAACGTTGCTGAAGCAGTGAAAAACGCTAAAGCAGGTCAGGTTCGTTATCGTAACGACAAAAACGGCATCATCCACACTACCATCGGTAAAGTGGACTTTGACGCTGACAAACTGAAAGAAAACCTGGAATCTCTGCTGGTTGCGCTGAAAAAAGCAAAACCTTCACAGGCGAAAGGCGTGTACATCAAGAAAGTTAGCATCTCTACCACCATGGGCGCCGGCGTTGCCGTTGACCAGGCTGGTCTGAGTGCAGCAGCAAACTAATTGCTGCTTGAAACGGGCGAAAAATTCATCTAGAATCTTACGCCCGTTGTTCTGGTTGATGACTCAACGTAGAACCCAGATTCAAAGTCACTGAATAACAAAGCGTAACTGCCTAATTGCTCAATGACTTAGGTTGGAGCCAGGCCTTATCCTGGCCTCCGTCCAAGACCGCAGGAGCGGGATTATCTTCGGATAGCTTGCTTAATACCCTGCGTAGACGGTGACAGAACCAAAAAGAATTATTTTCTTCGCTGGATTCTGCTCACCGTGTAATAGCGCTCTTTACCTTCGGGTAGTTGAGTGAAGTGAGTTCCGGGAAATCTTTCCCGGTCAAATCCAGGAGCAAAAGCTAATGGCATTAAATCTTCAAGGCAAACAAGCGATTGTTGCTGAAGTTAGCGAAGTAGCCAAAGGCGCGCTTTCAGCGGTTGTTGCGGATTCCCGTGGCGTTACCGTTGATAAAATGACCGAACTGCGTAAAGCAGGCCGTGAAGCTGGCGTTTACATGCGTGTTGTTCGCAACACCTTGCTGCGCCGCGTCGTTGAAGGTACTCCATTCGAGTGCCTGAAAGACACGTTTGTTGGTCCGACCCTGATTGCATATTCTATGGAACACCCGGGCGCTGCTGCTCGTCTGTTCAAAGATTTCGCTAAAGCGAATGCAAAATTTGAGGTCAAAGCTGCAGCCTTTGAAGGTGAGCTGATCACGGCGGCCAATATTGACCGTCTGGCAACTCTGCCGACTTACGAAGAAGCATTGGCACGTCTGATGTCGACCATGAAAGAAGCCGCTGCTGGCAAATTGGTTCGCACTCTGGCTGCTGTACGCGATGCAAAAGAAGCGGCTTAAGCCTCTTTCTTTTCCTTCGTAATTGCTAACGTATAAACTTTTTCTGTTTTTTAGGAACAATCGATATGTCTATCACTAAAGATCAAATTCTGGAAGCAGTAGCAGCTATGTCCGTAATGGAAGTAGTTGAGCTGGTTTCTGCTATGGAAGAAAAATTCGGCGTTTCTGCTGCTGCCGCTGTAGCTGTTGCTGCTGGCCCAGCTGAAGCTGTTGAAGAGAAAACTGAATTCGACGTTATTCTGAAAGCTGTTGGCGCGAACAAAGTTGCAGTAATCAAAGCAGTACGTACTGCAACTGGTCTGGGCTTGAAAGAAGCTAAAGACCTGGTTGAAGCTACCGGTACTATCAAAGAAGGCATCAGCAAAGATGACGCAGCTGCTCTTGAAGCACTGCTGAAAGAAGCTGGCGCTGAAGTTGAAGTTAAGTAAGACAACCCTCGGGTTGCAGCCTGAGTAATTTCAGGCTGATGGCTGGTGACTTTTTGGTCACCAGCCTTTTTGCGCTACAGGGGAATGATGGCGTTTCGCACTGTTTGTCCATTGTTTCTCTTCAATATCTTTTTCTATCTACGACTTAATATATCGCTCTCCTGTGAAGGTTCCCTGCCTGCACAACGGCGATGAAATGATTTAAGAGTGATAGAAAGACGTATTGCATGGGGTGCGACGCATCGCATGAAAAACAAAATAGTGTTGCATGAACTGTCCGATCAGGACGGACAGCGTGGTTCGACATGTCAGCTAGCTGAGGAACCCTATGGTTTACTCCTATACCGAGAAAAAACGTATTCGTAAGGATTTTGGTAAACGTCCACAAGTTTTGGACATACCTTATCTCCTTTCTATCCAGCTTGACTCGTTCCAGAAGTTTATCGAGCAAGATCCAGAAGGCCAACATGGTCTGGAAGCAGCCTTCCGTTCCGTGTTCCCGATCTCAAGCTACAGCGGCAACTCTGAGTTGCAGTATGTCAGCTACCGTTTGGGTGAGCCGGTCTTTGACGTAACAGAATGTCAGATCCGTGGCGTGACCTATTCGGCACCGCTGCGCGTGAAGCTGCGTCTGGTGATCTATGAGCGCGAAGCGCCAGAAGGCACCGTAAAAGACATTAAAGAGCAAGAAGTCTACATGGGTGAAATTCCGCTCATGACAGACAACGGTACCTTTGTTATCAACGGTACTGAGCGTGTTATCGTTTCTCAGCTGCATCGTAGTCCTGGCGTGTTCTTTGATAGCGATAAGGGTAAGACGCACTCGTCTGGTAAAGTGCTGTATAACGCACGTATCATCCCTTACCGTGGTTCATGGCTCGATTTCGAGTTTGACCCGAAAGACAACCTCTTTGTCCGTATTGACCGTCGCCGTAAGCTGCCGGCCACTATCATTCTGCGTGCGTTGCAATTCACCACTGAACAAATCCTCGATCTGTTCTTCGATAAAGTGGTTTATGAAATTCGCGACAACAAGCTGCAGATGGAATTGGTGCCAGAGCGCCTGCGTGGTGAAACCGCCAGCTTCGATATCGAAGCCAACGGCACAGTCTACGTTGAGAAAGCGCGTCGCATCACTGCACGTCATATTCGTCAGCTGGAAAAAGACGGTATTCAGCACATCGAAGTGCCTGTTGAATATATCGCAGGCAAAGTGGTCGCTAAAGACTACGTCGATCTGAACACCGGCGAACTGATTGTTCCTGCAAACATGGAACTGTCACTGGATCTGTTGGCTAAACTTAGCCAGTCCGGTCACAAGCGCATCGAAACCCTGTTCACCAACGACCTGGATCACGGCGCGTACATCTCCGAGACCCTGCGTGTTGACCCAACCAGCGATCGTTTGAGCGCATTGGTTGAGATCTATCGCATGATGCGTCCTGGCGAGCCACCAACGCGTGAAGCGGCAGAAAATCTGTTCGAGAATCTGTTCTTCTCTGAAGATCGTTACGATCTTTCTGCGGTTGGCCGTATGAAGTTCAACCGTTCGTTGCTGCGTGATGAAATCGAAGGTTCAGGCATCCTGAGCAAAGACGACATCATCGAAGTGATGAAGAAACTGATCGGTATCCGTAACGGTATTGGCGAAGTCGATGATATCGACCACCTCGGCAACCGTCGTATCCGTTCTGTTGGTGAGATGGCTGAGAACCAGTTCCGTGTCGGTCTGGTCCGTGTTGAGCGTGCTGTTAAAGAGCGTCTGTCTCTGGGCGACCTCGACACGCTGATGCCTCAGGACATGATCAACGCCAAGCCGATTTCGGCGGCGGTGAAAGAGTTCTTCGGCTCCAGCCAGCTGTCACAGTTTATGGATCAGAACAACCCGTTGTCTGAGATCACGCACAAGCGTCGTATCTCTGCTCTGGGCCCAGGTGGTCTGACGCGTGAGCGTGCAGGCTTCGAAGTGCGTGACGTACACCCAACCCACTACGGTCGTGTATGTCCAATCGAAACGCCTGAAGGTCCGAACATCGGTCTGATCAACTCCCTTTCTGTTTACGCGCAGACTAACGAATACGGTTTCCTTGAGACGCCTTATCGTCGCGTTGTAGATGGCAAAGTGGGTGAAGAAATTCATTACCTCTCTGCGATTGAAGAGGGTAACTACGTTATCGCTCAGGCGAACACCAACCTTGCTGATGACGGTAGCTTCGTTGACGATCTCGTCACCTGCCGTAGCAAAGGTGAATCAAGCCTGTTCAGCCGCGATCAAGTTGACTACATGGACGTTTCCACCCAGCAGGTGGTTTCTGTCGGTGCGTCACTGATTCCGTTCCTGGAGCACGATGATGCTAACCGCGCCTTGATGGGTGCGAACATGCAACGTCAGGCGGTTCCTACTCTGCGTGCTGATAAGCCGCTGGTTGGTACCGGTATGGAACGTGCTGTAGCGGTTGACTCCGGTGTAACGGCTGTCGCGAAACGTGGTGGTACCGTTCAGTACGTTGATGCTTCTCGTATCGTTATCAAAGTTAACGAAGAAGAGATGTATCCGGGCGAAGCGGGTATCGATATCTACAACCTGACCAAGTACACCCGTTCTAACCAGAACACCTGCATCAACCAGATGCCGTGTGTGTCTCTGGGTGAGCCGATTGAACGTGGCGACGTGCTGGCAGATGGCCCGTCAACCGATCTCGGTGAACTGGCGCTGGGTCAGAACATGCGCGTGGCGTTCATGCCATGGAACGGTTACAACTTCGAAGACTCCATCCTCGTTTCCGAGCGTGTTGTTCAGGAAGACCGTTTCACCACTATCCACATCCAGGAACTGGCATGTGTGTCTCGTGACACCAAGCTGGGGCCAGAAGAGATCACCGCTGATATCCCGAACGTGGGTGAAGCAGCGCTCTCCAAACTGGATGAGTCCGGTATCGTGTATATCGGTGCGGAAGTGACCGGCGGTGACATTCTGGTTGGTAAGGTTACGCCGAAAGGTGAAACTCAGCTGACGCCAGAAGAGAAACTGTTGCGTGCGATCTTCGGTGAGAAAGCGTCTGACGTTAAAGACTCTTCTCTGCGTGTTCCTAACGGTGTTTCCGGTACGGTTATCGACGTTCAGGTCTTCACCCGCGATGGCGTGGAAAAAGACAAGCGTGCACTTGAAATCGAAGAGATGCAGCTGAAGCAGGTTAAGAAAGACCTGTCTGAAGAACTGCAGATTTTCGAAGCGGGCTTGTTCAGCCGTATTCAGACTGTACTGATCTCCGGTGGTGTTGAAGCTGAGAAGCTGGACAAACTGCCACGTGAGCGCTGGCTGGAACTGGGCCTGACTGACGAAGAGAAGCAAAACTCTCTCGAGCAGCTGGCTGAGCAGTATGACGAGCTGAAGCACGAGTTTGAGAAGAAACTCGAAGCTAAGCGTCGCAAAATCACTCAGGGCGATGATCTGGCACCAGGCGTGCTGAAAATCGTGAAAGTGTACCTGGCGGTTAAACGTCAGATCCAGCCTGGTGACAAGATGGCGGGTCGTCACGGTAACAAAGGTGTTATTTCTAAGATCAACCCGATCGAAGATATGCCTTACGATGAGAACGGTACGCCGGTCGACATCGTACTGAACCCGCTGGGCGTACCGTCACGTATGAACATCGGTCAGATTCTGGAAACCCACCTGGGTATGGCGGCAAAAGGCATTGGTGAGAAAATCAATGCAATGCTGAAGAAGCAGGAAGAAGTCGCCAAACTGCGTGAGTTCATCCAGCGTGCTTACGATCTGGGCACTGACGTGCGTCAGAAAGTCGATCTGAACACCTTCACTGACGATGAAGTTCTGCGTCTGGCTGAGAACCTGAAAAAAGGTATGCCAATCGCAACGCCAGTGTTTGATGGTGCGAAAGAGAGCGAGATCAAAGAGCTGCTGCAGCTCGGCGGCCTGCCTTCTTCCGGTCAGATCACTCTGTTCGACGGCCGTACCGGTGAGCAGTTTGAGCGTCAGGTAACCGTAGGTTACATGTACATGCTGAAACTGAACCACCTGGTCGACGACAAGATGCACGCCCGTTCTACTGGCTCGTACAGCCTTGTTACTCAGCAGCCGCTGGGTGGTAAAGCGCAGTTCGGTGGTCAGCGCTTCGGTGAGATGGAAGTGTGGGCACTGGAAGCATACGGTGCTGCTTATACCCTGCAGGAAATGCTGACCGTTAAGTCTGATGACGTGAATGGCCGTACGAAGATGTATAAAAACATCGTCGATGGCAACCATCAGATGGAACCGGGCATGCCGGAATCCTTCAACGTACTGTTGAAAGAGATCCGCTCGCTGGGTATCAACATCGAGCTGGAAGACGAGTAAGTACTCGCAAGTACTGGTTACGGGACGCGCACTTCGGTGTGCGTCCCTGAGAGTTCCACTCCGACGGGAGCTAATCCGTGAAAGACTTACTTAAGTTTCTGAAAGCGCAAACTAAGACCGAAGAGTTTGATGCGATCAAGATCGCTCTGGCTTCGCCAGATATGATCCGTTCATGGTCTTTTGGTGAAGTTAAAAAGCCAGAAACCATTAACTACCGTACCTTCAAGCCGGAGCGTGACGGTCTTTTCTGCGCCCGTATCTTTGGGCCGGTAAAAGATTACGAATGCCTGTGCGGTAAGTACAAGCGTTTAAAACATCGCGGTGTGATCTGTGAGAAGTGTGGCGTTGAAGTTACACAGACCAAGGTTCGTCGTGAGCGCATGGGCCACATCGAGCTGGCTTCTCCAACTGCGCACATTTGGTTCCTGAAATCACTGCCTTCGCGTATCGGCTTGCTGCTGGATATGCCACTGCGTGATATCGAGCGCGTACTGTACTTCGAATCATATGTTGTGATTGAAGGCGGTATGACCAACCTGGAAAAACGTCAGATTCTGACCGAAGAGCAGTACCTTGACGCGCTGGAAGAGTTCGGTGACGAATTCGACGCGAAGATGGGTGCGGAAGCTATCCAGGCGCTGCTGAAAAACATGGATCTGGAGCAAGAGTGCGAGCAGCTGCGTGAAGAGCTGAACGAAACCAACTCCGAGACCAAACGTAAAAAGCTGACCAAGCGTATCAAGCTGCTGGAAGCGTTCGTTCAGTCTGGTAACAAGCCAGAGTGGATGATCCTGACCGTTCTGCCGGTTCTGCCGCCAGATCTGCGTCCGCTGGTACCGCTGGACGGTGGTCGTTTCGCAACGTCAGATCTGAACGATCTGTATCGTCGCGTGATCAACCGTAACAACCGTTTGAAGCGTCTGCTGGATCTGGCTGCGCCAGATATCATCGTACGTAACGAAAAGCGTATGCTGCAGGAAGCGGTAGATGCCCTGCTGGATAACGGCCGTCGCGGTCGTGCCATCACCGGCTCTAACAAACGTCCTCTGAAATCTTTGGCCGATATGATCAAAGGTAAGCAGGGTCGTTTCCGTCAGAACCTGTTGGGTAAACGTGTTGACTACTCTGGCCGTTCTGTAATCACCGTAGGTCCATACCTGCGTCTGCATCAGTGCGGTCTGCCGAAGAAAATGGCACTGGAGCTGTTCAAACCGTTTATCTACGGCAAGCTGGAACTGCGTGGCCTCGCGACCACCATCAAAGCTGCTAAGAAAATGGTTGAGCGCGAAGAAGCTGTCGTCTGGGATATCCTGGATGAAGTGATCCGCGAACACCCGGTACTGCTGAACCGTGCACCAACTCTGCACCGTTTGGGTATCCAGGCATTCGAACCTGTTCTGATCGAAGGTAAAGCGATCCAGCTGCACCCGCTGGTTTGTGCGGCATATAACGCCGACTTCGATGGTGACCAGATGGCTGTTCACGTACCGCTGACGCTGGAAGCCCAGCTGGAAGCTCGTGCGCTGATGATGTCTACCAACAACATCCTGTCACCTGCGAACGGCGAGCCAATCATCGTTCCTTCTCAGGACGTTGTACTGGGTCTGTACTACATGACCCGTGACAAAGTGAATGCGCGCGGCGAAGGCATGGTGCTGACTGGCCCGAAAGAAGCTGAGCGTGTTTATCGCGCTGGCCTGGCCGAGTTGCATGCTCGCGTTAAAGTGCGTATCACCGAGTACAGCAAAAACGAACAAGATGAGTTCGTCGCGAATACCAGCATTATCGACACCACCATTGGTCGTGCGATTCTGTGGATGATCGTGCCGAAAGGTCTGCCTTACTCTATCGTCAACCAGGCGCTGGGTAAGAAAGCTATCTCCAAGATGCTGAACACTTGTTACCGCATCCTGGGCCTGAAGCCGACCGTTATCTTTGCTGACCAGACCATGTACACCGGTTTTGCTTACGCAGCCCGTTCAGGTGCCTCTGTAGGTATCGACGACATGGTGATCCCGGCTAAGAAAGCGGAAATCGTGGCAGAAGCAGAAGCGGAAGTTGCTGAGATTCAGGAACAGTTCCAGTCTGGTCTGGTTACTGCTGGCGAACGTTACAACAAAGTCATCGATATCTGGGCCGCAGCAAACGAACGCGTTTCCAAGGCGATGATGGACAACCTGCAAACTGAAACTGTGATCAACCGTCACGGCGAAGAAGAGCAGCAAGTCTCGTTCAACAGCATCTACATGATGGCCGACTCCGGTGCGCGTGGTTCTGCAGCTCAGATTCGTCAGCTGGCCGGTATGCGTGGTCTGATGGCTAAGCCAGATGGCTCAATCATCGAAACGCCAATCACCGCTAACTTCCGCGAAGGTCTGAACGTACTCCAGTACTTCATCTCGACGCACGGTGCGCGTAAAGGTCTTGCGGATACCGCACTGAAAACCGCTAACTCCGGTTATCTGACGCGTCGTCTGGTAGACGTTGCACAGGATCTGGTAGTAACCGAAGACGACTGTGGCACATTCGAAGGCATCATGATGACTCCGGTCATCGAAGGTGGCGACGTTAAAGAGCCACTGCGTGAGCGTGTACTGGGTCGTGTGACTGCTGAAGACGTACTGAAGCCAGGTACTGCTGACATCCTGATCCCGCGTAACACGCTGATCGATGAACACTGGTGTGATGTGATCGAAGTTAACTCTGTCGATGCGATCAAAGTGCGTTCTGTTGTTGGTTGTGAAACCGACTTTGGTGTGTGTGCACACTGCTATGGTCGCGACCTGGCACGTGGTCACATCATCAACAAAGGTGAGGCCATCGGCGTTATCGCAGCACAGTCCATCGGTGAGCCGGGTACACAGCTGACGATGCGTACGTTCCACATCGGTGGTGCGGCATCTCGTGCGGCTGCTGAATCCAGCATCCAGGTGAAGAACAAAGGTACCATCAAGCTGACGAACGCGAAGTCTGTAACTAACTCCTCCGGGAAGCTGGTTATCGTTTCACGTAACGTTGAGCTGAAGATGATCGACGAGTTCGGTCGTACCAAAGAGAGCTATAAAGTGCCTTACGGTGCGGTTATGGCCAAAGGTGATGGTGAGCAGGTTGCTGCGGGCGAGACCGTTGCAAACTGGGATCCGCATACCATGCCAGTTATCACCGAAGTGGGCGGTTTCATTCGCTTCACTGACATGATCGACGGTCAGACCATTACACGTCAGACTGACGACCTTACCGGTCTGTCATCGCTGGTGGTTCTGGACTCTGCAGAACGTACTGCGGGTGGTAAAGATCTGCGTCCTGCGCTGAAAATTATTGATGCCAACGGAAATGATGTTCTGATTCCAGGTACCGATATGCCAGCTCAGTACTTCCTGCCGGGCAAAGCGATTGTTCAGCTGGAAGATGGCGTTAAGATCAGTGCGGGTGACACCCTGTCTCGTGTACCTCAGGAATCTGGCGGTACCAAAGACATCACCGGTGGTCTGCCACGCGTTGCTGACTTGTTCGAAGCGCGTCGTCCGAAAGAGCCAGCAATTCTGGCCGAGATCAGCGGTATTATCTCGTTCGGTAAAGAGACCAAAGGCAAGCGTCGTCTGGTGATTACACCGGTTGATGGTAGCGATCCGTACGAAGAGATGATTCCGAAATGGCGTCAGCTGAACGTATTCGAAGGTGAGCGTGTAGAACGTGGTGACGTTGTTTCTGACGGCCCAGAATCTCCACACGATATCCTGCGTCTGCGTGGCGTTCATGCGGTTACGCGTTACATCACTAACGAAGTGCAGGAAGTTTACCGTCTGCAAGGCGTTAAGATTAACGATAAACACATCGAAGTCATCGTGCGTCAGATGTTGCGTAAAGCAACCATCGCCAGCGCCGGCAGTGCCGACTTCCTGGAAGGTGAGCAGGCTGAATACTCTCGCATCAAGATCGCTAACCGTGAACTTGAAGCGAATGGCAAAATCGGCGCGACATTCATGCGCGATCTGCTGGGTATCACCAAAGCGTCACTGGCAACCGAATCGTTCATCTCTGCAGCATCGTTCCAGGAAACCACGCGTGTCCTGACCGAAGCAGCAGTAGCAGGTAAGCGCGATGAACTGCGCGGCCTGAAAGAGAACGTCATCGTGGGTCGTCTGATCCCGGCCGGTACCGGTTATGCTTACCATCAGGATCGTATGCGTCGCCGTTCTGTAGGTGAAACACCGGTTGCACCGCAGGTGACTGCGGATGAAGCCTCTGCGAGCCTTGCTGAACTGCTGAACGCCGGTCTTGGCGGTAGCGACGACGAATAATCGTCTGCTATAGCTGACCCATAAAAAACCCTGCCTCGGCAGGGTTTTTTTTCGTCTGTTATTCGCTCTTTCTGCAGACATCGTGCCGGGTCAGGCCGATATCACGCAGTTGTGTATCACTCAGGTTTGACAAAATCTTCCGCGTTTCACGACGGGCGCGCCATCTTTTAACTGCACGCAGCGTACCGCGGAAAATATCCAATAAGGTTACATCGAAAGGTTTTGCCGCACGGTTTTGATCGAATTCCATTTTTATGCCCTCAGTAAGATGTCTGAGTGGCATTGTCTGATTACTGTGCGTTTCAATACAGATTCAAAAATCACTTATCTTTAACATACAGATTGCTTTCCAGCGGATCTGAATGGTAGAAAGGTGATTAATCTGTACTGGTTTTCTCTATTGGGTAATGAGGAGTGGCATACGATGACGCGCTATCAACATTTAGCCTGCTTGCTTTCAGATCGCATTGAACAAGGCTTTTACCGCAGCGGCGAACGTTTGCCCTCAGTTCGTACGCTCAGCATTGAGCATGGCGTGAGCATCAGTACGGTACAGCAGGCTTATCACTTGCTGGAAGAGAAACAGCTCATTGTTCCGCAGCCTCGCTCTGGCTATTTCGTGGCAACGCGTAAAGCCACGCCGCCAGTGCCCGCATTAACCCGTCCGGCGCAGCGACCTGTGGAAATCACCCAATGGGAATCGGTGCTTGAGTTGCTAAGCAGCCGTAGCAGCGGTGATGTGCTGCAGTTAGGCAGCGGCATGCCAGATCTCACTCAGTCGACCTTAAAACCGTTGTGGAAAATACAGAGCCGAATGGCGCAGAAGCAGGATATCGATCTGCTTAACTACGACAGCCTTTTGGGCGTGGCTGCTTTGCGTGAACAGGTGGCGCGCTTAACCATCGACAGCGGTTGCCAGCTAAACGCCGAAGACATTGTCATTACCACTGGCTGCCATGAAGCATTATCGGTCTCGATCCGTGCAGTGTGTGAAGCCGGGGATATTATTGCCGTTGAGTCACCAACCTTTCATGGCACCATGCAAACTCTGCGCGGTTTGGGTATCCGTGCCATTGAAATCCCCACCGATTCGGTGACTGGCATCAGCCTTGAAGCGCTGGAGTTGGCGTTTGAACAGTGGCCAATTAAAGCCGTTGTGGTGGTGCCAAATTGCAACAATCCGCTCGGCTTTATCATGCCAGAAGCGCGTAAGCGTGCACTTTTAACGCTAGCGCAGCGCTTTGACGCGGCAATCATTGAAGATGATGTTTATGGTGAGTTGGCGTGGGAGTACCCACGGCCTATCACGATCAAATCGTTAGATCTGGATGGGCGCGTGTTGCTGTGTAGCTCATTTTCCAAAACGTTGGCACCCGGTTTGCGGGTGGGCTGGGTGGCGCCGGGGCGCTATCGCGATCGCGTTTTGCATATGAAATATATCGGCACTGGCTCGACAGCCACATTGCCGCAGCATGCAGTGGCCGAATTTATTCGTCTTGGTCACTATGGGCCGCATATACGCCGGATGCGTCAGGTTTATCAGCGCAACTATGAGACCTTTAGCTGCTGGGTACGTCACTATTTCCCCTGTGGTATTTGTGTCTCACGTCCGCAGGGTAGTTTCCTGATGTGGATCGAGTTACCTGAAGCGTTTGATGCGGTTCGGCTTAACACCGAACTGCGAGCGTTGAAAATTCAGATCGCCGTCGGATCGCTGTTTTCCGCCTCGGGCAAATACCGCAATTGCTTGCGCCTGAATTATGGTTTGCCTGTTAATGAGCACACTGAGCAGGCTATTGCCCAGCTTGGCGCGGCGGTCGAGCAGGCCATGCACGCCTGCCATATCGAAACGGTTCATGCTCCTTCCCTGGCTGAGTAATGTGGAAAGGCAGGGCTGGAGGGAGGTAGACCAGCCCTGGCCCACTGTAAGCGACAGCGGGCAGGCACACTCTATCCTGACCGGAAAAACACACCAGCCCGCATGAAGGGATCTTCGCGTGAGATTCCAGCCAATCTAGCCCAATTGCAGAACGTTACATCGCTTCTGCATGCTGGGTTCCCGCTTCAACCAGTGCCAGCAATTCCTGTGTCGCCTGACGCCAGTCAGCCGCCTGGGTAATGGCGCTCACCACAGCAACGCTTCCTACTCCGGTGGCCAGAACTTCGGGAACGCGCGCAAGGGATATACCGCCAATCGCCACCGTCGGTATATCCTGCAAACGCGCCATGTGGCGTTTCAGTTCCAGGACGCCCTGCGGTTCTGAAGGCATATCTTTGGTTTGCGTTGGATAGATATGACCTAACGCGATATACGAAGGACGCAACGCCAGCGCGCGATCTAACTCGGCATCGTCATGAGTCGACAATCCCAAACGCAAACCTGCCTGGCGAATGGCGTCCAGATTGGCCACGTCCAAATCTTCCTGACCGAGATGCACGCCATAGGCGTTGTATTTGATCGCTAAACGCCAGTAATCGTTGATAAACAGGCGAGCACGATACTGTTTACCCAGCGCAATTGCCTCGCGCACCGCATCTTCTACTTCGTGATCCTGGCAATCTTTGATGCGCAACTGGAGGGTGCGCACGCCAGCTTCCAGTAAGTGCGCAATCCACTCTACGCTATCAACAACAGGGTACAGCCCCAGTTTCGGGGCCGTGGCTGGAAAGGCATCGGTCATACTTTTTCCTCTTTAAGGGCATCGGCGGCGTGATAAAGCTCGCCACCACGGCTGCGGAAGGCGTCCGACATCTGCGCCATGCCAATTTCAATTGGCTGGGCTTCTGCCTGCTGGCGAGCAGCATATTCACGCACTTCCTGGGTAATTTTCATCGAACAGAATTTTGGACCACACATCGAGCAGAAGTGAGCCACTTTGCCCGATTCCTGCGGCAATGTCTCATCGTGATAGGCGCGTGC
The DNA here is from genome assembly GCA_965147305.1 of uncultured bacterium. Taxonomy (GTDB): domain Bacteria; phylum Pseudomonadota; class Gammaproteobacteria; order Enterobacterales; family Enterobacteriaceae; genus Pantoea. The sequence continues at coordinate 15,354 of CBCTJT010000042.1, forward strand.
GGTATGCGGATCCAGCGCCAGATTGAACTGATCCTCCCAACGGAATTCAAAGCGCGCTTTCGACATGGCGTTATCGCGGATCTGCGCGCCAGGATGGCCTTTAGCGAGATCGGCGGCATGCGCGGCGATTTTGTAGGTGATCAGCCCCTGCTTTACATCTTCTTTATTCGGCAAACCGAGGTGCTCTTTCGGCGTGACGTAACACAGCATGGCGCAGCCAAACCAACCAATCATTGCGGCACCAATACCGGAGGTAAAGTGATCGTAACCAGGTGCGATATCGGTGGTCAGAGGGCCGAGCGTGTAGAACGGCGCTTCGTGGCAGTGCTCTAATTGTTCGGTCATGTTGCGGCGAATCATCTGCATTGGCACATGGCCTGGACCTTCAATCATCACCTGCACATCGTATTCCCAGGCAATTTTTGTCAGCTCGCCTAGCGTGTGCAATTCGGCAAACTGGGCTTCATCGTTGGCATCCTGAATCGATCCGGGGCGCAGACCATCGCCGAGTGAGAGCGATACATCATAAGCAGCACAGATCTCACAGATCTCGCGGAAGTGCAGATAGAGGAAGCTTTCCTGGTGATGCGACAGGCACCACTTCGCCATGATCGAACCACCGCGCGACACAATCCCGGTCAGACGTTTGGCGGTCATCGGCACGTAGCGCAGCAGCACACCGGCGTGGATGGTGAAGTAATCTACGCCCTGTTCGGCTTGTTCAAGTAGGGTGTCGCGGAAGATTTCCCAGTTAAGATCCTCCGCTACGCCGTTCACTTTCTCCAGCGCCTGATAAATCGGTACTGTGCCAATCGGCACCGGGCTATTACGTAAAATCCACTCACGCGTTTCATGGATATAGCGGCCTGTGGAAAGATCCATCACCGTATCGGCGCCCCAGCGTGTGGACCACACCAGCTTCTCCACTTCCTCTTCAATTGAAGAACTCACCGCCGAATTACCGATGTTGGCATTCACCTTCACCAGGAAGTTACGGCCAATGATCATCGGCTCGGATTCGGGATGGTTAATATTGGAGGGGATAATCGCGCGACCGCTGGCCACTTCCTGGCGCACAAACTCGGCAGTGATATTTTCCGGAAGATTGGCGCCAAAACTGTGTCCGGGATGCTGTTGTAGCAGTACTTCACCACGAATACGTTCACGCCCCATATTTTCCCGTACCGCGATGAATTCCATTTCCGGCGTGATAATGCCCCGGCGAGCGTAATGCAATTGTGTGACGCAGCGGCCAGCTTTGGCACGACGCGGCTGCGGTAACTGCTCGAAACGCAGGTGATCCAGGCCTTCATCGGCTAAGCGCTGTTGGGTGTAATGCGAACTCAGCTGGTGGATAGTTTCGCTATCATCACGTTCGGCGATCCAGTTAGCACGTAGCCTGGCTAACCCCTGATGCACATCAATGGTGGCCGCGGGATCGCCATAAGCACCCGCCGTGTCATACACCGGCACCGGTTCATTCTGCTCATACTGAGGATGTTCTTTGCTACCGCCGATGTGTGTAGGGCTAAGCTGGATTTCGCGCATCGGCACACGAATATCCGCTCGGCTGCCGGTGATCCAGATACGCTTTGAATTGGGGAAAGCGGTGCCCTGAAGCGAATCGATAAATTCCTGCGCTTGTGCACGTTGTTCACGACGAGAAGTTTTAGCAACAGACATAGCAAATTTCCTGAATTAAGGGGAAGTTGCTTGTCCAGAGTTCGGAAGGAGTAACAGAGACGATGCGGGGCGCCAGCATGCACCGTTCTGATAATGTCTACTCTTGTTCCCTTCGCAGGTACTAACCTGATCAGGTTCCGCGGATCCCGAATAAACGGTCTCAGCCCCTAAGGGCACTCCGACAAGGTAATGTTTTACGATAATCGCAAAACGTTGGCTCTCATTTGGTTAAAGAGGCAATAAAAAAGCCCATTCAGCATAAGAGGGCTTTTTCGGAATAACAAGTTTTTTACATTGGCGAGGTTAAGCGGGGCGAGCCATGCTGCTTTCATTGGCGACCGGCGGGCGTGCCAGCTGGTTATCCCAGGCGAGTTGCACCAGCTTATCTTCCAGCGTAAAGCGTGACTCCAGTACTTCACCCACTTCAGACAACGCATTCTGGAATTCCACGCAGTTATCGTCGTTAATCGCCTGCTGTAGATGGCTATCATACAGTTGCATCATGCGATCGGTATTCGCTTCCAGAGCCGGATAGATCTGTGCTGCCGCGATAAGTGGGCTGTCGCCTTCCATCTCATTGATGATACGTTCGTAAATACTGAAATGCCCGGTAGAAAGGTAATCCACCAGACTGTGGCAAAAAGCATCCAGCGCCTGTTCATTCAGTGCACTGAGCGCCTCTTTATTCGGCTTCATGCCAATTAATGCGTAATAGCTGACAAGCAACTGTCGGCGCGCGCGCAGCCACGCATCGACTAATTCATTACCGCCACTTACACGCCTGGCCAGGTCATCTAACTGGGTAAGCATATGGGGCTCCGGGTGAGTTATAGTTATCCATTCAATACTTAACATCAGGATTTCAGCGTGCCATTTGACGCTAAGGACAACGAATAAGATGCAACGTGAGATCTCAAGCGTAGACGCTGGCTGGTGGATTGTCAGCCATGAACAAAAACTTTGGTTACCCCAAGGCGAATTGCCGCATGGCTTATCAGGCGATTTTGGGCTGACAGGAAAAACTGCGATTTTGATTGGCGAATGGCAAGCTGAAAATGTCTGGCTGATACGAGAACCACGACCGGACAACATGGGCTCTGTTCGCCAGTTAATCGACGAAGATGTTGGACTTTTTCAGATGGTTGGGCGCGGTGTTCAACTGGCGGAGTTTTATCGATCACACCGCTGGTGCGGTTACTGCGGACACGAAATGCACCTCAGTAAGCGTGAGTTTGCCTGCCTGTGTCACCACTGCCGCGAGCGCTATTACCCGCAAATCGCGCCGTGCATCATCGTCGCTATTCGTCGTGGCGATGAGATCCTGCTGGCCAACCATGCGCGCCATCGCAACAGCATTTACACAGTTTTAGCTGGCTTTGTTGAGGTGGGAGAAACGCTGGAGCAGGCCGTGGCGCGTGAGGTGATGGAGGAGAGCAACGTACGGGTGAAAAATGTTCGCTATGTCACTTCGCAGCCGTGGCCGTTCCCGCATTCGTTAATGATGGCGTTTATGGCCGAGTACGAAGGCGGAGACTTGCAGCATGATGGCAAAGAGTTGCTGGATGCCGGCTGGTATCGTTATGACGATCTACCACTTCTCCCGCCGCCGGGCACGGTGGCGCGACGGTTGATTGAAGATACCGTTGCCCTGTGCCGCGCCAGCGCGTCGTGAAAATGCTACACTGGCGGCCTTAGCATGAGAGAGCCCATTATGAGTGAACTGAAGAACGATCGTTATCTGCGCGCCCTGTTACGTCAGCCGGTAGATGTCACGCCGGTATGGATGATGCGACAAGCCGGGCGTTATTTGCCGGAGTACAAAGCCACGCGTGCTGAAGCCGGTGATTTTATGTCGCTGTGTAAGAATGCTGAGCTGGCGTGCGAAGTCACCTTGCAGCCGCTGCGCCGCTATGCGCTGGATGCAGCGATCCTCTTCAGCGATATCCTGACGATTCCTGATGCGATGGGGCTGGGGCTCTACTTTGAAACCGGCGAAGGCCCACGTTTCTCCAATCCTATTACCTGCCGCGCAGATGTCGATAAGCTGCCGATTCCGGATCCAGAAGACGAACTGGGTTATGTGATGAATGCGGTGCGTACCATTCGCCACAACCTGAAAGGCGAAGTGCCGCTGATCGGCTTCTCTGGCAGCCCGTGGACGCTGGCAACCTACATGGTCGAAGGCGGCAGCAGCAAAGCGTTCACCAAAATTAAAAAAATGATGTATGCCGAGCCGCAAACCCTGCACAAGCTGCTGGATAAGCTGGCTGACAGCGTCATTCTTTACCTTAACGCGCAGATCAAAGCCGGTGCACAGTCGATTATGGTGTTCGACACCTGGGGTGGCGTGCTGACAGGCCGCGATTACCGCGAGTTCTCGCTCTATTACATGCACAAAATCGTCGATAGCGTGCTGCACGAGAACGAAGGTCGCCGTGTGCCGATTACGCTGTTCACCAAAGGCGGGGGTCAGTGGTTAGAAGCTATCGCCGCTACCGGATGCGATGCACTGGGGCTGGACTGGAGCACCGATATCGCCGATGCACGCCGTCGCGTGGGTGACAAAGTTGCGCTGCAAGGCAATATGGATCCTTCCATGCTGTATGCGCCGCCAGCACGTATCGAGCAGGAAGTGGCCACCATTCTGGAAGGCTTTGGTGCAGGTGAAGGCCATGTCTTCAACCTGGGTCATGGCATCCATCAGGATGTGCCGCCAGAGCACGCGGGTGCTTTCGTGGAAGCCGTGCACCGCTTGTCACGCCCTTACCATCAGGGCTAAGCATGGATTTAGCCGCGCTGCGGGCTGAACAGTTACAACGCGCTGCTGACGTGGTGCGGCAGGATGATTTTGACGTCCTGCCGCCTCGTTTTATCGCCGGTGCGGACGTCGGTTTCGAGCAGGAAGGTGCCATCACGCGTGCGGCACTGGTGGTACTGGAATATCCCTCATTGCAACTCGTAGAGCACCGTATCGCGCGTGTCGCGACCACCATGCCCTATATTCCCGGCTTCTTATCATTCCGTGAAGTTCCCGCACTGCTTGCAGCCTGGCAGCAACTCACGTCTCAGCCCGATCTTTTATTTGTTGATGGTCACGGTATCGCCCATCCCCGACGCCTCGGCGTGGCCGCGCATTTTGGCTCGCTGGTGGATGTTCCAACCATTGGCGTTGCGAAGAAGCGACTGTGTGGGCGTTTCGGGGAATTGGATGCGGAACCGGGGAGTCGTCAGCCGCTGATGGATAAAGGCGAGCAGATTGGCTGGGTGTGGCGCAGTAAAGCGCGCTGCAATCCTCTGTTCGTCTCTAGCGGGCATCGTGTCAGCATGGATAGTGCACTGCATTGGGTGGAACGGTGCACCGTGGGTTATCGCTTACCAGAGCCTACTCGCTGGGCCGATGCGGTAGCTTCGGGCCGTCCGGCGTTTCTACGTTGGCAAAATGCGCGTTAACGCTGTTTGCGCGCGGCTTTTGCGGTACACTGCCGCCAGCTAACCTATTGAGAGTAAGTTTGATGTTACAGAATCCCGTCCATTTGCGTCTGGCGAAGCTGGAAAGCTGGCAGCATATGACCTTCATGGCCTGTCTGTGCGAGCGGATGTTCCCCAACTATTGGGCCTTCTGTCAGCAGACCGAATTCGCCGATCCGCAGCTCTATCGTCGCATCCTGGATCTTGTCTGGGAGAGCCTGACGGTTAAAGACGCCAAAATTAACTTCGATAGCCAACTGGAAAAGCTGGAGTCAGCGATTCCGAATGGCGATGATTTTGATATCTATGGTGTCCACCCGGCAATCGACGCTTGTGTTGCGTTGAGCGAAATTGTGCATGCACAACTCAGCGGCGAAACCCTGGAGCACGCAATTGAAGTCAGCCGGACGTCGATCACCACCGTTGCTATCCTGGAAATGACGCAAACCGGTCGTGAAATGACCGATGAAGAGCTGCGCGAAAATCAGGCGGTAATTGATGAATGGGATCTGCAGTGGGAGATTTTCCGCCTGCTGGCAGACTGCGAGGAGCGCGACCTTGAGCTGATTAAAGGGTTACGTTCTGACCTGCGCGAAGCGGGAATCAGTAACATCGGTATACTTTTTCAGCAATAAGGCGATAAAACGTGACTTCAGGCCTGAATTACCGCGCCTGGAGGCTTCACATCAGCCCCCTGTCTGGTCTACATTTGGGGGGCTGAAAATTGTGGCTATCTTTGCGTGCAGGTTGAAGAGTGCCAGAATATGGCTTTTCCCTCGCACTCGTTGCTTAGCAAGCGATAAATACACTTTAAGGATAACTTATGAACAAGACTCAACTGATTGATGTGATCGCAGAGAAAGCTGACCTGTCAAAAACCCAGGCTAAAGCTGCGCTGGAATCTACCCTGGCTGCGATCACTGAGTCTCTGAAAGAAGGTGATGCTGTACAACTGGTTGGTTTTGGTACTTTTAAAGTGAACCACCGCGCTGAGCGTACCGGTCGCAACCCACAGACTGGCAATGAGATCAAAATCGCGGCAGCTAACGTGCCAGCGTTCGTCTCTGGTAAAGCTCTGAAAGACGCTGTTAAGTAAGTTTTCCGCATCGCGGTTTAAGCTTTAAAAGAGGGGCGACACGCCCCTTTTTGTTATTGGGGCCTGTCATGCTGAACACGATTACTCAGCGCGTCTGCGCCCTGTTACTCGGTGCGCTACTCGCGGGCTGTAGTTCCACACCTGATCTTCCTGCCTTTACGGCAAGCGGCTATCTGGCCGATCGTGGCACTGTGCGTATCTGGCGCAAGAACAGTGACCATCAGGCTGTCCATCTTCGAACTGTTTATACCCCTTTCAATGGCGATGCCATGGAAACCACCGACTACAACTGGCAGCAGAACAAACTGATTAGCGTTGAGCGCAGTGTAGCGGGCGAGCAACCAGATGACGTGACGCTGCGTTTTGATCATCTGGGCAATCTTAATTTTATGCAGCGCCAACTGGCGGGGCGTCGTGAAGCGGTTAGCGGCGACACGGTGGAACTCTACCGGTTTGATGCGCAGCGTATGCTGGAGCAAAGTAATGCGTTGCTGAGTGGCCGTGTATTGCTCAAGCAGGGACATTGGCTCGGCGCTACGCAGGTGCGCGACTGCGACGGCAAAGTGGTGAATGCCCCATTTGATAGCGGAATGATTGCCACGTTATCTCAGCAGCAGCGAAGTCAGCCACAGCCGTTGATGGTGTCGTGGTTAGAGGCGCCTGAAGGCGTGCAGTTGTTGCGGGCGACGCCAGAGGATGAATGCAGCTGGCAGCCGAAAGAGAGTGATTTCTGAAGCGAAAAAAATTAAGGGGCACTCAGCGTGCCCCTTGTTGATTACTTGCGGTTAATCGCGCGGTAACCAATATCCTTGCGGCAGAAGCTGCCTTCCCAGGAAATATGCTTGGCCAGCGCATAAGCATTCTTCTGCGCGGCAGCCACATCTTCACCCAGAGCCGTCACGCACAGCACGCGTCCACCGTTGGTCACCACTACATCATCTTTCATCGTGGTGCCCGCGTGGAACACTTTACCTTCCGGTACTTCTTCCAGCGGCAAACCGTGGATTTGATCACCGGTATTGTAGTCCGCCGGATAACCGCCAGCAGCCAGCACGACACCCAGTGATGGACGTGGATCCCACTGCGAAGTTTGCTGATCCAGTTTGCCATCCACTGCGGACAGGCACAGCTCAATCAAATCTGACTGCAGGCGCAGCATGATCGGTTGGGTTTCTGGATCGCCAAAGCGGCAGTTGAATTCGATCACTTTTGGCTGACCGGCTTTATCGATCATCAGACCGGCATACAGGAAGCCGGTATAAGTGTTGCCTTCCGCTTTCATGCCGTTGACGGTTGGCCAGATGATCTGATCCATCACGCGCTGGTGGATCTCATCCGTCACCACAGGGGCTGGCGAGTAAGCGCCCATGCCGCCGGTGTTGGGGCCGGTATCGCCATCGCCAACACGCTTATGATCCTGGCTGGTGGCCATGGGCAACACGTTGTCGCCATCCACCATCACGATGAAGCTGGCTTCTTCGCCGTCGAGGAACTCTTCAATCACGATACGATGGCCTGCATCGCCGAAAGCGTTGCCTGCCAGCATGTCCTGAACCGCCGCTTCCGCTTCAGCCAGTTCCATCGCCACGATAACGCCTTTACCGGCAGCCAGACCATCCGCTTTGATAACGATCGGTGCGCCTTTCTCACGCAGGTAAGCCAGTGCTGGCTCAACTTCCGTAAAGTTCTGGTACTCAGCGGTAGGGATCTGCTGGCGCGCCAGGAAATCCTTGGTGAAGGCTTTCGATCCTTCCAGCTGTGCAGCCGCCTGAGTTGGGCCAAAGATCTTCAGACCGGCAGCGCGGAACGCATCGACCACGCCAATCACCAGCGGTGCTTCCGGACCAACGATAGTCAGACCGATATTTTCTTTCTTAGCAAAAGCCAGCAGGGCAGGCACATCAGTGGCGCTGATCGCCACGTTTTGCAATGCCGGCTCCAGTGCGGTACCCGCGTTACCCGGAGCCACAAACACGGTCTCAGCTAAAGGAGACTGTGCCGCTTTCCATGCCAGCGCGTGCTCACGTCCGCCATTACCAATCACTAAAATTTTCATCTTTTACAGCTCCTGGCTATTAATGGCGGAAGTGACGCATGTCGGTGAAGATCATCGCAATGCCGTGTTCATCAGCGGCGGCAATCACTTCATCATCACGGATAGAACCACCTGGTTGAATCACACAGCTGATGCCCACTGCAGCAGCCGCGTCAATACCATCGCGGAACGGGAAGAAAGCATCAGATGCCATAGCAGAACCTTTTACTTCTAAACCTTCATCACCTGCTTTAATACCGGCAATTTTGGCAGAGTAAACACGGCTCATCTGGCCCGCGCCAATGCCGATAGTCATGTTGTCACGTGCATAGACAATGGCATTGGACTTCACGAACTTGGCCACTTTCCAGCAGAACAGCGCATCACGTAATTCCTGCTCGCTTGGCTGGCGCTTAGTCACCACGCGCAGCTGGCTGGCATCGACCATGCCCAGATCGCGATCCTGCACCAGTACGCCACCGTTCACACGTTTGAAATCCAGTGCGGCGACACGGCCCTGCCACTGACCGCACACGAGTACGCGCACGTTCTGTTTTGCAGCGGTGACTTTCAGTGCCGCTTCGCTAGCGGAAGGAGCGATGATCACTTCCACGAATTGGCGGCTGATGATCGCCTGTGCTGTGGCTTCGTCTAATTCACGGTTGAAGGCGATGATGCCACCGAAAGCAGAGGTTGGGTCGGTTTTGTAAGCGCGCTCGTAGGCATCCAGAATCGAACCGCCCACTGCTACGCCGCACGGGTTGGCGTGTTTCACAATCACGCAAGCCGCTTCATCAAACTCTTTCACACACTCAAGCGCAGCATCGGTATCGGCGATGTTGTTGTAAGAGAGCGCTTTGCCCTGAACCTGCTGTGCGGTAGCAACAGAAGCTTCTGCCACATTCTCTTCTATATAGAAGGCTGCGTCTTGATGGCTGTTCTCGCCGTAACGCATATCCTGCTTCTTAATGAAGTTGAGATTCAGCGTACGAGGGAAACGGCCAGCAGGTTCTTTGCTGTCGCTATGATAAGCCGGCACCAGGCTACCGAAGTAGTTGGCAATCATGCTGTCATAAGCAGCGGTGTGTTCGAAGGCTTTAATCGCCAGATCGAAACGGGTGTCGAGCGTCAGGGAGTTTTCGTTAGCGTCCAGCTCGGCAATGATGGCCTCGTAGTCGCTGCTCTTCACCACGATCGCCACGTCTTTGTGGTTCTTCGCGGCGGAGCGCACCATAGTTGGGCCACCGATATCAATGTTCTCTACCGCGTCTGCCAGTGAGCAGTCGGGTTTCGCTACGGTTTGCGCGAAAGGATAGAGGTTGACCACCACCATATCGATTGGGCTGATCGCGTGCTCGGCCATGATCGCATCATCGGTGCCGCGACGGCCAAGAATGCCGCCATGCACTTTCGGGTGCAGCGTTTTGACGCGTCCATCCATCATTTCCGGGAAACCGGTGTAGTCAGAGACTTCGGTGACGGGCAGGCCCGAATCTGCCAGCAGGCGAGCAGTACCACCTGTGGAGAGCAGCTCAACACCACGACTGGAGAGTGCCTGAGCAAATTCGAGGATACCGGCTTTATCAGAGACACTGAGCAGAGCGCGGCGTACTGGACGACGTTGTTGCATGGTGGTTTTATCCCTTGGCTTTGTTTCGCATAAATAAGAGCGTTACATCAAGCTTAGCGTTTCTTTCTATATAGAAGAGAGCACTTGCTTCATGTAACGCCCCAAAAGGGGCATCCTTGACGTCGCCGGGCATTGTAGCGAAAACGTTTGCGTGATGCTCGCCTAAATTCATCTACGCCGATGAATGTGGATAACACTGTGTGTAAGTGGGTATAAGGTGGGGTTTTGCTGTGGAATGCAGCGAACGGTTGTTTTTATTGAATTTAGCGGTTGCGCGCTGCGAACAACTCCCTATAATGCGCATCCATCGAGACGGCACAACGGTTTACGGAGTGCGGTGTTGACAGGAAGCTTCGATAAGAACTTCCGCCAGATGAAAACGCTGAAAAAAGTGTTTGACTCTGAAGGAGGAAAGCGTAATATACGCCACC
>CBCTJT010000043.1:0-25188 GCA_965147305.1 uncultured bacterium
CGCAACGTTATCCGCTGCGGCCTCCATTAAGATCTTAACTGACAAGCATTACGGCACATGGCCGGCGTTTTCGCGTTACCGAGTAAAGAATTACTCAGCCACTACATTCACAACCAGTTTAGCGAAGACTTCGCTATGAACCTGGAAGTCAACTTCGTGCTCACCGGTAGAACGCAGAACGCCGTTTGGCAGACGCACTTCGCTCTTAGCCACTTCAACGCCAGCTGCAGTTACTGCATCAGCGATGTCGCGGGTACCGATTGAACCGAACAGTTTACCTTCGTCGCCTGATTTAGACGCGATGGTAACGGTGCCCAGTGAGTTGATTTTCTCTGCACGTGCGTTAGCAGCAGCCAGAACGTCAGCCAGTTTGGCTTCCAGTTCAGCGCGACGTGTTTCGAAGAACTCAACGTTTTTCTTGGTAGCAGGAACAGCTTTACCCTGTGGAACCAAGAAGTTACGAGCGTAGCCCGCTTTAACGTTAACCTGATCACCCAGGCTGCCCAGGTTTGCTACTTTATCAAGCAGAATAACTTGCATTACCTTATCCTCTTAAAGTCGTTAATGGACAACTACCAATTACTGATGACGATCAGTGTATGGCAGCAGGGACAGGTAGCGAGCGCGCTTGATGCAACGAGCGAGCTGACGCTGGTATTTTGCACGAGTACCGGTAATACGGCTCGGGACAATTTTACCGCTTTCGGTAACGTAGTTTTTCAGTGTAGCGATATCTTTGTAATCAATCTCTACAACACCTTCCGCTGTGAAACGGCAGAATTTGCGACGACGGAAATAACGTGCCATTTGGCTAGTCTCCAGAATCTATCAATTCAATCTGCTCGGCATGTAACACCATTCTGCTCTGACCATTGCGTGCCTGATGGCAGCTAATGAAACCTTCGAGAACGAGTTGCGTACCGACCGTTATATGTTGAGTAATCACCTGATGGGTGCTGCCGCTGATAATCACCGGCATCTGGCACCAGGCTTGCCGGTGAAAACCGGCTTCCTCCTGCACAGAACGATGCTCAAGCACGAACTGGCAGTGTGGAATCCCTGACGGACTGATTTTTCGAACTGGCGTCTTGCACACAGTGCCTGACAGGCGCAGTCGATTTGCCGTCATGTCGGATTACTCTTCAGAATCCCCAGCATCTGAGTCATCTGATGATTCGCTAGCGAAGTCTTCGCGACGATCACGACGCTCATCTTTCGCTTTAACCATCGGAGATGCTTCAGTTACCGCGTGCTTAACGCGCATAACCATGCTGCGGATAACGGCGTCGTTGAAGCGGAAGTTAGTTTCCAGCTCGTCAATCACTTCCTGCGGCGCTTCTACGTTCAGCAGAACATAGTGAGCTTTGTGCAGTTTGTTGATTGGGTAAGCCAGCTGACGGCGGCCCCAGTCTTCCAGACGGTGAATCGTGCCCTGTGCACCGGTGATAGCACCAGTGTAACGCTCGATCATACCTGGAACCTGTTCGCTCTGGTCAGGGTGGACCATAAATACGATTTCGTAATGACGCATCGATAGCTCCTTACGGATTATTCAGCCTCCTGTCGGGGTCAGCTGCGGCCCATGGAAGCAAGGAACGTTATAGGTAGTGAATCATTTAAATGAAACACACCTCTGAATGCAGCTGAAAAATTGACGCGTAATCATACTGGCGTACCCCAGGAAACTCAAGCGCACAATTCATCAAATCGTGGGGGTCGTGCCAATTAAGCGCACCTTTTGTGCTAAGGATTAAGATTCAGCAAGTTACTGAAGGGTTGTTCAAAATTGCTGATGGAGGCGTTCAACAGGGCGATCTGGCATCAATGTGGCGAAGAACTAAACTATTTACAGGCGCAACGGTTTGGCTTATTCGCGGCGTCTGAGAGTGCAATCCCTGGAGTGAGGAGTCGAATATGAAAACCATCATTTTCGCCACTTTACTGGGTCTCTTCCTGTCTCCACCCGCTTTCGCCAGCTCCGCTGACTACGCGCAGCAGATGAGAAGTAACAGCAGCAATGCGGCTTCAGGCTATGTCTATGTCAACCGGCTGGATGCGCCTGGCAGTAACCCGGTCAGTGCGAATACCAGCGCAGCCGATCGTTTATCTTCACAGCTGTAAAACGGACGACGTAACGGGCTGGCTAAGTTTGCCAGCCCGAGTTGTTTCTACAGATTATGTTTGAAAAAACTCACCAGCGCCGTGAGCGCTGACGGGGTAATTTTGTGGCCAATCTGCTTCTCTGACAGATAGGTCATCTTCCCATTCAGCTGTGCCTCGCGCAGGGCTTTCTCCAGCCGGACGGTTTCGGCAAACGGTACCACTTCATCCGCTTCACCGTGCCACAACAGTAGCGGGCGATTGGCCAGCTTATCCAGTTGCTGGCTGGGATCGTAAGGCGCCAGCGGTGCAAGACGTGTGGCAAAGGTCTCTTTTTGCTCCGGCGTGCATGCCACCAGCGGCGGGAACAGCGTATGACTGAGCTGCATGAAGTAGCCAGAGCCCATCATGCAGGCGACGCTGTGCAGTTGTGGATAACGCACCATCGCACCGAGCGCAGTCATGCCACCCATTGATGCCCCGGCAACCGCAAAGCGATCGTCGGCAATCAAATCCCGCTCACGCAGGGCGGCTTCCAACAACGGCACTTCATCAATGTTCTGCTTGAGGATGTCCCAGAAGTGCGTCATGCGCGCTTCAGTATCCCCGCTGTAGCGTACGCCGTGCATATCCGCATCCGGCATCACCACACGAAAACCGGCTTGCGCCAGCGCTACCGCAAAGTAGCTGTACACTTCTTTGGATGAGGTAAAGCCGTGATAAAACAGGATGGTGGGTAAACGTGCCTGCCGCTGTCCGGCGGGTGTCGCATGAATACACTCTATGCCTGCCAGGTTCTCCGTCGCCAACTCAATCATACCGCCTCCGTTGAGAATGATTATCACCCGTCACAGTGTAAGCACTGAGCGGCAAAACGCGAGCGACTTCACATTTAATCAGAATAATTTCTGTACTAAACCTTTTGCCGTATTTGCCGTTGATCTTGTACCCCTCCAATAATCATTAAATAGGTACTTTATGAAGCGTCTTTCTCTCAGCGCCATGGGTCTCGGCATTAAACTGTCTGTATTGACGTCTTTGAGCGTGGCGATTGTGCTGTTTACCCTGACTTTAACCCTGAGCCATAACGCGGCACGTCAACTGGAGCAGTTGGCCACTGACGATATGCAGAATCAGGTGTTGGGCATCAATGAAATGGCCACCATGTTTAACGCCACCTTGTCTGAAGAAGTGGCGAATTACACCAAGCTGTTCCAGAGTTTTCTGCCTAAACGCTTTAGCCGTGATGAAAATGAGCGCATTCAGGTCGGCGAGTTCAGCACACCCACGCTGCGCGCCGGGCTGAAGACCCTCAATATGGATCAAATTGCGGTGGATGATTTCCTCGATCGCACTGGCGCAGTCTCAACCATCTTTGTGCGCGATGGAGAGGATTATATCCGTATCGCCACCTCGCTGAAAAAGCAGGACGGCAACCGCGCCATTGGCACCAAACTTGATCGCAGCAGCGCAGCCTGGCGCAGCGTTAATCAGGGCGAAATCTATCGCGGGCTGACCACCTTGTTTGGCCATCGCTACATCACCCAGTATCAGCCGGTGCAGGATGAGAGTGGCGCGGTGATTGCCATTCTGTTCGTCGGCGTGCAGATCGATGCGCAATATGCCCTGATGCGCGACAAAGTGCTGGCGCGTCATCTTGGCGACAGCGGCAGCTTCTTTGTACTCAACGGCGCACCTGGCAGCACGCAAGGACAGTATCTGTTTGATCGCCAGTCCGAAGGCAAACTGCCACGCTGGGATCAGTCCGTGCAACAGCAGCTATTAACCCAGTCCAAGGGGTTGCTGAGTATTGAACTCGACGGCGAGACTAAGCTGCTGGCGTGGCAGCAACTGCCGGGCTGGAACTGGATTATCGCTGGAGAAGTGAGTCGCGCAAGCCTGCTGGCACCGATTACCCAGAGCCGTAACCTGTTTATCGTCATTGGCCTTGCACTGGTGATTGCTTTTGCCGTGGGCTTTATGTGGTACAGCCGCCGCGCCATTACGCGTCCGTTGCAGCAGGTGATTCATCTGGCAGAGCAGTATGCGGCCGGCAATTTGCAGGCGCATTTAGACTCTTCGCGCCGCGATGAGATTGGTCAGTTGGTCTTTGCCATTAATGGCATCGGCGATGGGCTGGAAAAAGTGGTGAGTCAGGTACGCAGCGCCGCACGTGATATCAGCCGCGGCACCGATACCATTGCCGCCAGCAGTTCCAGCATCAGCGAGCAAATTAGTCGCCAGGCCAGCAGCGTGGAGGAGACCTCTGCCAGCATGGAGCAGTTTGGTGCGACCGTCTCGCAGACTGCGGCCAACGTGCGGCAGGCGATGGCGCTGGTGAGTGAAGCCGCCAGCACCGTCGATCATGGCGGCAGTACGGTGGCACGCTCTGTAGAAACCATGGCGGAGATCCGTGTGGCTTCACAAAGCATCGCCGATATCACTCATGTGATTGAATCTATTGCTTTCCAGACCAACATTCTGGCGCTTAACGCAGCGGTCGAAGCGGCGCGAGCCGGTGAGCATGGCAAAGGCTTTGCCGTGGTGGCAGCGGAAGTACGTGCACTGGCGCAGCGCAGTGCCAACGCGGCTAAGGAGATCGATAACCTAATCGCCACTTCCATCGATAAAGTGGCAGCCGGGCATACGCTGTCCGAGCAGACGCGCGATGCGATGCAGCACATCGTCAGCCATATTGAGCAGGTGAAATCGCTAATGGGTGAGATCAATATCGCGGCGCAAGAGCAGGCGGCGGGCATTGGTCAGGTCAATCTGGCGATGAATCATATTGGCCAGGCGACGCACCAAAGCAGCGATATGATTACCCAATCGGAAACCACCGCGCAGACGCTGAGCCAGCAAGGTCATCATTTAACCCAGCTGGTGAGTGTTTTTCATCTGAAAGACTAATGTGAACGAGGAAGATGGCCTAAACTGGAGCCATCTTCCTTTTCAGGAGCGTGTTATGCGTCGCTTTTTACTGGTGTTGAGCCTGTTATTAACCGGTTGTGCCGCGTTTAAAACCACACCGGAAGCCCCGCCGCCGCCCACCAGCCACGCGCAGGAGATTAGCCGTGCGCAGAGTTATGGTTTGCGTAAATTGGGCAATATCACGGTGTCCACCCGTGGCTCACCGGACGATGCCGAGCGCGCACTGGCCGCACGTGCGAATCAGGTGGGCGCAGTTTACTATCAAATCCTGATGCTGGATGAAACCACGCTGCCTGGTTTTTGGTACGGCACCGCGATTCTCTATGGTGCTCCATCAGCCAGCGCTGGCTCGCAGCAGTAAGCGTGTGCAAAGATCTTCACTTAGTGAACGTCGCCCCCGCATATCCAGATGCTGATCGCACCAGCCATCAGCTAATGGCGGTTCTGCTACTTTCAACAGAATCGCCGCACTCGCCAGTTGTAACAGTTCCTGCGTCACCTCACGCGCCATACCTTCTCGCACATGAGTTAGCTGCAGCCGTAACTGGCGCCAGCGACGATCAAAATGGCGATTGCTGCCTTTTACCGCTTCAAATTCATCATTGAGCAGGGTTATCACGTCGGCATGGCGACCCAGCACGCGCATTACGTCGAGGCACATCACGTTGCCGGAACCCTCCCAGATGCTGTTGACCGGCATCTCACGGTAGAGACGAGGCAGTTCACTCTCTTCGCAATAGCCGATGCCGCCCAGCACTTCCATCGATTCCGCCACAAACGGTATGCCCGCTTTGCAGACGCCAAACTTGGCGGCAGGTGTGAACAGCCGCGCATATAAACGTTCGTGATCGCTGGCGGGGGTTGACCATGCGCGCGCTAATCGCATGAGCAGCGCGGTTTGCCCTTCCAGTTGCAGGGCCTGCTGCGCCAGCACGGTGCGCATTAATGGCTGATCGCTGAGGTTTTTGCCCATCACCTGACGCTGCTGTGCATGATGTAGCGCAATCGATAAGGCGCGGCGCATCAAGCCGTGGCTGCCCAATGCGCAATCAAAGCGCGTCATGCCGCCCATCTTCAGGATCAGCCGCACACCATCGCCCTCTTCGCCCATTAGCCAGCCAACCGCATCCTGGAATTCCACCTCCGCGCTGGCGTTGGAGCGGTTACCGAGTTTGTCCTTCAGACGCTCAATGCGAATCGCATTGCGCGTGCCATCAGGCAGCAGGCGTGGCAGAAAGAAGCAGCTCAGACCTTGCGATGTTTGCGCCAGGATCAAATGTGCATCGCTTTGCGGCACAGAGAAAAACCATTTGTGACCGGTGATGCGATATGGCTCGCCGGTGCCGTGCACACCAATCGGCTCCGCGCGCGTGCTGTTGCTGAGCACATCGGTTCCGCCTTGCTTCTCGGTCATACCCATGCCAATCAACAAACCGCGCTTTTTATTACCCGGCTGGTGATGCGCATCGTAGCGATCGCTCAGCAGCGCCTCGCGCCAATCCGCGTAGGCTTCCGGCAGATGATTTTGCAGTAACGGAATGGCGGCGTGGGTCATGGTCACCGGGCAGAGCGAACCCGCTTCGACTTGCGCATGCAAAATAAAACGCGCGGCACGTGCCACCATGGCATTCGGCTGCACATCGGGCTGCCAGCTGAGATTGTGCAAACGGCTGGCGCATAAGCCCTGCATTAGCAGATGCCAGGCGGGATGAAAGCGCACTTCGTCCAGCCGCTCTCCGCGTGCGTCATAGCGCTGCAGCTCAGGGGGTTGAGTATTGGCCAGTCGGCCCAATTCCAGCGATTCGGCGCTGCCGAGTTGCAATCCGACGGAGGCCAGCCATTCGCGGTCCCAGCTTGCACCTTCGCGCGCCACGGCCTCGCATAAGGCGATATCGCGGGTGAATAAATTGCTGTTACTAAGAGGATGGGGCTGATTGAAAACGCTGTGGGTTGTCCAGGTCATAATGTGGCATCTCCCTCATAAAACGCATGGTTCAAGTATGAGGGGGATGTGCAGTTATGCCTGGCTCAGAAACACTTTTGCGGCGGGGATCACGCCAAACGCTGACGCACCGCTTCGAACAGGCAGACGCCGGTGGCGACAGAGACGTTCAGTGAAGAGACGCTGCCAGCCATTGGGATGCTGATCAGCTCATCGCAGTGTTCACGGGTCAGACGACGCATGCCTTCGCCTTCCGCGCCCATCACCAGCGCCATCGGACCGGTCATTTTGCTCTGGTACACTGTGTGATCGGCTTCACCTGCGGTGCCAACCACCCAGATGTTGTACTCCTGCAGTAAACGCAGGGTACGTGCCAGATTGGTGACGCGAATCAGTGGCACGTTCTCTGCTGCGCCACTGGCCACTTTTTTCGCGGTGGCATTCAGCGGGGCGGCACGATCTTTCGGCACGATGACGGCATGGACGCCGGCAGCATCGGCGCTACGCAGGCAGGCTCCGAGGTTATGCGGATCGGTAACGCCATCCAGTACCAATAGGAACGGTTTGTCCAGGCTTTGCAGCAGATCCGGTAGATCGCCTTCCTGATAGTTTTTGCCTTGTTTTACGCGGGCCACGATGCCTTGGTGCACGCCGCCTTCCACCTGGCTGTCGAGCCATTGGCGGTTAGCCACCTGAACCACAATTCCCTGAGCTTCCAGTGCGGCAATCAGTGGCTGCAGGCGACGATCGTCACGGCCTTTGAGGATAAAGACTTCCTGGAAACGCTGAGGATCACGTTCCAGCAGCGCCTGCACGGCATGAATACCAAAAATTATTTCACTCATTTGTTTGCTCAAGGTTGGATGTATCTATTTGAAAATTTAGGTATTAACTTCGGTGCGCATAAATGCGCACCCTACAAAACGCGCTGTTCTAACCTACGGTAACCATTACAACACGCTGACCTTAGGTTGGGTCGCCATCAAAACGCCCTGATCTAACCTACGGTTGCCATCACAACACGCGGTTCTCACCAAAGGTCGCCATTTACGGCGACCCTGGCTTCAGGATGCGATCAACTTTTTAGGCTTCGCGTCCCAGCCCTCAGGCTTCGTTAGGTTTCTTCTTCGGCCCACGCTTGGCCTTGGTGGCGGCGGCGATTTTACGGGTTTTCTCGGAGACTTTTTTGCCTTTTTTCTCGGTTTTTACCGATGGCTCAGCAGCCGCTGGCTTTTTCTTCTCGCTGCGGAACGCTGAATCTGGCTCGAATGTGCCCTTTTTACCCGCATCGCGACGACGCCTGGCCGGAGGCTTACCGCCGCGTTTTTCACGCTCACGTTCAGTTTTGCCTTCGCCGCGCGGCACGCGCTTGCTGGAAACCAGTGCGAAATCGATTTTGCGTTCATCCATGTGAACCGCTTCCACGCGCACTTCCACCGTGTCGCCAAGGCGATAGGTACGACCACCGGATTCGCCAATCAAACGCTGACCGACGGGGTCGAAACGGTAATAATCGTTGTCCAGTGAAGAGACGTGCACCAGGCCATCAATAAACAGATCGTTGAGGCGTACGAAGAAACCAAATCCGGTGACGCTGGAGATCACGCCGTTAAACACGTTGCCGACCTGATCCTGCATAAAGTCGCATTTCAGCCAATCCGCAACATCGCGCGTGGCTTCATCGGCGCGGCGCTCTGTCAGTGAACAGTGCTGACCAAGCTGCAACATCTGCTGCATATCGTAGTGATAACCGCCGTTTGGCGTGGTGTTACCTTTCAGCGTGCCCTGCTCTTTCGCCAGCAGGTATTTGATCGCGCGGTGTAACAACAGATCAGGGTAGCGACGAATCGGCGAAGTGAAGTGTGCGTACGACTGCAGCGCCAGGCCAAAGTGGCCGCGGTTCTCTGGATCGTATACCGCTTGCTTCATCGAACGCAGCAGCATGGTTTGCAGCATTTCCGCATCTGGACGCTCGGCCACTTGCTTCAGCAGCGCTGCATAATCAACAGGCTGCGGTTTCATGCCACCCGGCAGGCTTAAGCCCAGCTCGTTCAGTACGGTACGGAAGCTCTTGATGCTGTCTTCGCTTGGACGATCATGATCGCGGAACAGTGCAGGCTCTTCGTGCTTCTCGACATAACGTGCTGAGGCGATGTTGGCGAGGATCATGCACTCTTCGATCAGCTTGTGCGCTTCGTTGCGAGCGGTGCGTTCAACACGGTCGATACGGCGTTCCGCATTGAAGATAAATTTCGCTTCCTCGGTTTCGAAGGAGATACCGCCACGCTGTTCGCGCGCAGTTTCCAGCTCCTGATACATGTGATGCAGCTCTTCAAGGTGTTTAACCTGCGCTGCATACTGCTCGCGCAGATCGGTATCGCCCTGCAGAATGTTCCACACTTTGTTATAGGTCAGGCGTGCGTGGGAATTCATCACCGCTTCGTAGTGCTTATAGCCGGTGAGCTTGCCGCTGGAAGAGATGGTCATCTCGCACACCATGCACAGGCGATCAACCTGCGGGTTTAGCGAGCACAGGCCGTTGGAGAGAATCTCAGGCAACATCGGCACCACTTGCGACGGGAAATAGACCGACGTGCCGCGCTGATGCGCTTCGTCATCTAACGCCGTGCCTGGACGCACGTAATAGCTGACGTCAGCAATCGCAACCCAAAGACGCCAGCCACCACCGCGTTTTTTCTCACAGTAGACCGCATCATCAAAGTCACGCGCATCTTCACCATCGATAGTGACGAGCGGTAACTCACGTAAATCAACACGCCCTTTTTTCGCGGCTTCCGGCACCTGCTCTTGCAGCTTCGAAATCTCTTTCTCGACTTCTTCAGGCCAGGTATGCGGAATTTCATGGGTACGCAGCGCCATATCGACGGCAAGACTGGTACCCATATCGTCACCGAGAATCTCGGTAACTTTACCGATGGCTTTGGTGCGACGGGTCGAGCGCTGGATGATCTCCACCACCACTACCGATCCCATACGCGCGTTGAGTGTTTCTTCCTGCGGGATGAGAATGTCAAAGCTCAGGCGGCTGTCATCCGGCACCACAAAACCCGTACCTGCATCGGTAAAGTAGCGGCCAACAATTTGGCTATTACGTGGTTCGAGTACACGCACCACGCGCGCCTCGCGGCGACCTTTACGGTCAGCGCTGCCCGGCTGTGCGAGGATCACATCACCGTGCAGGCAAAATTTCATCTGCTCAGCAGAGAGATAAAAATCATCTTTCTGGCCTTCGACGCGCAGGAAGCCATAGCCATCACGATGGCCAATCACTTTGCCGCGCAGTAAGTCGAGGCGTTCTGGCAGGGCGTAACATTGACGACGGGTAAACACCAGCTGACCGTCACGCTCCATGGCGCGCAGACGACGGCGCAGCGCTTCTAGCTGCTCTTCGCTGGTGATATTCAATTCCTGGGCAATTTCATCACGATTGATGGGCTTCTCACGCTTTTCTAACAGCGCCAGAATAAATTCGCGGCTTGGAATGGGGTTGTCGTACTTTTCTGCTTCTCTATCCTGGTAAGGATCTTTTGACATTACGGTTCCTCCGATGTCATTTAATTTGGATTGCCACCGGCGGTTCGGACAATAAAATTTGGTACAGTGAATCGTTATCTTTGACCAGATCGGCCAACGTGTAGTTATCCAATTCTTTGAGGAATAACTGGACGGCATCGTGTAGCGCCTTGCGCAGACGACAGGCCGGCGTGATGGCACACTCCTCACAGTTCACCAACTGCAAAGGCTCCATTCTTCTCACTACCTGACCAATAACGATCTTTTCCGGGTCCATGCCTAAACGAATTCCGCCGTTTTTACCGCGTGTTGCGGCGACAAAGCCAGCCCGGCTGAGTTGGTTGATGATTTTAACCATATGGTTACGCGACACCCCGTAGGTATCGGTGACTTCGGTAATGTTGGTCTGCTTACCTTCAGGCAACGTCGCCATGTAAATCAGCGCACGCAGACCATAATCGGTGAAACTCGTTAGCTGCACATATACCTCGGTGAATCATCGGGCGTTAGGGTTATGCGCCGGTCGGCGTGGTGTTTAAGTATGATGATAAACCAGAGCGTGAAGGCCGGTGCGTTTTTTCTTAGGCAAGTATCGATAATTGCAAGAAAAAAGAGAGTGAGCGGAGTCAAAGAGCGGATAAACAAAGGCCGGACAGTGTCCGGCCATGTAAGATTATGCGTCGAACGGGTCGCGCAAAATCATGGTCTCACTACGGTCCGGGCCAGTTGAAATAATATCAATCGGCACACCGGTCACTTCCTCTACACGCTTGATGTAGTCACGCGCTGCCTGAGGCAGACCTTCCAGCGTTTTCACGCCAAAGGTGGTTTCGCTCCAGCCTGGCATGGTTTCGTAGATTGGCTCAATACCTTCCCAACCTTCCGCTGCCAGTGGCGTGGTGGTCATCTCGCGGCCATCCGGCATGCGATAAGCCACACAGATTTTCACTTCTTTCAGGCCATCCAGCACGTCCAGCTTGGTCATGCAGAAACCTGACAGGGAGTTGATTTGCACAGCACGACGTACGGCAACCGCATCCAGCCAACCGGTACGACGACGACGACCGGTGGTCGCGCCAAACTCGTTGCCCTGCGCACACAGGAATTCGCCAGTTTCGTCAAACAGCTCGGTAGGGAATGGACCCGCACCGACACGCGTTGAGTAAGCTTTAACGATACCCAGCACGTAATCAACGTAACGTGGACCAATGCCGGAACCGGTCGCGACGCCACCCGCAGTGGTGTTAGACGAGGTCACGTACGGATAAGTACCGTGATCGATATCCAACAACGTACCCTGCGCGCCTTCGAACATGATCAGATCGCCACGCTTACGCGCGCCGTCCAACAGGTCAGACACGTCAACCACCATGCTGGTCAGAATGTCAGCCACAGCCAACGTATCGCTCAGCACTTTTTCGTAGTCTACGGCGTCAGTTTTGTAGTAGTTAACCAGCTGGAAGTTGTAGAAATCGACGATTTCTTTCAGCTTAACGGCGAAGGTTTCTTTGTTGAAAAGATCGCTCACACGCAGACCGCGACGAGCAACTTTATCTTCGTAAGCAGGGCCGATACCACGACCGGTGGTACCGATCGCTTTGGCGCCACGCGCTTTCTCGCGCGCCACGTCCATCGCGACGTGATATTGCAGAATCAGTGGACATGCTTCAGAGATCAGCAGACGTTCACGTACCGGCACACCGCGCTCTTCCAGGCCTTTCATCTCTTTCATCAGCGCTTCAGGTGACAGCACAACACCATTACCAATGATGCTGGTCACGTTATCACGCAGGATGCCAGATGGAATTAAGTGGAGGACGGTTTTTTCACCGTTGATGACAAGTGTATGGCCTGCATTGTGGCCACCCTGGTAACGCACAACGTAATTCGCGCGTTCAGTCAGAAGGTCTACGATCTTACCTTTACCTTCGTCACCCCATTGGGTGCCCAGTACGACGACGTTCTTACCCATTTTTTCAAAATCACCGATTGCTTAAAAATGGATTCTACCATCGGTTTTGCTCACTTTCAGCACTTTTAGCATACGATTGCGCGGTTTTTTGCCCGCGTTTTGATCAATACAACATGTTGGGGGAAACATCGACTGCAAGACACAATTTAGCCGTGTGTTATCGCTCAAATTTAACGCTATGCGCTCGCGTGCACGCTCAACATGTAATAAATCACCACGCCCGCTACCACTAACCCACCGCCAAAACGATGCAGGATGCGATCGGGCAACTGTGCCATTGAAATAATCATACGGCGCCAGATGCGCGGCAGAAACATCGGACCCAGCCCTTCCAGCACCAGAACTAATGCCAGCGCCATCCAGATGGTTGTGTTCATGCTATTTTTCCCAAAAAAAAGGCCGACAACATTGTCGGCCTCAAGGTTATATCAGTTCTTAACGCGCGGTGTTAGTCGGCGCCTTCATAAAGCGGAAGAAATCGCTATCCGGGCTCAACACCATCACATCCTGATTGTCAGAGAAGCTATTCTCGTAAGCACGCAGGCTGCGGATAAAGGCATAGAAATCAGGATCCTGACCGAAAGCATCAGCAAACAGTTTTGCTGCCTGCGCATCACCTTCACCACGTGAAATCAATGCCTGACGCTGGGCTTCAGCCAAAGTACGAGTGACCTGGTAATCCGCCTGAGCACGCAGTTTTTCTGCCTCTTCCTGACCTTGTGAACGCTGGCTACGGGCGACCGCTTCACGCTCAGCGCGCATACGGTTGTAGATAGCATCAGACACTTCCGCTGGCAGGTTGATCTGCTTGATGCGTACGTCAACCACCTGGATACCCAATGCAGCCATACTGTTCGGGTTCGGTGCTGGCTCGCTACTGTTGGTTTCGCGCTCAACGCGAGCTGCTGCGCTGGCAATCGCATCATCAGCAGCTGGCGTTTGAACTTCGTCATCACTTCCCGCAGTACCGGTGTTCAGCGCATCACGCACATCGGTGGTCAAACGGCCACGTGAGTCCGTGACGATGTCTTTCACATCCAGGCGACCCATCTCAGAACGCAGACGGTCACTGAACTTACGTTTCAGCAGCACTTCAGCCTGAGAAACATCACCACCGCCGGTTGCCAGATAGTAACGGCTGAAATCACTGATGCGCCACTTGATGTAGGAATCAACGATCAGGTCTTTTTTCTCTTTGGTAACAAAGCGATCGGCCTGGTTGTCCATGGTCTGGATACGCGCATCCAGCGACTTCACGGTTTCGATAAACGGAATCTTGAAATGCAGACCCGGAGCATAAACCTGTGGCTTGTTCTCGCTATCGCGCAGAACTTTACCGAAGCGCAGCACGATACCGCGCTCACCTTCCTGCACCACGAACATTGATGCGTACAGCGCCACCAGGACGACAATAATTACGGCAATAATTGGCTTACGCATCGATTACTCCCTCCCTGCGCGCTGGGTATCGTTGCGTAACGCGTTGGCGCGACGCTGGTCCATGATGCTGCTCGGACTGTAAGACGAAGAGTCATCATTGCTGGCACTGCTGCCAGACGAAGGCAGCTTCATCAAATTGGTATTTTTCTGGCCATTCTGACCACCTGAAGCCTGACCACCGCGCATCAGTTGATCCAGTGGCAGCACCATCAGGCTATTACCACGGTCGTTAACCAATACTTTGCGCGTATGGCTCAGCACACGTTCCATGCTTTCGATATACAGACGCTCTTTGGTGATTTGCGGTGCCGCTTTGTATTCCGGCAACAGCAAAGCAAAGCGTGCCACTTCACCCTGCGCTTCTAACACGGTACGTTCTTTGTAAGCACGGGCTTCTTCCAGAATACGCTGCGCCTGACCGTTTGCACGCGGCTGCACTTCATTCGAATAAGCTTCTGCTTCACGTACGTATTGCTCGCGGTTTTCACGTGCGGCGATGGCATCATCAAATGAGGCCTTCACTTCTTCCGGTGGACGTGCCGCCTGGAAGTTGACGTCCAGCAGGGTAATACCCATGTTGTAAGGACGAATAGTTTCATCCAGCTCACGTTGCGTTTCGCTACGTACCACGGTACGACCTTCGGTGAGGATACGGTCCATGGTAGAACGACCAATCACACCACGCAGCGCACTGTCGGTGGCCTGACGCAGACTGTCGTCAGCGCTGGTGACCGCATACAAATATTGCTCAGGATTGGTCACGCGGTACTGCACGTTCATTTCAACGCGCACTACGTTTTCGTCCGAAGTCAGCATCACGCCAGAGGCAGCCAGTTCACGCACGGCTTCAACGTTAACGGCACGCACCTGATCGACAAAGGTCGGCTTCCAGTTCAGGCCCGGCTCAACCAGATGGCTGAACTTACCAAAACGGGTCACAACGCCACGTTCTGCTTCTTTGATGGTGTAGAAACCGCTGGCAGCCCAGATGACGACTGCGGCTACGGCAACGATGCCAACCAGTTTGCCACCGCTACCGCCGCCGCGCTGGCCATTGTTGTCACTCTGTTTGCCACCGCCCAGTCCGCCGAGTTTTTTACTCAGCTTACGGAAGATATCATCCAGATCAGGAGGCCCCTGATCGCGCCCTCCCTTATTTCCCCCAGAGTTGCCGCCTTGATTATTGCTGCTTCCCCACGGGTCGCGGTCCTGTCCGTTATTTCCGGGCTGATTCCACGCCATG
Source organism: uncultured bacterium (assembly GCA_965147305.1). Taxonomy (GTDB): domain Bacteria; phylum Pseudomonadota; class Gammaproteobacteria; order Enterobacterales; family Enterobacteriaceae; genus Pantoea. The sequence goes on from CBCTJT010000043.1 coordinate 15,163, forward strand.
TTTCTACTCCATTTATTGTATTTACGTTTTTTACCCTTCCTCTTTCGAATCGCAGCCCAGAGAAATAATTGCGGCAATTCTCAAAAAGTTGGGTAAAGGCGTTAGGGCAATATCAAACAATATAACTGGCTAATGAGGGTTCTTGTTTGCACAAACGACGCCAGTCAACGATCGGCATTCGCACGTGCATACCCATAGAACCATCATCTTCATTCCATTCTTTTTCAATCGCCTGCAGCTGATAGAAGCGGCTGCGCAAACGGCCCGCTTCCGGCGGCAGACGTAAATCATACTGCGCAATTTCACCGGCTAAGCGCTCAGACAACGCCTGCCAAAGTAAGGGTAGACCTTCACCGCTCTGTGCAGAAAGCCAGACGCGCGTCGGCTTATTCTCTTCATCACGATCAATACGCGGCACAAAACCGTCCAGCATGTCGATTTTATTCATAATCAACAACGTGGGAATTTCGTCCGATTCGATTTCTGCCAATACTTCATTGACGGCTTCGATGTTGTCATTGACGCGCAAATCAGCGGCGTCAATCACGTGCAGTAATAGCGTCGCCTGACGTGTTTCCTGCAGTGTGGCTTTAAAGGCCGCGACTAAGTCATGCGGCAAGTGGCGGATAAAACCTACGGTATCCGCTAATACCACATCCCCCACGTCTGCCACATTCAGGCGACGCAGAGTCGGATCAAGGGTCGCAAACAGTTGGTCAGCCGCATACACATTGGCTGAGGTCACCGCATTGAACAGGGTTGATTTACCGGCGTTGGTGTATCCCACCAGCGATACAGTAGGGACATCGGCTTTGGCGCGCGCTTGACGGCCCTGTTCGCGTTGCTTCTCCACACGCTCAAGGCGGGAAAGGATAAGGCTAATGCGGTTACGCAGTAAACGGCGATCCGTTTCCAGCTGCGTTTCACCTGGGCCACGCAAACCGATGCCGCCTTTTTGGCGTTCAAGGTGCGTCCATCCACGCACCAGACGGGTTGCCATATGGCGTAACTGTGCCAGCTCGACCTGTAATTTACCCTCATGGGTACGGGCGCGCTGAGCAAAAATATCGAGAATTAAGCCAGTGCGGTCGACAACGCGACATTCGCACACTCGCTCGAGATTACGTTCTTGGGCAGGCGATAAGGCATGATCGAATAACACGACCGATGCTCCACTCGCTTTCACCGCATCGGCAATTTCAACTGCCTTTCCTTCACCGACAAAATATTTGGGATGTGGCGCTTTACGGCTGCCAGTGATCACTTGCAGCGCTTCGACGCCCGCAGAAGAGACAAGAGTTTCGAACTCCTGCAAATCTTCCAGCTCTTTGTCTTGGGAGAACCAGATGTGTACCAGTACGGCCTGCTCACCGGCATCATAACGGTCAAACAAGCTATAACCTCGCTAAAATAAAATAACCAGGACGGGAAAACGCTATCGCTCCCCAGCCCTGGCTTTACGGCAGCGCAAAATTATTCTGCGTTATCGCCGTCTTGTTGTGGCTGCGACTGAGCGCCCTGGTTGCTTCCGCTATGGTGGTAGTTGCTGCTGCCACCGCTACCGCCCGGGTTGTTGCTATGGTGCGAAACCGGACGAGAAGGAACCACTGTAGAGATGGCGTGTTTGTACACCATCTGGCTAACCGTGTTTTTCAACAGAATGACGAACTGATCAAAGGATTCAATTTGCCCTTGCAGCTTAATACCATTCACCAAATAGATCGAAACCGGTACACGTTCACGACGCAATGCGTTCAAAAACGGGTCTTGTAATGATTGCCCCTTAGCCATTCTATCTTTTCCTTATATGCTTGTTGTTTGTTACTTTAAGAACCGTGGTTCAGAAAAACTGCGTAAAAATTTGCGCACGATAACGGACCAATTGTACACAATCATCCCTGCTACGCACTAACTACCTGAAGCACCGCATTACGGGCTAATTCTGGCTCGTCACTGTCTAACCAGTGGACGTTGGGCCAGCCACGTAACCAGGTCATCTGGCGTTTAGCGAGCTGCCGGGTGGCGCAAATTCCCCGATAAACCATTTCGTCGTAATCGATTTCACCAGAAAGATAAGACCACATCTGGCGATAACCTACACAACGAATGGAAGGCATATCCGTATGCAAATCACCTCGTGCAAACAGTTCACGAGCCTCCGCTTCAAATCCTGACGCTAGCATCTGGTCGTAACGCAACGCAATGCGTTGATGTATCAGTTCACGACTCGCCGGAGCGATAGCAAACTGGTACACGTCGTAGGGTAACGCTTCGCCGGACGTTTTTGTCAGTTCCGTTAAAGTTTTACCCGAAATAAAAAAAACTTCCAGTGCTCGCGAAAGTCTCTGCGGATCATTCGGATGAATACGACTACCGGCGACCGGATCGATTTCACACAGCTGGCGGTGTAAGGCATCCCACCCTTTCTCCGCCGCCATTTGCTCTATCCGCTGACGCACCTCGGGATCGGCCGAGGGCAACGGCGACAATCCTTCAAGTAACGCCTTGAAGTAGAGCATGGTTCCACCAACAAGCAACGGAATCTTACCCTTTTGGGTAATCTCCGCCATTTCTGCCAGCGCATCGCGACGAAACTCTGCAGCAGAATAAGCTTCTGCTGGGTCGCGAATGTCCAGCAAACGATGGGGCGCCAGTGCTAACTCTTCTGCCGACGGTTTCGCCGTGCCAATATCCATCCCGCGATAGATTAAGGCAGAGTCAACGCTGATAAGTTCCACCGGAAGTTGCTGACGCAGCGAAATCGCTAATGCCGTCTTACCGGAGGCGGTAGGCCCCATCAAAAAAATTGCCTTTGGCCGGCTAGCCTGGTTTAGTTCACTCATGCTTCAACGCGTTAATCGCGCTCTCAATCTCAATGGTCTGTAACAGACCTGAAGGCGGCGACTTGAGCAGATGCGGACAAAGCCTTTCGAGCTCTGCCAGCAGTGCAATCGCCTGCGAGTGATTCCAGTGAGCGTTTTCTGCATCATCACGACGTGCCAGCCATTGGGCCAGCGCAGTTGCAGAAACCTCTTGCTGCCGGGCCAGATAGCCTAACAGTTCTGGAATCAAGATTTGTAAATTTTGTGTGCGTAACGGTAAAGGGACAGCGCGCAAGGTGACGTGCTGTCCTTCTCGTTGTAAATCAATGCCCATCAGCCGTAATAACGCGCCCTGAGCATCGATCACATTCAACTCTTCTTTGGCAATTTTCAGCCGTACCGGAATCAGTAAAGGTTGAGGTTTTAAGCCCTCTTCTCCCGGTTGTAACTGGGCCTGTTTCAGCCAGCGTGAGGCCACACTCAGTGACAACAACTGTAATTGATGGCCACGTTCCAGTAGCGCATATTTCTCATGCATCACGCTCAGCACGCGGCCAAAACTTTGTGCATGGGCAGCCAACGGCGCTTCTCGTGTTTCAGGCTGGCGCACCGGGGCCGATTGCGGCGCGGCGGCGCGAGGGGTGTCGGCCGCAGGCGTTTTCATCAGCTGCTGGTAGGCGGCACCTTCACGTGCACGATAGACCGGCTCTTTATTCTGCCAACCCGCATGTGTTCCCGCCGCAGCCGGACTGCTGGAGCTGGAGCTGGAGCTGGAGCTATTGCGTGATGGGCTCGCGGGTTGCGCAAAATGATTCGCCCCCGCGGCCTGTCGGTTCTCTGGCTGCCACTTCGGCGCAGGCTCTTCCGCATGTGCGATAGGTAACTCGGCGGCACGACTCGCCTGCAAAGCGCTCGTGACGCCCTGCCAGATAAAATCATGCACCAGACGTGACTGGTGAAAACGGACTTCGTGCTTGGCGGGATGAACGTTGACATCCACCTGGTGCGGATCGATCTCCAGATACAGCACATAAGCCGGCTGTTGATCTTCCCCCAGCTGCGTCTGGTACGCCTGCCGAATCGCATGGTTAATCAACTTGTCACGCATCATGCGGCCATTGACGTAGCAATATTGCAAATCCGTCACCTGGCGCGAACCCGCAGGATCGGCCACCCATCCACGCAACGCCAGATCGTCATGCTGCCAGTCAATGCGCAATGCATGCTGCATAAACGTGGTCCCGCAGATAGCGCCCAGGCGGCGTTCGCGCTGGGCTTCCTGATCCACCGCGCGATACTGGCGAATCAACTTGCCGTTGTGGGTCAGGGAAATCGCCACGTCAAAGCGCGCCAGCGCAATGCGGCGAATCACTTCATCAATATGGGTAAATTCGGTCTTCTCGGTGCGCATAAACTTCCGTCGCGCCGGCGTGTTGTAAAACAGATCGAGCACTTCCAGCGACGTCCCGACAGGATGCGCAGCGGGTTTCACCGTGACATCCATATCACGCCCTTCCGCATAAGCCTGCCAGGCTTCGTTTTGATCTACCGTGCGAGAGGTTATCGTGAGGCGTGAAACCGAACTGATACTGGCGAGGGCTTCGCCGCGAAAACCGAGGCTCATAATCGCCTCAAGATCATCCAGTGAAGCAATTTTACTGGTGGCATGGCGAGCCAGCGCCATGGCCAGTTCGGCTTTGGCGATGCCACAACCGTTATCGCGGATGCGGATTAACTTAGCGCCACCCTTTTCGATATCAACGTCAATGCGCGTCGCGCCTGCATCAAGACTGTTTTCCACCAGCTCTTTTACGACCGATGCCGGGCGCTCAACCACTTCGCCTGCGGCAATCTGGTTCGCCAGCTGCGGCGGTAAAATCTGTATTGGCATGGTGGTGATCCTTTAAACGGACTGGCGCCGCAGCGCCAGCAATCAGGATTGTGGAATCTTTAAGTTTTGCCCCAGCATCACGTTGCTCGACTTCATGTTATTCGCCTGCATGATGGCTTTGGGGCTGACGCCATAATGGGCGGCAATGCCGGTGAGCGAGTCACCGCGCACCACTTTGTGTCGTGCGGGGCGACTCGCGGCAGTCACGCTGACGCCTGATTTCGCCGGGACCTTCAGACGTTGCCCTACCCACACCACATCACGCTTAAGATTATTGAGGTCGCGCAATGTTGCCATGCTGACGCCATATTTCTCGGCAATCCCTGACAAGGTCTCACCGCGCGTGACCGTATGGCGCTGCGTTGCGCCAGTATATTGCACGGTACCGGTTGCCGGGTTGCTGGCAACGCTAACCGCTGGTGCGCTGTCCAGCGGCCGGTTTTCCTCCTTTGGGAGCGATTGCAGCGGATGCGCGAGGAAATAGTTGCGCAGTCCTTTATAAATCGACTGGGCAATCTTCTCCTGATACGCGCTGCTGCCGAGCAGCCGCTCCTCCGCTGCGTTACTGATAAAGCCAGTCTCAACCAGTAATGAAGGGATATCCGGGGAACGCAACACGCCTAAGCTGGCGTGTTCCGGTAAACGTTTGTGCAGTGGCGTAATTCCACGTAGTTGCTGTAGCACTTTCACCGCGACATCATAACCAACGCGCTGTGAATGACCGAATTGCAGATCCAGTACCGCCTGACTGAGATAAGGATCAGCCTGACTGTTTGCCAGCAAATCGCCCGCACCGCCCAGCAATTCGGACTGCTTCTCTTTCTGTTCCAGCCAGTTCGCCATTTCGTTATTAGCGCGGCGGTTCGATAGCACCCAAACCGATGCACCGGTCGCCGAATGGTTAGGCGCGGCGTCGGCGTGAATCGATACCAGCAAGTTGGCATTCTCTTTACGCGCCACCTCGGAACGGCCCATTACTGAGATAAAGTAGTCGCCGTTACGTGTCAGCACCGGTTTAAACATCGGGTCCTGATCCATCAGCGCTTTTAGTTTACGCGCAATGGCAATCGTCACGTTCTTCTCGTGCAAGCCGTGTTGGCCCGATGCTCCGGGATCCTGACCGCCGTGACCGGCATCAATCGCCACAATCACCGTATCATTACGGGAAACCGCGCCACCCGGACGTACCGTGGTATTGCTACTGGTGACAGCGGTCACCGGATTGGCGTTAAACGGGTTAGCCGCACTTTCGCTTTGGCGGGCAGTGGTCACCGGTGCGGCAGCCGTACTGCGTTTTACCGGTTGCGTACCACGAATGGTAAACACCACGCGATACTGATTGCCGTCACGCTGAGTCGTCGCACGCGTGTGCGCCGCCTGCGTCAGTTCGAACACCAGACGAATACTCTGTTTGTCTTTCGGCTGGCTATTACGGATACGTTGTACGATATTCTCGCCGCTAAAGTTCAGCGGCAAGCCATTAATCGCACCGCTTTGACGAATATCCAGCACCACGCGATTGGGGTTATGCAGCGGGAAGAAACCATATACAGGCTGGCCGTTAAAGCTCAGCGTGACGGTTGCCTGGCTGTCACCGTTCTCAACTTTGATGTCTGACAAGGTGGCAGATAACGCCGAAGCTGAAACCATACAGAGTGCAGCCAGCAGAATTCCTTTCATCCATGAAGTCATGCCGATTCCCTGCCTTGCTGGAATTGTGCCAGCAGCGATTCACCCACTGCAGATACCGCGCTAATCTCCGCTTCGCGCGCTGCGTCCACATACCGCAACGTCAGAGCCAAATCAGGTTCGGGTAACACACCGGCGCCCTGTTGCGGCCATTCGACCAGACACAATGCATCACCGCTGAAGTAATCACGGATACCCATAAACTCCAGTTCTTCAGGATCGGCCAGGCGATAGAGATCGAAGTGATACAGCGTGCGTGAACCGATTTCGTACGGCTCCACCAGCGTATAGGTTGGGCTTTTGACATTACCCTGATGGCCGAGCGCCTGCAAAAAGCCGCGGCTAAAAGTGGTTTTACCGGCGCCGAGATCGCCATAAAGATAGATCACCAACGCGCTGCTGCATACGCGGGCCAGTTGGGCACCCAGATTCAGGGTTGCCGCCTCATCGGGCAAAGGGATAACACAGGTCTTCATGCTTTATTGTTGGATCATCTCTGGATTAACAAACTGCCACAGCAGTTCGAACAAATCAGTGGCTAACATGCCGCGCGTACCTCGCTGCCGGGCAACCGCATCTGCTGCTGCACCGTGTGCGACACAGCCCGCGCAGGCTGCCTCAAGTAACGTTAATTTCTGGCCCAGCATGGCAGTAATAATACCGCTGAGCACATCGCCCATGCCGCCGGATGCCATGCCCGCATTGCCTACATCGGCAATCGCGAGTTCACCTGCCGCGCTGGCAATAATCGTGCCTGCACCTTTCAGCACCACCACGCCGCCGTAATGCCCGGCAAGGGTTTGCGCCGCATGTAAGCGGTCACTTTCAATTTCACTGGTTTTAACGCCCAACAGGCGTGCGGCTTCGCCAGGATGCGGCGTAATAATGCGATTCTGACGGTAATCCGGCTTGATTGCCAGCAGGTTAAGCGCATCAGCATCCCAAAGCATCGGCTTTTCACTGGCCGCGACTTTTTTCAGTGCCTTCTGAGCCCAATCGCGCTGTCCCAGCCCTGGGCCGATGGCGATCACGTCCGCCCATTGCAGAGCCTTTTCCAGCGTTTCTTCACTTAATGCATCGACCATAAGCTCCGGTCGCGCCGTCAGAATCGGGCCGATATTATCTTCATGCGTGAGCACACGCACAAGCCCAGCACCACTGCGCAGCGCCGCTTCCGCCGTCATTCGGATCGCCCCGGCGGTGCCGGTATCCCCTCCCACCACCAATAAACGTCCATGATCGCCTTTGTGCGAGGTGGCTTTTCGTGGTTTCAACCAGTGCGCCAGATCAACTGCATCGTAGCGTTTAATGGCGGCCTTCTCGCCCGCGAGGAATGCGTTCAGGCCTAGCGCATCACAATGTAAACGGCCCACGTGATCGCGAGCTTTGCCGGTCAACTGCCCTGGTTTCAGCACAATCATGCTTAAGGTGTCATCCGCGTTAATGGCAATGCCCGGCGTGGTGCCGGTGGCGGCATCCAGCCCTGATGGAATGTCTATCGCGAATATCGGTGCGGCATGCGCATTGGCCAACTCTATAAGCTCAGCATAAGGCGCGGCTGGCGCACGATTGATGCCGGTGCCCAGCAAAGCATCGACGATCACATCAATGTTTTGCGGCCATGGCGCATCCGGCGCATGTATCACACCACCCGCCGCCAGCCAGGCTTCATGCGCCTGCTGCGCTTCTTCTGGCAGCGGCTTATTGCCGTTACAGGCCAGCAATGTCACATTTAGTCCCGCAGCCTGTGCCAGTCGCGCCACCACATAGCCATCGCCGCCGTTATTACCGTGTCCGCATAGAATCAGCCAGTTTTGCGCCTGCGGCCATTGTGCCCGCACCCGCTCATAGCTCGCCTGCCCAGCGCGCAGCATCAATTCATACAAGGTTAAGCCCAGGCTATCCGCCGCATCGCGCTCCAGTTGCCCTATCGCCTGCGCAGGCCAGACAGAGTGTGGTAAACTGCGCGGGTTTGCTTCAATTGCCTGGTCTCTCATGTCATACCCTCTCGATCTTCAACAGCTTGCCCACCAAATTAAACAGTGGGGGCGCGAACTCGGCTTTCAGCAGGTTGGTATTTGCGATACCGATCTGAGCGCTGAAGAGCCCAAATTACAGGATTGGCTGGAGAAGCAGTATCACGGGGAGATGGACTGGATGGCGCGCCACGGCATGATGCGTGCGCGTCCGCATGAACTCCTGCCCGGCACACTGCGTGTGATCAGCGTGCGCATGAACTACCTTCCGGCCAAAGCGGCGTTTGCCAGCACCTTACGAAATCCACAGCTGGGCTATGTCAGCCGCTATGCGCTGGGCCGCGATTATCACAAAGTATTGCGCAATCGACTGAAAAAGCTTGGAGAAATGATTCAGGCGCATTGCGGTGAACTCAATTTCCGCCCGTTTGTTGATTCCGCCCCCATCCTCGAACGGCCGATTGCGGCTAAAGCAGGGTTGGGCTGGACCGGCAAACATTCATTGATTCTCAACCGTGAAGCCGGTTCCTGGTTCTTCCTCGGCGAGCTGCTGATTGATTTGCCGCTGCCGGTCGATCAGCCGCAGGAAGAACAGTGTGGTCGCTGTGTCGCCTGCATCACTATTTGCCCGACTTCCGCCATCGTTGAGCCTTATGTGGTGGATGCCCGGCGCTGTATTTCCTATCTCACCATCGAATTGGAAGGCGCGATCCCTGAAGAGTTCCGTCCGCTGATTGGTAATCGCATCTACGGCTGTGACGATTGCCAGCTTATCTGTCCGTGGAATCGTTATGGTCAGTTAACCGATGAAGATGATTTCTCGCCGCGCGCGGTGCTGCACGCCCCGCCATTGGTGGAACTTTTTAAGTGGGACGAAGCGAAGTTTTTGCGCATCACGGAAGGCTCCGCGATTCGCCGCATCGGTCACTTACGCTGGCTGAGGAATATTGCGGTGGCATTGGGCAATGCGCCCTGGGCAGAAGAAAATCTGGCGGCATTGCAAATGCGCAGCGGTGAACACGCCATGCTGGATGAGCATATTGATTGGGCCATCGCGCAGCAGTTACAGCGGCGTGCGGCACAGGGCGTAGATGTTCAGCCCGCGAAGAAACAGCGCTTAGTGCGCGCCGTCGAGAAAGGCCTGCCCCGTGATGCGTGATTAACCAATCGCGCAGGATAAAATCCTTTTCCACATGCTGTGAATAAAATTATAGAGCCGAATAGTGACGGGGATCGTTATATCGTCTAGCAAGACTATTCACAGAATGAAATATAGTTATTTTCTTTAAAAACAATAACTTGATAAATTACTGTAAACATTAATGTAGAGTTTAGCGCGCAGGGGCTTGTCCAGAGCTTGTGGATAACTCTGTTCAAAACAGTTTTGCAGATAGGGTAAAACGCCGTCAGCACGTTGCAGGCGCATTGTGGATAACCTGTAAGATAACTGCAACAGACTACAGGCATCATTGGTGCTAATGCGGTACGTAAAATTTCCAGAAAGAAAACCAGGCCGCATGAGATCGATAAAGACTGCAGCAGTTTTAAGTCTGATTACGCCCGAGAGCAAATAACATTAGTGAATATGAAAATCTGGAGCGGGAAACGAGACTCGAACTCGCGACCCCGACCTTGGCAAGGTCGTGCT
>CBCTJT010000044.1:0-20269 GCA_965147305.1 uncultured bacterium
GCAACGTTATCCGCTGCGGCCTCCATTAAGATCTTAACTGACAAGCATTACGCCAATGGGCGACCCTTTTTAGTTTGGGCAGATAACAGAGAGCCATCAAACCCAGCGGTAAGCCCGATTTAAAGGTAGCCACGCATGGCCACCCCTCAATCAACGCCCTAATCGCTCCAGCAGTTTCTGATGTATGCCACCAAAACCACCGTTACTCATCACCAGAATGGAATCGCCTGGCTGGGCTTCTTTTGCCACCATCTCCACCAGCGCATCGATATCCGCACTCCACTTCGCCGGCTGAATACAGGCCTCAGCGACATCAGACACCTGCCACGGAATGTGGTGCGGCTGGAACAGGAACACTTTATCGGCGCGGCCCAATGATGGCGCCAGCTCGTTTTTGCTCACGCCCATCTTCATGGTGTTCGAACGAGGCTCCAGTACCGCAAGAATACGCGCGGTGCCGCCCACTTTACTGCGCAGTGCCGCCAGCGTGGCGTGGATCGCCGTCGGGTGATGGGCAAAATCGTCATACACCTTGATGGTATTCACTTCACCACGCAGCTCAAGACGACGACGCGCATTGATAAAGCTGCTCAGCGCTTCACCGGCATCCACCGGTTTCACCCCGATGTGGCGCGCAGCCGCAATCGCCATCAGGCCATTGTGCATGTTGTGCTCGCCCACCAGCGCCCAATTCACTTCACCGACTTTCTCGCCATCCAGCCAGATTTCCCAGTGCGAGGAGTCCGGCGTCAGTTTCTTCGCCTGCCAGTGACCATTGTCACCCACAGTTTCCTGTTCACTCCAGCAGCCCATCGCCATCACCTGCTTGAGATTGTGATCGTGCTCTGGCAACAGGATCTTGCCCTGCCCTGGCACGATACGAATCAGGTGATGGAACTGCTTCTGGATCGCGCGCAGATCGTCAAAGATATCGGCGTGATCGAATTCGAGGTTGTTGAGGATCAGCGTGCGCGGGCAGTAATGGACAAATTTGGAACGCTTGTCGAAGAACGCGCTGTCATATTCGTCCGCCTCAATCACGAAGAATGGACTTTTTCCTAATTTTGCCGAAACCTCGAAGTTTCCTGGCACACCACCGATGATGAAGCCCGGCTCAAGGCCACAGGCCTCCAGAATCCACGCTGCCATGCCTGCGGTAGTGGTTTTGCCATGGGTTCCGGCCACGGCCAGTACCCAGCGGTCACGCAGCACGAAATCGTGCAGCCACTGCGGGCCAGAGAGGTACGGAATGTTACGTTCCAGTACCGCTTCCACACACGGATTTCCGCGCGTCATGGCGTTGCCAATGATCACCAGGTCCGGCTGCGGTTCGAGCTGACTGGCGTCGTAACCTTCAGTCAATTCAATGCCTTGCTGTTCCAGCAAGGTGCTCATCGGCGGATAGACATTGGCGTCAGAGCCGGTCACTTCATGCCCTAGCGAACGGGCCAGCATCGCCAGTCCGCCCATGAAAGTGCCACAAATCCCAAGGATGTGAATACGCATAAAGAGATCCATTACTCAAAAGTTCGGCGCACAGTGTAACCCCGAGCAGAGTGGGAAGAAACGGATTAGGACTATGGTTTTTAAAGTTCAATCGGCTAAACTGCGCTCATACGTTGGTAGCGTGTTAAAGCTGCTGCCACTCCATCGTAGATTCAGGGAATGTGTTATGAAAACGTTAGGCGAATTCATCGTCGAGAAGCAACACGACTTTCCACACGCCACAGGTGAACTGACGGCGCTGATTTCCTCCATTAAGCTCGGAGCTAAGATTATCCACCGCGACATCAACAAAGCGGGTCTGGTGGATATTCTCGGTGCCAGCGGTGTGGAAAACGTGCAGGGTGAACAGCAGATGAAGCTGGACCTCTTCGCGAATGAAAAACTGAAAGCTGCCCTGAAAGCACGTGGAGTGGTTGCTGGTATTGCCTCTGAAGAAGAAGATGAGTTTGTGATCTTTGAAGGTTCAGAAGACGGCAAATACGTGGTGTTGATGGATCCGCTGGACGGCTCTTCTAACATCGACGTGAACGTTTCCGTTGGCACCATTTTCTCCATCTACCACCGCATCAGTGAGCCGGGTACGCCGATCACCGAAGCCGACTTTATGCAGCCGGGCAATAAGCAGGTTGCGGCCGGTTACGTGGTTTACGGTTCTTCGACCATGATGGTGTACACCACCGGCGTGGGCGTGCATGCGTTTACCTACGATCCGTCATTGGGCGTATTCTGCCTGAGCCACGAGCGTATGACCTTCCCGGAGAAGGGTTACACCTATTCCATCAACGAAGGTAACTACATTCGCTTCCCGCAGGGTGTGAAGAAGTATCTGAAGTTCTGTCAGGAAGAAGATATTGCCACTAAGCGCCCGTACACCTCGCGCTACATCGGTTCGCTGGTGGCAGACTTCCACCGTAACCTGCTGAAAGGCGGTATTTACCTCTATCCAAGCACCGCTAGCCACCCGAAAGGCAAGCTGCGTCTGCTGTATGAGTGCAACCCAATGGCGTTCCTGGCGGAACAGGCCGGCGGCAAGGCGAGCGATGGTGCCAACCGCATCCTTGATATCCAGCCTGAAACCCTGCACCAGCGCTGCCCGTTCTTCTGCGGCAACGATGCGATGGTGGATGACGTTGAGCGCTTCATTCGTGAATATCCAGACAGCCACGAATAAGTTGATATGACGTGAAAAAGCCCGCTATTTGTTAGCGGGCTTTTTTATTGGGTTATTTTCGTCGCTTTGCCTGCCGATCGATCAACTCACCCTGCAGGGAGTAATAGCGGCTGGGCCAGATTTCATCGGGTGCCACGCCAATCGCTTCGGCAATCAGCCATTCGCCCTTTGGCCAGGGTCGGATTAAGGCATTGCCCAACGTGGTGGAGCATAAACCCGCCGCACGGGATACAGCGGCTAATGAAGTCCCTCTCTTTCGTAAGGCAGCAATAATGTCGGCCTGATGCCAGTCCTGCTTGCTTTCACCCACGTCACTCTCCTTAGTTCTCGTTATAGGTTGCCATAACGATACTACGTTACTCGTAGTATCTGACAAGCAGCAAATCTACGATTATCGTAGGCATGAAACCGACCTCTTCCCTGCAAAATACCTTCTGTAGACGCCTGAAACAGGCGCGTCTGGTGAAGGGCTTTTCGCAAAAAGGGTTAGGGATTGCCGCTGGCATTGAAGAGTTTTCTGCCAGTGCGCGCATTAATCGTTATGAAGTGGGCGTGCACCAGCCGGATTTGCTGACGCTGCATCGGCTGGCAAAAGCGCTAGAAATCCCCGCTGCCTATTTCCTGGCGGAAGAAGACCAATTAGCCGATATGATCCTGCGCTTTGCTGAAGAGATGAGTGGCAACGCGCCATAAAGCACGTTGCACCTTTTTTTAAGCAGCAACCACGCGGAACTGGGCCATCGATTCCTGCAACTGCTGTGACTGCGCTTCCAGTGACTGGGTGGCGGCACTGGCTTCTTCCACCAGCGCGGCGTTTTGCTGCGCGGCTTCATCCATCTGCGTCACCGCCTGATTCACCTGCTCAATCCCACGACTCTGCTCTTCTGAGGCAATCGAAATCTCTTTCATCAACGAGGTGACGCGCATCACTTCGCTGGAGATCTCATCCATGGTTTCACCGGCACGCGTGGCCATGTCACTACCCTCTTTGACGCGCGTTTGTGATTCGCCAATCAACTCGCGGATCTCTTTCGCGGCGGTGGCGCTGCGCCCGGCCAACGTACGGACTTCGTTGGCAACCACGGCGAAGCCACGACCCTGTTCGCCGGCACGTGCGGCTTCCACCGAGGCGTTCAGGGCGAGGATATTGGTCTGGAAGGCAATGCCATCGATCACGCTCAGGATGTCACCGATGCGGTTAGAGCTTTGGGTGATCTCTTGCATCTTCTCCATTACATATCCCACCACTTCCGCACCGCGATCGGCGCTGGTCGAGACATTGCTCGCCAACTGATTCGCCTGCTGTGCGTTGCTGGCATTAAGACGGACGGTGGCGGTGAGCTGCTCCATGCTGGCGGCGGTTTGCTCCAGCGAGGCAGCAGACTCTTCGGTGCGCTGCGACAGATGCACAGTGCCTGCGGCCAGCTCTCTGCTGCCGACATCAATCTGCATGCTGGCTTCACGCACCTGGCTTACCGAATCACGCAGTGCCAGCTGCATATCGGACAGCGCCTGATTCAGACGACCAATTTCATTTTTGCCTGCTTCGGGCAACGCCTGGGAGAGATCGCCCGCCGCAATCTGTTCTAGATGCGCAATCGCGTGGTCCAAAGGACGCAGCAGCGAGCGGCGCAAAAGTTGCCAGGCCAGCACAATCAGCAGTAACGTCAATACCATCACCACGCCAATCATGACTTTCATCTGGCGTTCGTTATCGGCTGCCTGTTGCAGACGTGAAGCAGAGACCTGATCGGCATACTGACTGAAGTCACTCACGGCTTTCGAATAGTTCGCCGCCAGCTGCGACTGTTTACCTTCCAGCACCTGATAATATTCATCAGTGTACTGTTTCTTCAGAGCATCCATCATTGGCGTGATGCCCTCTTTGTCATACACGCTATAGGTGGCGACTACCGCATCGGCTAGCTTTTTACCCTGCTCGGTGACGGTGCCAGCATCCACGAACGCCTTCAACAAAATGTGAGAGCTATCTACGGCAGCCTGCGCCTGCTGCGTGACTTTAGTACCGTCATCCAACAGACCAATCTCGATTTTGCGCACCGCCAGCGCCGCGTTGGCACGAGCACGCATCAGTTCCGAGCGGCTTTGATACAACTTGTTCAGCTCAATCCCCTGGATGCGGTTCAGCGCGTCCAGAGATTGGTTTCCAGCATTAATGGCATAAATACCCATGGCGCTGACGGCTAACAGCATCACCGTCATGATGGCCAACAACGCAAGTAAAGCGGTACGTATTGATAGTTGTCTGATCATGATCATTCCCGTGTGTATGAAAAGGCAGAACTCCACTGGCCCTAAAACGGAGAGATTATCGGCAGTTGATCGCAGAAACTTTATCCAATGTTGATGGTCAATCTGCCGACGTTCGCTTACCCTTCAGCTTTTCTGAAGTCCGCTGCGCAAAAATGAAGGAATGAAATGATGAAAAAGTGGCTCCCGATTGTTTGTCTGCTCGCCAGTGGTGTTGCCATGGCGCAAACCCCGCCAATCGACCAGCAGCTGCAGCAGTGTCTGGATAAGGAATCCAGCACCGCTGGTATGTCACAGTGCTACGGCAGCGCCAATAAGGCCTGGGATAAAGAGATGAATGCGCAGTACAACCAGGCGATGAAAAAATTAACCGGTGAACCTAAAGACAAATTACGTGCCGCCCAACGCGCGTGGCTGGCCTATCGCGATAGCTGGATGGAGGCCAGCCGTAGTTATTTCCTCAGCAGCCAGGGCAGTATGGCGGCGCTCTCAGTAGGTGCCCAAGGGGTGAATTTGGTGCGAAATCAGGCACTGATGTTGCAATCAATTAACAAAGGCAGTTGCGCCAATCCCGATGATTGTTGATAAATGGTGGCGTTAAAAAAACGTCAGCGCAGGCACTGACCTGCGCATCCATCCATCTTCAGGGAGAAATCATGGCTGCTTATGCCTCTACCATAATTCTGGTTTGCCTCGCCGTCCTGAGCTATTTCGTTCATAACAGTGCCGTTACCATTTCCATTCTGATCCTGCTCGCCATCAAACTGACACCGCTGTCGCAGTTCTTCCCCTATGTGGAAAAACAGGGCATTCAGATTGGCATCATTATTTTAACCGTCGCGGTAATGGCACCGCTGGCCAGCGGGACTTTACCTGCCTCATCGTTGCTCAAGTCATTTGCTAACTGGCAATCGATAGTGGCGATTATTGTCGGGGTGTTTGTTGCCTGGCTTGGCGGGCGTGGTGTGAGTTTTATGAGCGTGCAGCCATCGGTAATCGGTGGATTGCTGATCGGCACCGTGATTGGCGTGGCGTTTTTCCGTGGCGTGCCGGTCGGACCACTGATTGCTGCGGGGATTGTCTCGCTGTTTGTCACCGCGAAGTAGGCCTTTGGAGCATTCCGAAACGCCAAAAAGGGGGCATACTTTCAGAGTCAGTTGGCTATAATAGCCGTCACTCAACATACGACCAATGAAGGAAAGCCAGATGAGTTTGAACCAGGTGCCTGCAGGTAAAGATCTGCCAGAAGATATCTATGTCGTTATCGAGATCCCAGCTAACGCCGATCCGATCAAATATGAAGTGGACAAAGAGTCTGGCGCCCTGTTTGTAGACCGTTTCATGTCTACCGCCATGTTCTATCCGTGCAACTACGGTTACATCAACCACACCCTGTCTCTGGATGGTGATCCGGTTGACGTTCTGGTGCCAACCCCGTATCCGCTGGTGCCGGGCTCAGTGATTCGCTGCCGTCCAGTTGGCGTGCTGAAAATGACCGACGAGTCTGGCGAAGATGCCAAACTGGTTGCGGTTCCGCACACCAAACTGAGCAAAGAATACGATCACATCAAAGATGTGAACGACCTGCCAGAACTGCTGAAAGCGCAGATCACCCACTTCTTCGAGCACTATAAAGATCTGGAAAAAGGCAAATGGGTTAAAGTTGACGGCTGGGATAACGCAGAAGCGGCCAAAGCTGAAATCATCGCCTCTTACGAGCGCGCTCAGAAGAAATAATCTTCTCTGCCTCGCAAGCATAAAAAAACACCGTCCAATGGACGGTGTTTTTATTTATGCCTCTGGTAGGTCATCGCGCTTGAGCCAGTCACCGCTCGCGATGCGGGTGCGACCCGCAATCGAACGCTGATAGACATACAGCCAGGCACTGCCGTAAGGCGTCTGGATGAGCTGGCGTTTGTATTCGCCATTCTTGGTGCGCAAAGCATCAAGCTCGCCCAGCGTACTGGCATCGATGCGATACACTTCGCAGAAGACGATTCCCTCATCTTCAACGACGCCCGGATAGTGACCCAGATTGTAGAGCGCGAACCCTTCAATCTGATGGTCGCCGAGCCATTGCGCATTCGTCATCCAGTGACTGTTTCCCTGTTTGCGCCGTAAACTGCCGTAGACAATTATTCGCATTGCTAAAACTCAAACTGATAGAGCAAATCCAGTGCCTGATCGAGACCGGACACGGCTTCCAAATAGAGTTTGGGCATCAGGCGGTAACGCAAGGTTAACGTCGCCAGTGAATCAAATATGCCAACACCGTATTTTACTTGTAGACCCGGCAATACGTAACCACTCACCTGCACCTGCTGGCTATCGCCTACACCGGTGGTATCAAGCGCGAGGTTACTGACGCCGAATGTCTCGCCGATTTTACCCATAACCTGACCACTTTGTGCAACCCCTAACCCCACAAGTGCTGAAGTTAATGCATTACTGTCGCCATCACTGCTGAGTCCCTGACCGCGTAATAAGTAAGAAAGCGCTTCCTGCTGCGACATGGCGGGGTCGGAGAACACCTCGACTTTCGGCTCATCTGCCAGTCCGGTGACACGAATACCGGCGGTGACGTCATCTTCAGTGGCTTCCGGATTACGGATCGCTTCCAGATTCACATACGGCTGATCCGGCGGTCCGGCAAACTGCAGTTCGCCTTTGCGCACCAGCAAATCCTGACCATAAGCGTGGAAACGGCCATCGGGAATGTTGATCTGCCCGTTTAAGCCCAGACCGTTTTTATCCTGCACCAGTTTGAGATCGCCATTCAGCTTGGCTTTCAGACCAAAGGCCGACAACCGCACATCATTACCGACGTGGATCACCAGGTTGCTGTTGATCGGGACCGCCGCGGTTTTCGGCTCAATCGGTTTGAGGTCTTTATCCAGCATGACCTCATCCGACGAAACGCCGGTGGCGCTTTCCGGTACTTCCTGCACCGTGATGCGCGCCCACGGAATATCGACCTTACCATCCAGATTAAATGCGGCTGGCGTGGCTTCAAACACCAGGTCTGGCGAGACATCCATACGCACCATCGGTGGCACGGTGACGCGAATCCTGTTGCCCTGCGCGGTGATGCGCGCTCGCCAGTTATCCAGCTGGCTCCAGTCGGCATTGCCGCCCAGATTGAGGTTGCCCTGCGTGGTCTGCAGCAAACCGTTAAGCGTCGAACTCATGCCATTGAACACCATGTTCAGGTTGGCTGAGGTGAGCGTAACCGGCATAAAGCTTGCCTGCACGTTCACATCGCTTAGCCCCAACTGGCCAAACACCTGTGGCTGTTGCAGCGTGCCGCCCAGACGCAGATTGCTGTTGAGGTTGCCTTTGATCTTCTCACCTTGCATCAACGCCGGGTTGAACATCGCCAGCGAAAGATTGCTGATGCCAATGTTGCCGGACAGTTGGCGACGGGTTTGCGGATCGGCAATCTGCACGTTGCCGCTCAGCTGGCCGTTGTTGACGATGTGGATCAGCCAGTCGAGTTGAGCACGACCGTTGCGCATCGCCGCATTCAGGTTGAGCGTATCAAAGGCGATCGGCAGCGTGTTGCCCTGCACGTCTTGTTCGACTTTAACGCCGTTACCTTTCAGCGAAACCGTACCGGTGGGTAGTGCGCCATCAGCGGTCCAGTTCACGCGCGCATCACCACTGAATACGCCGTTTAGCTTGGTGGCATCGGTGAGGAACGGTTTGACCATCGCCAAATCAAAGCGATTGAGCACCACATGCGCATGACCGCTGGCCCCGGCTTCAATCGGCTCCGGTACGCACAGCTGCGCGTTCGGGTTCTGCCAGCAGTGCGGCCCGATAGTGGCGGTCTGCTTAGTGTTGAGATAATCAATTGCCATCGCACGCGTCAGACGCCATTCGCCGACGGGGGTATCAAAGTGCGTGTTGTTGAGATTGCCCTGCCAGCGTTCGGTTTTACGATCAAAGCTGCCGTTCAGTGCCAGCTGGCCCGAGACCGGTTCGCCTTCCACGTTCAGCTTGAGCTGATGCTGCTTCTCGTTGCCGTCGGCATTCAGCGTCAGAAGATTGATCTTCAGCGCATCCTGTTGCAGCTGCTCGACACGCAGCTGCAGCTTACCGGCAATTTGATCGCTGGATTTCACATCGCCTTCCAGCGCCACACGACGAATCTGCAACTGCTGCCAGCGCAAGCCGGTTGCCGTAAGATCGGCCAGCAGCTGCGGTGCCTGCAAGGTGCCGCGCGCTTTTACCGTGCCTTTCGCCACACCGCCGAGTCCCGGCAATGCGTTATCCAGATGCGGTGCATCGATATTGGCATCCAGGTTGAGTGTGTCGCCCAGTTCGCCTTTCACGTCCAGATGGTTACGGCCTAGTGCGATGTTGATACCGGGGATTTTCCACTGGTTATAACTGTTGCCGGTGAGTGAGCCATTGGCGCTCACAGCGTTCTGCTTCACGTTCCCTTTCAGCTCCAGCTGCGGCACACTGAGCTGCCAGCTGCCGCCGTACAGGCTGCCACGCGTAGCAATTTTGCCGTCAAGTTTGGCTGGCCAGTCGGGATACTGTTTGGCGGTGTTGATGCCGGAGAGCGTCAATTCGCTGCGCCAGCTGATGGCTTTACTCCAGTCCACCAGCGCGGTTAAATCAACGTTGCCCTGCAATGCCGCCACGCGCAGCTTGTCCAGATTGAACTGCTGCACGTTGCCTTTACCGTCGAGCGAAATGGTCGCCGGCGGCATCCCTTCTCCTTTCACGGCGGTACGCAGCGACATCACGTAGTCGGTGGCTTTGCCTTTGAACTGATAATCGAGGTTATCCGCCTGATACTGTACCGCGCCGGTAAGCGGCCAGCGCAGTTGCGGGCTGGTGAGCGTCAATGACAGTGGCAAACCTGCCACCGCCGGTTGCGCGGCAGCATCCAACTGCGCGCGCACCGGGCCAGACAGATTCAGCCCCAGTTTCAACTCTTCACGCATCGCCCCGCTGAGATTCATTTTGATCTTCTCACCCTTGATCGGATCGATATTCAGCGATCCGTTCAGCGCGAAATTCACCGGCCAGTTATCCGCCAGCTGAGCTTCACCGCTGGCGTTTAGCTGCCCTTGCGGTGAATCGATATCGAAGGTTTCTAACTTCAGATGGCGGTCGGCAGTTTTGGCTTTCAACAACAGACGCGTAATCGCGATATCAGTGTCACCAGTAATACGCAGCTGCTCACCCAGCAGCTCCTGCACGGTGATGTCCAGCGGCAATTGGAAGTCCGGTAGCTCAGGCAACAGGGGTTTGGCGAACATCTCCTGCAGCGTTTCACCCAGCGGCTTCTCGCCAGGCTGTGGCTGCTGCACTTTCGGCTGAACTACCTGCTCATCCGCCACTTTGGCCGCCTTCGGCAGCGCAATCAGCAAGCTTTGGATATGGGTTGGCGTCAGCGTCAGCGCACGTCCCTGCCAGTTAAGGCCGGTGGTGAAGTCCAGCAGTGAGATAGACGTATCATCCACTTTGACGTTGATGTTATGCAGGCCGACTTTGCTCAAGGTAATCGGGTACGGCGTGGTCAGGTTGGTATTACCGCTCTCCTCTTCTGGCGGCGGCGCAGCGGCCGGTGCCATTTTCTTGCTGTCGACCACTACGCTGACATCCTGCAAGCCGATGTCATTCACGCACACCGACGAGTGCAGCAGGCAGTTAAGATTGAGCGCCAAATGGAAGCGCCCGGCATCCACACTGACGCCCGGCATCTCGTACTTCACGCCGCTCAACGTCAGATCGCGCCAGCCGCCTTCGACTTTGTTGATCGATAAACCTGGCACCCAGCGATCGGCGCCTTTTAATAACAGATGGATTCCGGGCGTAGTACCAATCAAAAACGCTACGCTGCCAAACAGCACCACCAGAAAAATACCGAATCCAATCAGGACCTTTTTCCACAGCTTCATAGTTCAGGCCCCAGTCCTACATAGAATTGCAAACCATGTTCCTTGTCATCGCCAATCGGTCGCGCGATATCAAACTTAATCGGCCCCACCGGAGAAGACCAGCGCACGCCAACACCGGCGCCAGTTTTGAAATCACTCTGTTTGATGTCGTTCACCGCTTCACCGGAATCAATAAACACCGCGCCCCACCACTTACCGGTCACGTTGTATTGATATTCCAGGGAGCCAGTGGCCATTTTGGATGCACCGGTCAGTTTGCCGTCACTATCGCGCGGCGAGACATCTTTGTATTTGTAGCCGCGAATACTGCGATCGCCCCCGGCGAAGAAGCGCAGATCCGGCGGGACTTTGTCGAAGTCGTTGGTTTCGATCCAGCCCAGGTTACCGCGCACCACAAAGCGATTCTTCTCGCCCAGCATGCGGATCCAGACGTTCTGCGCCTGCAGGATCAGGAAGTCGACATCCGATCCCCAGGTAGTATCGGAAACATCGACGGAATAACGCTGCGAGTCGCCCCAGGTCGGCATCAAACCGCCGCGTGAACGGGTACGGCTCAGACTCACGCCCGGATAAAGCAGCATGGTGGTGTTGGTGACGCTACCCTGGGTGAAGTGATCGAGACTCCATTTTAGGTTAACCGCACGCTGCCAGCCGGAACTGCTGTCCCAGTTGCGCGAAACGCCCAGCGTGCTGGTATCGGCTTTGGTGTCGTTGAGATCGGTGCGCTTCAGGCCACCCGAGAAGGTGTAATACTGCTCCAGCGGGCTCTTCAGCAGCGGCACTTTATAGCTGAGATCGACCTGCTGCTCGGGGGCAGAAATATAGGAACTGGCCGTCAGGCTGTGGCCGCTACTGTTGATCCACGGCTTTTTCCACGTTCCTTTCAGACGCGGCCCGACATCCGTGGAATAGCCGACACCGGCTTCGATGGTGTTCTCAACGCGTGGCGATACTGCCGCATTGAGCGGCAGCACTTTGGTTTGACGACCTTTGTCGAATTCAGGGGCGACGACCACCGAGTTGAACCAGCCGGTGGCAGACAAGCGACGGTTCAGTTCCGCCAGATCGCGCGAGCTGTAGGGATCGCCCTTTTTGAACGGCACAAGATTCCGCAGATAGGCTTCGTTGATTTGCGAGCCCTGGAAGCTGACATCGCCAAAACGGTAGCGCGGGCCACTGTCGTAATCGATATCCCAGAATGCTTCGCGTCTTTCGACCGAAACGCCAAGCTGGCTTTGCTTAAAGTCACCGTCAAAGTAACCATTACGCAGTGCCAGGCTGGAGAAGCCATTTTTGAACTTGTCGTATTCACCGTGATTGAGCTGGGTACCGACTTTCGGCGTCCCCTGCTTCACCCAGGCTTTGTAGTCATCATCGTTTTTCGCCGCACCTTCGACCACGATGTGGCTGCCACCGATCTTCACCGGTTCGCCAGGCTTAACATGGGCGATAAGCACCGGCCTGCCACCCTGCGCCGGTGCGGGACGGGATTCGAAATCGATTTCGGGTTCGTAATATCCGAGTGCCCGTAAACCTTCTTTGATCGCCTGCGAGACACGCGCCTGAAAGCGCCCATCACTCGACACTTCGTCCGTTCCAATGGTGGACAAGCGCGCCCTGACGTTCTTCTGTAAATCCCCGGTAAGCCCTTCCAGCTGCAAGCGCACTTTTGCTGCCTCAACGGCAGGTGCAGCAAGCAACAGGCTAGCCAAACAATAAATATGCAATCGCGGCACGCGTACTCCTGTTAATAATGCCTGCCCCTTATTCCGCAGGGGCGTTATTTCTCATCGGAGGCTATCACCACCACTCGCTTACCCATCAGCATAGCCGCTCTTTTTGGCGGATGGCTGAGGAAAAATGGTCACTAAGCCAAATCATTTCCTATTGTCGGTAAATGGGGGGATCGATACAACTCCGAACCCGCACTTCTGCGACTGAGGGGCGCGCACTCGGATTATTCCGACCTCATGTTGCGCGCCTCTGGCGGCAGCATAAGCGCTGCTGCTATAATCAGCACCCAGCAGGCATGACCTGCTTTCCTTTCTGCCCCGACGTTATCGTTCCTTGTCGAAATGGCGCAGACATTTTTGGCACGGATAGCCCTGTATGACAGGCGAATACTGGATGTTCTCCTGCGCTGCCCAGGCCAAAAATGACAAGTGATTAACCAACGGATCTTCTATGCTCGATAGCTTACTTGTCATTCTTTTACTGATTGTGATCAGTTCATTCTTTTCTCTTTCTGAGATCTCGCTGGCCGCTGCCCGCAAGATCAAACTTAAACTGCTGGCCGATGAAGGCAACATTAATGCACAGCGCGTGCTGAAAATGCAGGAACAGCCCGGCATGTTCTTCACCGTGGTGCAGATAGGCCTGAACGCCGTGGCTATCCTCGGTGGTATTGTCGGTGATGCGGCTTTCTCCCCTGCCTTCAACAGCTTGTTCAGCCGTTTTGTGGCGCCGGAACTGGCGGAACAGCTCAGCTTTATCTGTTCCTTCACCGTGGTGACCAGCCTGTTTATCCTGTTTGCCGATTTAACGCCAAAACGTGTTGGCATGGTCGCGCCGGAAGCCGTTGCGCTGCGAATCATCAACCCGATGCGTTTTTGTCTGTTCGTGATGCGGCCGCTGGTGTGGCTGTTTAACGGCCTGGCCAACGTGTTTTTCCGCATCTTCAAACTGCCAATGGTGCGCAAAGATGACATTACCTCTGACGATATTTATGCGGTAGTGGAAGCCGGTGCGCTGGCGGGTGTGCTGCGTAAACAGGAACACGAGCTAATCGAAAACGTGTTTGAGCTGGAATCGCGTACCGTGCCGTCTTCGATGACGTCACGCGAAAACGTGGTGTGGTTCGATCTGCACGAAGATGAAAACACCCTCAAAACCAAAATCGCACAGCATCCGCACTCTAAATTCATTGTGTGCGATGGCGACATCGACCATATCGTCGGTTATGTCGATTCTAAAGAGTTGCTGCTGCGCGTGCTGGGCAATCAGAGTCTGACCCTGAGCAGCGGCGTACAGATTCGCTCCGCGCTGATTGTGCCGGATACGCTGACGCTGTCTGAAGCGCTGGAAAGCTTCAAAACCGCTGGCGAAGACTTCGCGGTGATCATGAACGAATACGCGTTGGTGGTGGGGATCATCACCCTTAACGACGTGATGACCACGCTAATGGGCGATTTGGTCGGTCAGGGTCAGGAAGAGCAGATCGTGGCGCGTGATGAGAACTCTTGGCTGGTCGAGGGCGGTACGCCGATTGATGACGTGATGCGCGTACTGGATATCGATGATTTCCCGCAGTCCGGCAACTATGAAACCATCGGCGGCTTTATGATGTATATGCTGCGCAAAATCCCGAAACGCACCGATTTCGTGAAGTTCTCAGGTTACAAGTTTGAAGTGGTGGATATAGATAGTTACCGCATTGACCAGCTGCTGGTGACGCGTATTGACGATCGTCCGCCGGTGATAAATCTGACGAAGAGTGCGACTGATGAGATGGAGTCGCCGTAGTTCAGCGTGTCACAAAAAAACAAGGCGCGATTAATCGCGCCGCTACAGGGCGCCTGATTGCATGGCGCCCTTTCTTTTTACTGCTTAGTTGTACTCGGCTTGCAGACGCAGTACCTGGCGGTTGATCTCGGACATCACGCTAAGGTGCTGTTTATCTTTGACGCGGGGCAACATCACTTTGCCTTTATCGAACTCAAACGCGCCAACATCCTTGATATACAACCTTCCTTTAAAAAGCGTTTTTACGTATTTCGCGATTTGCAGCGGATTATAGCG
The DNA here is from genome assembly GCA_965147305.1 of uncultured bacterium. GTDB lineage: Bacteria > Pseudomonadota > Gammaproteobacteria > Enterobacterales > Enterobacteriaceae > Pantoea. The sequence goes on from CBCTJT010000044.1 coordinate 14,665, forward strand.
CTGGAAGATTTTCATGCTGTCTAACTCCTGAACAGATGTACTACGCTTCGTCGTTGCCAAATCCGGTACGAACCCATGAAGCGCAAATGAGGCATAACTATAGAACACCAAACGTTACGTATGTTCCGAAAAGGTGAATTTTTTACTGAATTGACACATTATTACAGAACACTCTGTTATGACGTTCACAAAACCCAGTATAAACCTTCACTCATTAAGGAATTGTGGCGTGGGTTGCAAAGCTGTTAACTCATCGCGACAGGCGCATCATCCACGCCTAATATTGCAAAAACATGAACAACTGGTCGGATCACTAAGGAGCAACACCATGCGTTTGGCACACTCTGTGATAGCACTGGCACTACTGGTTCCCAGCCTTGTCTCAGCCCATGCTTTTAAGATCGGTGATCGCGTTCCACCGGTGGGCGTGAGCGACAGGGGTGAATTGCTTTATCAACAAGATAAGTTTAGCTATCAACCGTGGAATAGCGCGCAGCTCAGTGGAAAAGTGCGTGTCATCTTACATATTGCCGGGCGCTCTTCGGCCAAAGAACAAAATGCCGCGTTGATCGAAGCGATTAAGGCGGCGAAGTTTCCACACGACCGTTATCAAACCACCACGATTGTGAACACTGACGATGCGATTCCCGGCACCGGCATGTTTGTGCGCAGCAGTATTGAAAGCAATAAGCAGCAATATCCGTGGTCGCAATTTATCGTTGATAGCAACGGCAATGTGCGTAAGGTTTGGCAGCTGGAGAAAGGCGGTTCGGCGATTGTGGTGCTGGATAAGACCGGACATGTGCGTTATGCCAAAGAAGGCGCATTGACGCAGGATGAAGCACAGCAGGCGATGACGTTGATTCGCGAGTTGTTGCAGTAAAAAACAGAGGTCGCCATAAATGGCGACCCACCACTGCCCGCGAGCTTAATAGCGAAAACACAGGGTGTGATTTTCGTAGGGTGCGCATTGATGCGTACCAACAATCAAAACAGCGAGACGCGGAACCCCGGATTCAGGAAAGATTCACGTGGCGTGTAGTCAAGGGTTTTACCCTTCCAGTCATGCACCTGAGCACCGGCCGCAATCGCGACGGCATGCCCAGCACCGGTATCCCAAATATTGGTTGGCCCGAAGCGCGGATAAAGTTGCGCTTTACCTTCCGCCACCAGACAGAATTTTAATGAAGAGCCGATTGCGGTGGTTTGATGGTCGCCTAACTGAGTCAGGTACTCTTTCAGCTCTTCATCTTTATCCGCATGCGAGCGGCTAACGACCACCAATAATGGACGCGCCTCGCGCACCTGAATCTGTGTTTTATGGCCGCCCTCTTCTTTCCAGGCTTTACCGTCTGCTGCTGAATACATCACACCCAACGCGGGCGCATAGACCACACCCAACACCGGTTTACCGTTTTCAATCAGAGCAATATTGACGGTGAATTCACCGTTGCGCTTGATGAACTCTTTGGTGCCATCCAGCGGATCAACCAGCCAATATTTTTTCCAGTTCTGACGTACGGCCCAGCTCGGCGGATCTTCTTCCGATAACACCGGGACTTCGGGTGAAAGCGCCGCCAGCCCTTCCACGATGACTTTATGCGCCGCGAGATCGGCAGCCGTTACGGGCGAATCATCCGACTTACGCGTCACATCCATCGGTTGTTCACCCGCATAGACATGCATGATGGCATCGCCCGCTTCACGCGCCAGTTGGATTATTTTATCTAACATTTTTCACCTCTTTTCCGCTGATTCTGCCTGTCAGACATCAACAGCTCACCTCTACACATTTTAGCAGTTGTGTTCCGATGCTTTGCGGCTGAACTGTCTGAAACGGCAATCTATATGATTATCAATACCATAGTTCATAGGTGGCGGCTATGGCGCGATACCGAATCCTTTTTCAACGGTTGGCTGCGCCTGCGGTTGCACTAAAGTCAGAGCCTCATCACAAATTGAAATGATAATTCGTCATTGTTTTACATTATTTTGAGAGGCCCATTAGAACAAACAAGGAGCAAGCGATGTTCAAAGCGAGCATGTCGTTACTGGCGCTATGCGTGTCTGCGGTGAATGTACACGCCGCCACCGTGGATCTGCGCATTCTGGAAACCACCGATCTGCACAGTAATATGATGGATTTCGATTACTACAAAGATACGCCAACCGAGAAATTTGGTCTGGTGCGCACCGCCACGCTGATTCAACACGCGCGTGCTGAAGCGAAAAATAGCGTGCTGGTCGATAACGGCGACATTATTCAGGGCAGCCCGCTGGGTGATTACATGGCCGCTAAAGGCCTGAAAAAAGGCGATGTGCATCCGGTTTATAAAGCGATGAACACGCTGGATTACACCGTGGGCAACCTGGGTAATCATGAGTTCAATTACGGTTTGCCCTATTTGCAGAAGGCGATCGCCGGGGCGCGTTTTCCCTATGTGAATGCCAATATTATCGATGAAAAAAGCGGAAAACCGCTGTTTACCCCCTACTTAATCAAAGAAACCACCGTCACCGACCGCAACGGTAATGCGCATCGCTTAAAAATTGGCTACATCGGCTTCGTTCCACCGCAGATTATGGTGTGGGATCGCAACAATCTGCAGGGGAAAGTGCGCGTTGATGACATCACGGAAACAGCGAAGCACTATGTGCCGGAAATGCGCGCAAAAGGTGCTGAAATTATCATCGCTATTCCGCACTCAGGTTTAAGCAGTGAGCCGTATCACGCCATGGCAGAGAATTCGGTTTACTACCTCAGCCAGGTGCCGGGCATTAACGCCATTATGTTTGGTCACGCGCATGCGGTATTCCCCAGCAAAGAGTTTGCTGCGATTAAAGGCGCTGACATTGCTCAGGGCACGCTGAACGGTGTTCCGGCAGTGATGCCCGGCATGTGGGGCGATCATCTCGGCGTGGTCGATTTGGTGCTAAATAACGAGGGCGGAAAGTGGCAGGTCACGCAGGGCAAGGCTGAAGCCCGGCCTATTTACGATCCCGTCGCCAAAAAATCACTGGCAGCAGAAGACACCGGTCTCGTGAAAGTGCTGGAGCAGGATCACCGTGCCACGCGTGAGTTCGTTGCTAAGCCGATCGGCAAGTCAGCGGATGTGATGTACAGCTATCTGTCACTGGTGCAGGACGATCCCACCGTGCAGATCGTCAATAATGCGCAGCGCGCCTATGTTGAACACTTTATTCAGGGCGATCCCGATCTCGGCCGCCTGCCGGTACTTTCCGCTGCCGCACCGTTTAAAGCCGGTGGCCGAAAAAACGATCCCGCCAGTTATACCGAAGTGGAGAAAGGTGCACTCACCTTCCGTAATGCTGCCGATCTCTATCTCTATCCCAACACCCTGGTAGTGATGAAAGTCACTGGCGCGCAGGTGAGAGAGTGGCTGGAGTGCTCTGCGGCGCAGTTTAATCAGATCGATCCGCACAGCAGCAAACCACAAGCGCTGATTAACTGGGATTTCCGCACCTATAATTTCGACGTAATTGATGGCGTGGATTACCAAATTGATGTGACGCAGCCCGCACGTTACGACGGTGAATGCACGTTGATCAACAAAGACGCTGCACGCATTAAGGATCTGACGTGGCAAGGTAAGCCCATCGATCCTAACGCGGTATTCCTAGTCGCTACCAATAACTATCGTGCTTACGGCGGGAAGTTTGCCGGCACCGGCGATAAATACGTGGCGTTTGCCTCACCGGATGAGAACCGTTCAGTGGTCGCGGCTTATATCAGCAGCGAAACCAAAGCGCACGGCGAAGTGAAACCGCAGGCCGATCACAACTGGCGTTTAGCGCCGATTCACAGCGATACGCCGCTGGATATTCGCTTTGAAACCGCACCAGGCGAGAAAGCCACGCAGTTTATTGAGAAGTACGCGGATTATCCGATGAAAGCGATGGGCAGTGACGAGATAGGTTTTGCAATTTGGCAGGTAGGTTTGCAGAAGCAGTAAGGTTGGCAAAAAAATGGCCAGTCATTTACGACTGGCCATCCACTACGAAAAATTCAGATTACAGAATTTCCAGCAGCTCGACTTCGAATACCAGGGTGCTGAATGGCGGGATGGATGCGCCAGCACCGCGCTCGCCGTAGGCGAGGTTTTGTGGGATAACCAGTTCCCACTTAGAACCCACTGGCATCAGGGTCAGTGCTTCAATCCAGCCAGCGATCACGCCGCTTACCGGGAATTCAGCTGGCTCGCCACGTGCCACTGAGCTGTCGAATACAGAACCGTCGATCAGTTTACCAGTGTAGTGCACGCGTACACGGTCCTGACGCGATGGGATTGGGCCATCACCTTGGGTGATCACGCTGAATTGCAGACCTGATTCGGTGCTGCTCACGCCATCACGCTGGGCATTCTGCTCCAGGAATTTATGGCCATCAGCAGCCATCGCTTCCACACGCTCACGACGCACGCCTTCTGCACGTTCGTGCACTTCACGCAGCGCGCGGTGTACTACGTCAACAGGCACAGCAGGTGAGTTCCCTTCCAGCGCGTCGCGCAGACCCGCGAGCAGTGCTTCCGGCTGCAGACCCTGCAATCCAGATTCCTGCAGCTGCTGGCCGACCTGTAAACCGATACCGTAACTTGCTTGTGATTCGACGCTGTCGAATGAAGGGGTGGTCATTTTGATTCCTTAATCCCGGAGAAAATAGAAACGGCAGCATAACAGCGCAGGCGGCTGGCGTAAAATCTGCAGCGCTACAGATGACATTTCACAGGGAAAGAGAAACAATACGCAGGTCAAATTTTTCAATGCTGGCAGGCACTTCGCGCCCGCATTGCCCATACTATAGCTGTGGCAACGTTTTCGTCGTACAGCGCTAAGAAAGAGAGAATACATGGGCCAGATTGCCCCACGACGCCGCAGGACGCGCGTACCGCGTGCTTTCACATTACCGAGGTTGCAACGTTGGCTGCCGCAGATAAAGCGCAAGGCCGCCAGCGAGGAGGATTCACGAATGGCTTCTGATACCCCTTCCCGCGTTCCCGCCGTGCTGTTGCGCGTCTGGCACCTGCTGGATGATGTGCGCTGGATGAACCCACTGCCGGCTTTCCATCGTCGTGGCATTGTCATTGCGCTGCTGGTCCTGCTGCTGGCGTTCCTCTGGCCCAGCAGTACGCCGCAATATCCGATTGAACGCCCGGCAGATAACAGCAGCAAAGAGGTGCCGTTGCAGGCGGAGATATACGATAACAAGCAGCCGCAGAGCACCCAGCCGAAAACCGATTCTCAGGGTGAGTGGCATAACTATACAGTGGCATCAGGTCAGACGCTGGCGCAGCTGTTCCGCGACAATAATCTGCCGGTGAATGATGTGTTCGCGATGGCACGCGTCGAGGGTGACGACCAGCCGCTTAGCGCATTGAAGAATGGACAGCAGGTGAAGATTCGTCAGAACGCGCAAGGTGTGGTGACAGGACTAACGGTCGATGGCAGCAACGGCCCGGTGCTGTTTACCCGTCAACCGGACGGCAGCTTTATCCGCGCCCAGTAAATCGCAGATACAAAAACGCCGGCACATGGCCGTAATGCCGATCAGTTAAGACAAAAATGATCGGTTGAACGATCCGACAGT
>CBCTJT010000045.1:0-14182 GCA_965147305.1 uncultured bacterium
ATGCATCCATAGCTCAGCTGGATAGAGTACTCGGCTACGAACCGAGCGGTCGGAGGTTCGAATCCTCCTGGATGCACCATCTTCTTCGAAACAATCAACGCTCGCTTTCTGAATTTAGCTCCCATATTTCTGCATCACGCAAAAACCACTTATATAACCGCCATTTATCCCCGGCATCGCTACCTGACCTTTTTCCGAAAACAAAAATAGCTAATGCTTTCAAAGCATTTGCTGTTAAGCACACCTGGCGACAACCTAAGCGCATTACGCTAAAGTAATGGCTCATTTTGTGGTGCTCGATGGAGTGACAATGTACGACCAATATGACGCCCTGATTTTCGATATGGACGGCACAATCCTGGATACTGAGCCGACACATCGAAAAGCCTGGCAGCAGGTGCTGAGCCGTTATGGTTTCACCATGGATGAGAAAAAAATGGTGAGCTTTAATGGCGCACCCACCTGGCAGCTGGCGCAGTACATTCTTGAGCAGAACAACGCTGAGCACGATCCCCATCTGCTAGCTGCAGAGAAAACCGAGGCGCTTAAAGCGATGTTGCTGGATGACGTGCGTCCTTTACCGTTAATGGACGTGGTTAAAGCGTATCACGGTCGTCGTCCGATGGCGGTGGGCACAGGCAGTGAGCACAGCCTGGCAAAGGCCCTGCTGGAAGCGCTGGGTGTCTATCATCTGTTTGATGCCATTGTCGGTGCGGATGATGTTCAGCGCCATAAACCTCAGCCCGATACCTTTTTACGCTGCGCCGAATTAATGGGCGTGGCACCTGAACGCTGTGTGGTGTTTGAAGATGCTGACTTTGGTGTTCAGGCTGCACAAGCCGCGGGCATGGATGTGGTTGATGTCCGCTTACTGTGAATGAATTTCTGACCTATGGATCGTTATTCGGCAGTAGCTTTCTGAGTGCCACCCTGCTTCCGGGAAGTTCAAAGGCTGTGCTGATTGCTTTGCTGATCGCCCAAAAGGGTTCGATCTATGGATTGTTATTGGCCGCATCAGTGGGAAACACGCTGGGTGGCCTGACCAACATTATTCTTGGTCGTCTCATGCCACCAAAAGGGCAGGGGCGATGGCATGACACAGCAATGACGTGGTTACATCGATTGGGACCTGCAGCACTGCTTTTGAGCTGGCTGCCGGTAGTGGGCGACCTGCTTTGCGTGCTTGCAGGCTGGTTGCGCTTTGCCTGGCTGCCCTCGGTGCTGTTCCTCGCCATCGGTAAAACGCTGCGTTATATCGTTATCGCGACCGCCACATTACAAACAATGCAATGGTGGCATTGATTCGCACAGATTCGAGGCTACGGTTAACATTATGCTGAACAAAAATAAATTATTCGCACAGCGGGAGGTTAATGTGATCCCGGACGTATCAAAAGCGCTTTCCTGGTTGGAAGCGCATCCCGACGCGTTGAAGGGTATCGGCCGTGGCATTGAACGCGAGACGTTGCGCGTCAATCCAAATGGTCACCTGGCAACCACCGGACACCCTGAATCTCTGGGTTCAGCGCTGAAGCATAGTTGGATTACCACCGATTTTGCCGAAACGCTGCTGGAGTTCATCACGCCGGTCGATCAAAGTATTGATCGGTCATTGGCATTCCTGCGTGATATTCACCGCCACACGGCGCGTGAGTTAGGTCAGGAGCGCATGTGGCCGTTCAGTATGCCGGGTTATGTTGATGATGTTGATAGCATCGAGCTGGCGCAATATGGCAGCTCTAACATCGGCAAGATGAAAACCCTCTACCGTCAGGGTCTGAAAAATCGCTATAGCGCATTGATGCAGATTATTTCGGGTGTGCACTATAACTTCTCGCTGCCACTGTCGTTTTGGCAGGAGTGGGCGGACGTTAAAGATGCGGAGAGCGGTAAAGAGACCATTTCTGCTGGCTATCTGCGTTTGATCCGCAACTACTATCGCTTTGGCTGGGTGATCCCATACCTGTTTGGTGCTTCACCGGCGATCTGCTCGTCCTTCCTGCAAGGTCGCGAAAGCAAGCTGCCGTTTGAAACAGACGGCAAGGGTACGCTGTGGCTGCCGTATGCGACTTCACTGCGTCTCAGCGATCTGGGTTACACCAACAAATCGCAAAGCGGCTTGGGTATCACCTTTAACTCGCTCGACGGTTACGTTGCTGCACTGAAAGCGGCCATCAAAACGCCTTCGGAAGAGTATGAAGCGATGGGCACCAAAGATGCAGACGGTAACTGGCTGCAACTGAATACCAACGTGCTGCAGATTGAAAACGAGCTGTATGCGCCGATTCGTCCTAAACGTGTGACTCGTTCAGGTGAAGCTCCTTCAGATGCCTTACTGCGCGGCGGCATCGAATATATCGAAGTCCGCTCGCTGGACATCAACCCATTCTCGGCCATTGGCGTAGATGCGAATCAGGCGCGTTTCCTCGATCTGTTCCTGATCTGGTGTACCCTTGCGGATGCCCCAGAGATGAGTTCCGACGAACTGCTGTGCAGCCGTAAAAACTGGAACCGCGTGGTAATGGAAGGGCGTAAGCCAGGCCAGGTAATTGGCGTGGGCTGTAGCGATACCGAACATCCATTGGTTGATGTAGGTAAAGCCCTGTTTGCCGATCTGCGACGTGTGGCGGAAGTGCTCGACAGCAATTACGGCAGCACGCAATATCAACAGGTTTGCGATCAACTGGTGGCATCGTTTGATGATCCTGAGCTAACCTATTCAGCGCGTATTCTTCATGCCATCAAAGAAAATGGCTTGACCGGCGCTGGCGTGGCACTGGCTGAACAGTATCGCCATCTGCTGTGTGAAGAGCCGTTAGAGATTTTGACTGAAGATGACTTTAGTCGTCAGGCGTTGGAGTCGATGCAAGCGCAGGAGAAGCTGGAACAGAGCGATACGCTGAATTTCGAAAGCTACCTGGCAGGTCGCGAAGGCTGAAAAAGAAAATGGCCACATCATTGTGGCCAAAATTAACATCTCTGTTGTCAGGGATGATGATAACAAATGCGCGTCTTTCATATATTCAGACGTTGGGCGAACGGAAAAGTTTCATCGTTTTAAAAAAAATCTCAAAACAGGAGGTGACGAATGCCACTACTGGATAGTTTTACTGTTGATCACACCATCATGGGCGCACCCGCTGTGCGCGTTGCAAAAACCATGAACACTCCGCATGGCGATACCATCACCGTTTTTGACCTGCGTTTCTGCCGTCCGAATATCGATATTCTGACTGAGCGCGGTATCCATACGCTGGAGCACCTGTTTGCCGGCTTTATGCGTAATCACCTCAACGGTGATGGCGTGGAAATCGTTGATATCTCGCCAATGGGCTGCCGCACCGGCTTCTATATGAGCCTGATTGGTGAACCTGACGAGCAGCGCGTAGCAAAAGCGTGGAAAGGGGCGATGGAAGACGTTCTGAAAGTGAAAGAACAGAGCCAGATCCCGGAACTGAATGAATACCAGTGCGGTAGCTACAAGCTGCACTCACTCGACGAAGCGCAGCAGATTGCGCGCAACGTGTTGGCGCATGACATTGGCGTGAACCGTAACGAAGATCTGAAACTGCCGGCTGATAAGCTGAAAGAGCTGCACATCTAGTGCCTGCCTGAGCAGAAATGAAAACGCCGCGAACTTCGCGGCGTTTTTTTTGCTTCAGGAACCGATGGAGGATTTCAACGGGTGATGGGGGGTAATACGTACCTGCTTCACCATGTTGTCTTGCACGTCGAGGATATCAACATCGTACTTACCGATTTTCACTCGGGTATCAACTAACGGAATCTCTTCCAGCGCCTCCAGCAACATGCCATTAATGGTGCGCGCTTCATCTTCGGGTAACGTCCAGTTAAAGGCTTTATTGATTTCACGTACGTTGGCGCTGCCTTCAATCAATACTGAGCCATCATTCTGCGGCATCACTTCTTCCGCCAGCGAAGGAGACATGGACGTCGTAAAGTCGCCAACAATCTCTTCAAGGATGTCTTCAATGGTTACCAGCCCTTTAATGTCACCATATTCATCGACCACTAAGCCGGCTTTCTTCTTATTGCGCTGGAATTTTACCAACTGAACATTCAGCGGCGTGCCTTCCGGCACATAGTAAATTTCATCAGCGGCGCGCAGCAGGCGATCTTTGTTGAATTCTTTCTTCTCAGTCATCATGCGCCAGGCTTCACGTACGCGCAGCATGCCAACAGAATCATCCAGCGAGTCGCGGAACAGCACAATGCGCCCATGTGGCGAGTTGCTCAGCTGGCGCACAATCGATTTCCAGTCATCGTTGATATTGATGCCGACAATTTCATTGCGCGGCACCATGATGTCATCAACACTGACCTTTTCCAGATCCAGCACCGACAGCAGCATATCCTGATTTCGGCGTGACATCAGTGAGCGTGACTCATAGACGATGGTACGCAACTCTTCTTTACTCAGGGCTGAATTGATTGAGCCTTCCGTTTTGATACCGACCATTCGCATCAGAATGCGCGTGATGGTGTTGAGCAGCCAGACCAAAGGCAGCATCACATATTGCAGTGGAGCCAATAGTACGCTGCTCGGATAGGCGACTTTTTCGGGATAGAGCGCCGCAATAGTTTTCGGCAACACTTCGGCGAACACCAACACCACAAAAGTCAGGATGCCGGTGGCAATCGCTACGCCCGCATCGCCGTAAAGGCGCATGCCGACAATGGTGCCCAACGCGGAAGCGAGAATATTGACGAGGTTATTGCCAATCAAAACCAAACTGATGAGACGGTCGGGACGACGCAGTAGTTTCTCAACTCGGCGTGCGCCACGGTTACCGGTTTTGGCTTTATGGCGCAATTTGTAACGATTGAGCGTCATCATGCCGGTCTCTGAACCGGAGAAGTACGCAGAGACCAGCACCATGATGACCAGCGTAACGATCAGCGTGGTGGTTGAAACATGTTCCAACGCAAAAATTCCTTTAGTGAGAAGTGAGCAGGTGCTGTAAAACGCGGCTGCCGAAGTAGGCCATGGTCAGCAACAGTGCACCGCCGCAGTTAAACCAGACGACGCGACGACCGCGCCAGCCTTCATGATAGTGCCCCCAGAGCAGAACGATATAAACAAACCAGGCAAGGATGGAAAGCACCGCTTTATCGACGTTCTCAGCGCTGAACAGGTTGTGCATGAAGAACAGCCCGGTGCACAGCACCAGCGTCAACAGCACCACACCAATCTGCGTGATATGAAACATTTTGCGCTCAATACTGAGCAAGGGCGGCATATCCTGGGTGAAAGCCAGTTTCTTATTTTTTAACTGATAATCGATCCACGCCAGCTGGAGGGCATATAGCGCTGCAATGATCAGCGTGGCATAGGCAAACAGTGACAGGCCGATATGGACCATCATGCCCGGCGTGGTTTCCAGATGCGTAATAAAGGCATTCGGCACAAAGGTGGCGAAGGCGAGGTTAATCAAAGCAAAGCCATACACTATCGGCAGCAGTAACCAACCGCGATTACGCGAAGCCACAATCGTCATGATCGCGCAGATCAGTAAACTCACCAGCGAACCAATATTCAGCAGGCTGAGATTTTGTCCGTTATCGACGGCAAAAATGCGTTGTTGCAGTGCAACAGCATGGGCAATCAGCGCCACGCAAGCTGAGAGCACGGCGAAACGACGCCAGCCACCGTTGCGTTTCAGCAGGCTGGGAATGATCAATGCAAGACTGAGGGAGTAGGCGAAGAGCGCCACGATCGCGAAAACGAACATAGATCCTTTCAGGTGTCGGTCAGATAAGGAAAAAACCAGTATAGCGCCAGCTGCATCAGGCTCCAAACGATCTGACGGTCAATTGCAGAGATCGCTGAGGCTTCGTGCTATAATCCGCCGCATTGTGCCGCCCAGGCGGCCTCGCTACGGTCCTAAGTGAGAGAGCATGTTTGATAATTTAACCGATCGTTTGTCGCAATCCCTGCGCAACATCAGCGGCCGCGGAAGGCTGACCGAAGACAACATTAAAGACACCTTGCGTGAAGTGCGCATGGCATTGCTGGAAGCGGACGTTGCGCTGCCGGTAGTGCGCGACTTCATCAACCGCGTAAAAGAAGCGGCAGTGGGTCAGGATGTAAACAAAAGCCTGACGCCGGGTCAGGAATTTATCAAAATTGTTCGTAACGAGTTGGTTACGGCAATGGGCGCAGAAAATAATGCGCTGAATCTCAACGCCCAGCCACCGGCTGTAGTGTTGATGGCGGGCCTGCAAGGTGCCGGTAAAACCACGAGCGTGGCGAAGCTGGGTAAGTTCCTGCGTGAGAAACACAAGAAGAAAGTGCTGGTGGTTTCTGCCGACGTTTATCGCCCGGCGGCGATCAAACAGCTGGAAACCCTGGCGCAGCAGGTTGGCGTGGACTTCTGTCCCTCCGATCTGAGCCAAAAGCCTGTCGACATCGTTAAGAACGCGCTGAAAGAAGCGAAGCTGCAATTCTACGACGTGCTGCTGGTGGATACCGCCGGTCGTTTGCACGTCGATGAAGCGATGATGGACGAAATCAAACAGGTGCATGCCGCGATCAATCCGGTAGAAACCCTGTTTGTCGTCGATGCCATGACCGGTCAGGATGCGGCAAACACGGCAAAGGCCTTTAATGAAGCGCTGCCGCTGACCGGTGTGATTCTGACGAAAGTGGATGGTGATGCGCGCGGTGGTGCGGCGCTGTCGATTCGCCACATTACCGGCAAGCCGATTAAATTCATGGGTATGGGTGAGAAGACGGAAGCACTGGAAGCATTTTATCCAGACCGTATCGCCTCACGCATTCTCGGCATGGGCGACGTACTGTCGCTGATCGAAGATATCGAAAGCAAAGTTGACCGCGAACAGGCGGAGAAACTGGCGAAGAAACTCAAAACCGGTGATGGCTTTGATCTCAACGACTTCCTTGACCAACTGAAGCAGATGCGCAACATGGGCGGCATGGCCAGCCTGATGGGCAAGTTGCCGGGCATGGGCCAGTTGCCAGACAACGTGAAGTCACAGATGGATGACAAAGTGCTGGTGCGCATGGAGGCCATCATCAATTCGATGACCACCAAAGAGCGCCAGAAGCCGGAAATCATCAAGGGCTCACGCAAGCGCCGCATTGCCACCGGTTCAGGTATGCAAGTGCAGGACGTTAACCGTTTATTGAAACAGTTCGACGACATGCAGCGCATGATGAAGAAAATGAAGAAGGGTGGCATGGCCAAAATGATGCGTGGCATGAAAGGTATGATGCCGCCCGGATTCCCTGGTCGCTAAGCCGACCGGTACATAGCCAGAAAATTGACACGCTCAGGTTGCTTTTTTCGCCAAAATGAGTAAAATTTTCGGGCTTTTTATATTGCGCTCGGGTTCCATCCCTCGATGGAGCCCGAGCGCTTTATTAACTAATGAGGATGTTATGGTTACAATTCGTTTGGCACGTCACGGCGCGAAAAAGCGTCCGTTCTATCAGGTCGTCGTTACTGACAGCCGCAATGCGCGTAATGGTCGTTTCATCGAGCGCGTAGGTTTCTTCAACCCGATCGCTTCTGGTCAGGCTGAAGGTCTGCGTCTGGATCTGGACCGTATTGAGCACTGGGTTGGCCAGGGCGCAACGCTTTCTGATCGCGTTAACGCGCTGATCAAAGAAGCAAAAAAAGCAGCTTAATCTGTCACGGTGGTTAGCATGAGCATTAAACCTGCCGCACCGCCTCTCGTTAACCCAATCGTATTGGGGAAAATGGGGGCCGCTTACGGCATTCGAGGTTGGCTCAAAGTGTTTTCCTCCACTGAAGACGCTGAAAGCATCTTCGACTACCAACCGTGGTTCATCCAGCGCGCCGGTAAATGGCAGCAGGTCGAACTGGAAGGTTGGAAGCACCACAATCAGGACCTGATCATCAAAGTCAAAGGCATTGACGATCGGGACGCTGCGGCACAGTTAACCAATTGCGAAATTACGGTTGACTCCACGCAGCTGCCAGCGCTGGATGACGGTAGTTACTACTGGAAAGACCTTATGGGTTGCAAAGTAGTGAACCTCGACGGCTACGAAATGGGCAAAGTCATTGATTTGATGGAAACCGGTTCGAACGACGTTCTCGTCGTTAAGGCAAACCTGAAAGATGCATTCGGTGCTCAAGAGCGGTTAATCCCGTTTCTTGATGAACAGGTTATCAAGAAAGTCGATCTCTCTACTGGCACGATTGAAGTAGATTGGGATCCTGGTTTTTGATCTCCGGACAATCCGGTAACGTAACGGCGAACGCGATGTGGATTGGTGTTATTAGCCTGTTTCCAGAGATGTTTCGCGCTATTACCGAGTACGGGGTAACTGGCCGGGCAGTAAAAAATGGCCTGCTCAACATTCAAAGCTGGAGTCCTCGTGACTTCGCGCACGACCGGCACCGTACCGTGGATGAACGTCCTTACGGCGGCGGACCGGGAATGTTGATGATGGTGCAACCCTTACGGGATGCAATCCACGCAGCGAAAGCGGCGGCGGGAGATGGTGCCAAGGTGATTTATCTTTCACCTCAGGGTCGCAAACTGGACCAACAGGGCGTTTGCGAACTGGCGACCAACCAGAAGTTGATTTTGGTATGTGGTCGTTATGAAGGGATTGATGAGCGCGTGATTCACACTGAGATTGATGAAGAATGGTCAATCGGTGATTACGTACTCAGTGGTGGTGAGCTACCAGCCATGACGTTGATTGATTCAGTCGCCCGGTTTATTCCTGGCGTATTGGGCAAGCAAGCGTCAGCCGATGAGGATTCGTTCTCTGAAGGGTTGCTGGATTGCCCGCACTACACCCGACCTGAAGTGTTAGAAGGGATGGAAGTTCCGCCAGTATTACTGTCGGGCAACCATGCCGATATTCGCCGCTGGCGCCTGAAACAGTCGCTAGGCCGTACCTGGCTAAGAAGACCTGAACTTCTGGAAAACCTGGCTCTGACTGAAGAGCAAGCACGGTTGCTAAATGAGTTCCAACGGGAACATCAGCAGCAACAAAACCATCAGGTGGAAGAGTAATCTTCCCTGACTATCAGTTTACCCAGGATATAGAGATCTAATTATGAGCAACATTATCAAGCAACTTGAACAAGAGCAGATGAAGCAGGACGTACCTTCATTCCGTCCGGGTGATTCCGTGGAAGTGAAAGTATGGGTCGTTGAAGGTTCTAAGAAGCGTCTGCAGGCATTCGAGGGCGTGGTTATCGCTATTCGTAACCGCGGTCTGCATTCTGCATTCACTGTTCGTAAGATTTCAAACGGCGAAGGCGTTGAGCGTGTCTTCCAGACTCACTCTCCGGTAATTGACAGCATTTCTGTCAAACGTCGTGGTGCTGTGCGTAAAGCCAAACTGTACTACCTGCGTGAGCGTACCGGTAAGTCAGCTCGTATCAAAGAGCGTCTGGGCGCGTAAGCGACATCCCAAAGTTAATAGCAAACAAGGGGTTGGCCTAAGGGCCAGCCCCTTTTTTTATGGGCGCTTTCTATGGAGCATCGAATGCAAGGTTTCTGCCTGTAAGTTGGATAGCAAATAGGGTAGCCATAAGTCATTTCGTACTGCTCAAAATCGCGGTGATGAAAAAGATGTCAGAGGGATCCAGAAATATCATCGCTAGCCTGAATTGAGTGATGTTGTCAGAGAGAGGGGGGAGTTGAAAATCACAGGTGTAATTTAATGTTTACAATGTAATGACCTTGGGTTGTGGCTTTTTATATTATAAAAGATTGTTTTTAATGTGTTTTTATTTAAATCTTCAGTGCGTGTAATTTGATTGGTAATAAAAGTGTACATATGTGGATTGCATCCATTACACACTGTGGTAAAGTAAGCGCCATCCTCAGTGAGGATCCCAAACCGCATACACGAGTGAAAAAGGATCGCTATCATGCAGAAAGACGCGCTGAACAATGTGCATATCGCCGACGAACAAATCTTAATCACCCCGCAAGAGCTGAAGGCTAAATTCCCGCTCACTGCGGCGCAGGAAGCGCAGATTGCCGCTTCTCGCCAGACCATTGCCGATATTATTGCTGGCCGCGATCCGCGCCTGCTGGTGGTCTGTGGTCCTTGTTCAATTCACGATACCGAAGCCGCACTGGAATATGCTCGTCAGCTGCAAACTCTCTCTGCACAGTTGAAGGATCAGCTGTATATCGTTATGCGCGTTTATTTTGAAAAACCTCGTACCACCGTTGGCTGGAAGGGGCTTATCAACGATCCTTACATGAACAACTCATTCGATATGGAAGCCGGGCTGCACATTGCGCGTCAGCTGCTGGTTAACCTCGTGGAAATGGGCTTGCCGCTGGCTACCGAAGCGCTGGATCCTAATAGTCCACAATATCTCGGTGATCTGTTCAGCTGGTCTGCGATTGGTGCCCGTACTACCGAGTCACAAACGCACCGTGAGATGGCTTCAGGTTTATCGATGCCTGTCGGCTTCAAAAACGGCACTGATGGCAGCCTCGGCACCGCGATCAACGCCATGCGCGCTGCTGCGATGCCGCATCGTTTTGTCGGCATCAATCAGGCGGGACAGGTTTGCTTGTTACAGACCCAGGGCAACCCAGATGGCCATGTGATCCTGCGTGGTGGTAAAGCGCCTAACTACGGTCCTGAAGATGTTGCGCAGTGTGAAAAAGAGATGCTGAAAGCGGGACTGCGTCCAGCCTTAATGATAGATTGCAGCCATGGTAATTCTAATAAAGACTATCGCCGTCAGCCTGGCGTAGCCGAATCGGCTATTGCGCAGATTAAAGATGGAAACCGTTCCATTATTGGCCTGATGCTGGAAAGCAATATTCATGAAGGCAATCAGTCTTCTGAGCAGCCACGTAGCGAAATGAAGTACGGTGTTTCCGTCACTGATGCCTGCATCGACTGGGAAACCACGGAAACCTTGCTGCGTGAAATCCATCAGGATCTGCAGGGAGTGCTGTCGGCGCGTCTGTCACACGAGGAATAAAGAGTCATGGTGGCTGAACTGACCGCGCTACGCGATCAAATTGATGAAGTCGATAAAGCCCTGCTTGGGCTATTAGCCAAACGTCTTGAGCTGGTAGCTGAAGTAGGTGAAGTCAAAAGCCGTTATGGTTTGCCGATTTATGTACCAGAACGTGAAGCCAGCATGTTGGCTTCACGCCGTCAGGAAGCTGAAGCACTCGGTGTTTCGCCGGATCTGATCGAAGATGTCTTGCGTCGTCTGATGCGTGAGTCTTATGCGCATGAAAACGATAAAGGCTTTAAAACGCTCTGCCCGACACTGCGCCCAGTGGTGATTGTTGGCGGGCGTGGCCAGATGGGCCGCTTGTTTGAAAAAATGCTCAACCTGTCAGGTTACCAGGTGCGTATTCTGGACAAGGGCGATTGGGATCGTTCTGAAGAATTGCTAAAAGATGCGGGCATGGTGATTATCAGTGTGCCCATTCATCTGACTGAGCAGATCATCGCTGAACTGCCAACACTGCCGGAAGATTGCATCCTGGTTGATTTGGCATCAGTGAAAAATCGTCCATTGCAGGCGATGCTGGCGGCGCATACCGGCCCGGTGCTGGGCTTGCATCCAATGTTTGGTCCGGATAGCGGTAGCCTGGCGAAGCAGGTAGTGGTGTGGTGCGATGGCCGTCAGCCGGAAGCTTACCAGTGGTTCCTGGAGCAGATTCAGGTTTGGGGCGCGCGCTTACACCGCATCAGCGCTGTTGAACATGACCAAAACATGGCATTCATTCAGGCACTGCGGCACTTTGCCACTTTTGCCTATGGTCTGCATCTGGCGGAAGAGAACGTCAACCTGGATCAACTGCTGGCGTTGTCTTCGCCGATTTATCGTCTGGAACTGGCGATGGTTGGGCGACTGTTTGCGCAGGATCCGCAGCTTTACGCCGACATTATCATGTCTTCGGAAAGCAATCTGGCGCTGATTAAGCGTTATTACCAGCGCTTTGGTGATGCGATTAAATTACTGGAGCAGGGTGATAAACAGGCGTTCATCAAGAGTTTTGAAGGTGTCGCGCATTGGTTTGGTGATTACGCTCAACGCTTCCTGGTGGAAAGCCGAAGCATGTTGCGTTCGGCGAACGACAGCCGGCAATAAAAGAGAAGGCATCCGCAAGGATGCCTTTTTCACTTACAGTCGCGGCTCAACCGGAACCACATTTTCACCCGGATAGCAGCCGAGTACTTTCAGAGACAGCGTCAAATCACGCAGCTCTTTCAACGCCAGCTGCATGTTCTCTGATTGCAGATTGCCCTGCACGTCGATGTAAAACATCTCTTCCCACGGATTACCGTTGATTGGTCGGTTTTCCAGTTTGCTCATAATCAGATTGTGATTACGCAGTACCAGCAGAGCCTCAACCAGCGCACCGGCCTGCTGGCCGGTTGCCATAATCAACGTGGTTTTGGCTGGCACCTGACCAGAAACTTCAATCGGTTTACGCGCCAGCACAATGAAGCGTGTATGGTTCTGTTGCTGGTTGGCTAAATTCCGTTCCAGTACCTGCAGACCATACAACTCTCCGCCTGCCTCACTGCCCAATGCCGCCACTTTTGGTGAATTCATTGCCGCAACCTTTTCCATCGCCGCTGCGGTGCTCTCGGTATATTCGATTTTCCATTGCGGGAAACGATTGATGAACTGGCTGCACTGCTGGAATGGCTGAGGATGGCTATAAACCGTTTCGATTTGCTGTAAGTCGGTATTGCCGTTTACCAGCACACAATGTTCGATAGGGATGGTCAGCTCGCCTACGATGGAAAGCGTTGTTTGCTGCAGCAGATCATAGACGTCGTTAATCGAGCCAGAGCTGGTGTTCTCAATCGGCATCACGGCGTAATCGGCCTGGCCACTCTCCACCTGATGAATGATGTCGTGGAATTTCAGACAGCCCATCTCAACCATGGAATCAAAATGACGTGTGGCGTATTTACGTGCCGCGAGGTGAGAGTACGAACCCTTAGGACCCAGAAATGCGATGCGCGGCGCATGTGCGTGCGGGTGGTTTAAGTTTTTCTGCAGCAGCGCTTGTTGAGTCAGTACCGAATCTTCAATCACCAGTTGGAACAAGCGGGTAATGTAATGCGCATCAAGCTGATGCTTTTTGCCGAGTGAGATCAGGTTTTCCAGCAGTGCGCGTTCACGCTCAACATCGCGAATGGGGCGATGAGTCGCGAGCTTTGCTTGCGCTACTTCAACCGCCAGCGAGCGGCGTTCAGATAACAGCGTTAACAGCTTTTCATCAACGGCGCTGATCTTATCGCGTAATGCCAGCAGCGGATTTTCGGGGTTCATAGGGCTCACCTGTAAAATGTCCAATAAAAAAGCCTCCCGTTTGGGAGGCTTTGTTGTTCGTCTTCGCATTCATTTTCACATGACGAATCGCCTCCCAATCAGGGGAAGGTAAAAAAGAATGCGAAGAAGAACGGTAGATGTTTCATGTGTGTTTCCAGCGATAAAGTGGATTGAGAGTAACCGCAGTGATTTAAAGCTGTCAATAAAAAACGCGCCCGCAGGCGCGTTACTGGAAAAGGTGTGTTTATCCCGCAGGGGTGAAATCTTTCATACTGCTGGTTGCGCGGCGCGCTTCAGGTTTGTGCTGCGCCTTGTTCAGTTGTCGCTCCAGCTTGGCAATCAGATCGTTGATAGCCGTGTACATATCTTCGTGTTTCGCGCTGGCGACCAGCGTGCCGTTCGGTGTGTTAATGGTGGCATCAGCCACGAATTCTTTCGGCTCTTTCGACAACACGATGTGCGGATTTATCAGGTGAGTTTGCCACTTTTCCAGCTTGGCGAGACGGTCTTCGACATGGTTGCGGATGGCCGCAGTGATTTCCATTTGTTTGCTGGTAATGTTCAGAATCATAGTTAAACCTCTCTGTCATTTCCGTCTGGGTAGGACCAGCATACCGCGTAAATCAGGAAAAAGTGTGATCTATATCACATTGAAATGTCACTTTTTGTCAATGCCAATGAATTGTGAGAAAGGCTCATAAAATCGCGGAAAATGCTTGAAGGGCAGGGATGAAAAGAGCAAGATTGATGAGTTAACCGCAGCGGATAATTAGCAATCTGGCTGAATTTTCGGCAAAAAAAAGCAGCCATCAAGGCTTAATGCTTGTCAGTTAAGATCTTAATGGAGGCCGCAGCGGATAACGTTGCGGCTT
>CBCTJT010000046.1:0-14104 GCA_965147305.1 uncultured bacterium
GTGCATCGGGGGTTTTAACCTGAAAAGGTGTCAACCTATACCAGGACTAGTCATACGACTCAGCACATCAGTGCACAGTCCCTTCGGTTTTACGTTTTTCCGCACTCAGGAAGTGGTAAGTCAGCTGGTTTTTCTCTTTATCCAGCGCCACCGAGACTGAACCGCCATCCACTAATGAACCAAACAGCAGTTCGTTAGCCAGTGGTTTCTTCAGGTTTTCCTGCACGGCACGCGCCATTGGACGGGCACCCATCGCTTTGTCATAGCCTTTATCGGCCAACCAGTCACGGGCATCATCACTCACTTCCAGTGACACGCCTTTCGCATCCAACTGCGCCTGCAACTCCACGATGAACTTATCAACGACCTGATGAATCACCGTGGTATCCAGGTGACGGAACCAGATAATGTTGTCGAGACGGTTACGGAACTCTGGCGTAAAGATCTTTTTGATCTCTTCCATTGCATCCGTACTGTTGTCCTGATGAATCAGACCAATCGATTTACGCTCAGTTTCACGCACCCCGGCGTTGGTGGTCATCACCACCACCACATTGCGGAAGTCCGCTTTACGGCCGTTGTTATCGGTCAGCATACCGTTATCCATCACCTGCAGCAGCAGGTTAAAGACATCCGGGTGCGCTTTCTCGATTTCATCCAGCAGCACGACCGCATGCGGATGCTTGATTACCGCATCGGTAAGCAGACCGCCCTGGTCGAAGCCCACATAGCCTGGAGGTGCACCAATCAGACGACTGACGGTGTGACGCTCCATGTACTCGGACATATCAAAACGCAGCAGTTCGATGCCCAGTGCTTTCGCCAGCTGAACCGTGACTTCCGTCTTACCGACACCGGTTGGCCCAGCAAACAGGAAAGAACCTACCGGTTTGCGATCCTGACCCAGACCAGCACGGCTCATTTTGATCGCTTCAGTTAGCGCTTCAATCGCATCGTCCTGCCCGAACACCAGCATTTTCAGACGGTCGCCAAGATTCTTCAGCGTATCGCGATCGGTGGCCGACACACTCTGCTCTGGGATACGCGCAATACGCGCCACCACAGACTCGATATCAGACACATTGACGGTTTTCTTACGCTTACTCACCGGCACCAGACGCGCACGCGCGCCAGCTTCATCAATCACGTCAATCGCCTTATCAGGCAGATGACGGTCGTTGATGTATTTCACCGCCAGCTCTACCGCCGCACGCACCGCTTTCGCGGTATAACGCACATCATGGTGAGCTTCATATTTCGGTTTCAGGCCGTTAAGTATCTGCACGGTCTCTTCGACAGAAGGTTCGGTAATGTCGATCTTCTGGAAGCGACGCGCTAACGCACGATCCTTCTCAAAGATATTACTGAACTCCTGATAGGTGGTGGAACCCATCACGCGAATTTTCCCACCGGAGAGCAACGGCTTGATCAGGTTAGCCGCATCCACCTGGCCACCAGACGCGGCACCCGCACCAATAATGGTGTGGATTTCGTCGATGAACAGAATACTGCTGGTGTCTTGTTCCAGCTGTTTCAGCAGCGCTTTGAAACGTTTTTCAAAATCACCACGGTACTTGGTACCCGCAAGCAGCGAGCCGATATCCAGTGAGTAGATAGTGCAATCTTTCATCACTTCCGGAACGTCGCCCTGCACAATGCGCCAGGCCAGCCCTTCCGCAATGGCGGTTTTACCCACGCCAGATTCACCCACCAGCAGCGGGTTATTCTTACGGCGACGGCACAATACCTGAATGGCACGCTCCAGCTCTTTATCGCGGCCGATCAGCGGATCGATTCCGCCGACACGAGCAAGCTGATTAAGATTGGTGGTGAAGTTTTCCATACGTTCCTCCCCGCCTGCTTGCTCTTCGTTAACCGGATTCTCCGCATTGTTCTGCGGCTGGCCCGGCTCATCTTTACGCGTACCATGGGAGATGAAGTTCACCACATCAAGGCGGCTCACTTCGTGTTTGCGCAGCAGGTAAGCCGCTTGCGACTCCTGCTCGCTGAAAATGGCGACCAGCACGTTCGCACCTGCAACTTCGCTGCGACCGGATGACTGGACATGGAATACCGCACGCTGCAGCACGCGCTGGAAGCTGAGCGTTGGTTGCGTATCGCGCTCTTCTTCACTGGCCGGCAGCACCGGAGTGGTTTGTTCGATGAAGGCTTCGAGTTCCTGACGCAGAGCCACGATATCCACCGTACAGGCTTCCAGTGCCTCTCTGGCCGACGGGTTACTGAGCAATGCCAGCAACAGATGCTCGACGGTCATAAACTCATGACGGTGCTCGCGCGCTCTGGCGAAAGCCATGTTTAAACTGAGTTCCAGTTCTTGATTGAGCATTTGGCACCTCCCCCAATTATCGCTCTGACAACCTTTCCCCTATATGGAGACGGGCTCAGGCTTTTTCTAGCGTACACAGCAACGGATGTTCATTCTCTCGTGCGTAGTTGTTCACCTGGGCGACTTTGGTTTCCGCCACTTCTGCAGTGAATACACCACAAATCGCCTTTCCGTGGTAGTGAACTTTCAACATCAGTTGCGTTGCACGTTCAACATCATAAGAAAAGAACTTTTGGACTACGTCAATAACAAATTCCATAGGTGTATAATCGTCATTATTCAGAATGACTTTATACATTGAAGGCGGCTTTAACCCTTCACGTACTTTATCTTCGGCTAGATGTTCAAAATTAAGCCAGTCGTTTGCGTTTGCCATAATGTTCCGTCGAAATTCTGCGTTACGATTGTGCACATTGCTGTGCCCATTCCTAAGTTTAACATGTCTGTCAAGCCACCCTATCCCGAAGAAAAAACGGCACTAAAAGCCTATGCGCGACCTGTATCACAAAATTTGCAATAGCGTTAACTGCCTCAAATTTTGATTAATTTCTCCCCGTGCGCCAGGGCCGTTTGCTTGACGATAAGGACCGTTTCTCTACATTCTACTTACACAAGCTGATTGAGTTTTAAACAAACTCGACTCACAGCTTCAATGACCTCACCTACTGTTCAAAATGTCTTGCGAGGGAAGTAAAAGCATGGAGACGGGTACTGTTAAATGGTTCAACAACGCCAAAGGCTTCGGCTTTATCTGTCCGATTGGCGGCGGCGAAGATATCTTCGCGCACTACTCCACGATTCAGATGGAGGGATACAGAACGCTGAAGGCCGGCCAGCAGGTTCAGTTCGATGTCCATGAAGGGCCAAAAGGCAATCACGCAAGCTTGATTGTGCCCTGTGAAGTCGCGCAAGTCGCCTGACGCGCGCCTCTTCATTCATTCTGACCACTCCCGAAAAAAAATGCCAGCCGCAGACGCTGGCATTTTTCTTTTGCGAATTTTCCCGCACCTCAATCCGCGCGTCCGCGTGCTAACCACATCACGCGAGCAAACAGCTGATCCAGCAACGACGGTATCGCCTGCGGCCCACGCTCTGCCGCCGCCAAAGCTACCGCAATCGCCAGCTCGGGCTTCGAGCTGTGATGAATCGCTTTAGTAATAATACGCCGCGCATTCATCGGCGCGTTTAACGGCAGGTGCGCCATATCGTGATAAACATCGCTGAATCCCTGCTTATAGAAAAAATGTTCAATATCCAGGGCCGGGAATTGCGTCAGATGGTCATCTTGCTGTTCATGTTCCTGCAGCTGACTGCGCGCGCTAGCCGCATATTTATTGCCCGCTTCGTCGCCGTCAGTCAACACATGCCAGGCAATGCCCATGCGCCGGGCAAACTTCAATAGCGGTTTAAGACCGGATTGCGCAAACTCGATGACTTTGACCCCTTCGGCCGCAAAATGGTAGCCGCGCTGGCGCGCCAGTTCGTTAATGATCCACACTTCCGTTTCCCCCTCCACCAGCAGCCAGCAGCGGGCAAACAGCGCCGAGGGGCGATTCACGCGGATATGAAAGCCAATGCGACGGCTCTCCTCTGCGCTTAGTCCTTCAGGACCAATACGCCAGGCCGCGACGCGCGTGGGTTCACGTACCAGACGGCAAATATTCTCCAGCGGCACCTGCGATAACAGCTCCCCTGAGTTGGTGGTGGTGATTTTTTGCAGCGGCATCAAATCCAGCAGATTCCACGCCACCGACAGCATTATCGGATGAAGTCGCGTTTCTGGATCCTCCACCAGCAACAGTGGATGAGCGCCCGGCGGCAGCGCCTCATTGCCGTGCGCCTGAATCAGCAAAGAGAACATGCGCAATAGGATCACCTGACGACTGCGTGATTCGGTTCCCGCAATCAGATGGTTAAGCTTGTCGAGTGAACGCCAGCCTTGTGAACCATCGCGCAGTTCCGGTGCGACACGCGCCGCGCTGCTGCCCGGTTGCTGCACAAGGAAGTAGTGCTCCAGCAATTGCTGCATGGTGTGCAGACCCTGACGCAGTAAATCGTCGCTAAGATTCTGCGGTTGCACCACCAAATCCCGGGTTAACTTCTCTACCTCCTGCGAAAGATCACTCAGCGTCGTAGCCCGGCGGTCTGCATCGATGTTGCTGTGTCTTCCGCGCCGGCCAAAGCGCGCATCACGCAGTCTTAGGACTGGATAGAAGGCGCGCAAATGCGCCAGCGCCGCCTCGGTGCCTTCAACCGCCAGCACATCGCCATTGTGGTCGATAAAGCGCCATGTGGTTTTCACGCCATGCTCATTGCGGCGCGCACGAGTGCTGAAGCTGATAAAGCGCCCATTGTCATCACGCTGCCAGAAGGGCTGGAACGCGGCTTCGTCATCGCCCGCCTGTGCACGGAAGCGAAACACCAGTTGCAGCTGACGCAGACGCGCCTCTACATCACCCGGCGGGAAGTGAAAATCGTGTTCGGTAAATTGATAGGGTTCCGCTGCGGGCGCCAATAACAACGTCAGCGCATCAAGCAGGCTGGATTTACCCCAGGCATTTTCACCAATCAGCAGATTGGTATCAGTGAGTGGCAACGACAGCCGATTGATGCCACGAAAACCGCGAATATCGATATGTTCCAGAAACATCATGCCATCCCTTGAGTGCTTTGCCTGAGCATGGTTCGCCCCGTTAAGTTGGTCAAGTTAATGCGCCGGTAAAAGGTTTACACTTCAACTGTTTTCCGTTAGCTTGCGGCCCTCTCCCACGGATGGAAACGCTCTATGTATGGCTTGATCATCATTCTGCTGCCACTGATTGCTGGCTATTTACTGCATGTTACCCGTGCCAATCTGCTGCGCGGCGTCGCCCGCATGCTGAGCGCACTTGTGTACATCATCCTGTTTTTTATGGGCACCAGCCTCGCTTTCCTCGATAACCTCAGTAGCAATCTGCTCACCATTTTTCACACCGCGTTGATCAGTATGCTGTGCATTCTCGCCTGTTCCCTGCTGGCTTTCTGGCTGCTGGAGAAGCGCGTGCCATGGCATCATCCGCATAAACAGCAAGCCTTGCCCTCGCGTCTGCACATGGCGCTGGAGTCACTCAAGCTTTGCGGCTCGGTGCTGGGCGGATTCCTGCTGGGATTGAGCCAGTGGTCAATTCTGCGTCACGCATCAACCATCAGTGAATATGCCCTGATGCTGATGCTGTTTCTGGTCGGTATTCAGTTGCGCAGCAGCGGCATGACATTGCGCCAAATCACGCTCAATCGTCGCGGCATGCTGGTGGCGGCGGTGTCGCTTTGCAGCGCCCTGATCGGCGGTATGCTGGCGGCATTATGGCTCGGTTTGCCGATCAAAACCGGCCTGGCGCTCGCTAGCGGCTTCGGCTGGTACTCCCTTTCCGGCATTCTGATGACGGAATCGTTTGGTCCGGTGATTGGTAGTGCGGCCTTCTTTAACGACCTGCTGCGTGAGCTAATCACCATCATGTTGATCCCGCTATTGATTAGCCGCCAGCGCAGCATGACGCTGGGTTTGAGTGGTGCTACCTCAATGGATTTCACCCTGCCGATTCTGCAACGCACTGGCGGTATGGAGATTGTTCCAGCGGCGATTGTGCACGGTTTTATCATGAGCTTATTGGCCCCGATTCTTATCGCGCTGTTTTCCGCCTGAACACCGAGCGCATTTTTTCACGGCTACGCGCCGTCTCCATCGTCTACGCTTTCTGACTGACACGTTTCCGCCATCGGGATGGATGGCCAAACACCAGAAAGGAGCGAACGATGAAGCAAACTGTGGCGGCACTGCTGGCCAAAACCCTGGAAAGCGCGGGCGTAAAGCGCATCTGGGGCGTGACGGGCGATTCGCTCAACGGGCTGAGCGACAGCCTCAACCGCATGGGAACCATCGAATGGATGCCCACGCGCCATGAAGAAGTGGCGGCTTTTGCTGCCGGTGCTGAGGCACAAATCAGCGGCGAACTGGCGGTATGTGCCGGTTCTTGTGGCCCCGGAAACCTCCATTTGATTAACGGGCTGTTCGATTGCCATCGCAATCACGTTCCGGTACTGGCGATTGCCGCACATATCCCTTCCAGCGAAATAGGCAGCGGTTATTTTCAGGAGACGCATCCGCAGGAGTTATTCCGCGAATGCAGCCATTACTGTGAATTAGTCTCTAACCCTGAGCAGTTGCCGCAAGTGTTGGGGATTGCGATGCGCAAAGCTATCCTTAATCGTGGCGTATCCGTGATTGTTATTCCCGGCGATGTGGCGCTGAAACCGGCACCAGAAGGCGCACGCAGTGAATGGTATCCACCGCAGTTGCCACATATTGTGCCCAACGCCAGCGAGATTGCCCGCCTGGCTGAAACGCTGAACGGCGCAGAAAATATTACGTTGATGTGCGGCAGCGGTTGTGCCGGCGCGCACGCAGAAGTGGTGAAGCTGGCAGAAACGCTGAAAGCGCCCGTGGTGCACGCCATGCGCGGCAAAGAGCACATCGAGTACGACAATCCTTACGACGTCGGCATGACCGGCTTAATCGGCTTCTCATCCGGTTATCACGCCATGATGAACGCCGACACGCTGGTGCTGCTCGGCACACAGTTCCCTTATCGCCCGTTTTATCCGGCTGATGCCAATATCATCCAGATTGATATCAATCCCGCCAGCCTTGGCGCACACAGTCATGTCAACATGGCGCTGATTGGGGATATCAAAGCCACGCTGCAGGCGCTGCAGCCGCAGCTCAACAGCAAAAGCGACCGTCATCATCTCGACAGCGCGTTGGAACACTATGTGGATGCGCGCAAAGGCCTGGACGACCTCGCTACCGCCAATGATAAACAGGCGATTCATCCACAATATCTGGCGCAGCAAATCAGCCATTACGCGGCTGAAGATGCCATTTTCACCTGTGATGTCGGCACGCCGACCGTTTGGGCCGCGCGTTACCTGAAGATGAACGGCAAGCGGCGTTTGCTGGGATCGTTCAACCACGGTTCGATGGCCAACGCGATGCCACAAGCGCTCGGTGCTCAGGCAATCGATAAGCAGCGTCAGGTGGTGGCGCTGTGCGGTGATGGTGGCTTCAGTATGCTGATGGGCGACTTTATTTCGGTGGTACAACTGAAACTGCCGGTGAAGCTGGTGATCTTCAATAACAGCGTGCTGGGCTTCGTGGCGATGGAGATGAAAGCCGGCGGTTACCTCACCGACGGCACCGATCTGGAGAACCCGGATTTTGCCGCCATTGCCACCGCCTGCGGCATTAAAGGCATTCGCGTCGAGAAAGCCTCTGAACTGAACAGCGCGCTGGAACAGGCCTTTGCGCATGACGGCCCGGTGCTGATCGATGCCATCACCGCCAAGGAAGAGCTATCGATGCCACCGCAGATCAAAGCCGAGCAGGCCAAAGGGTTCAGTCTGTATATGCTGCGCGCGATTCTGAATGGGCGTGGTGATGAGATCGTTGAACTGGCGAAAACCAACTGGCTGAGGTAAAACGGATAACAAGGCCAGATAACTCACAACGCGGGCGCTCAGCCCGCTTTTTTGTTTCAGGAGAGCGATGTGATCGATTTACGCAGTGATACCGTAACCCGCCCAAGTGCCGCCATGCTGGATGCGATGATGGCCGCCGAAACTGGCGATGATGTCTATCGCGATGATCCCACCGTTAATGCGCTGGAAGTCGAGGCCGCCCGCCTGAGTGGCAAAGCCGCAGCGCTGTTCTTCCCGACCGGCACGCAAGCCAATCTGGTGGCGTTGCTGTGTCACTGCCAGCGCGGGGATGAATACATCGTCGGTCAGCAGGCACACAACTACAAATACGAAGCGGGTGGCGCAGCAGTGCTGGGCAGCATTCAGCCTCAACCGATTTCTCACGCCGAAGATGGATCGCTGCCGCTGGCGGATATTGTTGCCGCCATCAAACCGGATGATATCCATTTTGCGCGCACGCGCCTACTGAGTCTGGAAAACACCCACCACGGCAAAGTGCTGTCGCAGAGCTATCTGGAACAAGCGTGGAAGCTCACGCGCGAACACAAACTGGCGCTGCACATTGATGGTGCCCGCATCTTTAACGCCGTGGTGGCACAAAATGTTGAGCTAAAAGACATCGCGCGTTATTGCGACACGCTGACCATCTGCCTGTCGAAAGGACTCGGCACGCCAGTGGGTTCGCTGTTGTGTGGTGATGAAGCCTATATTGAGCAGGCGCGTCGCTGGCGCAAGATGACCGGCGGCGGCATGCGTCAGGCGGGGATTCTGGCAGCAGCGGGTCTGTATGCACTGAAGCACAACGTGGCGCGCCTGAAAGAAGATCATGACAATGCTGCGTGGCTGGCTGAACAGCTGAGCGCGATTGGTGTTGAGGTACTGAATCAGCACACCAATATGCTGTTTGTGAAAGTACCGGCGGATCAGGTTGACGCACTGAAAAGCTGGATGCACTCCGGCGATGTGCTGATGAGCGTGGGGCCGGTCACGCGAATCGCCACCCACCTCGATGTCAGCCGCCAGGATTTACAACGTCTGGTTGCACACTGGCAGGCGTTTTTAGCGTAACAGAGCGCAGGTTGCCTTGCAGGGACGGCCTTCGGGCCGTCCATAAGCTCACCAACGCGCGCCCCAACTTCAGCCGCACCGTATTTCGCCAATAGCGCCCGAGCTATCGCCAGCATTTCTGCATCGGCGATGTCATACACCGTCTCATCACTGCGCCGCGCCGTATTTCGCCAGCAGCGCCCGAGCTATCGCCAGCATTTCTGCATCGGCGAGGTCATACACCGTCTCATCACTGCGCCGCGCCGTATTTCGCCAATAGCGCCCGAGCTATCGCCAGCGTTTCTGCATCGGCGATGCCACGATAATCCCGCGCACGGAAGTGCATCTGAAACGCCGCTATGAGCTTACGTTGCATTTGCGGGGTATTCGCTGAATTGACGTCATAACCATAACGCTGCAGCGCATCCAGCAGTTCGGCCTGATCGATGGGCGCATCCGCTGCGTGCCCATTGAGATAACGCTGCACGCTAGCGCGATCGGGCCATGCGCCCAGTCCCTGTTCCGCCAACTGCTGCCACGGGAACAGTGGGCCAGGATCCTGTTTACGCTGCGGCGCGATATCGCTGTGCCCCACCAGATTCTCAGGCGTGATGGCATAGCGCTGCGTAATATCTTTCACCAGCGCTACCAGCACGCTGATTTGC
Organism: uncultured bacterium; assembly: GCA_965147305.1. Classification (GTDB taxonomy): domain Bacteria; phylum Pseudomonadota; class Gammaproteobacteria; order Enterobacterales; family Enterobacteriaceae; genus Pantoea. The sequence goes on from CBCTJT010000046.1 coordinate 9,574, forward strand.
GCTGGCGTAAACGGCTGCCACTCCACGCCGATTAATGTCCGCGTGTAGCCACGATTAACGATCTCAATACCAATCGAGGTGTCATTGATACGCGTTGCACCGCGCCAAAAGCTTGGTCCGGCGTGCCATGCCAGTTCGCTCTCCGGCACCAGTTGCCAGATCACGCCCTGACCGCTTTTCTGCGCGGGCTGCTGCGGGATTAAATAGTGGGCACTGACTTCACGATCGGTCAGCGTCGCCAGCGAGGAAGGCAAATCCTCGGCGGTATAGTGGATCACCACCACTTTAATGCGAGGCCGCGCGCCCTGTGCCGGATGTGCCGTATCCACCCAGTAGCCGTGGCGCGGCTCAACAGACGACTGACAGGCACTCAATAAAAACGCCAGCGCCAGCAGAACAGCAAGGCGCATCAGCGAATAATCACTGCGGTACCGGTCACGCTGACCATCAGCATACTGCTGTCTTTGCCCACGGTTTCATAATCGATATCAATGCCCACGACCGCATTCGCACCCAGCGCTTTTGCCTGCTCTTCCAGCTCTTCAAACGCAATCTGTCGCGCTTTACGCAACTCTTTTTCATAAGCACCGGAACGGCCGCCAACGATATCGCGAATACCGGCGAAAAAATCACGGAAAATATTGGCCCCGAGAATCGCTTCACCGGTAACCACACCGCAATATTCACTGATGCTGTGCCCTTCTAACGTGGGCGTGGTGGAAAATTTCATTTTTCTCTCCTGGGTGAACAGCTCGTACGGCGTAAAAGCAAGGCTATACTTTATGCTAAAAATGACGTTTTGCCAGTGAACAATAAGGAAATCGAGATGAGAAACAATGCCTTTGCGCTGCTTGTTCCCGCTGCATTACTGCTCAGTGCCTGTACCACCGTTGAGCCGGTGATCAAGGATAACGGACCGCGTACCGCCAGCTGTGTCGACGGTGGCCCAGATAGCGTCGCGCAGCAGTTTTACGATTTACGCCTCAGCCAGCCCAACCAGGGTCTGCCCGATAGCACCACGCTGGCAAAATATCGCCCGTACCTGAGCGATCGCCTGTATCAGAAACTGCTGAGCGCCAGCACGCAGAGCAATAAACCTGCCTCATGGAGCCAGGGCGATCTGTTCTCCAGCCTCGCGCAGGGCCCAACGACGGCCGATGTTGCCAGCGCGTCAACCATTCCCAATCGCGATGCACGTAACATCCCACTGCGTGTCGATTTGAGCCGTGACGGCAAAAGCTGGCATGACGAGGTATTGATGATTCACGAAGGAACCTGTTGGGCAGTGGATGATATTCGTTACGTCGGTGACTGGCCGCACGCAGGCGGCGGTTCGCTCAGCCAATTGTTGGAAGAGAAGAAATAACCGCTCACTTTTACAACACTCAGTTTCAAACTTAAGCGCGCCGCATCTTTGCGGCGTTTTTTGTTAATTTTTTCTCATTCCATTGTTGCGGCTGGGCCCTTTTCGGCCTTGAACTGCCCGATATTGTGCTACGCTTTTGGGACTTCACTGCTGTTTAATAAATTTTAACCCACCACATTTGCATAACTATTCTGGTGACGTTAAGATTCGCGGCACTAATTACTATTCATATTTTGCGCATGAGTATTCAACTAAACGCCATTAACTGTTTTTACGGTGCCCATCAGGCACTGTTCGATATCAACCTGGCTTGTCCGCAGGGAGAGACGCTGGTGTTGCTCGGGCCGAGTGGCGCGGGTAAAAGTTCGCTCCTGCGCGTCCTCAATCTGCTGGAGCAGCCGCGTTCTGGTAGCCTGCAGATTGCCGGGAATCACTTTGACTTCAGCAAAGCGCCTTCAGACAGCGCGATCCGTGAACTGCGTCAAAACGTGGGCATGGTATTCCAGCAATACAATCTGTGGCCGCATCTCAGCGTGGTGCAAAATCTGATTGAAGCGCCGTGCCGCGTACTCGGTCTCAGCAAAGAAGCCGCGCGTGCGCGTGCCGATAAACTGCTGGAACGTCTGCGTCTGACGCCCTTTGCCGACCGTTTTCCTTTGCACCTTTCGGGTGGCCAGCAACAACGTGTGGCGATTGCCCGCGCGCTGATGATGGAGCCGCAGGTGCTGTTGTTCGACGAACCCACCGCCGCCCTCGATCCTGAAATCACCGCGCAGATCGTCAGCATCATTCGTGAGCTGGCGCAGACGCAGATCACCCAGGTGATTGTCACCCACGAAGTCGAAGTGGCGCGTAAAACCGCCAGCCGCGTGGTGTACATGGAGAACGGCCATATCGTTGAGCAAGGCGATGCCAGCCACTTTACACAGCCGCAAACCGAAGCGTTTGCACATTATCTTTCGCACTAAGTCAGGATGCATCTAATGAAAAAAGTCGTACTTGCTGCACTGCTTGCCGGTCTGAGCCTCAGTGCTTCCGCTGCGCAAACCCTGCGTTTTGCCACTGAAGCCTCTTATCCTCCGTTTGAATTTGTGGATTCGGATAACAAAATTCAAGGCTTCGATGTCGATCTGGCCAATGCGCTGTGTAAAGAGATTGATGCGACCTGTACTTTCACTAACCAGGCGTTTGACAGCCTGATCCCAAGCCTGAAGTTCCGTCGTTTTGACGCGGTGATGGCGGGCATGGATATCACTCCAGAGCGTGAAAAGCAGGTGCTGTTCTCCAAGCCTTACTACGACAATTCCGCGATCTTTATTGCACAGAAAGGCAAGCTGGCGAATGTTGATGCGCTGAAAGGTAAACGTGTTGGTGTTCAGAACGGCACGACGCACCAGAAATATCTGTCTGACAAACACAGCGACATCACCGTTGTGCCTTACGACAGCTATCAGAATGCGGTACTGGACCTGAAAAATGGCCGCATTGATGCGGTATTCGGTGATACCGCCGTGGTGAACGAATGGCTGAAACAGAACGCCAACCTCGCACCGCTGGGTGAGAAAGTGACGGATAAAGATTACTTCGGTACCGGTCTGGGTATCGCCGTCCGTCAGGGCAACACCGATCTGCAGGGCAAGTTCAACACCGCTCTGGAGAAGATCAAAGCTGACGGCACTTACAAAACCATCTACAACAAATGGTTCCAGCAGTAATTTCCGATGAATGAAATGATTCCACTCGCAAGCGCCGCCGGCATGACCGTCGGCCTTGCTGTTTGTGCACTGATCGCCGGCCTTGCGCTGGCGATGATTTTTGCTGGCTGGGAAACGGTACGCTGGAAACCGCTGGCGTGGCTTGGCACTGCACTGGTGACGCTGATTCGTGGCTTGCCGGAAATTCTGGTGGTGCTATTTGTCTACTTTGGTGCCTCACAGCTTTTACTGACCTTGTCCGACGGTTTCCAGATCAATCTTGGCTTGTTCAGCATTCCCGTGCAGGTGCAGATTGAAAACTTCGACGTCAGCCCTTTCCTGTGCGGTGTGATTGCCCTCGCGATGCTTTACTCGGCCTACGCCTCCCAAACGCTGCGTGGTGCATTAAAAGCCGTGCCGGTGGGTCAATGGGAATCCGGTCAGGCGCTCGGCATGAAGAAGTCGGCGATTTTTTTCCGTCTGATCATGCCGCAAATGTGGCGTCATGCGCTGCCGGGTCTCGGCAATCAATGGTTGGTGTTGCTGAAAGATACTGCGCTGGTGTCGCTGATTAGTGTGAATGACATCATGCTGCAAACCAAAAGCATTGCCACGCGCACGCAAGAACCCTTTACCTGGTATCTGGTCGCTGCCGCCGTCTACCTGATTATCACGCTGTTCAGTCAGGCGATACTGCGCCGCATTGAATCGCGCACCACGCGTTTCGAGCGAGGGGCCTGACGCATGCTGGATTACTTACCCGAACTTCTGAAAGGGCTGCATACCAGTCTGACCTTGACGGTGGCATCACTGATTGCTGCGCTGGTGCTGTCACTGCTGTGTACCATCGTGCTCTCGCTGAAAGTCCCGGTGCTGAACTGGCTGGTGAAAGGCTATATCACGGTATTCACCGGCACGCCGTTGCTGGTGCAAATCTTCCTGATTTATTACGGCCCCGGCCAGTTTCCCAGCATTCAGAATGTGCCTTGGTTATGGCATCTGCTGTCACAACCCTGGCTGTGCGCGTTGATTGCGCTGTCACTCAACAGTGCGGCCTACACCACTCAGTTGTTCTATGGTGCAGTACGCGCCATCCCCTCCGGGCAATGGCAATCCTGCGCTGCGCTGGGGATGAACCGCAAAGATACGCTACGTATCCTGCTGCCGTATGCGTTTAAACGTGCCCTCTCCTCTTACTCAAATGAAGTGGTGCTGGTGTTTAAAAGTACCTCACTGGCGTACACGATTACGTTGATGGAAGTGATGGGACACGGTCAGTTACTGTATGGGCGCACATATGACATCACGGTGTATGCCGCTGCCGGGCTGATCTATCTGGTGGTCAACGGTTTGCTCACGCTGATGATGCGTTTAATCGAAAAGCGCGCATTGGCATTCGAACACCGCAATTGATTGCTGTAGCTACCGTCTTGCACGTCAAGCGGTAGCTACATAGTTTTCATCCCATGGC
>CBCTJT010000047.1:0-9849 GCA_965147305.1 uncultured bacterium
TCCAGCAGGGTGGCACCAACATCCACTATCTGGAGAAGAAACTCGGCCTGCACGAGAAGTAATTGCAGCGCAGAGCAAACAAAGGCCGGTTAATCCGGCCTTTTTCATTTTTGTCGCCTTTGAGGTTGCATAATGGATTGGCGTTTTTTACAAGCGAACAAAGAGGCGCGCTGGGCATTTTATCTGACGCTGGCGTATCTCGCCGTCTGGGGCCTGTGCGCCTGGTTAGGTGGCAATGAGATCGGCATCACTGGATTACCGAACTGGTTTGAGCTCTCCTGCATTTTCGCCCCGCTGCTGTTTATTGTCCTGTGCTGGTTAATGGTTCGCGTGCTATATCGCGACATGTCGCTGGAGGATCAGGATGGACAGTGAAATCATTCTGCCTTTGTTAGCCTATCTGGTACTGATCGCCGGATTATCGGTGTTTGCCATGCGCAAGCAGCGACAGGGCAATTTCCTCACTGAATACTTCCTCGGTAGCCGTTCCATGGGTGGCTTTGTGCTGGCCATGACTATCACCACCACTTACATCAGCGCCAGTTCGTTTATTGGCGGGCCGGGTGCAGCCTATAAATATGGTCTCGGCTGGGTGTTGCTGGCGATGATTCAAGTCCCGGCGGTGTGGCTTTCGCTCGGCGTATTGGGAAAGAAATTCGCCATTCTTGCTCGCCGCTATAACGCGGTGACGCTGAATGACATGTTGTATGGTCGCTATGGCAGCACACTGCTGATTTGGCTCTCAAGTATTAGCTTGTTAGTGGCCTTTATTGGCGCAATGACCGTGCAGTTTATTGGTGGCGCGCGCCTGCTGGAAACCGCTGCAGGCATCCCTTACGACACCGGCTTATTAATTTTTGGCGGCACCATCGCGCTGTATACTGCGTTTGGCGGCTTCCGTGCCAGCGTACTTAACGATGCGATGCAAGGCCTGGTGATGCTGATTGGCACTTTCCTGTTACTGTTTGCCGTAATTCATCAGGCTGGCGGGCTGGAAACGGCTGTGACGAAACTGCGCACTATCGATCCCCAACTCGTGTCGCCGGAAGGTGTTGGCAACGTCATCAATCCGACGTTCCTGAGTTCTTTCGCCGTGCTGGTCTGCTTTGGCGTGATTGGCTTACCGCATACTGCGGTGCGCTGTATCTCCTATAAAGACAGTAAAGCGATGCATCGCGGCATTATTCTGGGCACTATCGTCGTGGTGATTCTGATGCTGGGTATGCATCTGGCGGGTGCGTTAGGCCGTGCCATTCTGCCAGACCTCACTGTACCGGATCGTGTGATCCCAACACTGATGATCACCGTGTTGCCGCCTATGGCAGCTGGCGTGTTTCTCGCTGCACCCATGGCGGCGATCATGTCGACGATTAACGCGCAGCTGCTGCAATCCTCCGCTACGCTGATCAAGGATCTTTATTTGCGCCTTGCGCCGCAGCACAGTGAGAATGAAACGCGCCTGCGGATGCTTTCTGGCACCATCACTTTCGTGCTTGGCATATTGCTGTTACTGGCGGCATGGAATCCACCGGATATGATTATCTGGCTCAATCTTCTGGCCTTTGGCGGGCTCGAAGCCGTGTTCCTCTGGCCGCTGGTATTGGGACTGTATTGGGAGCGTGCTAACTCAACGGGTGCCATCAGCGGCATGGTAGCCGGTGCAGTTTGCTATACCCTGCTCGCCAGCCTGAATATCGAACTGTGGGGCTTCCACCCTATTGTTCCCTCATTGACCTTAAGCCTGCTGGCCTTTTTGGTGGGTAACTTGTTTGGCAGCACGCCTGAAGCGCGTCATGCTGCAGTGAAATAAAGAGAAACGCTATGCCTTGGATCCAAATCAAAATTAACAGTACCGGCGAAAATGCCGAGCCGCTCAGCGATGCGCTGATGGATGTGGGTGCCGTGTCGGTGACGTTTCAGGATACGCACGATAACCCGGTGTATGAACCGCTGCCGGGTGAAACCCGTTTATGGGGCGACACCGATGTGATTGGCCTGTTTGATGCCGAAACTGAGATGGACGATGTGGTGGCTGAGTTGAGCCAGCATCCGCTGTTGGGATCGAATTTTCATCATAAGATCGAGCAGATCGAGGACAAAGACTGGGAGCGTGAATGGATGGATAACTTCCACCCTATGCGTTTCGGTGAACGTCTATGGATCTGCCCGAGCTGGCGCGATGTGCCAGATCCGACTGCCGTCAACGTGATGCTGGATCCGGGCCTGGCGTTTGGTACCGGCACCCACCCTACCACTTCGCTGTGTCTGACCTGGCTCGACGGCCTCGATCTGCAAGGCAAAACGGTGATCGATTTTGGCTGTGGCTCCGGCATTCTCGCCATTGCCGCACTGAAACTGGGCGCTGCACAGGCCATCGGGATTGATATCGATCCACAAGCGATTCAGGCAAGCCGTGACAATGCGGAGCGCAATGGCGTTTCTGAACGTCTGTCGCTGTATCTGCCGCATCAACAGCCTGAAAACCTGCAAGCTGATGTGGTGGTCGCCAACATTCTCGCAGGCCCGCTGCGTGAATTGGCGCCGCTGATTAGCGTATTGCCAAAAGCAGGCGGACATCTGGGATTGTCAGGCGTTCTGGCCAGTCAGGCTGAAGGTGTGTGTGAAGCTTACGTTGAGCGCTTCACGCTCGATCCTGTCGCTGAAAAAGAGGAGTGGTGCCGCATCACCGGTGTGCGCCGCTAAGCTTGATCGCCGGCTGGCTTCGCTGGCCGATTTGCTGTCTGGCTATCGAGACAGTGAAAGCGACTCACTCTCTGCATACAAGCTGCAAATCTGCTAACAGAAAGCAATCAAATTAGTACATTTAATAATCATATCGCCGTCATTTCTCTGGCTAATTACCGGATGTGGCGGTTTTTATGTCGTGATTTTAGGCATGTTTTAAGAAAAACTTTTGCTCACAATTTCAACATAAATTTTTAATGCACTGAATTATATAGCTTATTAGTTGTAGCATTGCTGTTAAGGCGGATTTCCTCGTGGTTTAACGGTGAATTGTTCAAAGTTTGGCCTTTCATCTTCATTAAAAAATGCGTAATATACGCCGCCTTGCGAACAGTTAGGGTCACTTCTTTTTCATGCGCATTGGACACCATCAGCTACGTAATCGACTCATCGCTGCGCCTATGGCCGGAGTATCCGATAAGCCATTTCGCACGTTATGTTACGAGAACGGCGCCGGTATGACTGTCTCCGAGATGCTGTCATCAAACCCAGAAGTTTGGGCGAGTGACAAATCCCGTTTGCGTATGGTGCATAGTGACGAGCCTGGAATCCGCGCCGTGCAAATTGCCGGTTGCGATCCTGATGAGATGGCTGCCGCCGCGCGCATTAATGTGGCGTCTGGCGCGCAGGTTATTGATATCAACATGGGCTGCCCAGCTAAGAAAGTGAATCGTAAGATGGCTGGCTCAGCACTGCTGCAGCATCCGTCACTGGTGGAGTCCATCCTCCGTGCGGTGGTGAATGCAGTTGATGTACCGGTTACGCTGAAGATTCGCACCGGCTGGGACAAAGAAAATCGTAATTGTGTAGAGATTGCCCAATTGGCTGAACGCTGTGGCATTCAGGCTCTCACCATTCATGGCCGCACGCGCGCCTGTTTGTTTGAGGGACACGCTGAATACGACAGCATTCGGACAGTTAAGCAGAGCGTTTCCATTCCGATTATCGCGAATGGCGACATTACTGACCCGCATAAAGCCAGAGCGGTGCTCGACTACACCGGAGCCGATGCTCTGATGGTTGGTCGCGCTGCTCAGGGAAGACCGTGGATCTTCCGGGAAATCCAGCATTATCTGGACACAGGGGAGCTGCTGGCACCGAAGCCGCTGGCTGAAGTGAAGCAAATGCTGATTGGACATATACGGGAACTGCACGACTTTTATGGTCAGCGCAAGGGATACCGTATTGCTCGTAAACACGTTTCCTGGTATTTGCAGGAAAGTGCTCCTGATGACCAGTTTCGGCGCACATTCAACGCCATAGAGGATGCCAGCGAACAGCTGGAGGCGTTGGAGGCATACTTCGAAAATCTTGCGTAAACGAAATAAAGAGCTGAAAGAACTATGTTCGAACAACGCGTAAATTCTGATGTACTGACCGTTTCTACCGTTAACTCACAGGATCAGGTGACGCAAAAGCCACTTCGTGATTCGGTTAAACAGGCACTGAAGAACTATTTTGCTCAACTGAACGGTCAGGATGTAAGTGATCTGTATGAGTTGGTACTGGCTGAAGTTGAGCAGCCTCTGTTGGACATGGTGATGCAGTACACCCGTGGCAACCAGACCCGTGCAGCTCTGATGATGGGTATCAACCGTGGTACCCTGCGTAAGAAGCTGAAAAAATACGGCATGAACTAATCGTTCTTTGCTGCGCTAACGCCAACCTTCGGGTTGGCGTTTTTGTTTGTGTTTCACCAATAGTTTTCCTGCGTTAACAACGGATGAAACAATTGTCGCGGATATGGTAACGATAGTTGCAATTGCATCCGTGATATTTCATCTCTCTCAGCGCCCGTCCATTGCCCCATTTTAGCGCCTGTTTCGTACGTCATAACGCCCGCCCCGCCGCTTTCCCTGTGATCTTGCCCTGTTTAAGCCGTAAGTCTGCAAACGTATACATTTTATCCTGAGTGATGGCTCACACTGCTTCCACATAGTGAAACTTTTTGCACTATTTGTGATCGCGTCGTCTCGTCATGCTGCCTTTTGGTGCGCGATAGTAGCCAAAATTTCTGGATGCGTCCTTTTATTAAAAGATCTTTCCAGTGAATTCAGGATTCTGCAAACCTGGCATTACCTTTGCAGAGTCGTGGATGGCTAACCGCCACAGACAGAAAAAAGCGCACATTAAAGTGCGTGCAAACATAACAACACACGATCTCGCCACACAGGATGCTTTATGAAAAAGATGATGCTTTCCACCCTGGTCGCTGCAGCCTCACTGTTAGCCGTAGCTCAGCAAGCGCACGCAGGCACCACGCTGGATGCCATTAAGAAGAAAGGTTTCGTACAGTGCGGTATCAGCGATGGCCTGCCAGGCTTCTCCTACGCTGACGCCAGCGGCAAATTTACCGGTATCGACGTGGATGTGTGTCGCGCCGCTGCAGCTGCGGTATTTGGCGATGCCAGCAAAGTGAAATACACCCCGCTGACAGCGAAAGAGCGTTTCACCGCACTGCAATCTGGTGAGGTGGATATCCTGTCTCGTAACACCACCTGGACCTCCTCGCGTGATGGTGGCATGGGCTTCCTGTTTGCTGGCGTGAACTACTATGACGGTATCGGCTTCCTGACCCATAAGAAAGCGGGTCTGAAAAGCGCTAAAGAGTTGGATGGTGCCACCGTTTGTATTCAGGCCGGTACCGATACCGAGCTGAACGTGGCTGACTACTTTAAAGCCAACAAAATGCAGTACACCCCGGTCACTTTCGACCGCTCTGATGAATCAGCGAAAGCACTCGACAGCGGTCGCTGCGATACCCTCTCTTCTGACCAATCTCAGCTGTATGCACTGCGCGTGAAACTCGGTAAGCCAGATGATTTCATCGTGCTGCCAGAAGTGATCTCTAAAGAGCCACTGGGCCCGGTGGTACGCCGTGGTGACGATGACTGGTTCACCATCGTTAAATGGTCACTCTACGCCATGCTGAACGCCGAAGAGATGGGCGTGAGCTCTAAGAACGTTGATCAGATGGCAGCGAAGCCAACCACACCTGATATGGCTCACCTGTTGGGTTCAGAAGGTGACTTCGGCAAAGATCTGAAACTTGATAACAAATGGGCTTACAACATCATCAAACAGGTCGGTAACTATCAGGAAGTATTCGATCGCAACGTGGGTAAAGACAGCGCACTGAAAATCGCGCGCGGCCAGAACGCACTCTGGAATCAGGGCGGCATCCAGTACGCTCCACCAGTACGCTAAGTCTGTCCTGCCAGTCGGGCACCGCACCCTGCGGTGCCCAAGCGTTTTCTTCACTGAGGTTTCAACATGTCACAACGCCCAACCGTAAAGAGGGATTTTTCGTTTGGTAATCCTACGGTTCGCGCCTGGCTTTACCAGATCATCGCGATTGTGGCCGTGCTTGCTGTGGTGGGATATCTGGTCCACAACACAGTAATCAACCTGGCCAATCGCGGCATTACGTCCGGCTTCGGATTTCTTGAGCGCAATGCCGGTTTCGGCATCGTCCAACACCTGATCGATTACACCGAAGGCGATACTTACGCGCGCGTATTTATGGTGGGGTTGACCAATACCCTGCTGGTTTCCGCACTTTGTATTGTATTTGCCTCTATCCTGGGCTTCGCCGTGGGACTCGCACGTCTGTCTGAAAACTGGCTGCTGCGAAAACTCTCGACCATCTACATCGAGACGTTTCGTAATATCCCACCGCTGCTGCAGATCTTCTTCTGGTACTTTGCGGTATTACGTAACCTGCCAGGGCCACGTCAGGCACTCAATGCGTTCGATCTGGCCTTTGTCAGTAACCGCGGTTTGTATGTTCCCTGGCCAGAGTATGCGCCAGGCACCTGGCCATTCCTGATCGCGCTGGCACTGGCCATTCTCGGCAGCGTTGCGCTTTTCCGTTTTAACCGTAAGCATCAATTAAAAACCGGCCAGTTACGCCGCACGTGGCCCGCGGCTGCGGGTTTGGTTGTGCTGTTACCGTTGATTGCTCACACGTTGTTTGGCGCCGCAATGCATTGGGATGTGCCAGAACTGCGCGGATTTAACTTCCGCGGCGGCTTTGTGATGATCCCTGAGCTGGCGGCCTTAACTGTGGCGCTGTCTGTTTATACCTCATCGTTTATTGCGGAAGTGATTCGCTCCGGGATTCAGTCCGTGCCGCACGGTCAGAATGAAGCAGCTCGCTCATTGGGTCTGCCAAATCCTGTCACGATGCGCCAGGTCATCATCCCGCAGGCAATGCGCGTGATCATCCCACCGTTAACCAGCCAGTATCTCAACATCGTGAAGAACTCATCACTGGCGGCGGCCATTGGCTATCCCGATATGGTGTCGTTGTTCGCCGGTACTGTGCTGAACCAAACTGGCCAGGCGATTGAAACTATCGCGATCACTATGGCGGTTTATCTGATCATCAGCCTGCTCATTTCACTGCTGATGAACCTCTACAACCGCAAAATTGCGCTAGTTGAGCGATAAGAGAACGGGATCATTATGTCTGTTACCACACACGAAACACCGCCCGTACCCAGCAATCCGTTAGGAAAAGCCTGGCTTTGGGCGCGTAAAAATCTGTTCTCCAGCTGGCTGAATACCCTGCTCACGCTGTTCAGTTTTTGGATCATCTGGAGTGTGATTCCCCCGGCGCTGGATTGGCTGATCTTCCAGGCCAACTGGATTGGTGAAACGCGCGCAGATTGCACCAAAGCTGGTGCATGTTGGGTATTTATCCACGCACGTTTTGGCCAGTTTATGTATGGGCTTTATCCACATGAACTACGCTGGCGCATTAATCTGGCGTTGGTGATTGGCCTACTGTCGATTGTTCCCATGTTCATTAAGTCTATGCCACGCCGTGGTCGCTACATTGCCTGCTGGGCGGTGATCTACCCGATCGTTGTCTGGCTGCTGATGTATGGCGGCTATCTGGGGTTGGATCGCGTGGAAACCCGCCAGTGGGGCGGTCTGACACTGACGTTGATCATTGCTTCAATTGGCATCGCCGGTGCACTGCCCTTGGGGATTCTGTTGGCGCTGGCTCGTCGTTCAAAAATGCCTGTGGTTCGCACCTTATCAGTGATTTTCATCGAGTTCTGGCGTGGTGTGCCTCTGATTACCGTGTTGTTTATGTCATCGGTAATGCTGCCGCTGTTTATGGCAGAGGGCACGACCATCGACAAGCTGGTACGTGCGCTGGTTGGGGTGATTCTCTTCCAGTCCGCTTATGTTGCAGAAGTGGTGCGTGGCGGCTTGCAAGCACTGCCAAAAGGGCAGACTGAAGCGGCAGAATCACTGGCACTGGGCTACTGGAAAACGCAGATGCTGGTTATTCTGCCGCAGGCACTCAAGCTGACCATCCCCGGTTTAGTCAATACCATCATCGCACTGTTTAAAGATACCAGCCTGGTGATCATCATCGGCTTATTCGATCTCTTTAGTAGCGTGCAGCAAGCCACCGTTGACCCCACCTGGTTGGGCATGTCGACTGAAGGCTATGTTTTTGCTGCCATGGTTTACTGGATTTTCTGTTTTAGCATGTCGCGCTATAGCCAGTATCTGGAAAAGCGCTTCCACACCGGGCGTAAATCGCACTGAGGTTTTACATGACACAAACTATGACTAATGCGGCTGACGCCATGATGATTACGCTCGAAAACGTGAATAAATGGTACGGTCAGTTCCATGTTCTTAAAGATATTAACTTGCTGGTGAAACCTCGCGAACGCATTGTTCTTTGTGGACCTTCGGGTTCTGGCAAGTCCACCACTATTCGTTGCATCAATCATTTAGAAGAACACCAACAAGGCCGAATCGTGGTGGATGGTATTCATCTTAATGATGATGTGCGCAATATTGAGCGTGTACGCACCGAAGTCGGTATGGTATTCCAGCATTTCAATTTGTTCCCGCACCTTACCGTGTTGCAAAACTGCACGTTGGCACCGATTTGGGTGCGTAAGTTGCCAAAGAAAGAAGCAGAAGAGTTAGCGATGCATTATCTGCAACGCGTGCGTATCGCGGAACATGCCCATAAATTTCCGGGGCAGTTGTCAGGTGGGCAGCAACAGCGTGTAGCGATTGCGCGTTCGCTGTGTATGAAACCGAAAATCATGTTGTTTGATGAACCGACTTCAGCACTTGATCCAGAAATGGTGAAAGAAGTTCTCGATACGATGATTGGCCTGGCAGAAGATGGTATGACCATGCTGTGTGTGACGCATGAGATGGGCTTTGCGCGTACGGTGGCGGACCGGGTGATCTTTATGGATCGCGGTGAGATTGTTGAGGAAGCGCCGCCGCATGAGTTCTTCGCAAATCCTAAATCAGAACGTACACGCGCCTTCCTTTCTCAAGTCATCCATTAATATTCAATTAGTGACTTAAGCCTCTGCGCCATCAGGCAGAGGCTCTTTTTATACCCGCCATGTTATTTTGCATTAACTCTTTTGTCGTTTTTTACGTGAGTTAAGCCTGCCTGCTTAGTTTTTGACCTACTTACGAGTTTTAAATATACAAAAAAACCCTGAACTTTCGTTCAGGGCTTCTGTGTTTGATGCCTGGCAGTTCCCTACTCTCGCATGGGGAGACCCCACACTACCATCGGCGCTACGGCGTTTCACTTCTGAGTTCGGCATGGGGTCAGGTGGGACCACCGCGCTAAAGCCGCCAGGCAAATTCTGTTATTTACCGAACTCACGCTTTAAAACTGGTGCTGATACCCAGAGTCGAACTGGGGACCTCACCCTTACCAAGGGTGCGCTCTACCAACTGAGCCATATCAGCACACTTTAATTTGATGCCTGGCAGTTCCCTACTCTCGCATGGGGAGACCCCACACTACCATCGGCGCTACGGCGTTTCACTTCTGAGTTCGGCATGGGGTCAGGTGGGACCACCGCGCTACAGCCGCCAGGCAAATCTTGGTGCACGAAACGAATCTTTTACGCCGTGGCTGCGTTGCTCTCCCTCGCGCTGTTCGGTCACATACCTCGGTATGCTCCCTCTCATCGTCTCAGTCGGCGCCTTGCCCCTGCGCAAAATCTTTCGTTTCCGCTAATTCTTTTATCCGGTTGAATCAAGCTGAAAATCTACTCGCGTCTCTCAAAAACGCCTCTGGCGTTGTAAGGTTAA
>CBCTJT010000048.1:0-9572 GCA_965147305.1 uncultured bacterium
CGCAACGTTATCCGCTGCGGCCTCCATTAAGATCTTAACTGACAAGCATTACGCCAGAGATGGCGGCTTTTTTATCACAATTTATCGCTGTTCTGCTGTTTTAACAGATCACGAATTTCAGTGAGCAACACTTCTTCATTCGAAGGTTTCGCAACGGGTTTTTCAACTTCTTTCTTCTGGTACATTTTGTTCATCAGCTTGATGGCCATAAAGATGGCGAAAGCGACAATGACAAAATCAAAAATGGTTTGAATAAAGTTACCGTACTCCATCACAACAGCAGGAATATCACCTTCAGCAGGTTTCAGGACCCACTTAAACTGTTTAAAATCGACCCCGCCAATCAGTAAACCCAGTGGTGGCATGATGATATTCGCGACCAGTGATGAAACAATCTTGCCGAAAGCGGCACCGATAATCACACCGACAGCCAGATCAACCACGTTCCCACGCATTGCAAAATCACGAAACTCTTTGAATAAACTCATTGTTATCTCCTTGCCTTGGCCAATGGCTAAAGTCTAACAAACCTTTGTGCAATTGCCATGATAACAGCGGATTAAGAAAAATTATCACGGCGGGCAAATGCCCGCTGCGATTTAAAGGAAGAAAGGACTTGGCTGGAAGAGGCGTTCAACGTCAGGGACAAATTTCTTATCTGTCAGGAACATAATGACATGATCACCCTGTTCGATGCGCACGTTGTCGTTAGCAATGATAACTTCATCGCCACGAACGACAGCGCCAATAATCGTACCCGGCGGCAGTTTGATATCTTCAATTAAACGACCCACTACGCGTGAAGTGGTCTCTTCGCCATGCGCAATAGCTTCAATGGCTTCGGCAATGCCGCGTCGCAGTGAGGACACGCCAACAATATCTGCCTTGCGCACGTGACCAAGTAGGGCGGAAATGGTGGCCTGCTGCGGAGAGATGGCAATATCGATCACGCTACCCTGAACCAGATCGACATAAGCGCGGCGCTGGATCAAGACCATGACCTTCTTAGCTCCCATCTTCTTAGCGAGCATCGCCGACATGATATTGGCTTCATCGTCATTGGTGACGGCAATAAACAGATCTACTTGATCCACATGCTCTTCGGCGAGCAGTTCCTGATCCGACGCATCACCATAAAACACAACGGTGTCATGCAGACGCTCAGCCAGTTCTGCCGCGCGTTGTTGATTACGTTCAATCAACTTCACGCTGTACTGTTTTTCCAGTCGCTGGGCCAGGCCAAAACCGATGTTGCCACCGCCGACCAGCATAATGCGCTTATAGGGTTTCTCAAGGCGCTGCATCTCACTCATTACCGCGCGAATATGCTGGCTTGCGGCAATAAAGAAGACCTCATCGCCCGCTTCGACAATCGTGGAACCCTGAGGACGAATAGGGCGGTCCTGTCGGAATATAGCCGCAACGCGTGTATCAATGTGCGGCATATGTTCACGTAGGATGGACAGCGGATTGCCCACCAAAGGACCGCCGTAATAAGCTTTAACCACCGCAAGGCTTACTTTACCTTCGGCAAAGTTGACGACCTGCAATGCGCCAGGATACTGAATCAGGCGATAGATGTTGTCGATCACCAACTGTTCCGGTGAAATCAAATGATCGATCGGTACGGCTTCTGGCACGAAAAGCTTTTCGGCATCGCGTAAGTATTCCGCCGCGCGGATACGAGCAATTCGGTTCGGCGTGTTGAAGAGTGAATAAGCAATCTGACAGGCGATCATGTTGGTTTCGTCGGAATTGGTCACGGCGACCAACATATCGGCATCTTCAGCGCCGGCTTCACGTAAGACGCGCGGATGTGAACCATGGCCATGCACCACGCGCAGGTCAAATTTGTCCTGCAGCGCACGTAAACGAGTGGCATCCGTATCAACAACCGTGATGTCGTTATTTTCGCCCACCAGGTTTTCAGCAAGCGTGCCGCCAACCTGTCCGGCGCCGAGGATAATAATTTTCATCGTTGAATCGCTCTTATCAGAATGCGCCGCACTATTTTTTCATTAACTTAGCGTAAAAGAATCCGTCACCGCCATCAACGCTCGGGAAGACTTGCCACCCGTTGATTTGGCCTTCCTGCAACGGTTGCGCGACAGCATCATCGTGCTCAGCGAGGAACGCCGCGATCTGCTGATGGTTTTCTTCCGGCAGAATCGAGCAGGTCGCGTAAATCATCGTGCCGCCAGACTTCAGGCGCGGCCAAACGGCATTGAGGATTTCGCGCTGCAGTGCAGCCAGCTCTGGGATATCACGATCACGACGCAACCATTTGATATCAGGGTGACGGCGAATAACACCTGTTGCAGAACAAGGTGCATCCAGCAGGATACGGTCGAACTGTTGGTCGCCGCACCATGCTGCAGGTGTCCGGCCATCGCCCTGGCGTACTTCGGCTTGCATGCCCAGGCGCTGCAGATTTTCATGCACGCGCGTCAAACGCTGTTGATCGATATCTACCGCCAGCACGTTTGCCTGAGGGGCGATTTCCAGAATATGCGTGGTCTTCCCACCTGGTGCTGCACAGAGATCGAGAATGGTTTCATCGTTTTGTGGCTCAAGCAGCAGAGCGCAGCGCTGAGCAGACAAATCCTGTACTGTCACCCATCCTTGATCGAAGCCTGGTAACTGGCTGACGGGTGCAGGGGATTCCAGACGGAGAGCATCCGGCGTATCCGCAGGGAAGGCTGCTTTATCTTCAGCCTGTAACAGGCTCAGCCACGCATCACGGCTATGGTGTTGGCGATTGACGCGCAACCACATCGGCGGGCGCTGATTATTGGCTTCAACGATCTGCTGCCATTGATCTGGCCAGGCTGCCTGCAAACGCTTAAGCAACCAACCGGGATGCCAGTAGCGCTGTGGGCCTTGATCCACTGCAGCAACCAGTTCTTCTTGCTGACGCTGGAACTGACGTAGCACACCGTTGATCAATCCCTTTAGCGCCGTGCGCTTCAGGACCTCTGCTCCGGCAACCGTTTCGGCCAGTGCGGCATGCGCTGGCACGCGCGTGTACAGCAACTGATACAAACCAACCATAATCAGGTAGTGCAGTACGCGCTGCTTACCCGTTAGCGTGCGCTCCATCAGTTTGCCGATCAGAGCTTCCAGCTGAGGCAGAGTGCGCATTACGCCAAAGCAGAGTTCCTGCAGCAGCGCGCCATCTTTATCAGCCAATGTTTTTTGCGCGCCAGGCAGAATGGCACTGAGCGATTCGCCTTTATCTACGACGCGTTCAATCAGTTGCGCGGCGAGACTGCGCAGGTTAGTTGCTTTTTTCATATTCATTCATCAAACAAAAGCCCGGTTAAAACCGGGCTGGAGATCAGGCCAGAAGGGTGCCAGTGGCAAACCATTCACGACGCGAATTAAGCAGATCTTGCGCGGACATGGCTTTCTTGCCCGCAGGCTGCAGCGAAAGTAGATTGAGTACACCGTCAGCAGTAGCAATCTGAATGCCATTTTTATCGGCATGGATGATTTCGCCCGGCTGTTTGTTCTGATGGGGTAAAACGCTAGCCTGCCACACTTTGACGGGTTGATCCTCGATCAGGAAAAAGCTTAACGGCCAGGGATTAAAGGCGCGAATGCAGCGCTCAAGCTGTGCAGCGGAAAGTGACCAATCAAGACGCGCTTCTTCTTTACTCAACTTCTCAGCGTAAGAAACCTGCGCTTCATCCTGTACTTCCGGCTGCGCTTTGCCGTTAGCGAGCAGATCGAGTGTATCCAGCATACCTTGCGGCCCAAGCTCTGCCAGCTTGTCATACAATGATGCGCTGGTGTCTTCAGGCGTGATAGGGCAGGAAAGCTTATGCAGCATGTCACCCGTATCCAGTCCTACATCCATCTGCATGATAGTTACGCCGGTTTCGCTGTCGCCAGCCCAAAGTGCACGCTGAATAGGCGCGGCACCGCGCCAGCGTGGCAGCAGTGAACCATGGACATTGATGCAACCGAGTCGCGGCATATCGAGAACCGCTTTCGGCAGAATCAGACCATAAGCCACCACAACCATAATATCGGCTTGCAGGTCAGCAACCAGTTGCTGATTCTCTTCAGGTTTTAGCGATTTTGGCTGGAACACGGGAACATCATGTGCCTGTGCCAACACTTTGACGGGACCTGGAGTGAGTTTATTACCGCGTCCTGATGGACGGTCGGGCTGAGTAAATACGCCAACTACCTGATGCTCAGAAGCAAGCAGCGCGTCGAGATGACGCGCTGCAAAGTCAGGTGTACCGGCAAAGATGATTTTTAGCGATGCAGACACAGTTTAACCTTCTGTTAGTACTCAGGCTTCGCGTGCGTTCATGCGGGCCAGCTTTTCCAGTTTCTGTTTGATGCGCTGACGCTTCAGCGGCGACAGATAATCGATAAACAGCTTGCCATCCAGATGATCGATTTCATGCTGGATACAAATCGCCAGCAGACCATCCGTTTCCAGCTCGAAGCTCTTACCGTCACGATCCTGCGCACGGACTTTGACCCATTCCGCACGCGGCACAAAGGCACGCTGTTCAGGGATTGAGAGGCAGCCCTCTTCAATACCGGTTTCACCGCTTTTTTCCAGCAGTTCCGGGTTAATCAACACCAAGCGTTCGTCTCGATTCTCAGAAACATCGATAACGATGATGCGTTGATGAATGTCGACCTGAGTGGCCGCTAAGCCAATGCCTTCTTCGGCGTACATGGTTTCAAACATGTCATCGACAATGCGCTGAACGTCTGCGTTTACGGTAGCCACCGGCGCAGCGATTTTGCGAAGGCGATCATCAGGGAAATGTAATACCTGCAAAACTGACATAAATATCCAGATCTGTATGCGTTAAAGAAAAGATTACTACCTCATATTGTAGACTTTTTGTGGCCTGATTGACAGCATTGCACCGCATGTGAGCGGGCTTAAGGATGGACGCATGGAGCGAGTGGAAGGGATACTCAGGCTGGCAAATGTCAAAGGCCTGCGCCGGCATCGCGTGGTGAATCTCGCGCGGAGTTTGCAAAGCGGTGCCGCAGTGGATGATGAATTACTGCACAGCCATGGTTTGAATGATATTCAGCGGCAGCAGTTTAACGATTACTGTCCACCTATGCTGGCGCGCACGCAACAGTGGCTGGATCAGCCTCATCATCATTTGGTCTCCTGCATAGAGGCTGATTATCCGGCATCCCTAGCAGAAATCAGTCAACGTCCCTCATTGCTCTATGTGGCTGGACACCTCTCCGTTTTGCAGACACCGCAATTGGCTGTGGTCGGCAGTCGGCACTGTTCACACTATGGCAAAGAGTGGGGCACATGGTTTACTCAACAGCTTGCGCTCAGTGGATTAACCATTACCAGCGGACTTGCACGCGGTATTGATGGCGTTGCGCACCGTGCAGCTTTGGAAGCGCAGGGAAAAACCATCGCGGTGCTGGGCAGCGGCTTGCAACAGATCTACCCCAAAAGTCATCAGTCGCTTGCGCAGGCGATCATGAATAATGAGGGTGCATTGGTATCTGAATTTCCTCTTGATATGGCACCGCATGCGGTTAATTTTCCGCGCCGAAATCGCATCATCAGTGGATTGAGCCAGGGAGTGCTGGTCGTTGAGGCTTCACTTAAAAGTGGTTCGCTGGTCACTGCCCGCTGCGCGCTGGAACAAAATCGCAATGTTTATGCGTTACCCGGAGCATTGGGTAATGATGGCAGTGAAGGCACGCATTGGTTGATTCAGCAGGGTGCGCTGTTGGTTGCCCATCCAAATAACATCCTTGAAGATTTGCATTCCACCCTGCAATGGCTGCCGGCAACCACTTCAGAAACAATATATTCACAAGACAGTGACGATGTTCCATTGCCATTTGCTAGCGTGTTGGCTAACGTAGGTGATGAGGTTACACCTGTTGACGTCGTCGCTGAACGTGCCGGCCAACCTGTGCCAGTTATCTCAGCCCAGTTGCTGGAGCTGGAGTTAGCAGGATGGATCGCAGCTGTACCCGGCGGCTATGTCCGATTGAGGAGGGCATGCCATGTTCGACGTACTTATGTACTTGTTTGAGACCTATATCCACAACGAAGCTGAAATGCGTGTTGATCAGGATAAATTGACCGATGATTTGGCCGATGCGGGTTTTCATCGTGAAGATATCTACAATGCGTTGAATTGGCTTGAACGTTTAGCGGACTATCAGGATGGTCTGGTCGCGCCAGTGCAGTTGGCCGCCGATCCGCTCTCAATGCGAATTTATACGGACGAGGAATGCCAGCGTCTTGATGCCGATTGTCGCGGTTTTATTTTGTTCCTGGAACAAGTTCAGGTGCTGAATATGGAAACGCGCGAAATGGTTATCGAACGAGTCACGGCTCTTGATACTCAGGAATTCGATCTTGAAGATCTGAAATGGGTGGTGTTGATGGTGCTGTTTAACATCCCAGGATGTGAAAACGCTTATCAGCAGATGGAAGAACTGTTATTCGACGTCAATGAAGGTATGCTGCATTAATTTGCGATTAATGCATCCGGAAATATGAGTAAATCAGCACTATTCTCTGTGCGTAAACACGATCCCTGCCCCGCTTGCGGGGCAGATTTGGTGATACGCGGTGGTAAACATGGACCATTCCTTGGCTGTGTGAATTATCCAACCTGTGATTATGTTCGTCCCCTGAAAAATCAGGCCGATGGGCATATCGTTAAAGTGCTGGAAGGGCACGCGTGCCCTCAGTGTGGTGCAGATAAAGTTCTGCGTCAGGGGCGGTTTGGGATGTTTGTTGGATGTAGTCATTATCCTGAATGTGATTACACAGAAACCATCGATAAGCCTGACGAGACCGCGATTGCCTGTCCCCAATGTCAGAATGGAAAGCTGGTTCAGCGCCGTTCGCGCTATGGCAAGGCTTTCCATTCCTGCGACCGTTACCCCGATTGCCAATTTGCGATCAACGCAACGCCGGTTGAAGGTATCTGCCCGCATTGCCAGTTCCCCCTATTAATAGAGAAGAAAACCGCACAAGGCATGAAGCGCTTATGCGCCAGCAAACGCTGTGGCAAGCTCATCGCCCAGGACGAATAACCATCATGAAGCAGAACCAGTACGCACCAGGAAGTCTCGAATTTTGTATTGAGCAACTACAGCAGCAAGCCGTTATTGCCTATCCAACAGAAGCAGTGTTTGGTTTAGGTTGCGATCCCGATAGCGAAAGCGCCGTCATGGCCTTACTGGCGCTCAAACAGCGCCCGGTTGAGAAAGGGCTCATTCTGATTGCAGCAGATTATGCGCAGCTGGAACCCTACATCGCCGATCGTGAACTTACGGTGCTGCAGCGAGAGCGTATGTTCGCGAGCTGGCCTGGACCGGTAACTTATGTGGTGCCGGCAACGCCGCATACGCCGCGCTGGTTAACAGGGCGTTTCGATTCGCTGGCTATCCGCGTTAGCGATCATCCGGATGTGCAGGCATTGTGTCGTGGTTTCGGAAAACCATTGGTGTCGACCAGCGCGAATCTCTCCGGAGAGGCGCCGTGCCGTAATGCTGATGAAGTCGCCCAGCAATTCGGCGCTCAATTCCCCGTGTTGCATGCTGCAACAGGCGGGCGATTAAATCCTTCTGAAATTCGCGACGTTATCAGCGGCGAACTTATTCGTCAGGGCTAATTTATGGAACACTTCGCCGTTTTTGGTCATCCCATCGCACACAGTAAGTCACCTTTCATTCACAGCCTTTTTGCCGAGCAGACGGGAATTGCGCACTCTTATGGTCGGGTTTGTGCACCGCTGGAGGGATTCCCTCAGTCAATTAGCGACTTTTTTGCCTCCGGTGGAAAAGGTGCGAATGTCACACTGCCGTTTAAACAGCAGGCGTGGGAATTGGCCGATGAACTCAGTGAACGTGCAGCCCTATCTGGGGCGGTTAACACATTAAAGAAAAAAGCAGATGGCTCGGTCTTTGGTGACAACACCGATGGGATTGGTCTGCTGAGTGATCTGGAACGATTGAATTTGATCCGCTCCGGTGATCGCATTTTACTGGTGGGAGCCGGTGGCGCAGCACGTGGCGTGATCCTTCCCCTGCTTTTTTTTGGATGTTCAGTGGTAGTGGTCAACCGCACGGTTGCACGCGCGGAAGAACTGGCCAACATCTTCCAGCATAGTGGGGATATCCAGGCGAGCAGTTTTACTGAGCTCTCCGGTCAGTCATTTGATCTTATTATCAACGCAACCTCCAGTGGCGTTGAGGGGAAGGTGCCGCCGTTGCCAGACTCGTTGGTTACCTCTCAAATACGTTGCTACGACATGTTCTATCAACAAGGGCTGACGCCTTTCTTGTTGTGGTGTCAGCAGCACGGCGCGGATCAGCTAGCAGATGGATTGGGCATGCTGGTGGGACAGGCGGCACATGCTTTCCAACTGTGGCATGGCGTGATGCCAGAAATTACCCCCGTCATTGCTCAATTAAAGCAGGCAATGAAGGAGTGAATCAGGCGATCCATTTTCCCGATCGTGAAAGTTGGGACGAGGAACGGGGAGCGATCGTCTTTCCGGTGTTGGTACATGGAATGGGGTTAACCTGCGCCATCAAGCCTGGCGCATTAGAGGATCGATTCGGAACGGGTGCAGCGATGGCGCTGTTTAGCGCGCATCGCTGGGATCTTGAAGAAGAAGCGGAAGAGCTTATCCGGCAAGATGAGATCGATGATCAAGGTTGGATCTGGCTCTGCTGAGCGAGGTATTCATCTTTCCAGCCAACATAATTGTTAGATGAATAGAGTAGCCCTGCGATTTCCGCCTCACTCAGTGGGCGGATCTGTTTAACCGGGCTACCTAAATAGAGATAACCGCTTTCCAGTCTTTTACCCGGCGGAACCAGACTACCCGCACCGATCATGACATCCTCTTCAACAAACACGCCATCCAGCAAAATCGATCCCATACCAACCAGCACGCGATTGCTAATATGGCAGCCGTGGAGCATCGCTTTATGACCTACAGTCACGTCTTCACCAATAATTAAAGGATGACCTTCCGGGTTGCTGGTGGACTTGTGTGTGACATGCAAAACACTGCCGTCTTGAATATTGCTTCTTTTACCTATCACGACTTTGTTCACATCCCCGCGGATAGCAACCAGTGGCCAGATGCTTACATCGTCGGCGAGCTGCACTTCACCCACCACCACGCTACTGCTATCGATCATTACGCGATCGCCGATTTGTGGAAAATGGTTCTTATAAGGTCGTAGGGCTACAGACATGATCTTTCTCCTTTTGCACTTTTATCCCTAGCCTGCGGCTTATAAGGCTGGCAAACAAGATGATTTTTGAGCGGATCGCTCGCGATCTCAGCGAAAAGATTGAAAACTCGCCAGTCGATTAAAAAGATCGAAAAAAGGGGTTGTGCAAAAAATCCGGATCCCTATAATGCGCATCCACTGAGACGGCAAAGTGGCAACGCAGGCGGCTCAGCAGGGAGTGAAGTGATTCATCCCGCCAGATAAAACGCTGAAAAAGTGTTTGACTCTGAAAGAGGAAAGCGTAATATACGCCACCTCGCAACAGCAGCTTAAGGCGCTGATTGCAC
>CBCTJT010000049.1:0-5607 GCA_965147305.1 uncultured bacterium
TGCAGAACTGTCGGATCGTTCAACCGATCATTTTTGTCTTAACTGATCGGCATTAAGCCATCAAGGCTGCTTTTTTATTGGTAGTAAAATCAGGACTGATTATTTGTCGCGATGATCTTCGCTACCTTGTCCGCTTCTGCGGTTAACTGCAGCTGGCGATATGCATTTTCCATCAGCGGAAGCGCTTTGTGCGTCGCTTCGGTATCTGGGAAATCTTTCATCATCCCTTCAACACGGTTAACAACGGCGACATAGGCCCCACGCTTGGTATAGAATTGCGCCACCGAGAGTTCATACTTCGCCAAACGCTCTTTCAGGTAGGCTAAACGTTTCTGCGCATCCTCAGCATACTGGCTGTTCGGATAGCTGCGCAGCAACTGTGAGAAGTCACGGAAAGCATCACGAGCGTGCGTCGGATCACGATCAGAACGATCGATACCGAAGAAGCCCTGCAGTGCAGAGTCATCCAACGCCATATCCGTTAGACCTTTCATATAGATGACGTAGTCGATGTTTGGATGGGTCGGGTTGAGACGCATAAAGCGTGCAATAGCGGCTTGCGCCAGCGGCAGATCGGCATTTTTGTAATACGCGTAGATCAAATCCAGCTGCACTTGCTGCGAGTAAGGGCCAAATGGATAGCGGTTATCCAGTGCTTCCAGTTGCTTAATCGCCGCTTTAAAGTTACCGTCCTGCAGCTTTTGCTGGGCTGTAGCATAAATTTCAGACGGCGGGCTGTCCGGGACCGGATCCGATGAGCCGGAACAGCCCACCAGAGCCAGGCTCAGGCTCAATGTGGCAGCAGCCACCAGATGTTTCATACGCGTCATGACGAAATGATTATCCTCAAAGTGTTGTAGCGGAAGCGGTCCATATAGCTCCCGGTTATGACCTGGTACGATAGCACATTATATTAAACGGCATCGCCGTGAAAACCCAACGTTAACGAAGAAGCTGTATATGGCACAACAAGTTCAACTCACCGCAACGGTGTCCGAAGCACAGCTTGGACAACGCTTAGATCAGACTTTGGCAGAATTGTTCCCTGATTATTCACGTTCTCGCATAAAAGAATGGATTCTTGAGCGTCGCGTCAGCGTCAACGGCACCATCATCGATAAACCGAAAGAGAAAGTTTTCGGCGGTGAGCAGGTGTCTATCGATGCTGAAATCGAAGAAGCGCAGCGCTGGGAAGCGCAAAACATCCCTCTGAATATCGTTTATGAAGATGATGATATTCTGGTCATCAACAAACCGCGTGGCCTGGTGGTGCATCCTGGTGCAGGTAATCCGGATGGTACGGTCCTGAATGCGCTGCTTTATCATTACCCACCGATTGCCGATGTACCGCGCGCCGGGATCGTCCATCGCCTTGATAAAGACACAACCGGTCTTATGGTGGTGGCGAAGACCGTTCCCGCTCAGACACACCTGGTTGAAACGCTGCAGCTGCGCGAAATTACCCGTGAATATGAAGCGGTTGCAATCGGCACCATGACGGCAGGTGGCACGGTTAACGAGCCGATGGCGCGCCACTCCACCAAACGTACGCACATGGCGGTACACCCAATGGGTAAACCCGCAACCACGCATTACCGCATCATGGAGCATTTCCGTGCTCATACGCGTCTGCGTCTGCGTCTGGAAACCGGCCGTACTCACCAGATTCGTGTGCACATGGCGCATATCAACCATCCATTAGTGGGTGATCCGCTGTACGGTGGTCGTCCGCGTCCGCCTAAAGGTGCATCGGATGCGTTCATCGCCGCGCTGCGTGGTTTTGACCGTCAGGCTCTGCATGCCACCATGCTGCGTCTCTACCATCCCATCACCGGGATTGAGATGGAATGGCATGCGCCATTGCCGCAAGACATGGTCGATCTGATTGATGCGCTGAAAGCCGATACCCATGAGTTCCGCGATCAAATGGATTGGCTATGAGTGAGTGGATCATTCCTGACTGGCCTGCACCGCAGCGCGTTCAGGCATGTTCCACCTTGCGTCATGGCGGTGTTAGCACTGCGCCCTGGGATTCGCTGAATCTTGGGGCACACGTTGGCGATGCTGAAACGCATGTCCTGCAAAATCGTCATTATTTGAAGGAAAAGCTGCTGCCCGCCATGCCGCAGTGGCTTAATCAGGTACATGGGCAAGATGTTGTCCGTTTACCTGCAGACGATGCGATACCTAATGCAGATGCGGCCATCACCCGTGAATCCGGCGTGGTTTGCGCTGTCATGACAGCAGATTGCTTGCCGGTGTTGTTCTGCAGTTATGATGGCAGTGAAGTGGCTGCTGCACATGCCGGCTGGCGTGGTCTGTGTAACGGCGTGCTAGAACAGACTTTGCAGCAGTTTCAATCTCCGGCCAGTGAGATCCACGTCTGGCTTGGACCTGCCATCGGCCCTCAGGCATTTGAAGTCGGTGCAGAGGTGCGTGAAGCCTTCATGGCACACGATGCACAAGCCGATGCGGCTTTTCGTCCAGCAGGCGACAAATATTTTGCGGATATCTGGCAATTAGCGCGTCAGCGACTTCAGGCCGCCGGAGTGCATTCTATCAGTGGTTCGCAGCGTTGCACTTTCACCGAAACCGCTGATTTTTTCTCCTACCGACGCGATGGAATCACCGGGCGTATGGCAACTTTGATTTGGCTGAGATAGTCTTACGCCGCAAGACGATCCAGTAGCGTATTTTTTGTTCGTATTACAGGTCATTAAACTTGAAAAATTTGAGGCATGACCTCATTTAATCTCCAGTAGCATTTTGACCTGTATTGGAGGAATCATGCGTCTGGATCGTCTTACTAATAAATTCCAGTTGGCACTTGCCGATGCTCAGTCCCTTGCCTTGGGACACGATAATCAATTCATTGAACCCCTTCACTTGATGAGCGCGTTGCTTAATCAGGAAGGCGGATCGGTGCGTCCGTTGCTTAGCGCAGCGGGTGCCGATGTGGCTGGTCTGCGCACCAGCATCGAACAAGCCATCAATCGACTGCCGCAGGTAGAAGGAACGGATGGCGACGTACAGCCTTCAGCCGATCTCATTCGGGTCCTGAACCTGTGCGATAAGCTTGCGCAAAAGCGCGGTGACAACTTTATATCATCTGAATTATTTGTTTTGGCGGCCCTCGACTCGCGTGGTTCGCTGGCGGACCTATTGAAGTCTGCTGGTGCAACCACTGAAAAACTCACGAAGGCCATCGAGCAATTGCGGGGAGGAGAGAACGTGAACGATCAAGGGGCTGAAGATCAGCGCCAGGCTTTAAAAAAATACACCATTGATCTGACCGAGCGCGCCGAGCTTGGCAAGTTAGACCCGGTGATTGGTCGTGATGAAGAGATTCGTCGCACCATTCAGGTGTTGCAGCGCCGTACCAAAAACAACCCGGTACTGATTGGTGAACCCGGCGTCGGTAAAACTGCGATTGCCGAAGGTTTAGCGCAGCGCATTATTAATGGTGAAGTGCCAGAAGGACTGAAAGGCCGCCGCGTGTTAGCACTGGATATGGGTTCGCTGGTGGCGGGCGCAAAATATCGCGGTGAATTTGAAGAGCGCCTGAAAGGTGTGCTCAGCGATCTGGCAAAACAGGAAGGCAACGTCATTCTGTTTATCGATGAACTGCATACCATGGTCGGCGCGGGTAAAGCCGATGGCGCAATGGAT
This sequence comes from uncultured bacterium, assembly GCA_965147305.1. GTDB lineage: Bacteria > Pseudomonadota > Gammaproteobacteria > Enterobacterales > Enterobacteriaceae > Pantoea. Next base: position 3,670 of record CBCTJT010000049.1, read on the forward strand.
GCCGGTAACATGCTAAAACCCGCATTAGCGCGCGGTGAGTTGCACTGCGTCGGTGCGACCACGCTGAATGAGTATCGCCAGTTCATCGAGAAGGATGCGGCGCTGGAGCGTCGTTTCCAGAAAGTCTTTGTGGCTGAGCCAAGTGTGGAAGACACCATTGCTATTCTGCGTGGCCTGAAAGAGCGCTATGAGTTGCATCACCATGTGCAGATTACCGATCCGGCGATTGTGGCTGCGGCAACGCTGTCGCACCGTTATATCTCCGATCGCCAGCTGCCAGATAAGGCCATTGACCTGATTGATGAGGCGGCATCGAGCATTCGTTTGCAGATGGACTCGAAACCGGAGTCGCTGGATCGTCTTGAACGCCGCATTATCCAGTTAAAGCTGGAACAGCAGGCGCTGAAGAAAGAATCGGACGATGCCAGCATCAAGCGTCTTGAGATGCTGGAAACAGAACTCGATCAGAAAGAGCGCGAATATGCTGAGCTGGAAGAAGAGTGGAAAGCGGAAAAAGCCTCTTTAACCGGCACGCAGAACATTAAGGCAGAACTGGAGCAGGCTCGTCTGGCGATGGAGCAGGCGCGACGTGTGGGCGACCTCGGTCAAATGTCCGAGTTGCAATACGGTAAAATTCCGGAGCTGGAAAAGCAGCTCACTATTGCGACGCAGTCTGAAGGTAAAACCATGAAGCTGTTACGTAACCGCGTAACAGATGTGGAAATTGCCGATGTGCTGGCGCGCTGGACCGGCATTCCTGTAGCACGAATGATGGAAGGTGAGCGCGATAAACTGCTGCGGATGGAACAAGAGCTGCATGCGCGTGTGATTGGTCAGAACGAGGCGGTAGATGCGGTATCGAATGCGATTCGCCGTAGTCGTGCGGGTCTGTCCGATCCTAATCGTCCAATTGGCTCGTTCCTGTTCCTCGGACCAACCGGTGTCGGTAAAACCGAGCTGAGTAAAGCGCTGGCTAACTTCTTGTTCGACAGCGACGATGCCATGGTGCGTATTGATATGTCCGAGTTTATGGAAAAACACTCGGTATCGCGTTTAGTCGGTGCTCCTCCGGGCTATGTGGGTTATGAAGAGGGCGGTTATCTGACAGAAGCAGTACGTCGTCGTCCTTATTCAGTGATTCTGCTGGATGAAGTAGAGAAGGCTCATCCCGATGTGTTCAACATCTTATTGCAGGTGCTGGACGATGGTCGCTTAACGGATGGTCAGGGGCGTACGGTAGATTTCCGTAATACCGTGGTCATTATGACCTCTAACCTTGGGTCGGATCTGATTCAGGAGCGCTTCGGTGCGTTGGACTATCCGGAAATGAAAGATATGGTGATGACGGTGGTGGGATCGCATTTCCGCCCAGAGTTCATTAACCGTATTGATGAGGTTGTGGTGTTCCATCCGCTTGGCGAACAGCACATTGCTTCAATCGCGCAGATTCAGTTGCAGCGGTTGTACAAACGTCTGGATGAACGCGGCTACCAATTGCATATCACGGATGCAGCGCTGAAGCTGTTGGGTGAAAATGGATATGATCCGGTATACGGTGCACGTCCATTGAAACGCGCTATTCAGCAGCAAATTGAAAACCCGCTGGCGCAGAAGATTCTTTCTGGTGCTTTTGTTCCGGGTAAAACCATTGAAATGGATGTGAAAGACGATGTTATCGTCGCACATCAGTAATTCGAAATGATGAAAACGGGCCTTCGGGCCCGTTTTTTTTGCCTGTGTGATGTCAATTCGTTGTTAATTCCAGCGTATCGACCGAAAAGTGAGCGGTCGTGCAAAAACTTCAAATTAACCCTTGTCAGCTCATCAGAAATCCCTATACTGCGCCACCACTGAGACGGCAAAGCGGCAACGCAGACGGCTCTGCAGGGAGTGAAGTGATTCACCCCGCCGGAGAAAAACGCTGAAAAAAGTGTTTGA
>CBCTJT010000050.1:0-4474 GCA_965147305.1 uncultured bacterium
CGTGACCGATGGTGCCGACGTTTACGTGCAGTTTGTTACGCTGAAATTGCTCTTTAGCCATCGCTAGTCCCTCTAAGACACGGATATATCGAAGATATCGTCATATCAACCAGGCAATGCCTGACTGTTTGGTTTACAGAGAGAGAATCAGGAGAGAGATAAAGGAAGTGGTGCTGATACCCAGAGTCGAACTGGGGACCTCACCCTTACCAAGGGTGCGCTCTACCAACTGAGCCATATCAGCACATCTGGAGCGGGCAGCGGGAATCGAACCCGCATCATCAGCTTGGAAGGCTGAGGTAATAGCCATTATACGATGCCCGCATCCTGGAACTCGGCTACCTGTTCTTTCTGTAGCTTATGAATAATAAAAGAAGACCTTCTATTATTCGAGCCTGTCAGAGTTTCTGACCGACTTTGATTGCGAAACTCCGCAATCTGAATTCGAAGGTGAGAGAGATGAACTCACCCGCCAGATAATGATTTTACCTGACGCTCAACCACAAGGTTGAGATGGTGGTGGGAGAAGGATTCGAACCTTCGAAGTCTGTGACGGCAGATTTACAGTCTGCTCCCTTTGGCCGCTCGGGAATCCCACCTACTTGATTGGTGCCGGCTACCGGAATCGAACTGGTGACCTACTGATTACAAGTCAGTTGCTCTACCAACTGAGCTAAGCCGGCATCAAGTGGAGCGCATTCTAGGAAGACCGAGCCCAGGATGCAACAAAAAAATTATCAAAATTGTTCTATCGCCTACTATTTGTGCAAAACATCGCAAACCGTTCATCATTTGCCGTATTTTCGTCCAAACACAGTGTGTTTTTGCGCCGCTGGGCTACGCCATTTACAGCGACTTAGCTTAGTTTGATACACGCACTCCAAAAGCGTACCGCCATTTTTCATTTAAAAATGCGTAACTTTTTTATTGAGCCTTGTTCAATTGCACATTTTTTCGACTAACGCACTGCAAGATGGGATTGTTCGTTAACTGTTTCCTCTGTCGAAGCACAAAGAAATAAGCGTCATCGGTTATTTGATGACGGCTAAAAGTTGTTGGCGAGGGATAATCTGAAAAGACATTTCGCGGCGCGGCCGCAAAAACGGCAGTAACAAGCAACTAAGCAATATTAAAAATGCGGGCACGCTTACGAAAGCGTGCTCAGGTTTATCAATTTGCTTCTTTTTAAAGTGACACTGGTGTTACCCTCCAGCACATTGTTCTCGTTAATTACCCCCTATGACGTGCAACTGAGCTCGACGCATCATTGTATGCCAGACGCTACAAGGTGTTGATGAGCCGGGATATGCGGTCAGATGCATACTTATGAGTAAAAAAACGACACCACTCACTACGCCCTATTTGCAGTTTGACCGTCAGCAATGGGCCGCCCTGCGCGACTCAGTGCCAATGACGCTCGCTGAAGGCGAAATTGAACGACTGCGCGGTATTAATGAAGATCTCTCATTAGAAGAAGTCGCTGAGATCTACTTGCCGCTCTCTCGCCTGCTTAACTTTTATATCAGCTCGAACCTGCGTCGTCAGGCCGTGCTGGAGCAGTTCCTTGGCACCAACGGGCAAAAGATTCCCTATATCATCAGTATTGCCGGCAGTGTTGCTGTAGGTAAAAGCACAACCGCGCGTGTGCTGCAGGCGTTGCTCAGCCGTTGGCCAGAACATCGTAAAGTTGAGTTGATCACTACTGACGGCTTTTTACACCCAAATGCAGTGTTAAAAGAACGGGGGCTGATGAAGAAGAAGGGCTTCCCGCAATCTTACGATATGCATCGCCTGGTGAATTTCGTATCAGATTTGAAATCGGGCGCTAGTCAGGTCACCGCGCCGGTGTATTCACACCTTATTTATGATGTGATCCCGGATGGCGATAAGGTGGTTCAACAGCCTGATATTCTGATTCTGGAAGGCTTAAACGTGCTGCAAAGTGGGATGGATTATCCTCACGATCCGCATCATGTATTTGTTTCTGATTTTGTCGACTTCTCAATTTATGTCGATGCGCCAGAAACATTATTAGAACGCTGGTACGTTAATCGTTTCTTAAAATTCCGAGAGGGTGCCTTCAGCGATCCGGACTCTTATTTCCACCATTATTCTCAGTTGCCCAAAGAAGAGGCGGAGAATATTGCTCGCGGATTATGGAAAGAAATTAACTGGTTGAATCTTAACGAAAACATACTCCCTACCCGGGAGCGCGCCAGCCTGATAATGACTAAGTCTGCAGATCATGCCGTGCAAAGTGTTCGGCTGCGAAAATAACTTTTTATATAAAAACGCCCTGTCATATCAGGGCGTTTTTATAAAGTTAATTTGCATTAATGACCAGGACGTAGCGAAATCTCACCACCCACCCAGGACTTCACTTCACCTTCTTGCTCCAGCAATAAACCGCCCTGCTTATCGATTCCACGCGCAATACCATGAACTTCTCTATCACCAATCAGCAATTTAACCGGGCGATTGATAAAGTTATCCAGTGCATCCCAACGTCCAACAAACGGCGCCAATCCATCGCGCTCGAAAATCGGCAGTGCTTCTCGCAGACTATTGATGATTTTGGCAGCCAGTTCATTGCGGTCAATTTCAACACCGGCTTCCTGCAAATTAATCCAGCCCTGATTAATCTCGGACGCTCCCTCTGAGCGCATCACCAGATTTACCCCTGCGCCCATGACAATCTGCGCCGCATCACCTGTTTTTCCGGTCAGTTCGACCAGGATGCCGGCCAATTTACGATCGTTCAGATAAAGATCATTGGGCCACTTAACACGTACATCCGGTGCGCCTAACGACTGTATAACCTCGGCCATCACGATTCCAATCACCAGGCTTAATCCCATTGCAGCAGCGGGGCCTTGCTCAAGTCGCCAGTACATTGAAAGATAGAGATTGGAACCAAAAGGAGAGAACCATTTTCTGCCACGACGACCACGGCCGGCTTGCTGATACTCTGCAATACAGGCATGGCCCGAGGGTAACTGATCCATGCGATCCAACAGATACTGGTTAGTAGAATCAATCACAGGGATGACATCTAAATCCGGCTGATGCAGATGCGAGAGAATGTCAGCTTCATTCAGTAGCTGAATGGGTGCAGGCAGGCTGTAACCTTTGCCTGTGACGGTATAAACATCCAGACCCCAGCTCTTCAGGGTTTGGATATGCTTATTGATGGCTGCACGGCTCATTCCCAATGATTCACCCAGTTGCTCGCCTGAATGGAATTCTCCATCAGCCAGCAGCGCGACCAATTTGAGCGGAACACTATTATCTTTCATGAAATGACCTCAACGGCGTTACGTTCGCCTTGAGCACCAATGAAGCGCACCTCTGGCTCGAGCCAAACATTGAATTTCTCACCCACGTGATTACGTACCTCGTGCGCTAAAGCAACGATATCCTTTGGCATCGCCAGGTTCTCATTGATCAATACCAGCGCCTGTTGACGATGTACTGCAGCACCACCTACCTGGTATCCTTTGAGATGGCATTGATCGATCAACCAACCTGCCGCTAATTTGACGCCGCCATGTGCCTGCGGATAATGCGGCATTCCAGGCCATGTTTCTAATAGCTCATTAGCTAAATCACATGTGATAAGAGGGTTTTTGAAGAAGCTGCCCACATTACCCGTTACCCGTGGATCGGGCAATTTGCTTTGGCGCATTTGGCAGACGGCATTGAATACATCCCATGCGCATACGGTGGCCGGATTCAGTTTCGCTAAATCACCATAAGTCAGCACTGGCTTCCATTGCTTAGCCAAACGGAGTCCAACGGCAATAATGACGTGATTCTCCTTCATCTCATGCTTGAAGATACTGTCACGATAATCGAACTGACATGCCTCACGATGCAGGCGAATTGTTTTTTGTGTGGGCAGATGCAGTACATCGACATAGTGGCAAATATCTTTGAATTCCACACCATAAGCACCAATATTTTGAATGGGCGCTGAACCGGCCATCCCGGGAATTAGTGCAAGGTTTTCCAGACCGGTAATACCTTTCTTTAAAGTATGCTCAACCAGTTCGTGCCAGTTCTCTCCGGCACCAATATGTAAATGCCATGCTTCAGCCTCTTCCTCAAGTGAAATACCTTTGATGGCGTTAATGATCACTCCACCCTCAAAGTCTTCCAGGAAAAGCACATTGCTACCCTCACCTAACACGATGAAAGGTTGATTCGCTTGTTGAGTCGCTTGCCATGCGCTAATAATGGCTTCAGGTGTGTCTGCGATATACAGCGCTTGTGCACTGACCTCGAGACCCAGTGTGTTGAAAGCTTTTAGAGAAGTGTGGGGGCTGGACATTTCACGGCCTTTACTGATTTATCTGGCCGTAGTTTACCCGATCAGTTAGTCACGGGTGGGATGTTTTCGTGGCTTTTAGCGTGGATTTTGCCGTTCTGCAGACGTAAAAAAGCCCTGAACTACTGTTCAGGGCTTCTTCACTTA
>CBCTJT010000051.1:0-4304 GCA_965147305.1 uncultured bacterium
GTGCATCGGGGGTTTTAACCTGAAAAGGTGTCAACCTATACCAGGACTAGTCATATGCTTTTCACAATCCCCTTCCGCCCCCTTCAGCCAGGTCTTAACTCAACTGCCTGACAGCATGATGGCATTAACGTCCGATGTGATACGTTGAATTGAACTCAACCAGCAGTGGATTGTGATCAGAGGCGCGCGTGACCAGCACAGAAGCTTCGCTGACTTTCATATCACGGTAGAAGACAAAATCTAACGGACGGCCAAACGCTTTACGCCGATGGTCATCCGTGAAATTCACTTCCTGCAATGCCATCTCTTCAGCAAAGCGATACAGCGCGTTCATACGTTGGCGGCTCCAGGCATTGAAATCGCCGGCCATAATCACCGGTCCGCGATGATGCTGAATTTGTTCGCCAATCGGCCCAAGTTGCTTGCTGTAGACATCCACACCGAGGCTGAAATTCACCGCGTGAATGTTGACCACCATCAGCATTTCGCCGGTCGGCAGTGGGTAGGCCGTCACCAACGCAGATTTTGCCAGGCGTAATAAAGGTTCGCGCTCACGCAATGGACAGCAATACACAGGATGCGCAGAAGCCAGCGTCATCACGCCGGAAGGATGTTGGGGTAAGACGAAGGCTGGCACCTGATCAGCCGCCAGATAGTTACTGGTGGCGAATTTGACCAGCTCAGGTGTGGTTTGCGCTTCCTGAAGTAAAACCAGGTGAGCATCTTTGCCGAACCCCTGCAGCACGGACATCCAGTCTGCCCGCTGCTGTTTGAAGATATTCCAGACTAAAACCCGCAATGCAGGATCCGCAGGTAACGGTGCACCAGGCGGCAGCGCCTGCCCCAGATGCAACATTGCCCCAGGCGGAAATATCCGCTCTGCAGGCTGACCCGCTGTATAACGCATTGCATATGTTTTCTTTCGCACTTTCCCGCCTGGCTGATTTACGACTACAACTTCACCTGACAGTTATAGGGATTTTAGGGCAGGGTTTCAATTGGCGTTGTTAATTGTCGGAATGAGTTTCACAGCATATTACGTCAACAACCCGCCTGGTAGCGGGTTGTTGATCTCATTATTCCGTGGCGAAAACAGTGCGGGGTTTATCGAGATGGCCACTGAGTCTTACCAGCAATAGCGCGATAAAAACGATGACAGCACCAACCCAAGGGGTTTGCGCCAGACCATAGTGTTCGACAATATGACCACCAACCAATGACCCCAGCGCAATGCCGATGTTAAACGCCGCAATGTTCAGTCCTGACGCCACATCAACTGCACCGGGCGCATAGGACTCAGCCTTTTGCACTACGTAGACCTGCAGGCCCGGCACGTTTGCAAAGGCAAAAATCCCCATCACCAACACCGTCGCTAGCGCCATAAAGTGCGTATTTGCCGTGAACTGGAACACCAACAGCAGCACCGCCAGAGCGCTAAAGATCAGGGTTAACGCGGGCACAGCGCCGCGGCGATCGGCCAACTTTCCGCCCCAGATATTACCAATGGCTACAGAGATACCGTATCCCAGCAGAATGACACTTACCGCTGTCGGGGAAAAACCGGCCAATGACTGCATCATCGGCGCCAGGAAAGTGAAGGCGGTAAACACACCGCCGTAGCCCAGTGCGGTGATGGCGTAAATTAATAGCAGACGCGGGTTTATCATGACGCGCGCTTGCTGCGCCAATGTGGTAACAGGTGGCTGCGCAATATTACGCGGTATCAGCACCATGCTGCTGACTAAAGCAATGACACCTAACATGGAAACTGCGAGGAAACTCTCACGCCATCCAAAGTGCTGACCGATCAGCGTACCCAGGGGTACACCGGTTACCAGCGCCACAGTCAGGCCTCCAAACATGATGGCGATGGCGCTTGCCGCCTTCTCTTTACTCACCAGGCTGGTCGCAATCGTCGAACCGACCGAGAAGAAAACGCCGTGTGCCAATCCCGTGAGTAATCGAGCAATCACTAGCGTCTCATAGTTCGGTGCCAGCCAAGCGACTAAGTTGCCCACGGTAAAGAGCGCCATTAGCCCCATCAGCAGTGGCTTGCGTGGGACTTTTCCGGTTAAAGCGGTCAGGACTGGCGCACCCACGGCGACACCAAGAGCGTAGATTGAGACCAACATACCTGCGGAAGGCAGCGTAATGTTGAGTTGTTCCGCAATCGTTGGAATCAGACCTACGATAACGAATTCGGTGGTTCCGATAGCAAAGGCGCTGATAGTCAGCGCCCAGAGTGCAAGTGGCATGATTGACTCCCATGAATGTTTTGATGGGCGTCATTATCGACTCATGCTTTAATGACAAAAAGATGCAAAGTGAGAATAGACTTTTGCTTTGGAGAGCATAATGAAAGCATCGTCAGATGAGTTAAAAGTTTTTATTGCAGTGGTCGAAAGTGGAAGTTTTAGTCGTGCGGCTGAACAACTACAGATGGCTAATTCTGCTGTGAGTCGCACTGTTAAAAAGCTAGAGAACAAACTTGGAGTGGCATTACTCACGCGCACCACTCGCCAGCTCGCGCTCACTCAGGAAGGTGAGCACTACTTTAAACGCGTGCAGAAACTCATGCAGGAGATGTCGACCGCTGAAAATGAGCTAATGGAACGCCAGCAATCCCCTCAGGGTGAATTGCGGATAGATGCGGCAACACCGGTGATCCTGCATTTAATACTGCCGATGATAAAATCGTTTCGTGAGCGCTATCCAGACGTGACGCTGTCGCTGATTTCATCCGAAAGCTTCATTAACCTGATTGAACGTAAAGTCGATGTAGCTATTCGCGCAGGCAACCTGACCGATTCCACCTTGCGCGCACGTTTATTGTTTACCAGCTATCGCAAACTTGTCGCGACGCCAGCTTATTTGGCTAAGCGTGGCGTTCCTGCCTCCATCTCCAATTTAATCGATCACGAATGTCTCGGATTTGTTGAACCCTCGCGATTAAATCGCTGGCCAATTTCGGATAACGGCCGCGATCTTTACGAGATTAAACAAGGAATGTCTTCGAATAGTGGCGAAACGATTAAACAGCTTTGCCTGGACGATCAGGGGATTGCCTGTCTGTCTGATTACATGGTGGACAGGTAAATCGACGAAGGGACTTTCGTTGAAGTGTTGGCGCAGCAGCGAGTTCCCGTAGAAATGCCGTTCAACGCGGTCTATTACAGCGATCTGGGCGTAAGTCAGCGCGCACGTGCTTTTATCGACTTTCTCAGCGAGTGGGTCAAGCAACAGCCCTGGCGAATGCAGGGCTGAATACTGCGTAACTTAATCCCAGCTCGGAGCTAATCCTTCTGGACTGACCAACCGTTGCTGGCGATCCAGTGTTGAGATGCTTGCCATATCCTCTGCATCCAGCGTTAACTTGACCGCCTTCATGTTGCTGGCGAGATTATCGCGCTTAGTAGAAGAAGGGATAACGCTATAGCCCGATTGCATTGCCCACGCCAGAACGATTTGTGCCGGTGTTGTCTGATGTTTGCGCGCAATCGACTGGATGGTCTCATCCTTTAGTGCCTCACCGTAAGCCAATGTCATGTAAGACGTGATATGCATTCCTTGCTGCTTAGCAAACTCAACAACTTCGCGGTTTTGCAGGAACGGGTGGAGTTCAATCTGGTTCGTGGCGATATTTTCAATACCAACCGCTGCAATGGCCTCTTTCATCAGCGCAATCGGGAAGTTTGATATGCCGATTTGACGCGTCAGCCCAGCTGCTTTCGCAGCCATTAATGCCTGCATACTCTCTTTTACTGATACTGCTGCGCCAGGTGAAGGCCAGTGGATCAATGTAAGATCAACATGATCGGTGCACAGTTTTGACAAGCTTTGCTGCAAACTCGGTATCAGCTTTTCAGCAGTTAGGTTTTCGGTCCAAATCTTGGTGGTAATAAAGAGTTGATTACGTGCTACGCCGCTTTCAGCAATAGCCTGACCAACAGCTGCTTCATTTTCATAGATTTGGGCGGTATCGATAGCGCGGTACCCGAGTTCCAGTGCAGTTTTCACGGAATGGATTACTACATCATCTTGCAGGCGGAAAGTGCCTAAACCAAAGGCTGGGATTGTCATGATTTCCTCATCGTTTTGTGGATTATTGCGATGGGAAGCATTTTGGCAGTTTTATTGTTGCCGAAAAATCCGCATACAGGCAGAAGAATATTGCGTTTAAATCAACAATTGAGGCTGGATTTTGCATATGAAAAAGCCCTGACTTATTAAGTCAGGGCTATTCAATTAAGTGGCGGAACGGACGGGGCTCGAACCCGCGACCCCCTGCGTGACAGGCAGGTATT
>CBCTJT010000052.1:0-3179 GCA_965147305.1 uncultured bacterium
CAGAACTGTCGGATCGTTCAACCGATCATTTTTGTCTTAACTGATCGGCATTACGACATCGCCGGCGTTTATTCGAGTTTAATTACTTCTTCTCAACCAGGAATTTCACTACATTGGCATAATCGGCAACGAAATTGTCCATGGAGCTGGTGTCCAGACCGCCGTTGTTCACCATATATTTGCCGTTTACGAAGATGGCTGGCACGCCCTGCAGATTGAGATCGGCTGCCGCTTTCTGCTGCTGTGCAACCAATGCTTTCACCGCGAAGCTGTTCCACGCCGCATCATAATCTTCTGACGAGATACCCGCCGCCTGGATGAAGGTGGCTTTCAGGCTGGCTGCATCGGTGACCGTTTGGGTTTTCTGAATGCCGTCGAAGATTGGTGCAGTGACTTTGCTTTCCACGCCCAGCGCCATCGCGACCGCCCAGGCTTGGGTCACAACAGGACCGAAGTCGCCACCGAGGAAATCAACGTGATATTTGGTGACTTTGGTGTCTGCTGGCAGGTTCTTTTTCACGGCATCACTTACGTGATAGACGCGTTCGAACTGGTAGCAGTGCGGGCAGAAGAAGGAGAAGAACTCCAGTACTTGTGGCTCACCAGCAACCGGCTTTGGCAGTGTGACGAATTGTTTGCCGTCATTAAACTGTGCCGCTGAGGCGCCAAATGCCAGCATTAAACCCACCAGCGCAAACATAATCTTTTTCATCGTGAAAAAATCTCCTGAGTACTTCATTAAAATTGCGGGCTAAGCTGCAACGGGGGTAGATGTAACAGCCTCTCCTGCTCGATAAATAGTGCAATCTGTCGGCGCCAGAAATCCTCATCGGTCATCCAGGGGAAGGCGCGCGGAAAAGCCGGGTCCTGCCAGCGGCGTACCACCCAGGCCAAATAATAAACCATGCGCATAGCGCGTAAAGGCTCAATCAGTGACAATTCATGTAAATCGAAGTCACTGAATTCATTATAAGCTTCCAGCAGAATATCCCACTGGATCAGCTGCTCCTGATGATCGCCGTTCACCAGCATCCACAGATCCTGCACTGCGGGGCCGTTGCGCGCATCATCAAGATCGACAAACATTGGGCCATCACGCCACAGGATATTGCCTGGATGGCAATCGCCATGCAGCCTGAGCGGTTGCCAGTTGTTGTGCCAGCACTGCTGCAACGTGCCGCTCAGTTTATCAACGGCGTTAAGCAGCGCATCCTTCAAGGCAGCCGGCACCAGCGTGCTTTGCTCCAGTTCCTGACGAGGTTGGAAGACATACTCTTCCAGACCGAATGTGGGGCGCTGCTGAAATAGGCTCTGGCGACCCGTTTGATGAATTCGTCCGAGAAAACGCCCCACCCATTCCATCTGTTCTTCATTATCGGTTTCATATTGTCGCCCACCCAAACTCGGAAAAACGGCAAACATAAAACCGGCATGGTGATTCAGCGTGCTGCCCTGTAATGTCAATGGTGCCGCAACGGGCACTTCATCGGCCAGCAGATCGTGCGTGAACTGATGTTCTTCCTGGATTTGTTGCGCACTCCAGCGCTGTGGACGATAGAACTTGGCCACATAGCGACGTTTGTCGTCATCGCTGAACTGATAGACACGGTTTTCGTAGCTATTGAGGGCGGTTAAGCCGGATTCGACACGCAGACCTGCATCCCACAATGCGTCAAGGATGACATCGGGGTTCAGCGTCTGGAAATTAAAGGCGGCTTCGCTCATCATTTTGCCTGTATGTTACCGTTGCAAGGAATGCGCAAGGATAACACTACTCATCATCCTTAATCACACCGCGAGCACGTAATAGCGCGGTTTTGAAGTCCACTTCATAGTCCTTTTTCAGTCCGGGAATTTCAGCACTGCTGCTGGCATCACGCATTTTGAGATGGTAAATCAATACATCATCCGTTAATTCACTTAATGGGCCACTGAAGCCGGATTCCAGCGCCAATTTTTGTAAAAATGCCAGCAGGTTAAGGTCGGACTCTTTTTGCCAGGCGGGTTGCAGGAGCTCAAACAGTTCATTAAGCCGATGATATTTCATTATTGATTCCTCTATGCAGTGGTACGCTGCCGTTATGCAAGTATCGTCCAGAATGGTTAAGGAGACGAAAATGACCGCATTTACCGGCGTGATCCTCGCGGGTGGGCAAGGCAGTCGTATGGGAGGTCAGGATAAAGGGTTGCTTGAATTGCAGGGCAAACCGCTTTACCAGCACGTTCTGCAGCGATTGATGCCGCAGGTCAATATTGTGTTGATAAGCGCCAATCGCAACATTGATCGTTATCAGGCTAGCGGTTGTCAGGTCGTTACCGATTCCATGCCAGATTATCCTGGACCGCTGGCGGGCATATTGAGTGGTTTACAGCACAGTAAGACCGAGTGGGTCGCCTTTTGCGCTTGTGATACGCCTTGGCTGCCAGAGGATTTCGTTGCACGTTTATGGCAGCAGCGCGGCGATGCGCCTGCAGTGTGGGTACGATCCACACAGCGCGATCATCCCGCATTAGCTCTGGTTAATCGATCGCTGGTCGAGGATCTCGAAGCCTGGCTGCTTCGAGGTGAACGGCGTTTAATGCAGTTTTTACGTGAACATGGTGGGCATGCGGTGACATTCTCAGATCCTGAGTCTGCGTTTCGCAACATTAATACACCTGATGATTTAGCGAATGGGGAAGGTCATTGATGGGCGTGCCTTTACTGGCGATTGTGGCATGGAGCGGCACCGGAAAAACTACCTTGTTGCAGCAGGTGATTCCGCTGCTTAAGGCACGCGGTATTCGTTCAGGGTTAATTAAGCATACTCATCATCAAATGGATATCGATACGCCGGGAAAAGACAGCTATTTGCTGTGAAAAGCAGGTGCTGATCAGGTGATTGTCGCCAGCAATCAGCGCTGGGCATTGATGTGCGAAACTCCTGAGCAGCCGTTGGACCTGGCAGAACTGGCCGCGCGGATGGACCATGCAGCGCTGGATCTGGTGCTGGTTGAAGGCTTTAAAGATGAGCCTGTACCAAAAATCGCGCTGTGGCGGCGTGGTATAAAAGGTGAAATGGCTTATTTACTGGATGAATATGTGATTGCGCTGGCAAGCGATGATAAATTAGCGATTAACATTCCTCTTCTCGATATTAATCAGCCGGTTAACGTGGCTGACTTTATCGAAAACTGGC